>DATJGE010000147.1:0-24064 GCA_035495295.1 Nitrospira sp. | reverse complement strand
AATCCGAACGCGCAGGTGCAATTTCTTGACACCGGTCACTTCGCACTCGAAACGCACTACACAGAGATCGCTGCCAAGATCGTCGAGTTCTTATCGCCGGTCGAGTTGGTCAGCGCATGACAGGGCGAAGGCCAAACGAGGCAGTCATGAAGCTCATCTCAATACAAGTCGGTCGGCCGCGGAAAGTTCGTTGGCGCGGAATGACCGTGTCCACTGGCATATTCAAGAAGCCGGTGAGCGGCCGCATCATGCTGCGCCGAGACAATCTCGACGGCGACAAGCAAGCGGATCTCAGGGTTCACGGCGGGTGGGACAAGGCCGTCTACGTCTACCCGTCTGAACACTACGCCTACTGGCGCCAGGAATTACCCGGCATGGAATTGCCCTACGGTAGCTTCGGCGAGAACTTCACAACGGAGGGGTTGGACGAATCGTCCGTCCGTCTCGGTGATCGCTTTCGCATCGGCGGAGCGGTCGTCGAGGTCACGCAGCCGCGAATGCCATGCTACAAGCTCGCCGTCCGTTTTAAACGCCCCGACATGCCGAAGCGATTTCATGCGAGCGGACGTTGCGGCTTTTATCTGGCCGTCTTGGAGGAAGGGCAGGTTGGGGCCGGCGATACGTGGGAACGCATGGGAGGAAACGACCGGGAGCTCTCGGTCATCGAAAGCTACCGGAACATCTTTCAGCAGTGACTCGCCCCTACGGGCTTCACCCTCGAACTGTTCCTACAGAGCCGGCACGGGTGCTGAGTGCGTTTCGAAGCCCTTCACCACGAACGTCTTCTCCCGCATTCTTTCCAGCAGCCCCACGTAGGAGGCGTCTCGGATGATGCTCGCGAACTGCGCCCGGTAATTATGCACGATGCTCGCGCCGTCAATGACGACGTCATACACGAGCCACACGCCGGCCTGGTCGATCATCCGAAAGTCTAGCAGCGTGTCGGTCTTGCGGCCGGAGAGCTTTGTCCGCACCTCGGCAAACCGGTCATTCTGTTGTTCAGATACATACAACACGTGCTCGCCGGCATAGGCGTCGATCTTCCCGGCAAACGAGTCCCGGAGGAGCTGCACGAACAGATCGATGAACTCCTGCCGCTCGGAAGTCTCGAGAGTGAGCCAATGCGCGCCCAACGCCTGCTTGGCCATGTCTTCATAACTCACGCGCTCGCGAATAAGCCGTTCGATCTCCTGCCGCCGCTCTGTCAGACGCTCAGGCTGTTTCAACGACTCGTTCGTGAGGATATGGATCACATCCTCGATGGTACTGCGCACGGCTTGCATGGGACTTTGCGGCAGAGAAGCCCCCGCCGGCGCCACGGGCACAAATGACATCATCATTGCCACGACCATGCTCCACGCCGCCAGCTGATGAATGGTGTGTCTCGTGGAATTCATCGGCGCCCTCCGGTGATACGTTCAGTTCCCGGGCGGGACAACCGCAAGATCAGTGCCGAAAGGAAAACGACAGAAAGTCGCCATCCTAGGAATGCGTCTCCAGAGCGGTGGCAGGGAGAAGCCTTCACTTCTCGGAGGGAAAAGCCTTCATGTGTTGTGGGAATCACTCACTCGGGATGCAAAGACACGTGATATCAAATGATGAATTCTGCGAAGGCCTCGTTAAATTCACATCGATAAAGGGCGCGCCTTGCGCCACCTGACATACTGGCAGAAGAGGCGTAGGATACAAGGCACGTTTAGGCCATGTAACATGCGCGTAAGTGCGAAGCGCGATCTCACACGGGGAAAGCGATGCTATCGCTAAGGCAGTTAAGTCTGCAAGCCATGGGCTTGCTGGCAATCGCGTCAGTCGCATTGTCTGCCTCGCCTTCCCACCAGACAGAACCGCCGCCGGAGGACGCTGAACGAGAATCGCTGCGAGGGGTTGCCGGCGTCGAAGTCCGCGTCGAGCCGTTAGACAGCGAAATCGAGCAACTCGGCTTGACGACGGGCAAGATCGAGCAGGACATTCGGCAACGCCTGCAGAAAGCCGGCGTGAAAGTGTTGACGGAACGTGAGCGCCTGGCGACTCCAACCGCGGCCACCCTGACCGTCCGCATGGATACACTCCATGATCGCATCGGCCGCTATTTCTACTCGACGGATCTCCTGCTCGCACAGCGGGTCAAACTCGAAACGCCTGGGGCGCCGGAAGTCTCCGCCGTGACTTGGAAGAAGTTAGGGGTCGTCAGCACGGTCGCAGACGACAACGTAAAGCACCTCCAAGATCAGGTGCTCCGAAAAGTCGATCAATTCATTAAAGACTACCTGGGCGTCAATCCGGACAGAAAAGTCACCGACCAACGATCACGCCAGTAAGTTCTCGCTTTTTTACTCATTCACTTAGCCTACGCTCCGTGCCCTACCTTTTAGCTCCGCCTAGGGATTCCCTAAGTATCGAATGAGTCGCCCATGATGTCCACTGAGGAGAAGGGCTTTTTCCGGGGGGCTTTTCATGAGCCACCAAGGTTGGTGGGCTGGGATCATCCTGTCGGCTCTTGTCTGCGTCTCGACGATAACGGGGCAACGCTTAGCCGGCGCTGCGTCGCAGAATGGCAATGAACAAGCGGAGGATGGCGGACTGATCGGGCCGGTCCTTCCCGGAAAGGAATCCAATGAGCACCATAAAGGCAACACGTTAAATTGGGAGACCGGTGCCGGCCGGAGCTATCTCATCCCCGGTTTTGAGGTTCTCGCCTATCTTTTCCTCCTGAATCAGTTCGACCGGCATTACACCGAGCCGACCAGCACGTACGAAACCAACGGCGATACCATTTGGCATAACCTGACCGACTCCACGTGGGTCGTCGACAATGACCAGTTCTCCGTCAATCAGTTCCTGCACCCCTACAGCGGCAGCATCTACTATGGCCTTGCACGGTCCGCCGGTCTGACGTTTTGGGAATCATTTCTCTACAGCGCGGCGGGAAGTTTTCTGTGGGAAATCGGAGGTGAAACGACGCAGCCGTCGATCAATGACATGATCATGACGCCCATAGGCGGGACATTCCTGGGAGAGCCGCTGTTCAGGATGGGCAGCTTGCTGCTCGAGACCGACGAAGGCAAGCCCGGGTTCTGGCGCGAGCTCGGCGCCGCGGTGATTTCACCGCCGATGGGATTCAACCGCCTCGTATTCGGAAATCGGTTTGATGCCGTGTTCCCAAGCTATCAACCGGCCACCTTCATGCGTTTACAGGTCGGAGGCACCCTCACGGCCAGCAGTCAAAACGTGGCGTCGAGCATCACGGAGCACGGGGCGGTAGGAGATTTTACGTTTACCTACGGTCTTCCCGGAAAACCGGAATATCGGTATGCGCGCCCATTCGACTATTTCGACTTCCACGCCACGGCGGTTACAGCCAATACCGTGGAAAGTGTGAATACCCGCGGCCTCCTATTTGGAAAGACGTACGCCTCTGGACAGGACAGCCGCGGTGTGTGGGGACTCTTCGGGAGCTATGACTATATTTCTCCACAGGTCTTTCGTATCTCCTCAACGGCACTCTCACTCGGAACGGTCTGGCAGTCGTGGCTGTCGCGTGCAATCGCCCTGCAGGGCACAGCGCTGGCCGGTGCGGGGTACGGCGCCGCCGGCAGCATTCAGCGCACGCAGGATCGCGATTACCATTACGGCGTCACGCCGCAGGCCCTGTTGAATTTCCGGCTCATTTTTGGAAACCGGGCAATGATCGATTTCACCGGGCGCGAGTATTATGTGAGCCAAGTGCTGGCCACCGAACAGGGAGAGGAAAATATGTTGCGCGGCGATGCGGCTTTCACGCTGCGAGTCTTCGATCAACATGGCATCGCTCTTAGATATGTCGTCTCGCACCGCGATGCATGGTATCCGAACATCGACTACCGTAATCAAACCGTCGGCACATTGAGCCTGATGTACGTCTTTCTCGGTCCTTCCGGGTTCGGCGCGGTCGAATGGCGTTGACCCGTTTCCGAATCACTCTCAGATTTCAATTGTCAGACCCCAAACGATGATTCCAGCGGCCGATTTGCGGTTGACCACGGCCCATCAATGATCCTTCCAAGCTTGCTCATACTTCCGCTGGATTGATCGCGTACTGCGTGTTTCAACGAGCACCGCCTTTAGATGAACGAGCCGTACGCCCCCGTTTTCGTGCATTTCCGCACTGTCGTGCGCAAATGCACATCGCAGGTCGAGAAAATTTGACGACTTGGAAATCCCTGCTAGACCTACTGAAGGAGAGCGTCGCTCGTCGATGCTCGGCGAGCGGTGTCCCGCATGAAGCGAACGCCTATCACCGGAATTTGCGCATGAATCACATCGTCCTGACTGCCTTGCGCCGGCCATACACCTTCGTGGTGCTGGCTTTCCTCATCGTCCTCTTCGGGACCATGTCCGTGCTCCATATGCCGACCGACGTCTTTCCGAACATTACGATTCCCATCACCTCTGTGGTCTGGGATTACGCCGGCCTCATGCCGCGGCAGGTCGAGGGACGCATTACCTATCTGTTCGAACGGGCCCTGACCGCGACCGTGGAAGGCATCAAATACATCCACAGTCACTCCTACTCGGGCTTCGCCATCACGAACATTTATCTGCAGAACGGGGTGGACGTAGGCAGAGCCGAAGCCGACATCACCGCCATCGCGCAAAGGGTCGTCAGGTGGCTGCCGCCGGATATTTCGCCGCCCATGATCATGCGTCTCGCGCCATCCGCCATTCCGGTGGCCATGCTCGAAGTGAGCTCCGATAAGATGACGCCCGCGGAGCTGTTCAATATTTCCTTCATGCGAATCCGGCCGCTTCTCGTGACGGTCGAGGGCGCCATCCTGCCGCATCCCTACGGAGGGCAGGACATGCAGGTCATGGTCAATCTCGATCAGCAAAAATTGCTCGCACGCCACCTCACCCCGTCTGATATTCACGATGTCCTCATGCAGCAATACCGCGTGCTGCCGACCGGCGACATCAAGATCAAGTCGACCGACTGGATCGTCCAAACGAATGCCTCGCCAATGCAGATCGATGAGTTCGCCAATATCCCGATCAAGCGGGATCGCGTCGGGGATCACGACGCGTTCGTCTATCTGCGCGATGTCGCCACGGTGAGTCTCATGGGCCGGGTGCAACAGAACGCGGTCCTGGTGAAGGGCAAGCAGACGGTGATCATCGTCGTGATGAAGAGCACCGAAGCCTCCACCCTCGCGGTGGTCGACGGCATCAAGAAGATGATTCCGCGCGCGCAAAAAGTGGTTCCGGAGGGCGTGAAGATCAGGCTCCTCGACGATGCCTCAACCTTCGTGAAGGATTCGATCACCGACGTCGCGCATGAAATGCTGACGGCCGGCGCGCTCGTCGGCTTCATTGTGCTGCTGCTGCTTGGCTCCTGGCGGCCGACGTTCATCGTCGCTACCACGATTCCGCTCTCCATCTTGACCGCACTCATCTGTCTGTATTGGCTCGGCGAGACGATCAACATTATGACCTTGGGCGGACTGGCGCTGGCGGTCGGCATTCTGGTCGACAATGCGACCGTGATGATTGAGAATATCGATACTCACCTCGCCATGGGGAAGCCGCTGGAGACGGCCATCCTCGATGCCGCCGGCCAGATTGTGATCCCGACGCTGCTCGCCACGCTGTGTATCGCGGTGGTGTGGTTTCCGCTCTTCGCGCTCAGCGGGGTGGCCGGCTACTTGTTCAAGCCCATGGCAGAGGCCGTCATGATCGCGATGCTCGCCTCCTTCGTGCTGTCATTCACGCTGCTCCCCACCATGGCGAAGTACATCCTCCAGATTCATCACGACCTGCAGGGCAACGAGCATGCGGCCGAGGAGCCGTCCGGCATCTTCGGCAGATTTCAGCGCGGCTTCGAGCGCCGCTTCGATCAGTTCCGCGAGCGCTATAATGCACTGCTGGAACGGGCCATCGCCCATCGTCGCTCCTTCGTCAACATTTGCGCGGTGCTTGCACTGGGCTCCCTGTCCATCTTCTTCTTTCTCGGGCGGGACTACTTCCCGGAAATCAGGTCGGGCGTCCTGCAGATGCATATGCGGGCGCCGCTCGGCACACGCATCGAGGTGTCTTCACGCATTGCCACGGTGGTCGCCAACAGCATCGAGGAGTTGCTGCCAGGGCAGGTGGAAAACATCGTCAGCAATTGCGGACTCCCGGTCGGGCCTCACAATCTTGCCTTCATTCCGACGCCGACGGTCGGCTCGCAGGATTGTGACCTAACGATCCTCTTATCTGACGAGAAGTCGCCGGTGTGGGAGTACCGCCGCATTCTGCGCAAGGGCTTAACAGAGCGCTACCCGGGAACCGAGTTCACGTTTCAGCCGTCCGACCTGACCGCCAAAATTCTCAACTTCGGCGCCCCTGCACCGATCGACGTGCAAATCAACGGTCCCGACCTCAATGCCAACTATGAGTTTGCCAGAAAACTGATGCACAAATTTCGCGAGATCCCGGGGTCCGCGGACGTCGTGATTCAGCAGACCATGCGCACGCCGACCCTCACCGTCGAAAGCGACCGCACATTCGGACTCGGCGTCGACAGGACCGTAAAGGACATGGCGGATAATTTGCTCATGACGACGGCCGGCAGCCAACAGATCGACCAGAATTTTTGGCTCGATCCGAAGACCGGCATGTCGTACCTGGTCAATATCTATACGCCGCAGTCCCAAGTCGATAGCGTGAACAGTCTCAGGACCATCCCGGTCAATTCATCGAGCAATCATGCGAACGATGACGCGCAGCTGCTCGGCAATATGACGAGGATCTCAGCAGAAGGCACGCCGGGCATGATCACGCACGGAAACCTCATGCCGCTGTTTGATCTCTATGTCTCCGGTGAAGAGCGTGATCTGGGTGGCCTCTTGGCAGATGTCGAGAAGATCACGAAGAGTATGGAGCACGAGATGCCCCGTAGCGCCGACTTGGAAATCCACGGCCAGGCTTCGCTGATGTACGAAGCTTATAGCCAGCTGATCTTCGGCCTGCTCGCGGCCATCGTGCTGATCTATCTACTGATCGTCGTCAACTTCCAATCGTGGCTCGATCCCTTCATTATCATCACGGCCTTGCCCGGGGCGCTGGCCGGTATTGCATGGACGCTGTTCACCACCCATACGAATCTTTCCACCCCAGCGCTGACGGGCGCGATCATGACGATGGGCACGGGCACCGCCAATGCCATCCTCGTCGTATCCTATGCGCGCGAACGGTTCCAAGCGCACGGCGACGCGCTACGGGCGGCGGTCGAATCCGGAAAAGCCCGTTTCCGTCCCGTGCTTATGACCGCCTCCGCCATGATCATCGGAATGGTGCCGATGGCGACCGGGTATTCGCAAAATGCGCCGCTGGGCCGCGCCGTCATCGGCGGGTTGCTGGTCGCCACGGTCTTCACCCTCTTCTTCGTGCCATGCCTGTATGCGATTATCTACAGCGGACGAAAGGCTCTCCGCGAGGATAAGGGCGATACGCCTGCCATCCCTTCAATTCTCATGTCGGCGTCGGACGAGCTACCGAAAGCCGCCTAGCCCCGCCAACAATCGAATCACCCGAGAACTAGGGAAACCCTAGGGGATGCAACAGAGGCTATCCCTAGTAGCGCTATCCCTAGTCCCGGGCCAGTATCATCTTAGACATGTCCATAATGGAGGGAGGTTCCATATGACGAAATACATAGTGAGCGTTGGACTGGCAGTGACGGTGTCGGTGGCAATGACCGGACTGCTTTTTGCCGGTGAGCCCGCAGGTATCGGTGAGAAAGGCACCGGACAGACGAAAAAGTCGACTGAGCGCCAGCAGAGTGGAAATCAACCTGATATGTCGCAAGCGGGCGTCGAGCTGAGTGAGGGAAAATCGGCGCAAGCGGCGCAGGAACAAACCGCCACTGAACAGAAGAATCGCGGCGGTCTAGAACCCGCTGGCATCGGTGAAAAAGGCACCGGCCAGACCAAAAAATCAACCGAGCGTCAGCAAAGCCAGAACAAGCCGGACATGTCACAGGTGCCGGATGAACTCAAGCAGGGGAAAAGTGCGCGCGCCGCAGAGGAACTGTCTCATCAGAAAAAGAATTAAACATGAGTAGGCCCCAGCCATCGCAAACCGAGAACGTCATCGTGGCATTGTTATAGTGTTCCGACCTCTAGGTTGAGAAAAAGGGACAGGCTACTTTCCGGCTGGACGTTGACAGCTCCTGTCCCTTTTTCAGGCGGATGCGAAACCGAGATCAAATGCCGGCATACCACTCATAGCCCTGGTCTTCCCAATACCCGCCTTTCCCGCCCCCGATCCCGGCCAGTGAGCGAACCAGTTCGATCCGCATCACATATTTGGCATGTTTGTAGCCCAATTGCCGCTCGAAGCGGAGCCGAAGTGGTGCACCATGCGCAACATCCAGGGATGTGCCGTTCAATTCATAGGCGAGGATCGTTTGAGGATGATAGAGATCTGCCCTGCCCATGCTTTCATAGTAGGCGGTACCCTGGTCATCCAGATCGGCACAGTAGAACACGGCATACGACGCCTCGGGCAACGGCTCGACGCGGTGCATGAGATCACCCACGGGCACACCAGTCCATTTGCCGATGGCACTCCATCCCTCCACGCAATCATGACGCGTGATTTGCGTGCGTGAGGGCATCGCTCGAAGGGCGTCGAGCGAAAACGCCGTCGGTTTTCCCACCAGGCCATCAATCGTGAGGCGCCAATCCGCAAAATGCTGTTCCGCCATCCGGGCATAGTCGGCGGTGCCCGGATCACTGTTCCCATTGGCGGGAAACACGGCGGAAATCTCGCTTTCGGGGTATTCCTGTGCCAAGGCATGGCTGGGTGTCACCAGTCGCTGCACCCGTTCCGTCAACATCTCCGTATGGCCGAAAAGATTGCGAAGCCAGTCGCTTCGTGAGAGGTTGTCGCACCCTGACAGGACCGCGAGCCCCGCCGCGCCCGCGGCTCCCTTCAACATCTGGCGTCGGCTAATCGCACGAGGTTTCATTGACGAGCCTCTTTAATGGCAAACCAGCCGGTGATCATGGACCGCAGATTATTGAAACATCCCGTGATGATGACTTGGAACACATGAATGACGATGAAGCCCACGAACGTGAAGCACGCGATGAAATGGATGGTCCGAGCGCCTTGCCGTCCACCGAACAGGTGCAGAAGCGAGGGAAAGGCGGCGTCGATCGTCGGTGACATGCTGAGCCCCGTCAACACGATCAACGGCGCAAGGCCAAACAGCACGGCGATGTATGCCAGCTTCTGCAGCACGTTATACCGCCTGGCCGCCTCTCCCGCCGCATGACGAAAGAAGAAGTGATCCTGGATCGCGCGTCCGATGCCGCGCATATCCCAACGGGAAGGGAGAAGGTCTCGAGAGAGGTGCCGGCTCGCGACGCTATAGCTGACGAACAGGAGGCCCGTGAGCACAAAGATCCAGGCAAAGAAGAGATGCCACTGCCGTCCCATCGCCAGCCATCGAGGCCCCGGTATCGTGGCCCAGGCAGGAAACGCCCTCACCGTCTGGTCGGAATAACCCAGGATCCCCGTCGTATCGAACAGATGTCCCAAGATGGTCGTGATGCCCTTGATGTTTCCGCCTTCGATCCGCACAGGGCGGATGGAGAGCAAGGCCTCATTGTGATCCGATCGATTGCCCCAGTAGAGCGCGGGGTGGGCGTTGAAGATCTGCAACCCGCTCATGATGAGAATGATGAGAGAGATGGCATTGATCCAATGTCCCACTCGGACGGGAAGCGCATGCCGGTAGGTCCATGTGAGCGTCTCTGGAGGAACGGAATCTGAAGTCGTCGGACCCGATGGTGGAGAGTTGGCAGAGGAAGGGAGACCTTCGACCCGCACAGATTCGTCAGGATGTACGCCGCTGGTTTCCATCGTCGCCCGCCCAGGTGATGGAAATGCTCCAGGATATTACTACGAAGGAACGGGCAATTAACAATCCCTCCGACCGCAAGCGACGCTTTTTGTTTTCCTGTGCCTGCTGGTTACCCCCTCACCGCATTGAGCTTGATGCCGGGTTGCTCAGCGGCGCACGAAAGCACCGATCAATTACGTTTTCCAGCGCCCTCCATTTCCTCTCGAAATTGTTTTTCTTCGCGTGCCATTTCCGCTTGATGTCTCTCTTCTTCCCGCGCCATCTCGTCTTTGTGTTTGCGCTGCTCGCGCTGCAATTGTTCGGCTTGCCCAAGCAGTTCGTCTTTTTGCTTCCGCTCCTGAAGCTCCTTGGCATGTTTGTCCTTTAGCGCCTGCAGCTCCATTTTGTGCCGCTTCTTGAGAGCCTCCAGTTCCATGTCCATTTTCTGCCGTTCGGTGTCCATGGCAGCTTTATCCATTGGGTCCGCCATGGAAGGCAGTGGCGCGCCGAATGACATGCAGAGCAAGAGAAGACTGACCGCCAACGACCATCGCAATCTCATAGGCGCCCTCCTTCAATGAGGCCTTCGGAATCACCGGCGAGGCCAACACGCGTTACGCTGCCATTCCACCGGCTTTCTCGTTGAGCTCTGTTTCGTAACGACTGTACGCATTGATGAGCCCGTCAAGCACTTCGGCAGTCGTCTCGAAGATGGCCTGAGCTTTCGGCTCGGCAACTTTTGCGACGTCCTCTCTGCAATGCCTCCTCACTGCAGTAAGCAGTCCTCGCACTTTCACGACATGATACCGAGCCGTATCTTCTCTATAGACCATTACACACCTCCCTCGGGCAGGGCCGACTTCGTTGACGAGAGGGAATACGCGAGTCTCCGGAAGAAGACTGTGACCACGCGATGGGGACTATCGCTTACGGGCCACAGGTGATTTTCATGGATTGAATGGCATTCGCCATTTTGAGTTTCGAGAGCTTCGACACCCGTTGGCCTGGGGCAAAGGTCATTTCCGGCCCCTTAAAGTCTTTAGCGATCCAGGCATGGACTGTGGCGCTGCTGCCCACAATCAGGCTTTCAATGTCATTGTTCCAATTCCGCCCATAGAGATCTGTCAACGCGGCGTGCTCCGCAGGGCCCTGGATTTTGACATGGGGGTCGTCCTGATCAAATTCATCGTCATCGAAAATCTCCACCCAACAATTCTTATCGATGACTTCCAAGTCCGCTGCCGACGCTATTGCGGGTCCCATCAAGACGACGCTCAGGCTGACCAAAAAGGCGCGCCACATATTTCTCCTCCCATCAGTGTTTCATTCACTCTATGACCGGGAGACGTGGGCGCGGTACTGGGAATTGGCCTTGTTGATTTTTGACCCGGGCCAGGTGCACGTCTCGGCGTGCGCAGGGTCGGGCGGGTGAAATTGGGCAAGGCGCACGTCTCGGCGTGCGCAGGGTCGGGCGGGGCGAAAAAGACCGGGTGGCAACAGTTGCGGTAAAACACTCGCGCTAAAACACCGGCTCGCAGGCCTGGACGAAGGCTTTGAGCGGAACGGGATCTCCCATCTGCTCTTCGACCAGCCTGGCAAGCAACTGCCTTACCCCTTTCACGAGGAGGTCCATCCGCTCATCGTCGAGCGCCACAAGGATCAGTTTATTGTGGTCATACGACGCCTGCGTCAGCGAGACCGTGCCGGTTTCGCCGCTTCCCCCGACGCCGTGAACGACGGTATACCCGACAATTTTCAGATGATGGAAAAGAGCGAGCACCTCACCTTCGAACTGCTCTCGACAGACAATCGTGAGCATCTTCATGAATTCCTCCCTCGGAAGGGATCTCAAATTTCAGATCTCAGATCGCAGAAAGTGGGCTTGGGGTTGTAGATTGAGATGTGAAATTTGCGGTGTGCGATTCCGCCCCGCGCAGGCCGGCCGATCCGTTTGAACATTTAAATGTGAGATTCTGCCCCGGATCAAGGGCTGATCGTCAACGTAAGCGGCTTGCTTGCTGTTTGGTGCGCCGGTGTCGACGAATCCTCTACTGTGAAGGTCAGGGCATGGTCTCCTGCCGTCCCTGCCGCCGGGGTGCCGGTGATATGCCCCGTCGCGGCATCGAGGTTGAGGCCGCTCGGCAGCGCGGGTGTCACCGACCAGGTAAACGGGGCGACACCTCCTGAGCGTTGTAACGTGGCATCGTAGGGCTGACCGACCTGGGCAGTTGGCAATGAGGTGGTGGTGATCGCCAGTGCGGCGCTCACGACAATCGAGAGCGCTTGCGTGTCGGCCTGATTCAGCGTGTCGGAGACCCTCACGGTAAAATTCGCAGTCCCTGCCGTGGTGGGCGTGCCCGAGAGGACCCCCGCCGGACTCAAGGACAGCATCGCCGGCAGCGCACCGCCGGAGAGCGTCCAGGTCAGTGCCCCCACTCCTCCCGTCGCCTGGAGCGTCTGATTATAGGGTTGGCCCACGGTGCCGCCCGGCAACGTCGTCGTCGTGATCCTCGGCGGGTTCGCGGCGTTGATGGTAATCGACAGCGCTTGCGTGGCCGCTTGGCCGGCGGCGTCCCGCACTTCCACGGTAAAGGATGAGGTGCCTGGCACTGTCGGCGTGCCCGAGATGACGCCGGTTGCCTGATCCAAATGCAGGCCCGGCGGGAGCGTTCCCGTCGTAATGCTCCAGGTCCGCGCGCCCGTCCCGCCGACGGCCTGCAACGTCTGATTGTAGGGTTGACCGAGCGTGCCTGCCGGCAGCGTCGTCGTCGTGATCACCGGGGGCGCAGGCGGGTTGATGGTAATCGACAGCGCCTGAGTGTCCGACAGTCCGCCGGCGTCTTGCACGCGGACGGTAAAGGAGGAGGTGCCGGCCGCGGTCGGCGTACCGGCGATGGCGCCGGTCGCGGGATTCAACGTCAGGTTCGCCGGCAGCGTGCCCGAGACGAGGCTCCAAGTCAGGGCGCCCGTGCCGCCGGTCGCCTGGACCGGCTGGTTATAGGGTTGCCCCACGGTGCCGTTCGGCAGCGTCGTCGTCGTGATCGTCGGCGGGTTCGGCGGCGGCGGCACGGTGTTGATCGTAATTGACAGCGGTTGCGTGGCCGCTTGCCCGGCGGCATCGGCCACCCGGACGGTAAACGAGAAGGTCCCTGCCGCGGTCGGCGTGCCGGAAATGATGCCCGTCGTTCGATTCAAATTCAGATTCGGTGGCAGCGTCCCGGCACTGATGGTCCAGGTGAGCGCGCCGGACCCGCCGGTCGCCTGCACGGCGCGGCTATAAGGTTGTCCGACGGTGCCGTTCGGCAGCGACGTGGTGGTAATCGCGAGCGTGGCCCCGGGCGGCGCGATGGTCAAGTTGAGCGTGTGTTGGACGGTTTGGGCAGGAACCGAGCTGTCGTGCAGCGAGAAGGTGTGCGTCGTCGTGCCCTGTGTCGTCGGAGTGCCGCTGATCGCGCCGGTGGCCGGATCCAGCGAGAGATTGGCGGGCAGGGCCGGCGAGACGGACCAGGTGTACGGCGGCGTACCTCCCGAGGCGATGAGTGAGGCCGAATAGGGCTCGTTCACGGCGCCGTCCGGAAGTGACGCACTGGTGATCGTCAAACTGCCAGGAGTCGGGCCGCTGTCCGCGCCGCAACCGATCAAACCGAGAACAGAGATCCCGCACAGCACGAGTGCAAAAAGAAAAGTACTGATGCGTTCCATGGTCCACATGCGCGTGTAATTCCAATCGATGGGAATCATGGATCCATGACAACATACCCTTTGGGGAAACACCCACTAGGAGTAGCCCTAGTTGGTCCGAGGACGATCAATGAGATTGAGATCTCAGTGAGTCATGGCAAAGAAGGGAGAACTGTGCGAGGCAAGAGATTTGAAATTAAAAGTGGACGCGTAGTCCGAAGAGGAACATCAACGGCGAGGCGTTAAAACTGTTCTCCCCCGTGCCGGTTTTGAACGTCCCGGTATCGTTTTTCCACGCCACTTCACCATTCAGTGCCAGATTTGGTGTGATGGGAAAATCAAGCCCGCCGGCCACACGAAAGGCGAAGGTACTCGGAAATGACACGGACTGGCTGCCTAGCAGACTCGCATTGCTGAACGAATGCGCATTAACCCCCGCTCCGACTGACGCGTAGGGAATCACCCATTCGAATCCGAGACCGCTTCTCATCACTCGCCGTGTGGGACGGAATTCGGCGATCGGTAAGAAGGAGTAGGTGTTCAAGGTTCCGAGTTTGGCATTCCCTGAACTGATATTGAATTGATTCCATTCCACCATCATCCCCAACCGGACCCATTCTCTGAGGACGTAGTAGCCTTCGAAATTGACGAGAGGCCCGACAGACGTGCCGCTGCTCAGATCTTTGATAATCTGTTGCGTTGGGAGAGCGACTCCTGCCCGCAAGCCCAACACGAAGTCGCCTGCAACCGATTGGCCCTTCGCCTGTTCCGAAGGTGCAGCAGCCGCGGCCGCGGCGCGTGAGGGCTTTGACTCCGCGGCAGCGGCGCCGGCTTCCCCGGCTCCCTTTGGCGCTGTGGGAGCGGCGCCGGCAGCCTCTTGGGACCGTTTCGCCGCGGCGGCCGCTGCTGCGGCGGCTGCGGCGGCGGCCGCGTCTTCGGGTTGAGATGGCACGCCTTTTTCCCTTTCCTTGAAAGCGACCTCAAGAGGACATCCGATTTCAAATGTTTTTCGCTTTTCAGGAATGGCGATTTCGCAAATTCCATTTTTATACAGGATCAATTCACAAGCGGTACTGTCGCCGCCGGACTGCGCACATTGGAGATTGCTGATTTTGATTTCGCAGAGGGCGCCCTTGGGGCAGAGATACGTCGCATATGGCCCGCCCTCGCCGAACGTGACCGTCCATGAGCCGTAACCCAGCCCAGTATTCTCATTCAAGACATTTCCGAGCTGCGTCATGATCGAACTCACGCCTGCGGGAAAATCTTTTTCTGTGCGCTGTTGCCATTCACGTGAACCGCTGGCGCATCCCCACATCAGCAGCAGACAAGCAAGAGCAAGAAAGCATTGTCCCACACAACAATTCTTTTTCTTACTCGTCCCTTCCATGACTCTCATCGATCACAGCTCTTGAGGTACGTATACAGAGGTGCACTCGTCCATTACCTTGCTGCGGCAACCGCATTTGCTCCACTAGGGGATCCCCTAGTCCTCTCTGAATAGGGGCTTTTCCCCCCGGATTTCTCATGATCCAGCAGGTCGTCGAGACTCAGATAGGAAGAATGGCGCTTTACAGCGGAGAGCGGCGGACCCATCCGGCTGGTGCTTCCCGGCAAAGAAGCTGGCTATAGCTCTTCATCTTGCCGGCTGAACCTGCCTCTTCATTCTAATGCGTCCAAATCTTTTCGGGCGTGGCTTCGAACGGATAGACATGCACCATCCAGCCGAAGAGCTGCGGCATGAATCGTCCGCCGGCTTGGTCGCACTCGGCTTTCGTGAGGATCGCGCCTTTCGGACCGAACTTTTTCCAATCCGCGGTCTGCATGTCCTTTTTCTGCGGGAGGCAAATATTCACATGCGCATGCCATTGCGCAATGCTCAGCGGGATCCGTTTATTTAGCTCCTCTTCGCTCGTCCACTTCGGCGCCGTGAACATCGCCCCTTCGAGTTCATAACCGCCGTCAGCGGTTCTGCGGTAGAGCAGCGAGGTCGGCTGTCTGGGATCGAAGCTGAATGCGGCCTTGAAGCCATTCCTCTTGCGCGTGAAGTGATAATGCGGTTGCGGCACGTTCGGTAAAAACGGCTCGAAGCCCGCATTGACGGCGGCGCGATACTCGCGATACGGCGCCAAGGCCTGCCGCAATTGTCGAAGGATGTCCCAGGCCGTCGCTTGATCGACCTGGTTCGCCGGCCGCAGCGTGGTCCAGCGGAAATGCGGCCCCAGAGGCGCATGAGACTCCGTCATGGAGCTGACGGTTTCCACCTCAGGGCGGCCGTGCATGTGCTCTCCTTCCGCATCGGCAGACGCCGGCGGCTCCTGGACAACCTTCGCCGGCGGCGCCTGCGCCGCCTGTGCCGGCTGCATCGCAGGCCTCGGTGTACACGAAAGGGCGAGAAGAAATACGAGAAGCAGAATCAGCGAATGCATGGGGTGGTGAAGAATATCATAAAACGTCTAGCCGCGCGGTACATGCATCCCAACGCCGGTTACGGCGTTAGACGTTCCACTGCACCCATGAACGCGTCAAAATGCGAGCCGAGTCCATAGGCGCCGTACAGCACTTCGAGGTCTCTCATCGTGCGTCCCACCGAGGCGACGAACTCCGCATGTTCTCGTGCCACTTGGTGTCGCAGCCGAGACACTTCGATGGCACGGTGGACGGCAAGGAGTAAGGTGCCTTCATCGACAGGCTTCACCAACACATCATAGGCGCCGGCATCCGTCGCCTGACGCAAGAGGTCCTCCTGATGTTTTTCGACTAGCAGCAGGACCGGGCACTGCGGATCAATTTTGTGGACGGCCCGGACAAATCCGATACCTTCGAGTCTCGGCTGCTGTCCATCGGCCAGGATCGCCTCATATTCCACCGACCTGATTCGTTCGAGAGATGTGAGCACGCTCTCTGCGGTCTCGATCTGCGCATGCGGCAGCTTGAGACGCAAGGTCGACGACATCGTGTTGAGCAGGATAGGATCGTCTTCAATGAGGAGGACGCGAGACGCCCGCAAGGTGGTCACATAAGACATGGTGGTCCTATAACAAAAATATGAGTATGATTTCATGGAGCGCCATGCGCCAAAGCGCAACGCGCTCATGCTTGCATCAGCGAATAGGTGCCATTATATGCTACTTTGCTCTGGTTGTTGTCGAGGGTATCGCGGCGAACGTTCACGGAAGGAAAAGAGCATGGCTCTCCGATGAGAATCTGGCCCGGCAGCCCCTATCCCTTAGGCGCCACGTGGGACGGCGAGGGGGTGAATTTCGCGCTGTTTTCTGAAAATGCGACGGCCGTCGACCTCTGTCTCTTCGACCGGCCGGACGACCCTCGCGAAACGCACCGCATCAGAATCGAAGAATGCACCGATTTCGTCTGGCACGTCTACTTGCCGGAAATACGGCCGGGACAACTCTACGGCTACCGCGTCCACGGTTTGTACGAGCCGGAAGCCGGGCTCCGATTCAATCCTGCCAAGATCCTGATGGATCCCTATGCGAAGGCGATCGCCGGCAACATCGATTGGTCGGACGCGCTCTTCGGCTACAAGATCGGAGATCCCAAAGCCGATCTCTCTCTCGACGATCGGGATAACGCAGGCTCGCTCCCCAAATGCGTGGTCGTCGATCAGGCCTTTACGTGGGGCGGCGACGAGCTGTTGCGCACGCCATGGGATCGGACGGTGATCTATGAAGTGCACGTGCACGGCTATACGGCGCGGCACCCCGACGTTCCCAAGAACCTGCGCGGCACCTATGCGGGACTCGCGGCGCCCGAAGTGATCGAGCACCTCCAGCAGTTAGGGGTCACCGCCGTCGAGCTCCTCCCCGTCCATCATTTCGTCCGCGACAAACACCTGATCGACCGCGGGCTCACCAATTATTGGGGCTACAACTCCATCGGCTTTTTCGCGCCGGACATCCGCTATGCGACCGCCACCTCGCCGGACCGCGCGCATCACGTTTGGGAATTCAAAACGATGGTCAAGACGCTCCACAACGCCGGCATCGAAGTCATCTTGGACGTGGTCTACAACCACACTGGAGAAGGCAATCATTTGGGCCCGACGCTGTCATTCCGCGGCATCGACAACGCCTCGTACTATCGGCTCGTGCCCAACCTGCCCCGCTACTATCAGGACTATACCGGCTGCGGCAACACGCTGAACGTCCGCCATCCCCGGGTCCTGCAGCTCATCATGGACAGCCTGCGGTATTGGGTGCTCGAAATGCATGTGGACGGCTTCCGGTTCGATCTCGCCTCCACGCTCGCAAGAGAACTGCACGACGTGGATCGGCTCAGCGCGTTCTTCGACATCATTCACCAAGATCCGGTGCTTTCGCAGGTCAAACTCATCGCCGAGCCGTGGGATTTGGGCGAAGGCGGCTATCAGGTCGGTAACTTTCCCGCCGGCTGGGCCGAGTGGAACGGCAGGTATCGCGATACCATCCGACGCTATTGGAAAGGCGACGGCGGCCAAGTGGCCGAGCTGGGCTATCGACTCTCGGGAAGCAGCGATCTCTATGAAGGCGGCGGCCGGCGGCCGCATGCCAGCATCAATTTCGTGACGGCGCACGACGGCTTCACCTTGCACGATCTCGTTTCCTACAACCACAAGCACAATGAGGCCAACGGGGAAGGGAACCGCGACGGCACCGACGACAATCAGAGCTGGAACTGCGGCGTCGAGGGACCCACAGCCAAACCGTCGATCGTCGCTCTGCGGGAACGGCAGAAGCGCAATATGCTGGCGACGCTGCTGCTGTCGCAAGGCGTCCCGATGCTCTGCGGCGGCGACGAAATCGGGCGGACACAACGGGGCAACAACAACGCCTACTGCCAGGACAGCGAGATCAGCTGGGTGGACTGGACGCTGGGCAAACCGCAACTGGCGCTCTTGACCTTCACCAAGGCCCTCATCGCGTTGCGGCAAAAGCATCCGGTATTCCGGCGCCGGCGGTTTTTTCAGGGCCGCCGCATTCGCGGAACCGAAGTGAAGGATCTCTACTGGCTGCGGCCCGACGGCAAAGAGATGACGGACGACGATTGGGCGCAAGGCTATGTCCGCTGCCTGGGCGTCCGATTGGCCGGCGATGCGATGGACGAAAAAGATTCGAAGGGACGACCGCTGCTCGACGAAACCTTCCTGCTGCTATTGAACGCTCATCATGAGCCTAGGCCGTTCACGCTCCCCGCACACAAAACTGGCGTCCGGTGGCAGCCCGTCTTCGACACCGCCCTCTATGATAAGAGCGAGAAGGAGAGGGAGGAAAATCCGGTCACACTCGTGAGAGGAGGCGAACAGTACGATCTCGAAGCGCGCTCGCTGGCGCTCCTCCGGTTACGACACAAACAGCCGCCCCTCTCCTAAACCGACACACCATCCAGCAAGAAAAGACTCCCGACCCCTTTTGACAGCCCAAGAAAAGACTCCCGACCCCTTTTGACGGCTCGACACGGTGACTTATCGGCTCATCGTCACGCCGATGCTGAAAAGGATCGTCGCGGTGAACCCCGTCAATAGGATGAAGGTGACGAACCGCTCGATCACGGAAAAGGCGAGGTGCATAAATTCTCTCCCTTCTGAACGCTGACTCTAAGCCCTAAGCTCGTATTTTGGAATCCCACATAAGTGTGTGCTTGATCGTCGGTCACCCTGTCGAATCGTCCAGCTGCGGCTGTTTAGCCGCAGCGAGTTTCTTCCTATACACCTTAAAGATATTGTTGAGTGTTCGGAGAATCCGTCAGTTCCGACAGGCGCCCAGTGGCGGGTGAGAAACCTGACCTGTGGCTGCTCCCTCGGCTACAGCGTGACGGTGAAGCCGCGATTCTGCAGGATGGTCCGAATCGCCCTGACGGTCTGTTGGTTGTAGCCGAGATTGATGGCCGCCGCCACCAGCGCATTTGCCGCCTGATTGAAGGAGGCGTCCGGCGTCAGCAAAAAATGATGCTGCAGGATGAGCGGATCGGCCTTGGCCGGCGAGATCGCCCCGCGAATCTGCCAGAGGGCCGCCGACCAGATTTCCCCATCGTCGTGTACATCGCCGGTGACGGCTTCGGGATAATGTTTCGTGCTGTCCAAGCGGCGAAGGCAGGGAGGATTGTCGGTGCTGTAGGACGTCGAATCCCAATCCGCAATGCAGAGGTCTTGAAAGCCGCCGCTCAACTGGGCCCCCAGTGTGCCGGCCCAATAATCGCCAAACCCCTCGCCCATCGAGCCCGCCTCGACTGATTCGCCGTACCCCGGCACCTGGTTATCCTGGATCGAATGACCGTACTCATGCCAGATCACCTCGGCATCTTCGGCGTCGTCCACCCCGCCCGTCCCATAGGTGATGCTCTTTGATGAGGCCGTGTAGAAGGAGTTGTCCTTCTTGTACCGGTCGACGCTGAAGACCTGCTGCCGATTGTTCACGCTCGTGAATCCCAACGATTGAATGTAGCGCTGCGCATAATCCAAAAAGTAATAGCCCATGGTCTCGCTGAACCCATCTTGGCTACGATCGAAGGCAAAGCTCTCGTTTGCCGAGGACACCCGTACCTTACTCTCGCTGCTCGAGGCATATTTCCCAGTGAGGAAACCGCTGCCGTCGAGATCGAGCAACGTGACCGTCCGATAGGCGCTCGATGGGACCGCCGAAGCGGCGTCCTTGTGATCGAGCAAGGTGTTGTTCCGCGTCGCGACCACGGCGTTGACGAGAAACACGCGCCCGGTGCCGGTCACATAGCGGTTCAGATCCTTCGCCGGCGCGAGCACCGCGCCTTTCCCCGCATGCACGAAGAGCTGCCATGTCGGTCCAGGCGTGGCCAGGATCACTTCCCAGGCCAAGGTGGGCGTGCCGGACTCTGCATAGATCACCAACCGCGCCGTCGGCGCCGGTACGTCAGCCTCATCGCCGTCATTGGGCGGGCCAGCCGGCAGGCCGCCCCGAGCGGACTCGATGGCCTGCTCGCGCTTCACGGATGGGAGACCGGATATTAGCAATGCGCTCGGCACCGAATTGTTCGTGAAACCGACGACGCGGCCGTCCCGATTGAAATGAACCGTCAAGACACCGGCATAGACCGGGACGCCGTCAGCCGACTGCACGAACTCATACACAGGACCCATCGGCGTCTCTCTCGAGCCGGCAGGCGTAATGCCCGCGAGCGACGAGTCGAGCTTCAGCAGCGCGGCTTGGGCGGAGAGAAATTGCCGCGCCGACGTTTCTGAGACCGGCAATGGACCCGATAAATTTCCATACACCGCCTTCGGCGTCCCCCAGAGAGAACTCCACGTGACCGACACAGGTCCGAAGGTCTTCCCGAGAAAGGCGGCCCAAAGCGGCAGCAGGTCAGGATCCGGCCGGCCCTCCGGCTGTGAGACGATTGGCGAGCCATGCCGTGACGTTGCCGCATCGGGAGGAGCAGCGGCATGCGCGAGGGTAGGAAGGCAAACGCCGAACGCTATTCCAACGGCCAAGAGCAAGCATCTTTCGCGCACCCAACCTGACGACATAGGCGGTTCTCCTATTGACTCTGTCCTAGGGAATTCAAGCTGTGGGCTCGTTACAGGGCGGAGGGATGGTACTACACTGCGGACTCAATTGATATCGTGCAGCTCATGCCACGTTGAGAGTTTAACGCATTTTTCACACGGCGCTTACGGAAAGGCGGCATTGCGGCTTCTTCCACGTATTTCTCAGCACACGAGGTCATCTGAGTGCGCTGTTCCCTGCCTTGTTCGGCTATCGTTGACGTGCATTCGTTCTACCGGTAATTTCGTCCCCTATGCACCTTCGTATTCTACGAGCGGAACCGGCTCATGCGCCGGCGATCGCCGACATGGTTGGGGAGCTGCTTCGGGAAATCATGACGGTGATCGGGTCCAACGTATTTTCGTTTGATTCTGGAGAAACCGAAAACCGGTTGCGCACATGGCTCGGCAATGGCACGTATACGGTGTTTGTCGCGCATGGCGATCGTAACGAGGTCATGGGCTTTCTCGCGCTCTATGAAAGCCATGCGCTGTATGCGCAGGGGGCATTCGGAACGATTCCAGAATTGTACGTGCGCCCTGCCTTCCGATCCCAAGGGGTCGGCGCAGGCCTGCTAGCGGAGGCTCGGCAGTTCGCCGCTTCCAAAGGGTGGACGAGGCTCGAAGTCACCACGCCTCCCCTCCCGCAATTCCAGAGGACGCTGACATTCTACGAACGGCACAACTTCAGCATTTCCGGCGGGCGCAAGATGAAAGCAGATGTGCCGTGAACCGGTTTAGCGAACGTCGATCCTTGCCCGATCGATTCGAGAATGGCATGCTGAAGTTGTTCGACTGCCTCTTTTGAGATGACGGTCGTAGCCCCCGCTGCTTTCATGAGCTGGCAGATGCCTTCGGTCGCAATGGCCGACACGCCCACCACCAGCACATGAGGATACGTCCTTCGAATCCAGGCGGTCGCTTCGATACCATTCAACCGAGGCATGTCGATGTCCATCACAACCACCGAGGGCTTCAGCTGTGCCACCGCCAGCACGGCCTCTTCGCCATCACACGCCTCGCCGACAATTTCGAAATGTGGAGAGGTGGCGAGGATAGCCCGGAGCGACTCCCGAATCTTCTCTACATCATCGACGAGCAGGATTCGGATGATCTCAGTTCCTTCCCGTTCCATGCATGTCCTCCATTCCTAACGTGCCGAGATGAGAACCGGCTTGCTAGGGAGGGTCCGTCCGCTGGGCCGAACCCGTTGCATGAAATCGGTATGACATCCTGAACCATAGGTGTGGGTGACGGGTTTTCCAGCGAGTCTCACTCCGTAAACTTGCTCGTAGGCCCGCTTCGTGACCCATCGATCCGCGTCTCCAGCGACTTGCAGAGTTTCCCCTAATCAAAGCCTAGCTGGCGGGGGGACCCACTTGGCCAGTAAAACCCCTAGTTTCGAGGCAAGGACGCCCCGAGGTCATGCCCAAAAAGCACCTAGTTTTTGTGTTTTTTTGCGGAAGGAATGCGGCGCCTGCTTCAAGCGCGATGCGAGGCGAGCATGTCAAGCACGCAGTCAGGGCGGTCAGCGGTATGAGCTCGGCACCACGGCTCCGCCTAGTGTTCCCCTGCCCCGGCCGCGCTGGAGCTCGGAGGAACGGCAATGTCGCCCACCTGGTTTTCTTCATCGACTAACAGCACGACCGCCTGCCCCTTGGCGACCGCCTTCAGCCTCGCTTGCACGAACGGACGAACCTCATACTGTTGCTCTTTGCCGTCCTCCGTTCGGATGGCAATGCGGTTGTGGTCAAGCGGCTTGATGATCACCCCAGAAATTTTGTCGAAGTTGCCCTTCAGCGGACTTTTCTTTTGCCAGAGTTCCGCCAATTGATGCATGGCCTCCTTGCTGCCGAAGGTCACGTCGACAATCCTGTCCATCTCGTCAATGAGAAAGACCGCGTCCACACCCACCGGCACGGAAGCCACCTTGCTTCGAGCGACCGGCCGGATGCCGTAAGACTCTTCCTTTCCTCGACTCGTCCGGATCACGGCTTCATCATGTCCGGTGTCCAAAGGTTCGGCAAGCTTCCCGTGAACAACACGATGATGGCTTGACTCGCCGGTCAAATGCACATCGACCAGCAAATTTTGCTCATTGAGCGTCAGTTCGACTCGATCTCCCTTCTTGAGTTCCGGGAGCCCCTTGCTTTTCCGTACCCCCATGGGAACGAATCGCGGTTGCACCTCGCCTGTATCAATTTGTGCCTGGCCGCCCTTGATTTCGGCCACCGTCCCGAGGACGACGCGGTCTCCCGAAAGGAGTTGCGGGTGATTTGTTTGAGAGCCAGAATCCGCGTGAGCGGTTGAAGCCGCTGCGAGCAACCATATTATTCCCACCATTGCGAATCGGCATGTGTGATGTCGTAACATACGGTCCTCCTTGCCCACGCTTTAGCCTACGCCCGCCGGCCCATTTTCATGACTCGTGGTTCTACTAGGCTGGGGAGCCCTTCCCCGGCTAGGCGGTTCAAAGCCGCGCTGGAGTTCATGACTGATAAAATCGGATGACTTGTCGATGCCTACGATGGCCGACGGTAACACGGCTCATCAGCGGAAAGGGGTTCGTCGGAGGCCACCTCCATCGCAATCTCGTGATTAGACGCATACGTCTCGCGAATGCTAAGACGCGAGAGTCTATTCGTTATCAAACTCACCCATCGGCCCAAGACGCACAGTGATGATTTCAACGTCTGTTGCCGCAACGTGTGGACCCTGTCTTGTGCCGGCAGGCGTAATCCAAAAACAACCCTTCTCGCACTCACGACCACCGGTCACAAGCCGCCCGGAGAGCACGTACACATATTCATCCGCTGGATGCGTGTGAGCAGGGATTTTTGTCCCTTTTTTCATCTTGAGCCGATGAATGGAGCCATGGGGAACCGGCTCGGCAAGAACGGACCAGCTGCTTCCTGGAAACGCCGGCAGATCTGCGAAAAGCTGTTCCCTTGCATCGTTGAATTTCTGAGCCATGCTATTTCACCGTTTCTCCTTTGTTTTTT
>DATJGE010000146.1:0-6272 GCA_035495295.1 Nitrospira sp. | reverse complement strand
AATCGCCTTCATCCTATCGCTGAAATCTCGAATGTGCCGTTCATGATCAATTGCAGTTGACGCGTCCATCAGGTTGTCCATGATCGGGTTGGCAATGCAAAAGATTTCTTCGTCAGACATCTCTTCCAGATTCATATGTATTTCCGAAATGGGAGCGAGAAGAAAGGACCCTACCTTAGAGAAAGGGGTCAGGTTTTGCAATCCAACATTTCGCGGCGCGTGGCGGACGGACCTCTAGCCATTGCTTTTCGGCATTGCGGCAATGAAGGAATCGGCTTCTTGAATCGACGCGTTCAGATCCTTAATGAGTGAATTGATGTTCCCTTCCATGGAGACCAATTCGCCTTTTAATGATGCAATGGCTTGAGCGTTGAGGTTATGCTTCAAAAAAAGAACCTGGTCTTTGAACTTTGCCAATACCGGATCCATTTTAGCTTCCGCCCGTTTCATGGCTTTGATCAATTGCGCATACTGAGCGCGCGTCTGCGTTAACTGCTCTTGGCTCTTCTTACGCAAGGTGGAGCTGGAATACTCCTTAAGTTCGGCATTCCACTCCGCAAATAACGCTTCAGAGACGTCTTCCACTGACGCGACTCGCTTTCGGACCGAATTCGCTTTGTCTTCGCTCCGCTCGTATTCTTTATTCAGCGCCTCATACTTCTCTTGCAATTCGCCGCCTTGGATATCCAAAGTCTTGGTAAAGCGGTCGAGAGCCGATTTGAATTGTTCTTTGGCTTCCAGTTGTGCGTCACGGGCTTTTTCTACATCGCGGACTAGTAAGTCGCGCTTGTGATAGCCGAACTTTTCCATCGTTTCATAGTAGGCTGTCTGGCAACTCAATCCGCTGACGGCGAACAGGACAATCGCATAGTTTTGGAGAAAGAAGCGTCTGCGGATCTGTGAAGGACAATCCTGAGGATGCGTCATGTATTCTGAGGGCACCGTATCACAACCCTAGAGGCCTTATAGCTAGCACTTTCTCTTAGACACCGATCTCGGCAGCTCTCTGTCAGTTTTGAACCATTTCGCGGCGCGTGGCGGGCCGGACGTTCCTCGCCTCGCCGCCCACCCTCACCGTCATTCCACCTCTCCCCGCGATAGACCCACAGAAAAGGGGTCGGGAGTCTTTTATGACTGAACGATTTGCCGCGCGTGACGGGCCGTAGAGATTTTGGACCTCTCCTCTCCCCACCCGTCATCGTTCCCGATCCCCAATAGACCCTACCGACGTGAAACAGTAGAATGTCTGCCTCGTTCAGCCGAAGTTGGACTCGGAAACGACATCAGGACTTGTAGTTCAACATTTCTCGGCGCGCGGCTGCGCCATCGTGGCGCTTTGAGAGCATAGGAGGCCGTTATGAGTATTCGGCATATCTTTCTCGCCTCTCTCAGTCTACTGCTGTCGGTGGTGCCGGGGACGGTCCGAGCACAATTCGTTTCGTGCGGGAGTTACTCCGCATGCCAGCGCGCGTATGAGAACCAGCAGGCCCGGGCGATCGAGAATAAGGTGATGCTGGAACAAATGCGCAAGACCGGTGAACAGCGTGCGCAGGCGAGAGCGGCGATCCAACAAGCTCGGGAGCAATTCTGGGCGACGTATCCCGACAAACCCGGCGCCGAGAAAGCCCGCAAAGACTTCTCATATTGGCTGGCCGTCAAGGACATCTATTACCTGCGGGAACACTTGAAGGCACCCGTCATGAAAGACGAGCATGGTCGGCGAACGGCGACGGCCGGCGCCAACTTCCTCGACACCTTCGGCGGATTCGACGAGAAAATTGATGACGGCATCCGTGCCTCTGCGCTGCGCGAATTCGAAGACTGGTCAATGGCCGTTCGGGACAAACTCTTCGAAGGCCACACTTCTAGCAGTACCGACGACGTCTTGATGCAAGCATTGCTCGCCACGTGGACGGGTCAAAAATTCTGGGATGCAGTGGCCGCCAACACCGCAAAGTACGATGCCTATGTGACACTGCGGGACTGGTGGGAATTCGATCACGTGAATCGCATGCCCGCTGGCTTCGATACGCCGGCGACCTATGGCGTCTATCTCTATGCGAGATTTCGGAAAGTTCCGCTGCCAGCGGCCACGTCCAACTACAAAAAGATGACAGACCTTCTTGGCATCGAGCGTGTTGAGGCTGCGGCGAAGCGCGTCATGGATGCGCCGAAGGCCGACGACGGGGCCCTCGTGGTGACCGTCAATCCATACAAGAAAGGACCCGGCGGCAGCGACATGATCGACTACGATATGCCAACGCCGGAAAGCGTGATCGGCGTCTACGCCGATCCTGCACGGGCGATGGAGCTCTTGGCCACCCAGGACGACGACCGCCGGTATCTCCTCTACCTGCTTCACAATCATGCGCCAGATTTACGCCGGCTCGATCCGGCAACCACGTGGACGTTTGCCGATACCGCGTATCGACGGCTGGTTCTTGCCTTCGGCGAATCGGCGGTCCTACAGGCGGCGCATGCCGTCCGGCTCGCGCCGAAGCGGTTGTATTCCGGCGGCGTGATGACGGTGAAAGAGCTAGGGGTGAAACGGACGGAGCCGATTGAAACATTCCAAGACCTCCTGGCGCAAAAGGACGCGCGCGGCCATGTAAGGGCGGCGCTGGTCTTCGCCAAAGATCTCGACACGGCCACGGCCGTCGATTCGGCCTATCGGACTTATCTGGAAGCCAGGGGTGAACAGACCGTCCTTGAGGCTGCACACCGTCGGGCGCTCAACAAGCCGCAGCTGACGTACAAAGGCGAGCTCGAATTTATCGATGCCGAGATCACCACCCCGACCGTGGAGCGGCCGCAAGGGCCGCAAAAGGACTCGCCGCACTATCTCGCCTGGAAGCAATTTTCTCCGGGGGCCAATGCCTCCTATATCGACCGGATTCTAAGCCAGGTACCGCAACAGCGTGATCTAACCACTGGCGCCGTCAGCGCGCGATCCCGCAACCTCCTGAAGTCAATCGATAACGAGCGCGCGACTTTGTATCAAACGATCATCGCCTACGACAATCCGTCGCCAAGGGCACCGATGCTCAGTGGTGCGGCGCATCCTCCACGCGATACCGAAATGGCGTATCCGGCGCACATCGATGCGGATCCGTCACCGCGAGCACAAGCTGCCGCCGGCACGCCACTTGAGTCGGGCGACGAGACGCTCGAGATTCGAGGCATGAAGATCGCAACCCATTGGGAGGCGGTGCAGGTCGGTGGTAACCAGTCGAATTGCGGCCCGATGATTGTCACGACGTGGACGAGCGACGATGTGCCGGGTGGCCTTGTTCGAAAGACCGTAGATAAGGCCTGCACCTATGGGCGAAGTGTTCGAGAGACGCTGCTCGAATCGTTCCAAGCGTCTGCGGCGCCCAACGCCGTTGGGCCGATACAGCCGGTGTTGGAGATCGCGCCGATCCTTGTGCTCCACGTGCCTTCGGTCGTCCCAGGGCAAGACGTGCAGAAAAGTGCTCAGACCGCGCAAGCCGTCACACCCCCGCCACCTGTTCGACCCACCTTCGATCCGAACATGAGGGCGTCCGCGCCACGTCAGGCTCCTGCACCCGCTTCCAGTGCAGCGTCTGTACAGGTTCCGGAAGGGACCGTGATCACAGTGATGGTTTCCGGATCGATCAATTCGGCGACCCATCACGCCGGTGACAACTTCCGCGGCACCATCGTGCAACCGGTCATCGTCAACGGCATACCGCTCCTGCCCTACGGGACGCAGGTGGCCATGCAGCTTGTGCAGGGAAACGAGCGCTTTGGTCTCACTCTGACTGGCATCGTGCTCAACGGACGAACGCTGGCTGCGAGCTCCACCCTTGCTGCCCCAGATGCACAGACCGCTTCGAGGAATGCGGCGATGGAGCAGGCCATTGCCTCCGCTGGACCGCGCGCAGACAGGCTCCGGTCGAGGCTCGAGGCCCAGGAGGTGGTGGTCACCGGATCGCGCGTCAACGTCCCGTCGGGCACACGTCTGACATTTACACTATCGGATCCGATTAGTATCTCGCCTCAATGAGTCGAGATGGTCTTCGGTGTCTTGATCGTCGCGTCCAAGCTTCTGGAGCGGCTGGCGGCGAATCAACCCGGTGCAACCGTGTTCTTCAAGCATTTTGGGCCAAGGACAGAGACTACGATAACGTATCGATGAAGTAGCTCTCATTGGCACAAGGAGGAAGTCGTGGCCGAAGCCCTTATTCGACAGCGCATAGAGGACTTGGCAAAAGCGATTCACACAAAGGACATCAACGGCGTCATGTCCCTGTATGCGTCCGACATCGTTTCATTCGACATCGATCCGCCCCTCCGATACATAGGAGCCGACCGTAAACGTCGAGCCTGGCAAGAAGTCTTCGCCGCATATTCTGGCCCCATTGCCTATGAGGTACGTGACTTGAACGTCACGACGCAAGGCGAGCTGGCCTTCGTTCATAGCGTCAACCACGTGCACGGCACGCTTGCTAGCGGTCACGCCTCAGACCTATGGTTGCGTTGGACAGCGTGCTTCCGACGAATCGAGGGCGGCTGGTTGATTGTGCACGATCATGTGTCAGTCCCCGTAGACCTCAAGCATGGACAGGCTGCTCTGAATCTCAAAGCTTGAGCTCCATGGGGCCAAGAAAGGGGTCGAGGGGCCAAGAAAAGCGGTCGAGAGTCTTTTCTCACAGGGAATACTGTCAGGAACCATTTTGCGGCGCGTGGCGGGCTGGACGTTCCTCGCCTCGCCGCCCCACCCCTCACCGTTCATTCCAGCTCTCCCGCGATAGGACCCAGCCGACGTTGAAAACGTAGAATTCCTGGTTTCTTCGAGCGAATTAGACTGGGACCGGTGCTCTCGGCGCGTGACGGGTCGACGCCTTCTCACTCTTTTCGTTCTTCCTCACGACGCAGGCCGATGGACCAGTTGGTCGGGAAAGAGTAGAGTAGCCATGTCATCCTTCTTGACGCCGAGACGATGGAGCAAAGATGACAAAACAAGAGGGCGGTTCTTCTGCTCGTTCTACGTTTTTTCTGCTCATCCTGGTTCTTTTTCTGCTCAGTTCGTTCGTGCTCCCCTCATACAAGTTCAGTCGAAGCCAAGCCCACGCCGCAGGCGGAAGCCAGACAAAGTTCAGGCGCATATCGACACAGTTCATAGCGGCGTTGGGCGATCCAGGTGCGACCTCTGGAAGCGGCGCTCAATCGTGGGGTCTGTGGCCTCTGGACCCGGGTCCTCGAGGCGTCGAGTTGAACAGCTATAAACGGTTGAAGGATGCAGGTGGAGTTGCCCCGGCGCGCTGGAAATTCGACGGCACGGACTGGTGGCTGGAGGAACATGGCTTGATCATGGAGCAGCCGATTTTTCCGCTCCCTGCCGGCAAATACCAGGTCACGGGCGCCCGCGACGTGACGGCTGTCCTGACCATTCATCCCGCTGACAGCAATGGCGACAGGCGCTGGGAGCTCGATAAAGGCGCGACGCTCTACGACGTGACACACCTGGCCTGCCGCTCCGCGCGCTACACACCGGCGGCGGCTGGTGGTTCGTGCTCGCCGGCAAACGTGCGGAAGACGGCGTTTCCAGTTGCGCCAGGTGGTGCGATGCCTCCGGTTGATGGCTGCGCGAAGCAGGACTATGCGGTTCTCATCGTGATTGGCGTAGGCGTGGAAGACTGAACGTCACTGACCCCGACTAGACTAAAAAGGAATAAGAAAAGGGGTCGGGAGTCTTTTCTGATTGCGGAACGGTCAGGAAGCATTTCGCGGCGCGTGGCGGGCTGGACATTCCTCGCTCGCCGCCCCACCCCTCACCGTTCATTTCACCTCACACCGCGATAGATCCCGACCATGCATGGGCCCATCGCGGAATCGGGTCAGGGCAAAAAAAAAAGGTGCCATGCTTTCATGGCACCCTTTCGCCTGTTCGATCAGACTGAGCCGCTTACCAGCGATCGCGCTTTCCGCCGGGGCCACGGCCACCGCCGCCGCCGAATCCACCGCCGCCGCCGCCGGAACGCTGCTCCATCGGCTTCGCTTCATTGACCGTTAACGAGCGGCCACCCATATCCGAGCCATTGAGCGCCGTGATTGCGGCCTTCGCCTCAGAATCCGAGGACATCTCCACGAAGCCAAATCCCCGGGACTGTCCCGTGAACTTGTCTGAGATGATTCTCGCAGAAGCCACCGTGCCATGCGCGCCAAACAACTCGCTCAATTGCTGCTCGGTCGCCGAATAGGGCAACCCACCGACGTAAAGCTTCGAACCCATGTGGGGTTCCTCCTTA
>DATJGE010000145.1:0-8777 GCA_035495295.1 Nitrospira sp. | reverse complement strand
TGGGTGACGCTTTTGAGTTTCATGAGCTGCTGATTCAACGGACCCTTGTTTTCGACAATCGTACAGATCTTTCCCTGAGGTATGATCAGATCCGCCATCACGTCCCAATAGCCGTCCGTATCGGCGCAATTCAGGATATAGTCGACGGCATGGCATCCCACGGATTCGATTTGAGGCCTTAATGGCTGCCGGTGATTCAGAACGTGGTCCGCACCGAGCTGTTTGACCCACCCGCCGGATTCCGGTCGAGACGCGGTTGCAAGTACGGTCAGCCCGGCGATCTTCGCTAATTGGATGGCCATTGAACCCACGCCTCCGGCGCCGGCGATGACAAGCAAGGCACGGCCACGGCCGGCACCGTCCGGATCGATGGCCAGCCGATCAAACAACGCTTCATAGGCGGTGATTGAGACCAGCGGAAGCGCCGCGGCTTCCTCGACCGACAATGTTCTCGGTCTGTGGCCCACGATTCGTTCATCGACGAGCTGATATTGGCTGTTGGTGCCGGGCCTGGTAATGTCGCCGGCATAAAAGACGTGATCGCCGGGCTTGAACAGCGAAACCTCCTGTCCCACCGCCTCGACCGTCCCTGCCGCATCCCAGCCGAGCACGAGCGGCGACGTGCGTGGCGGCTTCCCTGGCGCGCGGACTTTCGTATCCACCGGATTGACCGATACGGCCTCGACGCGGACGAGGAGGTCTCGTCCAGCCGCCTCCGGTTTCGGAAGATCGAGGTCCATCAGGCTGTCCGGCTTGTCGATTGGCAAATGCTGGTAGAGTCCGACGGCCTGCATTCAAGATCTCCTGTGCGCCTGGAAACAGAGAGGGCGGGAGCAGCTGCAGCGCCGTCCCGCCCTCGGTGTCGATTGTCGCCCGGTTATTTATTCGGTTGCGGCGTATACCGGAGATAAGGTTTCACGGTTTTGAAGCCTTTGGGGAACAGCGTCTTGGCTTCGTCATTGCTCACCGCGGGCGTGATGATGCAGTCTTCCCCTTCTTTCCAGTTGGCGGGGGTGGCCACTTTGAATTTCGACGTGAGCTGCAGCGAATCGATCACTCGCATCAACTCGTCGAAGTTACGGCCACATGATGCAGGATAGGTCAACGTTAACTTGATCTTTTTGTCTGGACCGATCACGAACACCGAACGGACGGTCATGTTGTCCAGCGCATTGGGGTGAATCATGTCGTAGAGGGTTGCCACCTTTTTGTCGGGATCGGCAATGATCGGATAATTCATCGTCGTGTGCTGAGTCTCGTTGATGTCATTGATCCATCCCTTGTGCGAATCCAGCGGATCGACGCTGATCGCAATGACTTTGACTCCCCGCTTCTTGAAATCATTCGTGATCTTCGCCACAGTTCCGAGCTCGGTCGTACAGACCGGGGTATAGTCCTTCGGATGTGAAAAAAGGATTCCCCAGTTGCTGCCAAGCCATTCGTGAAAGTTAATCGTCCCTTCCGTGGTCTCGGCGGTAAAATTCGGGGCTTCATCTCCCAATCGTAGAGCCATGACGGACCTCCTTGTTGTCGAAAGGCATATGAACGCACGACGGGCTTACGATACTGGCAACCTCCAAGCAAGTGCAAGAGGCAAGTCGGATAGGATTCGGGGTCTAGGAGCCGGCGGTGATGTTGAGGCGGCTCTGGACTTTGTCTTGGTCGGATGCAGTCACATCGACGTCGGTCAAGAATACCCGCTCTTCGGGCAATTTTCCGTCACCCACCATCTGCGCCTGGACGTGTTCAGCACGCGTTCGGGCCAGAGACCGTAGCGCATCGTCTTCCACTTTAATGGACTCGACGAGTTGTCGCTTCATCTCTTCCGTGGTCGGCGGCTTGGGGTCCGGCGGTTGCGTCGGCTGCGGCTGTTGACTGCGCCACTGCTCGAACAGTTGGGCGATCAGACGCGCTTCCGCTTCCTGGGGTATGGTGACCTCAGGTTTGCCCCCGTTCTCCTGCCGCCAACGGTTGCGAAGCATTTCCTGAAATCGCTGGGACGCCACCGCCTGACGGTCGCGCGAACGATCCGCAGTGCCGGTGATTTCAAGGCGCAACCCCGGACGCTCTTCGAGCCCTTTCATGAGCGCATCGATTTTTTTCATCTCCGCCGGAGCAATGTCCGTCGAGCCCGGCTCGAAGGTCAGACGCTGCAATTCCTCCCCGTCGGCGCCGCCGGGGACCAGCTTTCCCATCAGCGCAAACGGTGATGCGACCATCTTCGTCAGCAGATTTCCCAACGTCGCCCAGACCGCCTTGCCGTACTTAAAATCTGGATCCTTCAGGTCTCCGCGAATGGGGAGGTCGATATCGATGCGCCCATGGCGGTCCTTCAACAAGGCCACAGCCAGTGGGACGGGCAAGGACGTGGCATCCGGGCTGTCGATTTTGTCTCCAAATGTGAGTTGATCGACCGCCACCTTGTTTTCGGCCTCTAATTGCTTCTGCGATACCTTGTACGCCAAATCCAGGAACAACTTGCCTTTTTTGATCGGGTATCCTGCGTATTTGCCGCTGTACGGAGTGGCGGTGGTGAGATCGACATTATCGAATTTGATTGCGAGGTCGGTGAAGGCATCGTCGGTCAAAGGATTGATCGTTCCGGAGACCTTGAGCGGGGCCACTTTATCGATCTTTCCGGAGAGGTCGACGTCCGCCCTGGCCAGTTGCTTCGATGAAAGACCTTTCACGGTTCCGGTCAGATCATACACGCCGGACTGGACCGCAGGAGAAATCGAATTGTCCTCGAAGGTGGCCGTTCCTCGCAATATTTTGACGGTCTTGATTTCAAGACTTGGCGGCGGTGCCTGCTTGGCACGCGCCTGTGGCCGCCCGACCTCCGGCGCCTTCGAGGCTTGTGTCGGAGGGAGCAGCTTTTTCACGTTTGCGACGCCGTCTCGATCGATGGCGAGATGCACGGTCGGCTGGTTGATTCCCACCTCATCGATCGTCACAGTGGTCGGCTGAAGACCGAGCGCGATGCCATTGAGTTGCACCTGCTTCCATCCTGCCACCGGCTGGCCTTCGTCGCGGTCGGCGATGGCGAGTCCCTTGACGCCGAGATTTCCGTGAAACGTCATCAGCGGCCCTTTCGGATGCTCGGCGGCGAAGTGAACCTTCCCGTCCAGATCGATTGCGCCGCTATCCACGGCCACCCGTGCGAATTGCTCGAAGTAGGGTTGAAACGGCTGGATCGCAATGTCTTTCAGCACCATGGTGACATCGGCCGTCAACGGCTGCATGACGATCTTCCCCTCAGCCGACACCGTGCCCGTTTCATTGAGTTGGTGCTTGAGGGTCACGGGTATCGGTGCTTTGAAGGGAAAGACGACGTCATGCGTGCTGACGGAAAGATTGCTGATATTCATCCTCGCCGGAAAACTCAGCGAACGGTCCTCAATTTTGACTTCGTGGTTCGTGATTTTGGCGTCCTTAAGCACGACGGTCCATCCTTCGCCTTGGCCTTGGCCTTGGCCCTTGCCGGCAGGAGGAACCTCTTCTTTCGCCGCCGCTTTAGGAGGCATGAACATCGTCGCCAGGTTGAGCGTGCCGTCTGAATTACGCCATATCCGTTCGGTCCCGTTGTTCAAGGTCAGCGATTCAATTTCGAGCTTGCGCTGACGGAGATCGGCATGAATGCCGTCCACAAAGAGCGTCTCCAGAGCGATGACGAGGGTGAGATCGGTTTTGTCGACGATGCCGACCTCGGTGAGATGAAGCGACGTGTCGGACACTTCGACGTCAAGCGCCGGCCCGGCGGTAAACCGGTAGCGGCCGGTGGCGTGAATCTTCCCGGTTGGAATATCGAATTGGAACTGGTCGCGGACATACGGAAAAAGAGTGGACATTTTGACGCCGCTCAGCGAGAGGGTGCCTTCGGAAGCCATCGGCTCCAGCGACACCGTCCCCTTCCAGTCCAAGACTTCATCCTTGCCCAGCTCTGCGACAAAGGAATAACTGTTGTCGCCGCCCGGCTTGGTATGAAAGTTCTTGAGCGTGAGGTTGATCGGAACGATGTCGATCGAGACGGCGCTTGGCTTGGAAAGATCGTGAAACTCAACCATGCCTTGGCGAATTTCAAAGTGCGAGATTTCAACCGCGGGGAGCGATTTGGCAGGCGGCGGCGATGGAGGCGCGGCTGATTCCTCCGCCGAAGCGGCCTCTGCACCGGCAGGTGGCTCTTTTGGAGGTACTAAGCCGGCCAAATTCACATGACCGTCTTTTGCGACTTTTACCGAGACGAATGGGAGTCGAAACCGTATTTCATCGAAGACGTAGGCCCGGCGGAAGAGCGAGATCGTCTGGAAGTTGATGAAGAACTCCTGAAAGCCGATCAAGGGCGTGCCGTCGTGTTCCTGGATCTCAAAATCCGCCAGCCGCAGGGAGAGCACGAAGGGATTGAACTCGACTTCCTTGACGCTCACAGGACGGCCAAGCTGTTCGGATACGGCAGGAATGACGTGCGCCTTAATGACGTGAGGCACGAGGAAGAAACCGACGAGGGTGTAGAGAAGGACAACAGCGACTGCCGTCAGGGCGACCGGGACCGGACGAAGGAACCTGCGCATGGCCATGCATTCGCAACCAACGATGAGAGGCTGCGTCTATCATTCCATAGTCGCCGTTCGTAATACCAGTCACGTCGGATGAACAATTTTCGTCCACCGGTACAACCACTGTACGGTTGCACCATCGGTTGCACGTTTCTGATCGCCCGGCGTTAGCGCTGGGTCGCCTGGTCTGCCGGAAGTCGTTGGATTCTCAGCGTCATACTAAACATCCGCAGGGTCTTATTTTTGCTCCACCTTGTGCCGAAAAACGGCTCTGCAAAACCGTGGATGGAGGCTTACGCATGGACACAGGGATGTCGGCACGTGACTTGTACGAGCGCGGGCGCATGCTTCGTATGGCGAAGATGTACGATCGCGCGCTTGCGGATTTCCGAGGCGCAGTGCAGGATCCTTACTTCGCGGGAAAAGCGCATACCCAGGTGGCCCTCTGTTTCCGTGCCGTGGGCCGTCACGCCGAAGCGGCCGAGGCACTCCGCCAGGCTATCGGTTCAGCCACACTCTCGCCGAATGAACATGTGCATGTCCTCTACCTCCTTGGACAGACGCTCGAATCGCTCGGCCGCTATGCAGAAGCGCTCGAGGCCTACGGCTGGGTGCGTCAGGAAGATGCCGGATTTCTCGATGTCGACGACAGGATAAAGCAGCTTTGTGCGGTGGGAAGCGGCAGATCTGTCAGCCTGTTAACCCGCCGTTTCAAATCGTCTGACTTTCTCCATCTCTGCCGGAGCTTGAGGCGCCGAGGCCTGTCGCTCTTTACGTGGAAAAGCCAGCCGACGGCCGTACCCAGTAAAACGAATAGCGCCGGGAACTCTCGGGAGACGGTTCCAGCGAGGCGGGGCGGTTCCCTGACGGCGTCGGGACGGCCAGCAGTTGTACTACGCACCCCGTTAGTACAGCGTCGCCATGCCCGGGTCGGCGTGCGGTGCCGCAGTCAATTCGCTTCGAGCAGCCAAATGCTCGCGGGCGAAGGCGAGCTGCGGGATCTGTCACCTGGGGGGTGCCGCCTGAGCAGTTCGGTCAACGTCCCTGTGGGCACCAAGCTCGTGTGCTGGATCTTTCCGCTCAACGGCGTGGAACCGCTCACGATCGAAGGGGCGACGGTACGGTGGAGCCATGCCCAGGAGTTCGGAGTCGCGTTCGCCGAGCTTCCGCCGAAGCTCGAGCGGCAGATTGCGCGCCTTTGCGCCAATGTCGCCTAGTCCCTTCGGTAACAAGGAAAAGGGATCATGCTGACTTGGCGGCAGGTTCGTCGTTCGTAAGTTGGATTTCACCTACTGGAAGGACATTTGTACGCGGTTCCTGTATAGGTCACATTTGTTTGCTCCATGCTGCCGCTCCCCTGTCCCATGCTTCCGGTCTGTCCGGCACGGTTGGTGAGCAATTGCACGGTATTCGCTCCGAGCTTGGAGGCCTTGTTCTTCATATCATTGCGTGCGCCGGTTTCGAGGTTGGCGTTGCTCGTAAAGGCACCCGTAAAGAAATCTCCCTGGCTCCCGGTGACCTCGCCGAGGTATTCGCATCCCTGAGGCTCATTGGTGACGATCCTTACCTGTTGACCACCGGATTCCAAATCCACGGCAGCGCAACCGGCGACTGCAGCAACGCAGAGAACCACGCGAATCGTCTTCATCATTCCGGCCTCCTACCCACGGGTGTTCCGAAAGTGGCCGTGACTATAAGTAAACGCACACCGTGCGTCAAGAAACCGTCTGCCGCATGTTCGGCGACCTCCCAGTTGCCTATCGCCGGTGAACCTGCTATTCGACGCTGTGTAGGCGCGTTAATCGCTGTGAGCACGATCTTTTTCCTCAAGCTCGGCATGCTGGTGTTCTGGGGCGCATGGTATGTCACCGCGTTTGCGACGAACTTCTGCGATATGCTTCAGGCGTTGCGAATCTTGCCCAACACGTGGCGGTTCGCGTCCGGGAACCTTCATAGCGTCATTAAGACGACGGCGATTTACTCCACCCCGCGTCGGTTGCCTCACCTGCTGTTCTTCGGCGTCTTATGCTGGCAGTTTCTGGTCTGGTTGTCGTTCGGGTGGGCGATCATCTCGTCCCTCGCCGCAGGCGCAATCAACGTGGACGCGATGAATATGGCATTCTTTTTGGGCTTGGGGCTATGGGCCGCATTCATGCTGGCTGATGAGATATTCAAGCAGTATGACACCGAGCATGCTCACGCATTGTTCTTTATTGCCCAGCTCACGACCTTCATCGCCTTACATCTGCTGCCGTCATAGCTTAGTCCGCTGGACCTACGCCCGTCGGCTGCAGGTCAGCATTGAACGCGGCGGGGGCAGCGGCGCTGATCAGTTCACGGAAAACGGCTAGTGTGTTGCGAGCAGTTCGGGTGAGGACGACCGAGTAATCGCCGCGATGGAAGATGTCGCTATCGAACGCGCGCCTTGGAAACACAGAAGGCATGTAAGACGGCGACGAAAATGAAACCGAGGCCGAACATTGCCGAACTCTCAGGGACCGGTGCCGAAGAAGACATCTGGGTAATTCTCACCGCATAATCACCGTCTGGATCAGAATTGTCGCTGTAATAGATGTCGTGCGCTGCAATGAAAAGATACGTCGCTCCGACCGGGACCTGGACGATCGTATTCGCGACGCGGAAATCGTAAGGGATGTCCGTAGACATGTTACCGAATAACGTATTCCAGGAAGTCACACTCAGGCCGGCGTCGATTGCGCCTGGCACGCGATCCAACACGTTGGGCGCTAGGAGCGTATCGCTGCTGCTGAAGATGCCAATCATCTCTGTAGACGTGTCGAGCGCAAGCGTATTGACCCCCGAGCCGTAGCCGTCACGTCCGTCGTAGTAATCACCCAGTTGGTCGAGTTCGATCACGTCACCTGCGCTGATGCCCATGCTTCCCAGAGCGATCGGAATAGACGGTTGGACGGAGCCAATCCCCGACCAAGGATCGTTATTCGTGAAGAGGAACGTTCGGAGCGGGTCAATACTGATCGTGACGGCCTTCGCCTCTCCGTTAAAGATGAGAAGGCAAGACATCGTCAGGAGTATTTGGAGTATTTTCTGCATCGGCCCTCTCCTTCCCCGGTCAATGAAGTCAGTCAGTACAAACGAAGCTGAGCAAGAAGTGATCCATACGCTTGTCTACTGAAATCTCATGTTTATTCATCAGTTGGAATGACATAACACAAGGTATGTTCCTGAACTGCGGCTTGTAAGCCGCAGTAGGGCAAGCGCCTTTATGGGTATGAATAGCCGCAGCTGATTGACAGTCTCGCGAGGATGTCTGGAGGGTTTGCGAGTATACCGGGCCTGAGGCCGGTGTCATCATGACGAAGGACAGATCAAACCGAGGCGGGAGGAGGTCATCATGACAATCCGCTATAGCATTTGGAGCTTAGTACTCATGTTCCTTGTTCTGCTTGGCACCGGCGTCGAAGCGAGTAGAACTCCCCGTGATTCTAGCGGCGATCCCATGCAGCGCTTCAACAGCCAGATGATGTCCTCGCCGATGATACGCTTTCCGGCTGTCTTGGGGCTCTCTCTGTGGCCCTACATAAACTATCCTCCGGCCCCATCCATGACGATAACCAATGTCCAGGTCCAGGTTCCTAGTACTGAACAAGGGCCTACGGCAACGCCGGCGCCTCCGGCTCATCCAAAGTTTTGGATCGCTCACTGTGGAGGGTTTGTCGAACTCGAAGCCAATTCGACAATGAGCGTGATCGATGAGGAACAGAAGCCCTGCTCTCCCTAATAGTGGTGTTCTGCAGCTGGAAGGCGCGTCCTCAAATCCGCCGTGTCATCGAAACATGCCTGCCCAGATCACGCGCCGTGTGACGTCAGCGAGCCGTTGCGCACCATTGCTCGAGTTCTAAAGAAAACACGAGGAACTCATTTCCACCCTGACGACGATACTCCTCCCGTGGGATACGTTCTTGATGGTCTTTTCGAAGCCGTTGACAAGCCCGCTGCTGCGCTCGTTGAAGTTGAGGTTGTAGCTTCGTCTGTTCCTCGAGCGGCCTCGCTGCCAGTCGTTCCTGCATGTGCTTCAATGAAACATAGTGGTCGTAGAGCGTCGGTTCCTGAACGCCCGGAGGCGGCGATTCAAGTTCCGCCGCATACGCAACAACTGCATATAACAGGCACCCGCAGAGCGCCAATAGTCTCATGCATTCACCCCTATGCAAGTCGTAACCCTCGCTGAACTGGAATGGTTTC
>DATJGE010000144.1:0-7059 GCA_035495295.1 Nitrospira sp. | reverse complement strand
GGATGTGTTGCAAGTGGCGGAAGTGGAGGACTGGTAGCCTGAAGGGATCCCAAAATGGCAACCCGACCAGCGATCTTCAAGTGGCGGCAGACCGAACCAGTCCTTATTCTCTACGCCGTCCGCTGGTACTTGCGATACTCGCTATCGCTGCGGGATGTCGAAGAGCTGCTCGACGAGCGCGGTCTGCATGCCGACCATACGACCGTGTGGCGCTGGGTGCAGCGGTACGGTCCAGAACTGGAGCAGCGGCTACGACGACATCTCAAGCCGACCAACAAATCCTGGCGCGTCGACGAGACCTACGTTCGAGTGCAGGGCCGCTTGTGCTACCTTGTATCGGGCGATCGATTCGGCCGGTGCCACCATTGATTTTCTGCTTTCGGCGTTGCGCGACACCGATGCAGCCAAACGACTGTTTCGCAACGCGTTGAGGGGTCGATCCCAAGCCACGTGAAGTGATCCAGCCGAGTCTTCATGCGGGCCCGGAGGCGCGTGTCCTGCCCGGCAGCCCTGGCGATACCATTTCGGAGGAAACGGGCGCCAAGCAGAGGCTCGCATTCCAAAAAATCATTGTTTGGCAATCTGATCAAGCACGACCGCGTTCGCCACTGTGGTGCTTTGGTCGCCGGACTCCAGAATGACGTGTGTCGCCGTGATGGCGCGCAGCGTGCCACGCTGGCCGGCGATCTCCAGGGGCCTGCCGATGACGAGGATTTTCCGGGCGTAAAAACCGGCCGCAATGTTGCGAACGATATCCCGCGTTCCGAATCCAAATGAAAGACCAAACGCTAGCGCACCCGCGCCCAAAATGAAGCTCGTCACAATCCGCACGATATCCGTGTCAATCTTCAGCTGGGCGATCGCCATCATGGCGGACACGAAGACGACCAGGCCGGAGACCAGCTTGCCAAGCGATGGCGCGAATTCAATCCCGGACGCCTCCGCCGAGCGAGCTACCGTGTCTCCCGCAAACTGACCGAGCGCGCCGCCGAGAATAAGCAGGAGAAGCGCCGCCACGACGTTCGGAAGATAGCCGAAAAAAGTTCCGATCGCGCTGGAGATAGCGGTCAGCCCCAGCGCATCGACCGCGGTCCGCGCAAGCAGGAGAAGCACCAGGAAGTAGGCGAGCCTCGGGATCAGCGTTGACAATTCCTGACGGAGACCCAGCCGCTGCAAGGCGCGATCGACACCGACCTTTCCGACCAGGGAATCGAAACGAGCCTTTGTCAGCATGTAACGCAGGCTCCTCTCGATGATCTTGGCGACCAGCAGCGCTCCGACGATCAGGAGTATCCCGACGAGCACCTTCGGAACCACGGCGATAATGGAGTCGCCCAAACTGGTGAAGGCTTGTATGAGTTTGTCTTTCATGTTCAGGACTCTTTTCCGCCGCCGAGCGCGACAAAGAGATGGCGAATGATGCCTGCCATCTCCGTGATGATCGCTTTGGGCAGGGCCCAGGAAAACGACGCCAGCTGCGACACAGTCGACCGCCGGTGGATTCTTCGGCGCACTCTCACCATGAACGCAGGAGATGGTTCCAGTTCCTGTTCCGCGAGCCCGCGGATCGGACGCTCCGGTCGGTCTGTCGGACTATCGCTCATGCTTCTGAAGTTCCCCTCGCGAGTTCGGCCTCGCCCGCGTACAGGCGCCTGAAGAGGTCGCGCGCGCGCTTGATTCTCATTTTGACGGCGGAAAGGCCGATTCCGAGAGCGACGGCGATTTCGTCATACGAGAGTTCGTCCATATCCCGCATGACCAGCGGAACGCGGAGCGTGCCCGGCATGGCATCGAGCACATCATGAACGCGCTTCCGGTCCTCGACGGTTTCGATCTCCCGGTCCGCCACTGGAGCGACCTGCAATTCCTCAAAGCTCGCCACTGTGTCGTCGTCAATCGCCAGCGCCTCTTTCCCGTCGCGTCTTTTAAGATGGTTCAGGCAATGATGGACCTTGATGCGCTGCAGCCAGTGCCTGAAGGTCGAGCGGCCCTCGAATCCTGCCAGCCCGAAATAGGCCTTCACAAAGACTTCCTGGGCAAGATCCTCGGCGCTGTTTCCATCGTGGGTAAGGTAACGGCAGTCGGCGAGGATACGGTTCTGATAGCGCAGGACCAGCTGCTCGAAAGCGCGCAGGTCCCCCCGGGGCGTGTCTTATCACCCGGAGCAACTCTTCATCCCGGTCCTCAGGAAACGGCATCTCTTCAGGCGGCACGATTCTTCTCTGCTCCGAGAAAGCCAAGGATCTCACAAAACAAAGACATTCGGCATGCCCGTAAGGTCACATCGCTCATCGGCCGGGCTTCGCCCTGGGTCTGTCACGAATGGTCCTCCGCGTGCCCTTCCATCTAATATCTGACGCGGGGATGTGACTAATCCCAGATCAGAGTTGTCTAGAGGGCTGACGGATGAGAATTTTGTCTACCCCGATGCGGAGGTAAGAGCTCATGAATGCCACACCCTCTTTAGTACAGCGGCGCTCCGCCGAGTTCCCGGCAACTTTCTGGCTGGTCTTCGGCCGTTGCGGCTGCGCAATAGAGAAATTCCAGCAAGCAAAAACTTGCCGCGCGCTGAAGGGTACGGCGAGCAACATCCCGTGGCTGATAACACCACGGAGGCGGGCCGCGCTAGAAATCGCCGCATCGCGCTTCGTGTCACGCAGAAGTAAGAAAGGTACATAATGCCAGGAACATTCGAAGTGAAGAAGGCCAAGGATGGTCAGACATTCTTCCATCTAAAGGCGGGCAATGGCCAGATCATTTTAGTAAGTGAAATGTATAAGGCCAAAGAGAGTACGCTAAACGGAATTGAGTCGGTCAGGAAGAACGCGCCGCTCTCGGATCGCTATGAAAAGCTGACTTCCAAAAACGGCAAGTTCTATTTCACGCTGAAGGCAGCCAATTCCCAAGTGATTGGCAATAGCGAGATGTACGAATCGGAAGCCTCTCGCGATAACGGAATCGACTCGGTGATTAGGGAGGCTCCGACGGCTAACCTAATCGAGATTGCAGTGAAGTCGTAAAATTGTGGCTGTCAGGAGCCTGAGGAGGACTGGAGCCCTTCGGGAGGTGCTGCTCCGAAGAAGCGAGCATCGAGCCGAGCATACGCGGAGACAGTGCAGGCGCACGACACGAATAACGATGGCGTGAGAGATTACAGAAGTCCAAGGAGTTGGCCGGTAACCGGCGAAAGTAAGCGATATGAATACGCTAGCTCTTAGCAGACGTTGTTTTGCCGATTTGCTCGGCACGTCTTGACTTGTTTTCGGGGGATGCGGCAGCGCGGTGCTGGCGGCAGCGTTTCCGGGCTTCGGCATCGGATTCTTAGGCGTCTCCCTAGCGTTTGGACTCACGGAGGTTGGGCGATCGAGCAACTGTGGCTGTTCTGGGTCGCGCCCATTGCGGGTTCGGTTCTGGCCGGCTTGGCTTATGCTGCCTCGCGCGAGAATCCGCACCGAAGGCTCAAGCGAAGGCCGCGGCGCGCTAATATGTGACCGGGCTCGGAATTGCACTTGCGTAATGGCGCCTTATTCCCGACGTACATAGAAGGAGTCCGAACAAGATGCTGCACATGATTGGACAGGCGATCTTCGGCCTAATCGTAGGCCTCGTCGCAAGGTTTCTCTTGCCTGGGAAAGATCCTGTAGGACTCATCGTGACCGCAATCATCGGGATGGTCGGTGGATGGTTAGGCGGTCGGATTGGCCGTTGGTTAGGGTGGTACGACGAAGGGCATCCGGCTGGATTTCTGATGTCTTTGGTGGGGGCAATGGTTTTGTTCTTGGTCTACCGATTCTTTCGCTAATCGCAGCGTGGAACAGGAACATCGGAAAATCGGGCAATCGCTGGTGATCTCCAGCTAGAACGGAAAGGATAGTTCATGAATATCTCGCATAAGTGGTTCTGCTCCGCTGGCTTAGTGTGCCTGCTTCTGGCATTGCCGTCAGCCCAGGCTCAAACAGAGAAGAAGGAGAAGAAGGCAAAAACAGAAACAAGCGGTGGTAAAGTCGCGCCATCGTCCCCCATTGATATCAACACGGCCACTTCGGACCAGTTGGTGTCCGTGCCGGGAATTGGTGCGGCGACAGCCAAGAAAATCATAAACGGCCGCCCTTACGCTTCGGTTGCGGATCTATCGAAGGCGGGACTGTCCGCAAAGCAGGTTCAAGAACTTTCGCCGATGCTAAAGGCGGGGTCGGTGAGCGCGGCCCCTGCCGCTAAGGCGGCACCGGCCCTACCCCGAGCCGCGCCTGTTTCAACACCTGTCCAAGCGACGGCGGCCGCCTCTAAAGCTAAGACTGAGCCCGCGACAGCAGTCCCCGGAGGCGGCGCAGGTTTGGTTTGGGTCAACACCGCGACGAAAGTGTATCACAAGCAAGGGGACCGATTTTACGGCAAAACGAAGCAGGGCAAGTATATGCCCGAATCCGACGCAATCAAAGCGGGTTTTCGCGAATCCAAGGAAACCCCGAAGAAGAACTAGCTCGCGTTCAGCGTGCGTTTGGAAGATAGATTGACGGAACGCAGCAGGAGTTTGGGTCTGGGCTGTCGGCTGCGACAATCTGACTCAGGAATAGAATCGTGATTCAAAGAGAGGTGTTCAATGGGACTTAGCGGAATGATTGGAAGTCTTCTACAGCAATACGCTGGAGGTGGAACCTCAGGTGCTCCAGACCAGCATTTTGATCAAGTGGCCCAGGGAGTGGATCAGTCGACGCTGGCTTCAGGCATCGGCGCGATGATGCGCTCGGCAGAAACCCCAGCTTTCGGACAGATCGTGGGGCAGCTGTTCACCAACGGCAACGGTGATCAGAAAGCCAGCATGCTAAACACCTTGCTGGCCGCGGGTGCTCCAGGGGTATTAAGCAAGTTGTCGTCCCTCGTGCCCGGACTGACAGGTGGCGGCACGATTTCGCCGGAGCAGGCGCAGGCGCTCCCACCGGAAGCAGTGACGCAGATTGCCGCACAGGCGGAGAAGCACAATCCCTCAATCCTCGACAAGATGAGTTCGGTTTACGCTGCCCACCCGGCCCTGGTCAAAACGCTGGGTGCGAGTGCAATGATCGTCGCCCTGCGTGAGATTGGCAAGAAATACCCCGCCTGAGCCCGCCGGGATCTATCTCGCTCCGCGAGATTTCGTCGACTAGCAGGGCGCGCCGTTTTTCACAATCGCTCAAGACAAGACTGAAGACACCATCCAAAGGACATACTGTTTATGAGACTCATCCGAAGTTCCGAGGCCTTCGCGTCCCTTTTTCTGACCCTCCTGCTTTCGGGCCCGCTCCGGGCGGACCAGGTTGTGCTGAAGAACGGCGACCGCGTGACAGGCGCTGTCGTCAAGAAGGACGGAAACAACCTTATCGTGAAGACCGACCAATTCGGCGCCGTCACGGTCGCCTGGGATCAGATCGCATCGATCCGGACCGACAAATCTGTGAACGTCGTCCTCGCGGACGGCCGAAAGGCAAAAGCGACGATGGCGACAGCAGGGACCGTCGTGGAGATTGCCGCTCAGCCTCCGATTAGCGTCGCGCCTACGGAGATCACAACGCTCAGGGACGACGCCGAGCAGGCGGCGTTCGACCGTCTCCAGCATCCCGGATGGGGCGAGTTATGGGCCGGCACTGCCGCCGTGGGTCTTGCTGGAACGGCGGGCAACGCGCAGGCGCTCACCTTCACCGTGGGAGTCAATGCCGCGCGCGCAACCAATACCGATCTCACAAAATTGTACTTCAACGCCATCAAGGCGTCCGCCAAGGTCGGGGGTGTGAACTCTGACACGGCGCAGGCCATTCACGCGGGGTGGGCCTATAACCACAACGTCAGCCCAAAGCTGTTTGCCGGGGTGTTCAACGATTACGACTATGACAACTTTCAGAATTTGGACCTGCGGTTCACGGTCGGCGGCGTCTTCGGCTATCACCTGCACAAGAGCGCCAGGAGCCAACTGGATGTGCTCGGCGGTTTCGACTACAACCGGGCCAGCTATTTCGCGCCGAATAATACGACGTCGTTTGCGGAATTCGTCGTCGGCGACGACTACAGCCTGAAGATCAACGGCAACACGTCGCTTGTCCAGTCGATGCGGTTCTTCGACAGCCTGAGCGACACCAGCGCCTATCGCGCGAATTTCGACCTGGGCGCGAACACCAAAATCTCTAAATGGCTGACATGGAATGTGACGCTCAGCGACCGTTACGTCGCCGTACCGAACCCCGGCCGAAAGACCAACGATTTGTTGTATTCGACCGGGCTCGGCATCACTTTTTCGCGGTGACAGAAGACGGCGGGCTCGCGAGCGAGGCGAACGTCATACTGGGGAATTGTTCGGCTGGTATGAGGAGGGCGTGCCTCCGGATTTCTGATGTCCGTGGTCGGCGCAATGGTCTTGTTTTTCTGTATCGGCTTGTTCATTGAGCCATCACAGTCGGTCTCAAGGAGAAGCTCTGACTCAATATGACGAAGGCCGGACTAATTGAGGATATCGCTCGCGTCACAGGAATGACCTGGCGTGACGCGAAGTTAACCCTGGAGACAATCCTTGACTCCATGGTGAAAGCTTTACGCAAAGGGAAAAAGATCGAGATTCGCCGATTCGGGAGCTTCGCAACCCGCCGCCGTGCCTCCCGGACGGGACGCAATCCAAAAATTGGTAAGCCGGTTGACGTGCAGGCGCGGCGACGGGTGCCGCGCTTCCGCCCAAGCCGCGAATCGTTAGGACTGATCAACGGCGCGGGTCAGGCGCGACAAGACTTCAACCCGGAATTCAACCGAGCGAGAGACTTGAGAAGCTGAACGAACAGAAAAGGAGAGAGCAATGAAGGGTTTCAAGCAGTTTATCATGCGAGGTAATGTACTCGATCTAGCAGTGGCCGTGGTGATCGGTGCCGCTTTCGGTGCAGTGGTCACTGCGCTGGTCAAGGATCTGATCACGCCTCTGATCGCGGCCATCGTCGGTAAGCCAGATTTCTCGGCGATCCAGTTTGAAGTCAACGGCAGCAAGTTCCTGCTGGGGGACTTCGTCAATGCGATAGTTTCGTTTCTCCTGATCGCTGCGGCGGT
>DATJGE010000143.1:0-13165 GCA_035495295.1 Nitrospira sp. | reverse complement strand
CGATAACGGCCGGAAGCCAATTCCCAAGCGCTTCGTGACGCTCGAACGGCATTTTCTGCAACGCCGATCTCTTGTTTCGCTGTTTGGACGGTAAAGTAGGCCTCCGCCACCTCCATCCGCACCCGATTGGACACATCGCGGTGCCGTTGCTCGGCTTTATAGCGATCCTGTTTGGCTTCGGCAGTCCGGTTCTCAAGGAGAAAGCCGGTGAAAATCGGGATGGACACCGTTGCTGCGGCGCCCCACCAGAGATTGGTTTGCCCGGGATGCGAGCCGGCGTATTGGTAGGTCGGCGCATCACTGAAATGAATGACCCCTGACATTCCTATGGCGGAAATCGTTGGATAATTCAGCGCGCGGGCCGCCTGCACTCGTTCATCCGCTTGGCTGATGCGTTTGTCTTGACTCCGAAGCTCGGGTCGATCTTCCATGGCTCGGACGATGAGATCGTCCAGCGTCCCCTCGGGTATGGCTTGAGATGGTTCATCCAGTGTGTACTCTGCAGCGCTTTGCAAGCCCATCGCAGCGTTCAGTTCAGCAAAGGCGAGTTGTGATTCATTCTTGACCTGAATCAGTTGAGCTTCCACAGCCCGCAGTTCGACGATCATCAGATTGAGATCGATCTTCGATTTGAGCTGGTTTTTGTACAATGTGGCGATTTGGTCTTTCACGATTCCCCGTTCACGAACCATGTCCTGGGTCAGTTTCACCAAACGTTGTTGGCGAAGACAGCGGAGGTAGGCCTGTTTGATGTGCGTGATCACGGTTGCTCTTCGGGTGGCGATATCGTCGTTCGCGGCCTGTTCACCGAATCGCTCTGCTTTTACCCGGTGGCCGGTCTGCCCAAAGTCGTAGATCAACTGGTCCGCGAGAAAACCCGCGCTCTCCACATACGAGGTCGGTTTGTTTTGTGCACCACTGATGTTGAAACGGCTCAGAGGACGGATAGTACCGCCGGTTCCGATGCCATAGGCGTCGAGCCACGGATAATACCTCGCCTGCGCCTGACCGAGCGTGGCGGCAGCCGCTTGCGCCGTTTCACCGGCTCGTCGGATCAGGGGGTGATACGCGAGACCGAGCTGCACCGCATCGGTCATGCTTAAGAACGCTTGGGGAGCCGGCGGAGTCGGAAAGTCGGCATAGCTGAGCCCTGCGCACACAAGCCCCGCCGCGAGACATATCCCTATCAGGATTGTGCGCCGCGAACTCACGGCTGTGCTCCCACCGCGTAATTCAGCGCCACCCGGCTCGCCTGATATTCGTAACGAGCCTCTGCCAGTCCAACCTCGGATGCGGTCATGAACGCAATGGCGGCAACGAGATCGAGGATCGAACCCAGTGATACTTTATATCGTTCACTAGCCAGGTTGAGCGCCTCGCGCGCATGAGCGACGCGTTCTTCCGCGACGCGTATTTGTTGTTCCGCGGTCTGAGAGGAAAGTTGGGCCCGCGTGACTTGTAGAACGACATCGTTGACGATTTGACGGGCAGTCGCCTGGACTTCCGATTTGCGCGCTTCCGCTTCATCAACCTTCCCGTCCAGCCGACCGCCGGTATAGAGAGGAAATGCGCTGGTCCCGCCTGCTCCCCAAAAGCCGAGTTGGGCTCCGGGATTACTCACTTCCTTTCCGCTGGGCTGCTCTTCACGGCTCCACCAGGTATACCCCGCGGTGCCAATCGCTGTAATATTTCCGTACCGTAGGGCTTTTGCCGCCTTGATCCCTTCCTCAGCTGCTTTGATTCGGTCCACATTTCCTTGAAGTTCCGGGCGCTGACTAAGAGCCGATTCATAAAGAGCGTCCAGGGAACTTTCGGCGATCGGCGGAAGTGATATGGGGCTCAACTCATAGGTCTCCACCGTCGGCCGCCCCATGGCATGATTTAAAACAGCAAATGAAACCTTTAGATCGTTTTGCGCTCGGAGCAGGCTCAATTCCGCCTGATTCATCTGGGCCGTTGCCGTTTCCACATCGAGTTTTGCGCGAAGCTCTTTCTTGTAGAAACCCTGCGCTTGTGCAAAGACCAGCTGCCATCGCTTCAGCAGATCGCGTTGGATATCGACAAACCGCTGCTGTTTCTGACAATTCAGATAGGCCTGCTTGATGTTGAGGGCGACCAGGGCTTTAATGGTCGAGACGTCCTTTCCCGAAGCGTCGGCGAGGGCGCGACTCGCTAAGACGGAATGCGCGGTGTATCCGAAGTCCGTGATGAGATAGTCGACGCGCACTCCCGGCGTCGTCAGATAATTTGTCGGTTTGGGGAGAGAGCCCGAGACGGAAAGGTTGGCCAACACCCGTGTATTGCCTCCCGTGTTTTGCCAGATCGCGGAGACTTGCGGATAATTGGCCGCCTCTATTTGCTTGGCCACCGCCTCCGCTCCCAGGACGTCATGTTCGGCGAGCCGAATCATCGGGTGCAGCTCAAGGCCTGAACGCACGGCCTCGTCAAGCGAAAGCGTGCGTCCCGCGTCAGTTGCTGTCGCGATCTCGATGGACAGCATCCACACGGCGATCACAAAGAGTGCTGTGGCCTTAGAGTTCATGCCTTCACCAGTCCCTTAATACCGTTGGTACGTTTGACCTGCGGCGTATTCCATGGCGGCATCTCCCAACAGATACACAAACTGCAATTCCGCCAGTCGCGACTCAGCTTGAAACAACAGGGTCGCGCTTTGTACGACTTCAACAACGGATGCGAGCCCATTTCTATACCGTTCCTGAGCCAAGGAAAGCGCTTCGCGAGCGACGTCTACGCGTTCCCGTTCCACGGGAAGCTGCTGCCCATTGGATACTTGCGTGAGATAAGCTCGGATGATCTGCACCGTGACCTCGTTCATGGTCTGCTGAAGGTCCTGTTCATCCTCGCCCTTATGATGAGTGGCTTCCGTCACCTGCTGTTGAACCTTGAACCCGCTAAAGAGCGGGAACCGGATGGTACCCCCGATTCCCCACAGGGGCTCGACCGCATCGTTCTCTAAGCCGCTGTCATGCACATCGAAGTATTTGGTCGCACCGATCACGCCGACGCCTGAGAGAGAACCGAAGTGCAAGGCCTTGACGGCCTTCAGATATTCCTCGGAAGACTGAACTTTGTCGCGCGCTCCGCGGAGTTCCGGCCGCGCATCCCATCCCTTCTTGAGGAACGTATCGAGAGCCGGTAACTCGCTGATTTGGGCCTCGATCCGCTGCAACTGATAGGGATGCGCCACGCTGAGACCCATCGCATTGTTGAGCGCGGCGAACTCCTGCTTGACGTCGTTGGTTCGCCCCAAAACTTCAAACTTGGCGTTGCTCACTTCAACTTCCAGGAGATCGAGATCCACCTTCGACTTTAATTGGCTCCGGTAGAGGCTTGATACACGATCCCGAAAAGTCTCCCTCGCTCGAAGCGTCGATGCAGCCAGATCGGCCTGTCGTTGGCGCAGCAGGGTGGTCAGATACGCCCGCTGCACATTCAATATTACTTGTGCTTTATGTGTCAGGACCTGCTTCTCCGAAAGCTCCTCGTTCAACTCGGTAGCGAGAATCCGATGGGCCGTGTAGCCGAAATCGCTGATCAGTTGGTTCAATATGAGGCCGCCTGTCAGCATGTTTTGATTGTGTTTTGGCAGCGCCCCGCCCGGATCGAAGCCATGTGCCCCTTGATCATGAACCGTTCGTCCGTCCGCACTGACAATACGGAGCGATCCGCTACTACCGGCGATCGATGCCTCGAGCCAGGGATAGCGTTCGCCCTTCGCTTGCTTGGTGAGGGCACGCGCGACCAACGTGCCGTGCTGCGCCCGCTCGATGAGCGGGTGGGTGTTCAGTGCAATTTCGATCGCAGTGTCGAGAGGTAAGACGGCTCCGGCTGAAGGCGTCTGAGGTTTCGGCTCAGCGGCTTGCCGCGACCCCGCTGCGTTGATATTCGTGAGAAGGATGAAGCATAAAGATAAAATCGCGATGATCACAGGCATGGATGTCCCCCTGCATCATGGAACATCAAACATTGTCTTCGATACGAACATGTGAGTGTCTGTTGTCCGCAACATGCGCTAAGCGATCACGGGAGAGGTCTGATCGGACGTACGTAACTCGGTGTTTCAGTTCCCGAATATGGGCGAATTTCTGAATAGCCCGGTTCGGGTTGTTTCGGTCGAAACATCCGCCGATTGGGATCGGGATCTACCCGGAGATCCTGCGCACGTAATGCCTCCTTCATCCGTTGAGTGGATTCGAGGCTTTGCATCGAAGGCTCGGTCGCGAAGGGAAGCTGCAGCGGGTCTCGTTTGCCCGGATCTTTATCCACCCCACCGGTCGATTGAGCATCTACCGGAATGGCCACCAGGCCTGTGACCAAGCAAGCGGCCGCCGACGCTATCAGCCAACGTGCCACGTGAGTGTTCATTATCACTGCCCCTTCAATGCAATCCGGTACTTCTTGCTAAATTCTTTGTTTCGCGGGTTTGCCGCTGGGAAGGTTATATGGAGAAGCCAACACGGTCTGTCCGTCGGCCAAGCCGCTTTTGCCGACGACGACGACATCGTCATCGCCGGTGAGCCCTTCGAGGATTTCCAGCATGAGTCCGTCATCGATCCCGGTCTTCACCGGCGTCCGTTTCACGGTGTTGTTCGACACGACAAAGACGGCTTTTTCTTTACCGTCTTTCCCAGGCACAATCGCGGCGGGCGGCACGGCCAGTGCATTCGGATGTCGCTCCAGATGCAGCGACGCATTGACGAACATGCCGGGTTGTAAGCGGCGCTCTCTATTCGGGACATCGATTTCCACCAGCAGGGTCCGAGTGGCCGGATCCAGGGCTTCAGTCGTGCGGGTGATTGTCGATTCGACGGCTTCGTCGTTCGATTCCCGGACGACGACTGTGACCGGAATCCCGGGTTTCGCCCATTCAGCCGACTCCTGCGGCACGTTCACATACACGCGCACCGTCTCCATGTCCATAATCGTGAACAGCGGGGTGGCCTGGGTCGAGGAGGTTGCGGCCTGGATGAGCGCGCCGGGATCCGCGAACCGCGCCGTGATGACGCCGTCGAAGGGCGCGTACACCTTCGTGTAATCCAGCAGACTCTTACGGCTGTCACGGAGGTGCTTGGCCGAATCAGCGGCGGCTTTGGCCACGTCCACGTCCTGTTTGGCAATAATATCGTGGTTCTCCTTCCAGACGCTGAGATACCGCTCATAAGTCACCTGCTTGATGTCGTAATCCGCCTGAGCCTGTTTGTACTGGTCTTCGATTTCGGGTGCCTCTGTCACCGCCAACAGCTGTCCCTTCTTCACGACGTCGCCTTTGTCGACTCCGATTAATTTCACATACCCAGACACTTTTCCGTACAGCGTGGCCTGATACCAGGGCGAGATATTGGCCGGCAACGTGAGCGTCCGGCTGATGTCCCGCCGCTGCACCTTGACGACTTGCACAGGTTGGGCTTTGGTGCTCGATGCCTGTTTGCCCTCTGTGTCCGGCGCCGACACCGTGTGCTGCTGCCCCTGAATGATCATAAACACGACGGCGAGAAAGAAGAGACCCGCGGCCACGGTGGCCGTGATTTTGATTCGGGATGTTGGCGTCATATCGCTAGGGAAGCCTTCCGGAACGTCAGTATAGTACAGTGCCATAGCATCTCCAAATTAATGGACTTCTCGAGGTTCGTTGGCCACCTGCCCAGCCGAACCCTTCCGGGCGATCACATGAAGCACGGGAATGAAGAGGAGCGTCATGAAGGTGGAGACCGTTAGCCCGCCGATGACGGCGCGTGCAAGCGGCATATTGCTTTCGCTTCCTTCTCCGATGCCCAGCGCCATCGGTGCCAAACCGATCACGGTTGCCAGCGACGTCATCAAGATCGGTCTGATGCGGAGCTTTCCCGCTTCGACAACGGCCTCTTCCAAAGGCATACCTTCGCGAAGCCGATTATTGGCAAAATCCACGAGCAGGACGCTGTTGGAGACCACGATGCCGATCATCATCAAAGTGCCGATCAATGATTCAACATTGACGGACGTGTGGGTGGCCAACAGCATCCATATCACCCCGATGAACCCGAGCGGAACCGCGAACATGACGACAAAGGGGTCGAGCCATGACCGAAAGAGGCCGACCATCACGAGATAGATCAGCGCCATCGCCAACGGCAATGTTGTGGCGAACCCGCCGATGGCCGCCCGCATGCTGTCCACTTCTCCTTTGAAGCTGAGCACTACATCCTTGGGAATTTCGAGTTTTGAGACCGCCTGTTCGATCTGAGACGCGATGTGTCCCAAATCGTTGCCCGGCACGCTGATCAGGACATCCATCGTGCGCTGCAAATTGAAGTGATCGACGGTTTCTGGCCCCACTTTACGGACCACATCTACTAGCTCCCGCAGCACGACCGGCGCCCCGCCGTTCGCCGCCGTCCCGGGTAAACGCGGCTGTTCCGGAAACGGCGACTGTCCAAGAATCAACGAGCTGCCCCGCAGCCTGCTGCCTCCAATGCTCACCGCCATGGGTTGCTCTACGTGAGTTCCGACCAAGGGCATGTTCAAGAAATCCTCGAAATCGATCAAGATTTGCTCGGGGAATTGCGTGACGACGAAATAGGCGTTGTTGGTTCGGGAATCGATCCAATACCCGGGATTCAACGTGATGTTCGAGGATAATCCCGTGACGAGATCGGTGACGATCTGTTGGGCATTAAGCCCGAGATAGGAGGCTTTGGCTCTGTTGACGTCGAGGTGGATCTCCGGATAGTCCAGGCCCTGGCGGACTTGGACGTCAGCGGTGCCCGGTATTTTGGCGACAACTTCTCGGATTCGGTTTGCCGTTGCCGCCAGATCGGTCATGTTGGGCCCGCTGACCTTGATGTCGATCGGAGCAGGGAGACCGAAGTTGATGACGTCACTGACGATTCCGCCTGTCTGAAATGAAAATTTCAAGCCTGGCAGCTCTCGAAAAATCGACTCGCGGAGTTTCACGATGATCTCGTCAGTATGGGTTTGATGGTTGCGTTTCAAGCTCACGAGAATGAAGCCTTGATGAGGACCGTTCACCGGCGAATACAGCACCATCCAGCCCTGCGGAAGTCCTACATTCGAAACGATTTGATCCATCTCGCTTTCCGGAATGGCTTCCTTGACCAGTCCTTCGATCGTGGCTGTGATGGCTTCGGTTTTCTCAACCCTGGTTCCCTCCGGAGCTGAAAAATTAAGGATGAAGGAGCCGGCATCGACCTTTGGGAAAAATTCCGTCGCCATCAGCGGAGCCATGAAGAGAGAGCCGACAAAGACGAACGTGACGGTGACGATGACGATCGCCTTGTGGGCAAGGCACCACCGCAACACTCGCACATAGCGTTCCACAAACGGGTCAAAGATGTTTATACGGTTCCATAGGCCGGTCAGCCGGCCTTGTGGTGGTGCATGTGGGATGTGTTCCTGCCCACGCAGTAGCCAAGCGAGCGAAACGGGGGCGACGGTGAGCGCGACTACATACGACGCCATCATGGCGTAGGCTACGGCGAGTCCGAGGGGAACGAAAAGGAATTTAATCACGCCGGTAAAGTAGGCGATCGGAAGAAAGACGAGAAAGACCGTAATCGTGATGATCAACATCGGCATCGCCACTTCGGTCACTGCGTCTCGCGCCGCCTGAGCAGACGATTTTCCCATTTCCAGGTGGCGATGGAAATTTTCGACCACGACGATGGCGTCATCCACCAAGCGACCGACGGCCAAGGCCAGGCCGCCAAGCGTCATGATGTTTATCGAATGACCTGTGAAGTAGAGCCCGATAAAGGCCGCGGTCACGGAGAGAGGAATCGCAAGCGCCACGATGAGGGTGAAGCGAACGCTGCCGAGAAACAAGAGGACCATGAGACAGGCCAGCCCGCCTCCCAGGAGCCCCTCATGCTCCAGCGTCTGGATGGCCTGACGAATATAGAGCGATTGGTCAAACAAGAGTTTCACGGTCAGATCTTTTGGAATGTTGATCAGTTTTGGAAGCACCTCTTTGATGCCGTCGATAACGGCGATGGTATTGGCACCCGCTTGCTTCATGATTGGCAAGTAGACTGCGCGATTGCCGTTGATGCGCACGACGTTCGTTTGAATCATCGTGGAATCAACCGCCTTTCCCACGTCGTGCAGGAACACCGGTACGCCGTTGACCACCTTGATTGGGATCTCATTCATCTGATCCACGACTTTGATCATGCTATTCGTATAGACGTTGTAGTCAAAGTCGCCGATCTTGACGTCGCCCGCCGGCAGAAGGACGCTTTGCATGTTGACGGAGTTCACAATCTCATGCGTCGAGACGCCGCGGGCCAGCATCCGTTCAGGATCCAAAAAGACCGTCACCTGGCGAACCGTTCCGCCGAAGGTCGTCGGAAATGCAATCCCGGGGACATTTCCGAGCTGCGGGCGTACGTTAAAGTATGCGAGATCACGAACCTCCTTCTCGTTCATCGTTTCACTGCTCGTCGTCTGAACCGCAATGGGCAAACTTGCTGCGCCGAATTTGATGATAATCGGAGGGAAGATTCCCTGCGGCAGATACCGTAAATTTGCATACGTGAGGCTGGTGATTTCTGCCAGCCCGGCGTTCACATCATAAGAGGAATGGAAATAAATTTTAATGAGACTGACCCCGGGGAGTGATCGTGATTCGATATGATCGATGTAGGAGGCTTGAAGAAACGCTTGCTCCAGACGGAGGGTGATTGCCCCCTCGACTTCTGATGGTCCCATGCCTTTGTAGAAGGTGGCGACGGCCACGACCGGCATGTTGATTTCCGGAAAGATGTCGACGACCATTTTTTGATAGGAGACGACACCCAGGATGATCACGATCAAGCTGATCGCGATAACGGCGTAGGGATTATTCAGAGAAGCTCGGACCATAGTCGAATATTAACTGGGGGTCTCGCCTGAATCAGTGAAGATATGCAAAGTCGCACATCGCACGGAACTTCCCCCAATGCAGATCATGATCCAGTCGCGACCATAGATCCCGTTCGATTCCACGTGAGCCAGTACCGGTAAAGATCGGTGATGAATCTGGTCAAGTCGTCAAACGTTCCCGGCTTCACCACATAGCCGTTCGCTCCATGCGTACAGGCGATGAAGAAGTCGGAGGCGTCATCAGAGGTCGTGAAGACGACCACAGGGATCGTGATAAGGCGCCGGTTTGACCGCAATTGTTCAAGGAAGGCGCTCCCTTTTCCGCTGCGGAGGTGCCAATCCAATAAGATCAAGGAAGGCAAGGCGCCCTGATGATTATCGAGAAAATGTAATGCTGCTTCAGGGGCCTGCTCAGTATAGAGCGCGATATCCAGGTGAGATGCGGCCACTGCCTGTCGAAATAACTCGCATTCGCCTGGGCTGTCTTCAATCAACAAGATCGATGATTGGTTTGGCATGGAAAACGAACTGAGCACACAGTGTGCCGGCGGGTGTGTCCAGAAGGCCGAATGATGTAACCGCCGAATAAGTCAATCCATTGCCACTACCGCAAGGTCTGGATTGAGTGATCGAACTGCAGCGACTTTTAGGGAAAAATTCCCCAGAGCAGGGAATTTTTCCATACCGAGAGTCCTACTACGTCAGGTCGTTTCACCGTCCCTGGCAGTGGCGTATTACTTGCGGGTTTGACAATTCGTGACCTGCATCATCATACCCTTTGAATCGAGGTGTGAGCCGTAGGCATGCAGGCTTTCAGTACTGACGCACGTCCGCACAATGACACCGGTCGAGTCCAAGCAAAACCCCGACCGGTCGCGTGACGTTCCCACAATCAGTGGGACATGAATTGCCTCGGAAGAAAGACTAATCGGACGAACCACGGAAAACTACGGTCGAACGACGGCAAGCAGCAGAGACTGCTCTGACTGCTTGCCGCACTGTCCAAGACTTCTTCAACAGGAACGTTTCAGTGGGATTGCGATGGCTCTTCTAAGGTGGTTGTTGCAAATTGCCCCATATGCGGCTTCCTCGTGGCGCGTTTATCGCCAAGCGCGTACATGCCTCTCGCGTTAGTCAGAGTTAGCGCTTGTGAAACAGTGCTTCTGGTTCTCGGCGCAACGGGATGAGACGGCACGCTCCTCGCAAGACCCTCGCTGTCAGGGTGGCTCAGAATACCGTTTGTCAGCCAGCAGGGAATTTGGCATGAAGACAGCTAGCGCATGCACGATGATTTCTCGGCGTCGTGGATTGAAAGTCATCCTCGGGCTTGCCGCCGGCCTCTTGCTGCCTCGCGGTAATCTGCTGGCTTGGGCCGCCGGCCTGACGCCGATCATCGAGGCCTCCAAGCAACTCACGCCGCGTGTCTTAAGACCGTTCGACGCAGAAACGCCGGTCCGAGCATTCACGTCCTTTCTCACCGCCAATGATCAATTTTTCGTGCGAAGCCATTTTGGTCCTCCTTCCGCTGAGACGACTGGAGCATCGCACTGGCAACTCCGTGTCGGAGGAGCTGTTGACCGGCCGACTGTCTTCACCATGAAATCCCTTCGACAGTTTGATCCGGTAAACATTACGGCTGTGCTTCAGTGCAGCGGAAACGGGCGCGCGTATTATCGACCAAAGGTACCCGGCGTCCAATGGGAGCGCGGCGCGGTCGGCAATGCACAGTGGACCGGTGTACGCCTGCTTGACCTCTTACACGCCGTCGGGGTTCGCACGGAAGGAAGACACGTGCAGTTTCAAGGGGCTGATCGGCCGGCCATGGTGACAGTGCCTCCCTTTGTGAGAAGCATTCCGGTTGAGAAGGCTTTACATCCCGACACCATTGTTGCCTATGAAATGAATGGTGAGCCATTACCCCTGCTGCACGGCGCCCCGCTGAGAGTGATTACCCCAGGATGGATGGCTGAGTCCTGCATCAAATGGCCGACCGACATCGTCGTTCGTGAAGATGAGGCCACCGGCTACTACATGCAAACGGCCTATCGCGTACCCGCGAGAAGTAGCCAGAACGCCGAGATAATGATTCCGGTCGAAGCCATGCCGGTCAAGTCGCTTATCGTCTCTCCGGAGAGCGGGGACACGGTGAAGGTCGGCTCGGTCACGATCCAAGGAGTGGCCTGGACAGGCACATCGAAGGTTGTCAGCGTCGAGTTGTCCATGGATGAAGGAAAAACATGGGAGCCCGCTCAATTGTTGGGTAAGGATCAGCCCTATGCCTGGCGTCAATGGCAGTTCACCTGGTCGGCCAAAGTTCCAGGAATCTTCCCGCTCGTCTGTCGTGCGACTGATGCTCGGGGGAACGCGCAGGCGGCCATCCGTGTCTGGAATCCAGGTGGCTTCCTCTGGAATGGATGGGATCGGGTCACGGTCCAAGTCGATACGTGATGAACACCTCGGGCATGCTGCGAGACTTTTTCGCACTCAGTGTCATCGGACTCACAGCCGTCACGGCCATGGCTCAAGTCCGCACGGATCCCATCAGCCATGCGCTGGTACCGCAGGCTGAGGCACTGATTTTAGCTCGCTGCTCCGTTTGCCATAGTCCTGACTTGATTACTCAGCAGCGACTTTCTGGTGAACGGTGGCAGGCGATCGTCGACAAAATGAAACACTGGGGCGCCGAAATCTCCAATGATGAAGCAGACGTTCTCGTGCGGTATCTTTCGGCACGCTATTCCCCCGACGCTCCTGACCGCTTGCCGCCGCTCGAGGATGAAACCGGATCGGCGGAGGCGTTGACGCCGCAGCCTTCCTCCTCGAGGCCGCTCATTGGCATGGCGACCAGAGGAGCCGGCATCTTCGAGCACAATTGCCAGGCCTGTCACGGGCAGGGAGGCCTCGGAGGTGTCGGACCGAAACTTTCCCGCAATCCAATGTTGAAACAGCAAGAACTCTTTTTGAAGACAGTGCTTCACGGTCGTGGCCCGATGCCTGCTTGGGGTTCCATGTTGAGCGAACAAGACATTGCGGACATCCATGCCTGGTTGTTATCGCGGTAAGTGAGCCGAGGACGTTCGAGGATGAAAGGAGCTCAAATGAAGGTGCCCAAATGGGTGATGCTCGGCGGAGCGGTGGTTGTGCTGGTGGGAGTGATGTCGTTCCCTCGTCTCTTATTCGGCAGCGATGCCGCCCGAGCGAAGGCGTTGCTCCAGCAAGCCTGCATCCAATGTCACCGGCTGGAAGGACAGGCCGAATCACGCTTCAAGCTCAACGCTCCGGATCTGATTTGGGCCGGGAGCAAATACCAGCGCCCCTGGCTCATCCGCTGGCTCACTGGGAAAGAACCGCCATTGTACGCAAAAGGGTTTCGGTGGGATCTCACCGAAGGGCCGGTGAAACATCCGGTCGTGAGCGAAGCTGATGCCAACACCATTGCCGATTATTTTGAGAAGCACAACAAGGATCCGCGGGTAAAGGTTGGCGCCTTCGATGTAGCGAAGGTCAGCAAGTTTGAAGTCACTTTCGGAGGGATGGCCTACAAGGCGCATGCTTGCCTCGGCTGTCATACCATCGAGGAGAACGGCAAGATCATTGGCGGTCCCCAAAGTGCGGCGCTTCAAAATGCCGGCCAACGGTATAACTTGGACTGGCTCTACCGCTTTGGTCAGAACCCGCAAGATTTCATCGTCCATACCGGAGAGTTCCTCGCGGACGCGACAGATCCCCAATTGCGCGCGGTGATCGGTTTCCTTGCCGCGCAAGGCGTCCAGGAATTTAAATACTATGAACCCTGGACGAGTCAGGAGTTTGCGAAGGCAAGCGTCGATCGGGGCAAGGGGCTGTACAAAGAGTATTGCGCGCAGTGCCATGGCTTCACTGGAAAGGGCGATGGTCCGGCGGCCAGCGGTCTCGAACCAAAGCCAGCGATTCACGCCAATATTCCCTTCGATAAATTGCCAATGGATTACCTGTACAACGTTGTGAACCATGGCGGCGCGGCGATAGGCAAGTCGCCCAACATGCCCTACTGGAACCTGACAATCGGCCAACAAGGCGTGGCCGATGTGATTGCGTACCTGAGGGCGACGTTCAAGGGCGCGCCCCAAATGGCGGCCGCACCGGAAGCGGGGCAGGGCAACGGCTGTATCCAGCCACGGAAGACCCCCAAGGCGCCCGATGACTTCCTTGTACGCGTAAATCCGCTTCCCGCTTCACCTGGGACAATCAACGCCGGCAAGACGCTGTTTCTCAAGACGGCACAGCCGGTCGCCTGTGCCATGTG
>DATJGE010000142.1:0-4366 GCA_035495295.1 Nitrospira sp. | reverse complement strand
GAAACCGGAGTCGTCTTCCACACAGACTCCGCTCGGGCCAAACGCCGCTCGTCGACGCGCTGCCATATGGCGCAGGGGATGGTCTCGCATCTCCGCGCACTCGTAATAGCCGAGGCATTCCATTTGCATCCTTTGGGCTGGCGCAGAACAGCTCCTACGAAATTACGCGTGATGTTCGCCATCAGGCGATTGATGACCAAACCAATATCGCTGACGCACGATCACAGCCAAGTCACTGCACCACCCTGTATCTCGCCCGATGGAACATTTCAACAAAAGTCTAGCCAAAGATATTTGAAATTTTCAGCATCATCCGATCTGAATTAGTTTGTGCGTCGGATATCCATGGATGGTGGCGAGCCGTCCGGTTTCTCGATCCCTGTAAACGAATGCGGCTCCCTCGATGCGGTAGCTCCCCTTCCAGTCGATCGTGAAGGTGGTCTCGTTTTCTTCGATGTGGAATGGTTCGGGGTCCCCATCGCGGGCCAGCCGTGCGGCGAGTTGATCGGAGGGGTCCAGCAGCCACGCATCGCCAGTCTCGGTGGAAAACAGGATAAGCTGGCCGATGGTCACGACGCGCCCATCGTGCTCGGCGGCCCGGCGCAGAATGTAGCGAACTTCGTCAGCGAGACGAAAGTTCTTGCCGTCCACCATGCGCCGGCCGGCTGCGCGCCTGATCGGTTTTCGATCCTTGTCGGTGCTTACCATGGAATTATTCAACAAGCTGTTCGGCAACCTCCTGGCGTTCGTCTACCACTGCTTCGACCGCATTGTCATTCACGGTTACCTCAGCGCCCTGTCGCGGCCCGAGCAGGTGGTGTACTTCTTCCGGCAGGTGCTCGGCGTTCCGGTGGTGAGCAAGGAAATCTTGAGCCAGCGCACCGCCGACTACCAAGGCTGGGTGGAAGCCTTCGCCCGCAATCATCATACTCCGATCGCTTGGGCCGAGAAGGGCGTGCGAAAGGAAGACCATGTCCTTGCCTGGCAACGTCGAATGGCAAAGAACAACGCTTACGGCGTCTACTTCATTTTCAAAAGCATGGAGCAGGGGCCGACCTTCCGCATCAGCATGCCGAAATATCCCACCAAGGACCCGAACTACCGCATCCTTGCCCACCAGCGCAGCCGCTTCACGCATTATTACTTCTACATCCGCGATGAAGTTCTCGGCCCCATAGTGATGCGTGTGGCCTCCTTCTTCCCCTTCCAGACCACCTACTATCTTAACGGCCACAGCTTCATCGAGCAGGAACTCAACCGCGCGCAGATCGGCTTCCGCAAGAACGACAATGCCTTCCTGGCTGTCGACGACGTCGCCGCGCCAAGCCGCCGCCGACCGACTGAGCCCTGAAATCATCCGCAAACGGCTCGACTACTGGACCCTGATCCTGGGGCCGAAGTTCTCCGCCAAGGAGCGCAAACAGCTCAACCTGTCACGCTTCTATGCCATCAGCCAGATCGAGTATTGCCGTAACTTTATTTTCAAGCGGAACTTCCCCATCCACAAGCTGTTCGAGCGAAGTTGCGAACTCGGCTTGTGGCGACTCACCGCCAATAAGATTGCCGAGATCTTCGGCACCCGCCTGCACCGCAGGCACCGCGGCAAGCTGGCCACCGTCATCGATCAGATCGAGCATGGCCATCATGTCTTCCGGGCCTACTTCAAGAGCGCCTTCCTCAAACAGTATGAGAAATTCTCGACCTTCCTGCGCAACGAACTCTGTTCCAACAACCTCACCGACTTCGGTCTCAAGAAAGGGTTGGACCATCTCGACGCGGTCCGTCAGACGTTCCAAGCCATCACCGACCGGTTCGCCGGCTTCCAGGCGCAATGGCTCAATGTCCACGTCGACTTTCCTCTCCTGCAGCGGATTGCTCTGCCCATCACCATCGGCTCGGTCCGCTATCCCAGCATCAAAATCCACGATACTCGCGTCATTCGCCTGTGCGAGGTTCTCCTCCATGGCGGCACTCATGTCGGAGGTTGGACTGCCAATCAAATCCACCAGGCCGTCCTCACCACCTTCCATCTCTCCGATAAAGGTTACGGTCTTAATCAACTCCGCTATGATCTGCGCAAACTCAGGGGGCACGGACTTATCGAGCGTGACGGATCCCGCTACGCCTACCGCCTCACCCTGAAGGGTGTCCAGGTCGCGTTGCTGTTTCTATTCTTCCACAAACGTCTGTGCGGACCACTCGCCAACAGCCGCTTCCACCACCAGCCCGATGCAAAACATCGCCCACACAGCCAGCTCGAAGCGGCCTACCACCGCGCCGACAAGGCGATCAATCAAATCGTCGGATTGCTAGCAGCTGCCTGACGCCACACTGCCGATATCAATGTTACCGCCGATATCAATCTTAAAGTTGTTCTGTCAAAGAATTGAGGGGTAAGAATCTACGCTTTTTCGCAGACTGCTGCTGCGAAAAAGGGGCCCCTTCGGGGCAGCTTGAAGTCAAGACCCCACTTTATCTATCGTGCCCTTCATGGGCGACGGGCTGAGCACTCTCTATCAGGATCTCCTTAGCGGCAGCTATGACTGCGTTGATCGCATCGTACTGAACGCGTATTTCCGGATGGGACATGACCCAGGCGGTTTCCGTCTGTGGTGGCGGCAGCTCACTGGATCGGACGCCACGCTGGACAACGCTCATGTGATGCGGTTGGCTGGCCGTTTTGGTAGGCGCGTTCGCGGCTGGGCCAAGGCGAATGACATTCCTGTTGTCAACTGTTCGGCGGGCGAGCGCAAGCATGACATTGCAGAAGACTATCTCGCCAGGACCACCATCACCCAGGGATTGTTTCTCATCCTGGTCGGCCGGGCCCAGGCGCCGGTGTGGGATGTCAGCGCCAATCACCACATCGAGAAAAAGAAGCCGATGCCCTATGTCAACCACTATTCCTTTCACATTCTGGACGCCGAGTGGGGACACATCACCATCAAAATAAGCGGCCATCCTCCTTTCCCCGCGCAAATCATGCTGAATGGCCACGAGTATGTCGCCTGCCAAGCCCGTAAGGCAGGAATTACTTTCACCAAGCAAGGCAACTGCTTTACCCATGTCTCTTGTCCTGCAGCCTTGGCGAAAATCGCAGAGACCTTGTCTGAACCACGGACCATAGGGCGGTTGAGCCAACTATGCGATCGCTGGATCTACTCAGCCTGTTTGTGCTTCGCGCTTGATTTGGAGGAGCAGAGGCTGAGCGGCTTTCGCTATCAGTACTCAAACTACCAGATTGAGTATAGCCGCAACCTCATCTTCGAGGTTGGCGGCCACATGGAACAGGTCTTTCAGGCTTTGATTGACCGCAGCCGCGTGCGGCTGGACCTGAAGACTGTCAAGACAATCCTTGGATGCAAGCGACGTCCAAAATATCGCTCGCGCAAAAAGCGCGCAGCAGAGTGGGAAGTCGCGGTCGAGAGACCTACCTATGATCTGACGATCTTCAAGCTGCACTGTGGCAGCTTGACTCTGAAGATCTATAGCAAAGGCGAACGCGTGCTTCGCATCGAGGTCATCGTCCATAACACGCGCGAGCTGGGCTGCGGTCGCGCGCTGGAGAACTTCCCGGAGATCGTCTGCCGACTGCAGGCCCTGCTGGAGCGATTTGCCGATGCCCTCAGCTGTATCGACTCGTGCTTCATCTCCGATCAGACACTTGAGCGTCTACCGACGGCATCCCGTGTCGGTAAGGTCATAGTCGGCGGCATCGATCTCAACAAGCCGCGCATGCGCTGGGTCGCCGAAGCGGTCATTGCCTTGTCCGCCGCTTCCAACGGCTTCACCGCTTCCGATCTTGCGGCACGCGTCCGTGCGCTCGGCCAGCAGACACCCGCACAATATGGTCCCACCCGGGCCGCCTACGACCTGAAGAAATTCCGAGGCCAACAGATCGTGCAGCGCATTGGCGAGACACGTCGCTATGAGGCCGGACCGGTAGGCCTCAAGGCGATAACCGCTCTGATTGTTCTCAGAGACAAGGCCATTAAACCGCTTCTCGCCGCTGCCCAGGAACTCAGACCAAGGCGCGGCGCCCACAACCCGACACCGCTCGACGCGCACTATGACGCGCTCCGGGCAGCCATGCGAGGAGTGTTCCATGAACTCGGCATAGCGGCATGAATATCGAAAATTGTTTTTCGAAGCACCGCGCCTAAGCGCCTAATGCCGCATACAAACGCCAACGATGCCCGAAGCCCCGAAACAGCTTACTCGTCCATTCTGCATCGTAGGCTGCCCGCCTCCATCTTTGCATAGCTCCGAGAGCAGGACTTCGTCGGCGTTACAAGCCGCGCTGTCACCGCTGACATCAAATCCGCGGAGATTGGCCGATAGACCGGATGGGCCGGATGGTCCCGTT
>DATJGE010000141.1:0-19560 GCA_035495295.1 Nitrospira sp. | reverse complement strand
CGTTCCGCCTGCGGGGAAAGCGCCGCGGCTTGCTCGTCCGTCAGCTCCCAGGGCATGACCTCCGGCAATGGATGCTCCCTGGGGGCTTGCGTCGGGTCAACGTCCGTCACCGCAGATATGTCGGCGGGAAGCTGCTCGGTGGGCGTCGCGACAGTCGCTGAGAGAGGAACGAGAAATTCTCCCGTCTGCACATCAAACAACGGGGCCAGCTGAAAAGCGACTGAACTCGCCGGAGCGAGCTCCCGGATCTTGGAATAAAGCTGCGCAGCCTTTTGCGGGTGCTCTGGATCCGGATCGTCCCGCAGGATCTCGATCGCTTTACCCAGCTCGACGACGGCCGCTATCTCGTCGCCCTTCTCCTGGTAGACCTGCGCCAGCTGTTCGAGAAAGGGCACACAGCGCGGACCGGCGGCTAAATACTCCTTCAGCAGAGATTCGGCCAGCCAGTAATCCTGCCGGCCGATCGCTTCATTGGCAAGGGATTCGAAGGCTTGCCTTGCGGTGACCAGGCTCCCGAGCTTGAGATGGAGTGTCGCGAACAAACGGCGGGCTTCGATGTTCTGCGGATCGAGGGCAAGCAGCTCCTTGAGCGCAGCAGACGACCGGCCGTACTTGCCGGAGTTCATGTGAGTGATGGCTTCTTCGAGCAGCGCGCTTTTCTTGCTGTAGCCGACGATGCCCCGTTTGTGAATCCGCGAGGCGCCCTTTTTATCGGGTTTTTGGGAGAGACGCTTGTCCATTCGCACGTCTAACCTTAGCAGATGACTGGACACAAACCGGCTCTACTGGCCGGTTCAGCCGATTTCCTGTCCAAGCAACCTTTAACAATAAGTAAAAATGGGGAAAACTGCGAACACAAGTGCAATCCTGATGCCATCTTGATTCATTTTGGTGCGGCTCTTTTGCTTTGTTTATCACCGCTTAGCGTGCCCCATCGCGCGAATCACCAGCGCTTTTCTTCAAAATTGCACAGCAGTTCCGAGAATGGGCAAAAGCCGGAATTACGGGTAGAAAAACCGGTTTCCTGGTTGTGTCATCCGTAGCCATGTGCTACGGTCGTGGCCATGATTTGCGTTTATCGACTTTGCGGTCTGAGCGGATGACACCCTTTCTGTCCGGCTATCTCGCTGGCTTCACGCGCGTGATTCCCCAGACTCCTTACCGGGGCCGACGATGGCTACTGGCGACCTGCCTCATTGCAGCAGTGGGATTCCTTTGTGCATTCCCTGCGCCGGCTCAACCGAACGGGAACGGCCGAGTGGCCCTCGATTTCAATGAAGTCGACTTATCCGTCTTCGTCCGCTTCATCAGCGAGCTGACAGGCAAAAACTTCGTCCTGGATGACACCGTCAAGAAAGCGGGCGGGAAGATCTCGGTGTTTTCGCCGACGAAGGTGTCGCCGGATCAGGCCTACAACCTGTTCGTGTCGGCGTTGGAAGTCAGCCGGTTGGCCGTCGTTGCGCGAGGTCCCGTCTATCAGATTGTTCCGATGGGGGAACTCCCGCCTGAACGCGGCGTGTTCGTCTATAAATTGAAACACGCCAACGCCACGGATCTCGCGGCGGTGCTGACGAACTTGGTGGCGCGCTCTCAAACTGTGTCACAGACGACCCCGGGGGTCCGTCCGCCGATCCGGCCGCTCACAGAATTCGAAGCGCCGGTGCAAGTGTTCGCCGACAAAGCGACCAATTCCATTATCATCAGCTCGACCAAACTGGCCTACAGCAGACTGGCCTCCGTCATTCGCGATCTTGACACCCGACGGAGACAGGTCTTCGTCGAGGCGGTCATTTTGGAGGTGGAAGTCGATCGACTGAGGCAAATCGGATCGGATCCCGTTCAAGTGCTGGGCGCGGCGAAAAACGGACAGGCTCAAGGAATCTTCGGTTTCAATCGAACTCCCGAAGACATTTCCACCGTGGCCCAGACGATCCTCGGGGTCGCTGCGGGAGCCTCGAGCGGAGGGGCGATTCCGCTCCTCAACACGATTAATATCCGCGCCTTCTTGCAGTTGCTCCTTAATTTGACGGATACCAACGTTCTGTCGACACCGCAGGTCATGGCGGCTGACAATCAGAAGGCCAAGATCGTCGTCGGTGAAAACCGTCCGTTCCCGACCGGCCAGGCCCAAGGGATCACGGGCGGGACGCTCGTCACGATCGAACGGAAAGACGTCGGTGTCACACTGGAGTTGACTCCGCAAGTATTGGAGGGTGACTTAGTCCGCCTTGAGATCAAGCAAGAGATCACTGCCATTGAAAATAATGTCGCGCAAACCATTGGAACAGGTACCTCCAGCGTTCCAGTTGGACCGACGACGACCAAGCGCTCGATGGAAACCACCACCATCGCCAGGGATGGACAAACGATCGTCGTGGGTGGCCTCGTGCGGGATAATCTCACACTCAATGAAAACAAAATTCCGTTTTTTGGTGATATTCCTTTGTTAGGCTGGTTGTTCAAGTCTCAAAGCCGCCAACTCGAGAAGCTCAATCTGCTCGTATTTCTCACTCCGACCCTCATCAGGGACGAAGTGGACATGGTGGACCTGAATGCCCGGAAGGCGGCTGAGATCAATGCGCTTCAGCGTGAGAGTCACGTCGAGGAGCCCACGAAGTTGAAGCAGGAGGTCTACGAAAAGCTTCAGCGCCGGACCCCTGTGCTTCCGCCCGCCGAATCACCGGTCGAGGTTCCCTCCTCGGTCGCCCCTGTCCCGCCCCCCAAGCTGGACTAATCGCCCTTTCTCGCGCCTCCGAATCGACCAACCGGACAGTCCAGCGGCCCTTGCTCAGTTAGCCTCCGGCAAAACTAGGGAAGTGCCCAGAGGCGGACGGAGGTCCGCTTCTTTACAAGGTGAGCATGACCACGCGGTTTCTCTCGATCCTGCCCTTTGCTCTTCTCGTCCCGGCCTGCGCGGGGGATCCGCCCGCATTCGAGAATGCCGTGACAGATCGAGCGGCAGAGACAGAAACCTTGATCGAAAGTGCCGAACGAGGCACTCCTGAAGACCAATACAACCTCGGCATGCGTTACGAACATGGAACCAGCGTCGCCCAGAGCTACGCCGAGGCCGTGCATTGGTATCGTCTCGCTGCCATGCAAGGCTATCGTGAAGGACAATACAAGCTTTGCGAGCTGTCGGAGCGGGGCCAAGGCGTTCCGCAGAATTATCAAGAGGCCTTACGCTGGTGCGGATTGGCAGCCGACCAGGGTCATGGACGGGCGATGTTCATCATTGGACGGCTGTATCACACGGCGCATGGCGTGCCACACGACCTTGTTCGAGCGCACATGTGGTACAACCTGGCCACCGCACACGGTTATGACGACGGGAAAAAATGGCGGGATCGAATTGCGGATGAAATGAGCCCTGGCCAGGTCGCGGAGGCCCAGAAATTAGCCCATGAGTGGAGCGTCAAAATGAACTCGCGGCAGAGCTGACGCTCGCTGTGAAGTGCTCACTTCTGCTTTGCGATGATTTTGTATTTGATCTGTTCGTACGTCGCCCGTGGAAGAATCTGTTTTGTCACCAACTCGTCTTTCCTTGCATACGGCCTCCCTTTGATGATCTTTTCTGCATACGCATCACCGATGCCTGGCAGCGCCTTTAATTGATCAGCCGTGGCCTTGTTGATGTCGAGCAGATCCGCTTCGGCAGCAGCATAGGTGAGAGCGCCGCTGCCCTTCCAAGCGTCTACGACACCCAAGCTGAGCAACACCATCCCTAATAACATTGCAAGGAAGGTTGTTCGCATAACACCTCCAATTGCGGGGTTCGTCGTGAATTGCATGAGTCTGATTGTAAAGAGAAAGACACGACGAGGCAAAGGCTGGCAACCGCACTCAGATCGCACGTCTGAAGCCTTGGGGCGACAATTGCTGGGAACCCCTGCCAAAACCGCCTTGTGCGGTATTTACAAAGCTGCTCCTTGTACGTATATAAGTCGCCTGACTTAAGGGGAGTTTGTTCGGTACTCCCCGCCTCAGCCGCCATGGATTCGAGAGCTGCGAGATCACCGACCGATTTGACAGTGACCACTTATTGCCGAAAGGAGACCATAATGCACTCTGCGAAGATCGCTGTCCTGGCCGTCAGTCTGCTCGCGATGGCGGGCAATGCAGGAGCATTTGATTTGAGTTCCATTTGTTGCGATGGCGGCTATGAATACCGCCATCCGAGTTCGTGGGAAATAGAACAGCAGCGATTGCGAGATGCGTTGGCCGCTGCACAAAAGGAGAATGGTGTGTTAAGCAGTCGGACCGGCGATTTGGAGCGGCAACTTGCCGACCGAAACCGGGAGCTTGCCTCGGCCCAATCCAGCGCGACGGATCTTCAACGCCAGCTGGCTGATCGGGATCAGCAATTGGCCGCCCTTCGAACGAGTTCGGCCGATGCCTCACAATTAGCCAGCCAACTCTCTGTTGCCAACAGTGAAAAGGATGTACTCGCCGCCTCATTGGCCGCATCACAAGCACAAGTGGTGGCACTAAAGGCTGGGTCAGGTGACAAGGACAAGCTCGCAGCAGCCCTCGCGGCGGCACATCAGAGGAACAGGGAGCTCGAATTGCAGCTTGCAGCTGCAGGGTCGCAGGCTTCAAGCGTTCAAGCGGGAATGAGCGACAAGGACAAGCTTGCCGCAGAACTCGTCGCTTCGAATGACCGCACCGTTAAGTTGGAGAAGCAGCTAGCGGATCGTGACAAGGAACTCGCGGCGCTCCGCGGCGAGCTTTCTGCAGAGATGGCGAAACTCACCGTGGCACAAAGAGGGCTGATCCGGGCGCTGAGACCGGAGATTGAGCAGGGGAACATCACGGTCGATCTCAATAATGAGCGCCTTCGGATTAATTTGGCCTCTTCGATGCTGTTCGGATCCGGTGAGGACCAACTCAAACCAGCTGGAGTCGACGCGCTGAAACGTGTCGGCGCTGTCTTGAAGGACTATCCGGAATACAAAGTGATCGTCGATGGACACACGGACAATCGGCCGATTCGAAGCACGCTCAAGAAGCGATTCCCGACGAATAAAGAACTCTCAACAGCCCGCGCAGCAAACGGGGTCACCGCGTTAGAAGCAGGCGGCATCTCGGCAGATTACATCACTTCCGCTGGCTATGCGGATACAAAGCCAGTCGCACCCAACACGACCAATGAGGGCCGTCAAAAAAATCGTCGTGTGGAAGTCAGCGTCACTCCGAAATCCTAACGCGGATACCGCGTCATGAGCACTCGATCCCTAGGAGCGAATTCTCCTGGGGGTCGAGCGCGACTCGGCACATGATGACCCTGACCGAGTTCTTTCGCCGATAGGCCTCTGGGCAGCGGGGTATGAGGTGGGTTTAATGCGTGAGGATTTTCTTGATACGGGAGACGTTCTCGACCACTTCTGGGTCGTTGTGGTTGTCAGTATAGGCCTTTAAGAGGGTGTAGTCTGCCAGGCAAAGGTTGGCCAATTCGTCGGCGGACTCCACTTCCCGACTTTCAACGATCCATCGGGAAAATCGACGTTTGGTCTCCTCAAAAAACGATGACTGTTCGAGTCGGTACATGACGTCAGGAAACGCATCGTGAAATCCCGCTAAGACGCGCTCGAATCGAGCCGACTCCTCAATCCCCACCTGTTTGCACAGTTCCCGACCCCCATAGGTCAACGTATACAGTCGCCCCACAAGGTTGGACTCGAGCCCGTCGGGGACTCTCGAAAGTTGGGCCCTCGGCTTTTGCCGCCAGGATGCCTGGCTGCCCTCCTCAGTGCTGGAATGCGGAGCCGGTGCAGCAAGAGCGCTCTGGGCGAGAACGATCAGAGTCATAACAATCAGCACGCGATACATACGACAGTCTCTTGAATGAGGGTTCAACCTGAATCTCAGGCTGGTTGTCCTGGCGACCTCAAGAAGTATAGCAGACGGTCAGAAGGGGCCTGCCGATGCAGATCAGGAACACCCGAACAATATCAGCCGCAAACTGACGGCGCCTCGTGTCGTATGTAAGCCGCCCGCTTAGGCCCGGAAGGCTGTCTCAGGGATTTTCCCTTTCAATAGCAATGAAATGCTGTATGGGCGACTATCACGAAAGGGATAGGATTCGTAATGGTGGTGAATGACAAACGATCCATACGTCGGTAAAACGAACCCCCTACATCAGAGTTGCTTGAGCGTAGACGTAGCAGTGATAGGTTATCCCGAGAAGAGAGTCACATGTTTCTAGACAGGACGCACCGGAATGGACCGTCGTCAAACTTGTAGACTTTTTGGTTTTACTTGCGGCGTGAGTGTCATGCTCACGCTGGCGGGATGTACGACGTGGTCAGACGAACGTCAGAAACATTACTCTTGGCTATATCAGAAGTGTATGCGGGGCGAACACGAACCATACACGATTCACATGAACCCCAACTCCCCTCTCCCAGAACGATGTCGCGAGGAATACAGTCATTACCTTGGAGATCAACCGAGCACGATAGCAAAGCCCCATGCGGCAGATGGCCGGCCGGCTGCCGGTTTCGATATTTCCCAACAGGAAACCGTCGAGAAAAGAAGCCCGGAAACACCAATTTCCTTTTAAGGAGCCGAGCTAAGTCTCATCGCTGCTTTTCGACCAAATCGTTCATCAAGCGGAAACTGACCGTGCCGAAAGCGGTGCCGCCGCCTTCTCCCCGTTGAGAGCGATCGCTGTCATGGCTTTGAGCGCCACGTCAGCGAGTTCATCACCCGTCGTGAGGTCCTTCTGCAATGCGGCGAAGGCTCCCTTGTCTTTGGCCACGTCTAATATATTTTGCCGAGCGATTGAAGTGAGAATGATCACCGGCAGACGAGGCTGAGAGGGAACGGGAACCAACTTGGCTAATACCTGGAAACCAGACATGTCAGGTAACGATAGGTCCAGAATCACACAGTCGATGGTTTGCCACTGGCATAAATCCAGGCCGGTTTTACCTGTCGCGGCTTCATAGATGAGATGATCACGACAGACGAGTCGCAGATGGTCGGCATAGTATCGGCGGACGATGTCATTGTCCTCGATAATAAGAATGGACTTGGTATGCGCCATCACTCAACCTATTGGTGGGAAGGTGCGAATTGGCGCGCTATGGTAGGCAGGAGAAGAGAGGCCGTCAATATGCTTTATGTGCGCTGTGGGAGCCGGTTTGTGTCTTGCTAGGTAGTAATGCCAAGAGATGACTCATCGAACACCAATCACTCGCCTACTCACTGCTCATCGAGCAGAACCAGGCGGGAGAATCTCACTTCTTACTTTACCCGTTCATATCCCTGCCGCTGATACTCGCCGATACACTGTTCGCGTGTCGCCGCCGCTGTCTCTGATGACATCTGACCGTAGGGTCCGCACTGCGCGATCTCTCCCGTCTGAGGGTTGCGAAGGCGAACCGAGTCGGACTGGCAAGCCGTCATCGTCGCTGAAAACCCCATAAACGCGAATAGCACGATTTTGAAGCTCATCGCCATTCCCTCGGGCTGATTGTAAGAGGATCTTACTGCTACACCGCTAGCGCATTCCTTTGTTACGTGTCTAGCCAAGGTCTTTGAGATTTTCCTGAACAATCCCTTCTCGAATCCGATTTTTGATTTCCTTCATCGTTTCAATGCCAACCGTTGACACCCCTTCGCTGACCAGACGTTGAAAATCCTCGCGGACCGTACCAGTTTGCACATAACGCTCCACCAAGAGCATGAGAGCATTGAGCTGAATTTGAAACAGCGCGAGTGTCGTGGAAAGGGCGGTCAGCGTCTTGTCGTCCATGGGACCTCCTTGCGTGGTCGCTCAAGCCTAACACTACAAAATGAAGGGAAGACGGTTCTACCGGCAATTTATCGGCAAACCTTGCCAGTCAGCGAACAAGGACTCTGCGGTTCATTTCACGGAATCAGCATACGCGATAGACTACGAATCCGCTAAATCATGATTACGCGCTCTATTAAATACATGCAATTTGAGCCTAGGGAAGTTACCAGGTGAGCGCTTGTAGGACCCGTCGTACATTGCGCAGCAACGCTTGAGCAGTGAAGGGGGTGTCATGGATCAATCTGCACCTTTTCATAATTTTTCCAACGCATGTGAACATTTTCTTTTCTCGCTTGGCAAGAAGCCGCTTACCGAAAGCGAGGCGAGAATCGTCGCGTACTACTGCAAAGAGCTCTTAGCTATCGCACAGTCGTCTCTGGCTACTCAGGCCGGCCTGCCGAATGTTTTGACCGCAACCCAGAATCATTCCTCGAAATCGGCAGCATGACTCGACCTCAAAAGTTTCTTTTCTTCGTCCGGGCACGCTATCGGCATTACACCTTAATCCGAGTGGCCGCAGGCCTGGGTAACGAACGGCATGATGAACGTCTCGGGAAACCGATGTACCGCTGAACAACCGGTTGGAAGGCGATGCGCCCGCGATGAGACGGTTACGGCAAGAATGATGTGCCGATGGGCGGGTCATCGACACGTATCGAACCACCGTGAGGGAGCGGGAAACCTATGACAGCTCTTTCGATGACCTCATACAAATCAAGCGCCTTTTCCTTCGGCACGACTTCAAAAGCACCAGCCCTTGTCATAGCAGACACAAGGTCTCCACGCGAATGGCAGGTGAGGCCGATGACGGCAATCTGAGGGTATTTCGTTTTGATCAGGCGCGTGGCGGCAATTCCATCTAAGAGCGGCATGTTGACATCCATGAGGACGATATGGGGTTGAAGGCTTCCTGCCTGTATCACCGCCTCCTCGCCAGTAATGGATTCTCCGACCACTTGCACATTTGGGAAGGCCTCCAGAACGATCCGTAATGACTGGCGGACCATCGGATGGTCCTCGGCCAGGAGGACCCGAATGGGATTTGCACCGCTCATGCGCGCAGTATTCCTGACAGTGAAGCGTATTTCTATACTTCTTAGGTAGCCCTCCTCCTGACACAGCTTGCTTCTTATGTTAGGCGGCGGCTTCTCAGATGTCGGCTCCAATAAGAATCGGCACCATCGGAGCAACACAAGGCGTTCACTATCAATAACTTGCAGCACTTGATTCGTCCTCGATTCGTTGTGTTCTCGATTCGTTGTAATGGTCGTATCTCAGTAACGAGGCTAGAACGCAAAGATCTTGAACTAACGCGCCGCATCCTCAGTCTTCTCTGCACCTGTCGTGGCCGCCCTACCGTCGCGGCTCTCCGATTCGCGATTGCGCCGAGAATCGCGACGAGACGCGAGGTGTGTGCCTATCCTTGAACGTTTCGGTCGCGAACGGGAGAAGAGAGCGGTGCGGCGAGATGCCGCCGATTCGCTTGATGACCCGGCTGAGACCCGGTGTTTGGCGTGACTGTCCGGCGGGCGGTGCTGCCGTCACAAAGCGCCCTATCCATCGAGGGGATTTCCAAGGGAATTTCGACTTGCGGATGGGGGTTGCCCACAGTCGCGCCTGGGGGCAACGATCGCCAATACTTAAAAATGTACTTCTGCTGGGCGGGTTCTCGCCTTGTCATCTTTCATAACATCCATCTCAGTCACATCGCGCAGGGTGGGTGCGGATCGAGCCGGGATGGTGAGAGGAGGCGCAATGGCGCAAACAGTCTCTGACATGCTTGTGGAGCGGTTGCTGGATTGGGAGGTTGACACCATTTTCGGGTTCCCCGGCGATGGCATCAATGGATTTTTCGAAGCGCTACGGACCCATCAGGACAAAATCAAGTTCGTGCAGGTCAGGCATGAAGAAGCGGCGGCCTTTGCCGCCTGCGCGTATGCCAAATTCAAACGGAAGTTAGGCGTGTGCGTGGCGACTTCTGGACCGGGCGGCATTCATTTGTTGAACGGCTTGTACGACGCCAACATGGACGGCCAGCCGGTTCTGGCAATCACCGGCCACACATTTCATGACTTGATCGGGACGCATTTCCAACAGGATGTCGACTTGGACAAGATCTACGCCGATGTTGCCGTCTTCAACGAGCGCATCATGGGCCCGGCCCATGTCTACAACGTGGTGGACGAAGCCATCAAAACCGCCATGTCTCGGCGGGGCGTCTCCCATATCACAATTCCGAAAGACATCCAGGACTGGACGGAAAACGGCGCCGGAAAGCGGTCGAAGATGAACATCGCCCACCATAGCGGCGACGTCTATGCCGACCCCCTCCCACTCCCGCCGAAACCGCTCTTGCAGGAAGCCGCCGACATCATCAACGCCGGTTCAAAGATTGTCATCCTGGCGGGCCGTGGGTGCTTGACGGCGCGCAAGGAAGTGTTGCAATTGGCTGAGAAGGTTGGCGGCGTTATCATCAAACCCTATCTCGGTACGGCCGTCGTCCCAGACGACAGTCCATACACGACCGGCCCCATCGGCTTGCTCGGCACGGCGCCCTCGCAAGATGCGATGGAGAGCTGCGACACGTTGATCATTGTGGGCAGCAGTTTTCCGTATGAGCAATTCTATCCGAAGCCTGGCCAAGCCAAGGGCGTGCAGATCGACATCGACGCCGCGCGCATCGGGCTCCGCTACCCTGTGGAGGTGGGCCTTGTCGGACAGTCCTGGGACGTCTTACGAGCGCTCTTGCCGTTCATTCAGCAAAAAAATGACCGGAAATTCCTCGAGACTATCCAATCCAGCGTAAAGCAGTGGAACCAGCTCATGGAGGAGCGGGCCACGCGCATGGATATGCCGATGAAACCGCAAGTCATCGCGCATGCGGTGAACGAATTCCTAGCCGACGACACCATTGTCTGTTGCGATACGGGCACCATCACGACCTGGGCGGTGCGCCATATCAAGATGAAAGGCGACATGATGTTCTCCGGATCGGGCAATCTGGCGTCGATGGCGAACGGCTTGCCCTACAGCATCGGCGCGGCGATGGCCTATCCGGGCCGGCAGGTGCTCTGCTTCATCGGCGACGGCGGCTTTACGATGCTCATGGGAGAGATGGCGACGCTCGTTAAATACAATCTTCCCGTCAAAATCATCCTGATCAAGAACAATTATCTTGGTCAGATCAAATGGGAGCAGATTGTGCTCGAGGGCAATCCCGAGTATGGCGTCGAACTGCAGCCGATCAACTTCGCGATGTTTGCCAAGGCGTGCGGTGCGGCAGGCTATACGGTGGAGGACCCGCGCCAAGTCCGGGACGTCCTCCGCGAGGCGTTCTCACATCCGGGCCCCGCGTTGGTCGAGGCCATAGTGGATCCCAACGAGGCGCCGATGCCCGGCAAAATCACGATGAAGCAAGCGCTGCACTTCGCAGAGGCGATGGCCCGAGGCCAGAAAGATCGCTGGGGCATCATCAAGACCGTGATCGAAGACAAAGTGCGGGAAACCGTGTAGCGCGTGAAAGAGCCGGAGCAGCGAATACGGCAAACGTGCCAGCGGTCGATGCATTGCTGAATCGGAGGCCTCGGTAACTTGCGGACAGCGCAACACAACATCAAACAGAATCACCGCGGACAACACGTCCGCCCACAGCGGGTCGATGTCCCGATTTCGTCCGTCGACGTGTCGGCGTATGTGATCCCTACCGACGGACCGGAATCCGACGGCACCCTCGTATGGCATCACACGATGTTAGTGTTGGTCGAGGTGGAAGCCGGCGGCCAGAAGGGACTCGGGTACACTTATGCCAGCCTGGGCTCGGCGTCGGTCGTCCACGAGCTGTTGACCGATGTCGTCGTCGGCCACGACGCAATGGCGATTTCCGATTGCTGGCATTCGATGCGCCATGCCGTGCGCAACGTCGGACGGCCGGGGGCGGTCGCCATGGCGATCTCCGCCGTTGATGCCGCGCTCTGGGATCTCAAGGCCAAGCTGCTGAATCTGCCGCTCGTCTCACTGCTCGGCTCCGTCCGCGAGAGCGTCCCGATCTATGGGAGCGGCGGCTTTACATCCTATTCGATCGAACGGCTGCAACATCAACTCAGCGGCTGGATCGAAGAAGGCATTCCTCGGGTCAAGATGAAAATCGGCCGGGACGAGCAAGAGGACAGGAAGCGGATCGCGGCCGTGCGCTCCGCTATCGGACCGGAGCCGGAACTGTTCGTGGATGCGAATGGCGGGTATTCGAGGAAGCAGGCGCTATCTTTTTCGGAATTTGCCAAGGACTATGGGGTGACCTGGTTTGAGGAACCGGTGTCTTCGGACGACCTGGAGGGCCTGCATCTGTTGAGAGATCGGGTGCCGCCGCCCATCGACGTCACTGCCGGCGAATATGGGTTCGACCTTTTCTATTTTCGCCATATGTTGGAAGCGGGAGCCGTGGATGTCCTTCAGGCCGATGCGACACGATGCTGCGGGTTGACCGGATTCCTCAAGGCCGCCGCCTTGTGCGAAGCCAGGCCTCTTCCCTTGTCCGCCCACTGCGCCCCGTCATTGCACATGCAGGTCTGTTGCGCATCTATTCCCGTGCGCCATCTGGAATATTTCTACGACCACGTCCGCATCGAGCATATGCTCTTCGACGGGGTCGTAGAGCCGATGGAGGGGGCGTTGCATCCTGACCGCTCGCGTCCGGGCTTGGGCCTCGAATTCAAACGAGCGGACGCCCAACGGTACGCCGTGTAGAGATTCCGCTGACCGTTCATGAGAAGCGCCTGAGGCGCCCGACAAGCCCGCTCGCCGTGAATCCCTACCGCTTGGATTTCTGGCGAGAGCCCTGGTGATCGCCGCGTTCTTCCCACTCCGCCTCTCCGTTTCCTGACACGCAGTGACCTTGCAACGTATGGGCCGCGTTGATCAGCGAGAGGTGAGAGAGCGCCACGGGAAAGTTCCCCAGCAGCCGCTGCCGGCCCGGATCGTACTCTTCAGCCAAGAGTCCCACGTCATTGGCGACCCCGAGAAGGCGCTCGAAGAGCCGGGCGGCCTCCTTGTGCCGTTTCATCAAGGCCCGTGCCTCAACCAGCCAGAAGCTGCAAGCGAGAAAGACGCCCTCTTGAGGGTTGCCATCCCGGCTGTACCGGTACAGCAAGCCATCATGGACCATCAATTCGCGTTCGATCGCTGCGACGGTCCCTTGCACGCGGGGATCGTCTGGTGGCAGAAAACCGATGAGCGGCATCCGAAGGAGACTCGCATCCAGATCTTTGGAGCCGAATGAACGAACGAAACACCCGCGCTCGCGATCATACCCTTGCCGGCACACCGCGTCGTGAATGTCGGCCCGCAAGCGCCGCCACGTATCGGTGGGCCCCGGCAAGCCCAAGTGTTCGACTTCGCCGATGGCACGGTCCGCCGCGACCCATGCCATCAGCTTGGAATAGGTGTGTTGTGTAGGTTCTTCTCGGCTTTCCCAGATCCCGTGGTCGGTACGCTCCCATTCGGATTCCAGATAGTCCAAGACGCTGCGCTGGAGATCCCAAGCGGCCGCTTCCGGTTCAATTCCACGCTCGAGCATGGACGACAATGCGCTGATGACTTCCCCATACACGTCCAATTGGCATTGCTGCACCGCCGCATTGCCCACGTGGACGGGCCCGATGCCGCCATACCCCGGCAGCCAGTCCAGGGTATGTTCCGGCAGCCGGCGGGTCCCATCGGCGCCGTAGACGACCTGGAGATCGCTCGGCGCTCCGGCGACCGCCCGCAGCACCCATTCGCGCCACGCGCGCGCCTCCGATTCGTAGCCGCTCTCCAAGAAGGCGCGCATCGTCAATGAAGCGTCCCGCAGCCAGCAGAAGCGGTAATCCCAGTTCAAGGATCCGCGCAGACTTTCGGAGAGCGACGTCGTGGCGGCGGCCAGCACGCCGCCGGTCGGTTGGCAGGTGAGCGCTTTTAAGATGATCAGCGAGCGGACGACCGCGTCCCGCCATGGACCGCGATAGGCACAGCGGGCCGTCCATTGGCGCCACCATGCCTCTGTCTCATCCAACGCAGCATCGACGTCGATGTTTGGAGGCGGGCTCTCATGGGACGGATACGCCGTCAAGGCGAAGGAACGCCGGTCCCCGGCACGCACGACAAAGTCTCCCGAGAGGATCCCGTCGGCCTTGCGAAGAGGGACGTCGGTCTGAAGACGGAGAGCATCCGGTCCGGCCGCAATCAGCGCCGCGCCATCGCGCAAGCGGATCCAAGGGAGAACAGAACCGTAATCGAACCGGGCGATGCACTCCATATGCATGGGCACTTCACCGCGCGTGCCCTGAACGAGCCGCAGCACCATGGGATGACGGCTTCGGCGCGGCATAAAATCCGTGATTGTCACCGCGCCGGAGTGACTCTCGTAATCCGTCTCCAGCACCAGTGTCTCGGGGCGATAACGCCGAGTAATGCGTTGGACCGGCTCGGTCGGCGCAAGCAGCCACCGGCCATGCCGGGCGGTCCCCATGAGGGCAGCGAAGCAGGCGCCAGAGCCGAAGGCGGGGGTGCAGAGCCAATCGATCGAACCCCGTCGGGACACCAATGCGGCGGTTTCGAGATCGCCGAGCAGGGCATAGTCGGAAATCGGCGTGAGCATGAAGATCGTTCGGAATGGAACGAGTGTACCTCGACAGTGTGCGTTAGCGCCGCAATTCCCCCCGGCGCGCCATCTGAGCGATGCGATCCGCGGTCCGCGCCGCAATGGCTTCAATGGTCACCGACGGATTCACGGCGGTGGCGGTCGGGAACACAGAGCCGTCGCAGACGAACAGATTGGGAATGTCATGCGAACGGCAATCCGCGTCGACGACGGACGCAGCCGGATCGTTGCCCATTCTGCACGTTCCCATCAAATGTGCGGTTCGGGGGGAAGTGAAAATATCCGTCGCGCCCGCCGCCTTCAGAATCTGCTCCATTGTCTTGTGCGCATGCTGGATCAGTCGAGTGTCGTTCTCGTGATAGCCGAACCGGACGTAGGCAACCGGCAAGCCATATTGATCACGCTCCGTCGGATGGAGCGTCACGGTATTCGTTGCCTGCGGCATGCATTCCCCGCACATGCCGATGCCCGAATAAAAATTGTAGTCGGCCATTTCCTGCCGCAACGCGGTTCCCCACAACCCCCGTGAGGAAAAGATGCGGCTGGCAAACTCGATCGGGTGCGGGCCGACGACCTCGATGACATATCCGCAGACAAAGTCGGCGTCAGCCATTGTCCGGTTGAAATGCTCGCTGATCGCTCCACCCGGCGGCGGCGCTTTGTATTGATTAATGCGCTCCCTAAATTTGCCATAACTCTGGTCGCTCGGCTGGACCATGAAGTACTTGCCGACGAGACCGGACGAATTCGCCATCCCCTGCGGATACCGCGCCGTCGCCGAATTCAACAGCAGGCGCGGCGTTTCAATGGCATATCCGGAGACGACCACATGTTTGGCGCGTTGGCGACGCACTTCCGTCTCGCCGCGCCGGAAATACAGCACGCCGTCAACGAGTCCTTGTTTGTCGTGCGTCACCTGGGCGACCATGGATCCTGGACGCACCTCGGCTCCCGCCGCAACGGCCCGCGGAATGTAGGTCACGAGCGTGGAGCTCTTCGCGTTCGTCGTACAGCCGTAGTTGCACAGTCCTCGATAGACGCACGGAGGCCGGTCTCCGTGGGGCGCGCTTAAGGTCGCGATCGGACAAGGCGCCACCGGGATGCCGATGCTCGTACAGCCACGAACCAGCACATTGGCGCACGCGTTGAGCTGATGTTCGCGCTGGGGATAGCGGCGGCGCCGGCGGCCCCACGGATAGAATGTCGGGCCGGCGATCTGCAAGGCCTCCTCCACCTCCTCATAATACGGTTCGAGGTCGTCGAAGGACAGCGGCCAGTCCACCACATCCGCACCGGCGATCGCACCGTCCAATGAGCGGCGGTGGAAGTCTTCGGGATGCGCGCGAAGAGCGACCATCGAGTAGTGGACAGTGCTCCCGCCGACGCCGCGGCCGGAATTGTTTGATCCAAGTTCGATGGGATGGTCCCCGCCCACGATCCGTTCATCGGTCCAAAACAATTTGTGCGCCGCCTTCTCGTCCGAGACAAAGTCGGACGTCGGGTCCCAATGCTCGCCGGCTTCCAGCAGGACCGTGGAAAACCCGGCTTCCGAGAGCTTTGCGCCGAGCACGCTGCCGGCGGCTCCGGCGCCGACAATACAAAAATCGACGTCCTGCCGCGACAGGTCCCGCATGGGGACCCGTTCGCCATGGATGCCTGGCGCGGTGAGCGACCAGTCCGGGCCTTCGTCACGCGGCATCGCCGTTTCCTTCCGCCACCGCATCCCAGGGATCCAGCCCTCCGTCCCAGATACGGCTGTAGCCGCGGGGCGACGACGGTCCGTGGTAGCCGATTTCGTTCCACGCCGCGGGATGGGCGTAATAAATATGGAGCACGCTGTACATGAGCATCTTGCTGAAAAACGGTTTCGGAGGCACTTGTTTCCACGTCTCCCCCGGGGGATCGCCCTGCTGCACCCGCTTGAGGATCATGTCCTGCGACGCCTCGTCGATGTCCGCAAAGCGAACGCGATAAAAACTTCTTGCGGATTCATCGATTGCCGCCAGAGCAAGTTTCCATGCCTGCCGCTGAGGCGGAAGCGTCTCTTCTCGAAAACCGTCGCGCTGGTCATCGAACAGTTTCTTGTCGATCCAGGGCACGATCGGCACCCGCGCAGACGGGTCGCGGTCGGGTTGGGGAAGCATCCGGTCCACGACCGCCGTCAGCGTGGCAGCTTCGGTCGCAGTAAAGAATCGAATCGGCGGCACGTCTTCCAGCCGGGCGCGAATGACGTCTCGAGTTTGATCGTCCCAATCCGGCGTCGCCCACTTATCCAGCACATTGAAGTGCGGATAGCGAGACACGAACGGCTCGGGTTCGGGGTGGGTCTGATGAATCGGCTTCAGACGGCGTGCAGTGCTCATGGCATTCTCCCAATTGAATCAACGACTGCCCTTACAGCAGGTAGACCGCGACGAGGCCGACTCCGGCCAGACCGACGAACAATCCAGGGGCTCCCTGCGGCGGCCCCTGCATCAGATTGAACAGCGGCACGTACAGTCCTCCCATTTGCCGGTCGAGCCCGCGCAGATGCATGCCGAATCCGATGAATCCGGTCAGCAGCGTCAACCAGAGCAAGGCGGCGAATGCGGCACGAGCCCAATGCGACGGGTCGAGCGCCATCCAGATGCCGGCGAATACGGTCACAATCGGAATCGTGAATGGCGCATACATCGCCGGCGTGTTGAACGCGCCGCGGTAATGCAAAATCGCAGCCTGCAGGATGCTGCCGGTCAAAACGATGACGACGAAGACAATCAGCAACGTGGGGATGGCCATCCCCAGAATTGTCGGCGATTTGGACAGGCCCGCCGCGACGATGAGCGCGAGCCATCCCATCGCCGAGAGGGCGAGCGGCAACAGCAGCGGCGCGCCGTACATCAGATAGTGCAGCAGCCATTTGAGCCCCCCCGGCTTCTTCAGGACGCCGTAATAGGCATGGTAGCCGAACCCGATCACTCCCGTAACGATAGCGAGCCATGCGGCGGCGTTCAGCACCTGCCTCACGCCTTCTCCCTCGGGGAAGACCACCGTCAAGAGGGCAGTGAAAGTGAGAAACGGGGCGGTTAGGAGCGGGGCAAATTGAAGCCGGTAGGAAAAACTATGCCGGTAATGACCGACCACCGCATCCATCGCGATCAGCATGGTCGTCGCTGCGATGATCAATGCCAGCCATTGAAAGGCGCTTAATCCGAGAAAGGACGACATGGATAAGGAGGCTCGAATCTCCGGACACTTTACAATAGTGCTCCACCGTCAATGGCTTCCATCGGCATCCACCCGTGGATAGCGCCCATCAATCCCTAGTCAACCGGTCACCCGCGGCCGCCTCATGTTCTTCTATCTTGAGACCCGCCATCGCGTCATCGGTGCGTTCCCCGGGGACAACCCGGACGTCCACGGTGCCGTCCGCCGCGATAACCTCCACCTCCGCATGGCCGTCCGCTCTGCGGCGAAATCGCAGATCGACATGCCCCGATCCGACGGCGAGACGACGGAAATCCAGCTGTTGGATGGAAGGGGGCAGGACTGGTCGCACGATATCGAGCCTGCCGCTCAGCCGATGGTCGCAAACCCAGGAGTTCCGTCAACAAGTACGGCACAGCACCGGCGGACCAGGCTTGCGGGCGCTCCGCATGCGGATTGGGAATCGGCACGTGGTATTCTTCCCGGGAGAAGCCGCAGAAGACTTCGGTAAGCCGATCCATGGGAAAATGCGAGGGCGGCTGTGACGATGCCGTCGAATATGCGGCACGCCCCCTCGCGTGCGCCTGCCCGGGCGGTAGAGCAACATTGGCGGGAAGCCGATGAGAGGGACGACAAGTTTCGGCCAATGGACCAAACCGCCGGACAAGAGAAAATGGCGTCGGCTGATCATGGAGTCATGGAGACGGTGTAGACAGCTTCGCGTTTCTTACAGATTGTCCAGGAAACAGCGCAGGAGGACGACGTTCAGGTTCATGGCCCGGCAACTGCCGAAATTTGCTGCCGACTTCGCTGCCATAGCGGTACACTAATTCCCCGCCCAAATACCCTTGAAGCGTCATGATCAACACCGACGCGCAAGCGAATCCAAGATACGCAAGCGTGACAGATGCACCGAGTTCCCAGAACGACGCTCGCCACAGCGTCAGAATCACCAACAGTCCGAAAACCACGAACCCGCCAGCCATATGGGCTCGCAAAAATGACCGGGCTTCACTTTCCTGCATGGGCAATCGCCGCCGGGACAACGCTCCGGTCAAGAGGGTCGCCGGGGTGACGAGAGTCGATCCGGCCATCATCCACCAGGCCGCTTCGGATAGCGATTCAGAGCCAAACATGGCACCAAGTCCGTCGGAGCCGACTGAACCAACAAATAGCGCGATGGTGAAATGGACAAGAATGGGATGAAGCGGCGCGGTCAGGCCTGCCGCCCGCCATGCATGGTGCCATCTGCGGATCGGGCCGCTGCCCACCCCTGAGGCGCCTTCGCCGGTAGTCACGCTCGTCATCCCCTCAAGTTGATACATACATCTACGCAAAAGTCGGACCGCGCAACTAGGCCGAGAGCCATGCGGTCGCACGCTCATCTAGCCAGAGTCGGCGATCATCAGAAGAATCCGCAGGCACAGCGCGATTAGGAAGAGGAGGCCCGCAAAGATTGTGAGTCGGCTTAGGACACTGTGCTCCTGAACAGACAACATTTCCGACGACAGCTCTAGGTTATATCCGAGGGCCACGGACGTTTGGTTCTCCAAAATGCTCGCACTCATCAGGGTCCTTCCAGGGCTTTCTTACTGGTTTCTTGCAGGCATCCACCGCTGGCGGTCGTGCTAACGGTCCTGCTGCGCCGGTCGTACGGCAAACAGATGCATCGCACAGCCGGCGATTCGAAGGATGGATGACCTGATTCGCCGGACCTACGCCTCCAGCCTGAAGAAAAACATTCTTGAGTCGCGCTCAAGAACACCAGAGCTTGTCTGGTTTAGACGTCTACCGTGGCCGGGCACTCATCGATACCTACGGTAACATTCGTTTGAATATGAAGCGCGGCGTCGGTTTTGTGACATTCCCCAGATGTACGAGGACCAACTCCCACCCCGCTTGACCGTACTCATTGAGTTCAGCCTCCAACGCATCAGTA
>DATJGE010000140.1:0-3602 GCA_035495295.1 Nitrospira sp. | reverse complement strand
CGTTCCCCTCGGACCGAACATCCATTTGTGCGTCCCGGCGATCAGAAAATCGCAGCCCACCTCGCTCTAACGGAAATCCTCCACCCCTAGGGCGTGAACTCCATCGACGCACAAGATGACCCGGTCCTCATCGGCTCTCGACGCATTGAGTCGCTGGATGATCCGAGCCATTTCGGCAATGGGGAGCTTCAGCCCCGTGCTGGAATGCACCCAGGTGACCGCCACGATCCTCGTCCGAGGTCGCACTGCCTTGACGAGCGTTTCAACCAGACTCTCTGGGGTGACTCTGGTTAAATCCTCATATAGAGGGATACGCCGCACCGTGGCGCCCGAGCGCTCGGCCCGGAGCCGCAGCGAGGTTTCCGTCGAATAGTGATCGTGGGTCGTCGTCAAAATTTCCTGATCTGTCTTCAGCGCCAGTCCTCCATACAGCAAGCCCAAACCCATCGTGGTGCTGTCGGTCAACGCGATCTCGGTCGGACCCACGCCGAGATAACCGGCCGCGGCTTTGAGCACCGCCGCCTCCTGTGTTTTTTCATGTGCGAACCAATAGCCGATTGGATCGGCATCCAATCCGGCTCGGTGTCGTTCGATGGCCTCACGTACCGGCATCGGGTGGGAGGCGAGAAAAAATCCGGCGAGGTGGATCAGATCGCGTGAGAGGGAAAATTGATCGCGCACTGCCTGCCAGTCTGGAGGATTTGCCGGCTCGAAGGCAGAGCTTCTCGAGAGCGGGAAGCCCTCAGATGACAGGAGCGTGGCGCTTAATGCGAGGCCGGAGCGGACGAGAAATCCCCGGCGATCGATCACCTGCATGCATGCAACTCCATGGCGTGATTCGTACTCTACTGCCGGAAACGAAGCGCCGCAAGACGACGGGCTAGGTCGCGTAGTGTTCCACGGGGGGGCAGGTGCAGATCAGATTGCGATCTCCATAGGCTTCGTCGATCCGGGCGACATGAGGCCAGAACTTGTGCTCCTTGACCCAGGGCGCAGGATAAACGGCCTGTTCCCGACTGTACGGACAATCCCATTCGGAAGCGGCAACCATCTGGGCCGTATGGGGAGCGTTTTTCAGCACATTGTTGGCGCGGGGCTGACGTCCGTCGATGATCTCCTGGATTTCCGCACGGATAAGGATCATAGCGTTGCAAAACCGGTCCAACTCCGCTTTCGATTCGCTCTCTGTCGGCTCGATCATCAACGTGCCGGGCACGGGAAACGACACCGTGGGCGCATGGAAGCCGTAGTCCATCAGGCGCTTAGCAACATCCATCGCCTCGACCCCTGCTGTCTCCTTGAACTGACGCAGATCGAGGATGAATTCGTGCGCCACGTATCCTGCTTGCCCCGTGTAGAGGATCGGATAGTGTTTCTCCAACCGTTTCGCCATGTAATTGGCATTCAAGATCGCAACCTGTGTCGCCTTCACGAGACCGTCACGCCCCATGAGCGCGATATACACCCACGGAATCGTTAGGATGCTTGGGCTTCCAAATGGCGCAGCCGAAACCGGGCCGATGGATTCCGTCCCGCCGATCCCGGTGACAGGATGACCAGGGAGAAAGGAAGCCAGGTGACGGGCAACGGCGATCGGGCCCATACCAGGACCACCGCCCCCATGCGGGATGCAAAAGGTCTTGTGCAGATTGAGATGACAGACGTCCGCGCCGATGTCGCCAGGACGACAGAGGCCGACCTGTGCATTCATGTTGGCCCCGTCCATATACACCTGTCCGCCATGAGTGTGAACGATCTGGCACATGCGCTTGACGTCGGCTTCAAACACGCCGTGCGTGGATGGATAGGTCAACATGAGAGCGGCTAACCGGATCCGATGCTCGGCGGCCTTGGCTTCTAGATCATGCAAATCCACGTTCCCCTGCTTGTCGCAAGCTACTGGCACAACGGTCATGCCGACCATCGCCGCGCTGGCGGGGTTGGTACCATGAGCCGAAACGGGAATGAGGCACACATCTCGGTGAAACTCGCCCTGGCCCCGGTGGTATGCCCTGATGACCATTAAGCCGGCGTACTCGCCTTGCGATCCCGCATTGGGCTGCAATGACACGGCGGAAAAGCCCGTGATCTCGGCCAACCGTGTTTCAAGCTGGCGAAACAGCTCTTGATATCCCTTGCTCTGCTCAGCAGGGGCGAATGGGTGCAGGCGGGCAAACTCAGGCCACGTCACCGGCAACATTTCCGCGGTCGCATTAAGCTTCATCGTGCAAGACCCGAGGGGAATCATGGAGTGGGTCAGCGAGAGATCGCGCGCTTGAAGCCGATGAAGATACCTGAGGATTTCATGTTCGGCATGGTAGCGGTTGAACACCTCGTGCGTGAGGTAAGGGCTCGTCCGCGCCAGGTTCGCTGGAAACGCCGTATCGACGGTCTGCGCTAACTCCTGCATGGTGAAGGGTAGCCGGGAGTGCCCGACGAAGACTTCCATCAGTCGCTGCACGTCCTCCGGTTCGGTCGTTTCATCCAGCGAAATACCCAGCGAATCGTCGTCATACCGTCGAAGATTCAAGCCCTGCTCATCCGCTCGCACGAGGATTTGTTCGCATTGCGTCTGGGTCACTCGCACCCGGATGGTATCGAAAAATTCCTGGCTGCCGATGTCGAAGCCCAATTGCCGCAGACCTTTGGTCAGGAGCACCGCAAGGCCGTGAACACGTTCAGCGATCCGCCGCAAACCCTCAGGGCCATGATACACCGCGTACATCCCCGCGATGATCGCGAGGAGCACTTGAGCGGTGCAGATGTTGCTCGTCGCCTTTTCTCGTCTGATGTGCTGTTCCCGCGTCTGCAGCGACAACCGATAGGCAATTTGTCCGCTTCGATCTTTTGACACTCCGACGATGCGCCCAGGCATCTGGCGTTTATACTCTTCTTTCGCCGAGAGAAAGGCGGCGTGCGGGCCGCCGAAGCCCATGGGCACGCCGAATCGCTGGCTGGAGCCGACGGCAATATCTGCGCCGAAGTCTCCGGGCGGCCGCAGAAGGGTCAGCGCCAGCAGATCCGTCGCCACAACGACCAGCATCCCGGTTTTGTGTGCCTGTTCAACCAGAGCCTGATAGTCGCCCACATAACCGTCCGTGGTCGGATATTGCAGCAGGAACCCGCTGAGTCGGGGATTGTCAAAGTTGATCGATCTCGTGTTTCCAACATGCAGCGTGATGTCCAGCGGCTCCGCCCTGGTCTGTAGGACGGCGATCGTCTGAGGATGACAGTCCTGCGAGACGAAAAACTCTTTGCGATCATGGCCGGTTCCGCGTGAGAGGGCAAGGCACATGGCCATGGCCTCGGCGGCGGCGGTGGCTTCGTCGAGCAGCGAGGCATTGGCAAGCGGCAGTCCCGTCAGGTCGGCGACCATGGTCTGGAAATTGACCAAGGCCTCCAGCCGTCCTTGCGCGATCTCGGCCTGGTAAGGGGTATATTGGGTGTACCAGCCAGGGTTCTCGAGGATGTTCCGTTGAATGACGCCGGGCGTCATGCAGTCGCAATAGCCCATTCCGAGGTAGGAGCGGTAGATCCGATTTTCCGAGGCAACCTCGCGCAGTTCCCGAAGCACCGCCTGTTCGCCGCGCTGCAGCGGGAGA
>DATJGE010000139.1:0-6137 GCA_035495295.1 Nitrospira sp. | reverse complement strand
TTCGGCCTTGACGCCCAGCATGAGCTCCACCACAGCGCCCACCAGCATCAATCCAGCCCCAAGCAGATAGCCGTAAAACACGCTTGTGACCGACGTTTCGATCATCCGACCGTAGAGCCAGGGAGCAATGATGCCCGCCCCCTGCGCCACCATGAAGAAAAAAGCGATCGCCATCGCGCGGATTTCCATCGGGAAGACCTCGCTGACCGTGAGGTAAGCGGCGCTGGCGCCGGCCGAGGCAAAAAAGAAGATCGACGACCAGGCCAAGAGGTGCGTCGTCACGGTAAACGAGGCAGTCCAAAACAGGTACCCGGTCAGCGCCAGCAGCACTCCCGCCGCGGCATACGTGAAACTAATCATTTGTTTCCGGCCGATCGTGTCGAAAAATCGTCCCAACAACAGAGGTCCGAGAAAATTTCCGAGCGCGAACGGCAACAGATAGAGGCCGATCGTGGTCGTCGGCACGTCGTAATACTTGGTCAGGACGAACGGAAAGGAGAAGGACACCGCGTTGTACATGAAGGATTGCGTGATCATCAACGCCAGCCCCAGAACTGTTCGGCGGGGATAGGACTGAAAGAGTTCCCGCGCCACGGTGCCGATGGTCGTGCCGTGCGGACGCGTGCGCACCGTGATCGAGCCTCTCGCTTCGGGCAGGGCCTTTAATCCTTCGTCCCGCGAGACCTGCCGTTCGATGCGCGTGACAATGTCCTCGGCTTCGTCAATCCGGCTGTGGGTCATGAGCCATCGCGGACTTTCCGGGACGAATCGCCGAACCAGAATGATCGCAATCCCAAGCACCGCCCCAAAGATAAAACAGAGACGCCATCCCAACCACTCGGGAATGATGCGTGGATTCAGCAGGAAGACGGACAGCAGGGCACCCGTCGCGGAACCGAGCCACCAAGTGCCGTTGATCGCGAGATCCGTGTGGCCGCGGCGCCGGGCCGGTATCAGTTCGTCGATCGCCGAGTTGATGGCGGCATATTCCCCTCCAATGCCGGCTCCCGTCAAAAACCGGAAACACATGAGACTTGCCAGATCCCAGGCAAACGCCGTGAGGATCGTCGCCGCCAGATAGAGCAGCAACGTGATCATGAACCACTTTTTCCGTCCCTGTCGGTCCGTGAGATAGGAGAACACGAGCGCCCCAATGACCGACCCCGCCAGATAGGCCGAGGCCGCCAACCCTACCTCGGATTCCGTGAGCGCGAGCGTCGTCGAATGGGTGAGGACGGGCCCCAAGGCCGCTACGATCGAAACCTCAAGTCCGTCGAGCATCCAGGTCACCCCGAGCGCCGACACGACAAGCCAGTGCCAGTTCGACCAGGGTAAACGATCCATCCGCTGAGGAATATTCGTGACGATGAAAGGAGGCGGCTCGACCATTGGTCACCATCCCAATTGCCAGCGATGTCCATTCCGCTCGAGCAATTGGTCTGCCTCAGTCGGCCCCCACGTCCCCGCCGTATAGAACACAGGCTCGCGCTTGCCGGCGAGCAGAGGATCGTAGAGTCGCCAGGCGGTCTCAGTAAAGTCGGCGGTGACGAAGAGCGTTTGATCGCCGATCATGATGTCCCGCAAGAGCGTCTCATAGGCCTCAGGCAGGTCACCTCCAAAGGCCTGCTTGTAATCGAATTGGAGCGCACGGTTCGTGAAGCTGAATGGGCGGCCCGGCGTCTTGACTGAGAAACCCAGCGCAAACCCTTCGCTGGGCTGCAGTGTGATGACGAGTTGGTTGGGATCGAGACTGCCGGGGTCGAGGGAGCGAAACACGAGGAAGGGCGCCTGTCGAAAGATCACGGCAACCTGCGTGATCTTTCGCGGCAAGCGCTTGCCTGTTCGTAGATAGAATGGCACTCCGCGCCACCGCCAATTATGGATTTCCATTTTCAGGGCCACGAAGCTCTCAGTCAATGAGTCCGGCGGGACGCCTTTTTCCTCCCGATAGCCGGGAATCCTGTGCCCATCGAATTCCCAAGCCCGATACTGACTGAAGACGACGTCAGACGGGTCGATCGGCGGAATGGAGCGCAAGACTTTCAGTTTCTCTGCTTGGATCGCATCCGCTTCGAAGGACACAGGAACTTCCATGCCCACCACCGTGACCAGTTGCGTCAGATGGTTCTGGACCATATCGCGCAAGGCCCCTGCTTCGTTGTAGTAGGCGCCGCGGTGCTCGACGCCGATATCCTCGGCCACGGTCACCTGCACACATTCCACCGACTCGCGCTTCCAGATGGACTCGAAAATGGGATTTGCAAAACGGAAGGCCAGCAGATTTTGCACCGTCTCCTTGCCCAGATAGTGGTCGATCCGATAGATCTGCGATTCGTCGAGATAGCGATGCAAGAGGGTATTCAATGCACGGGCGGAGCGGAAATCGTGTCCGAAGGGCTTCTCGAAGACCACCCGCACCCATCCGCGGCTTTTCAGCAGGCAGGCTTGGGCAAGACGTTCGACCGCTCCCGGAACGGCCGTCGGCGGCAGGGCCAGGTAGAAGACACGGTTTTCGGGTAGAGTACGGGCGAGTTCCACCTGCCGGATGTACTTCCCCAGTCTCTCATAATCTTCGGCGTCGCCGCGACCAACCGATTGGTAATGCAGATATTCCTCACACCAGCGACGCAAATCCGGCGCATTGCGCGCCACGGATTTATTCAGACTTTCATACGCCCAAAGCCGAAACGCCTCTTCGCTCATCTCCGGCTGCGCCGCCCCAAGGATGAGCGTATTCTGCTTCTCCAATTCGCCGTACGTACGAAGGTGAAAGAGAGCGGGCAACAGCTTGCGCCTCATCAAATCACCAGTCGCCCCTAGAATGACGAAGAGATGCGGTTCGACAGACTCAGCCATAAACCCCCGTCGCCTTTCGCCTCTCTTGACCGTACGATTTACAGGTTGACCAGGTCAACCCACCAAACCCCTGACTAGGATGGCGGGCCTTGACTGCGGGATCAGGAACAACAGGAGGGGGGACAGACGAAGCAGGGCTCGGCGAGAATGTTTACTGAACGAAAGGCGTCGTACGCGGCGGCGACATCGTATCACGTCGGTAGCAGCGTTACATGCACGGCTCGTTCGCGCGGCCCGTCCAATTCAACCAACAGCACCGATTGCCAGGTACCCAAGGCCAATTGTCCGTCCGTGACGGGAACGGTGAGCGAGGGGCCCAGGATGGACGCGGCCATGTGCGACCAGGCATGCGACGGGTCATGGGCATGACGAAAACCAATTGAGGGAATGATTTGCTCGACAACGTCGAGCAAATCCTGTTCAGTCCCCTCACCGATCTCGCCGGTTGTGAGGGCTGCGGTGGTATGCGTGATGAAGAGCGCACACAGGCCGTCCCGAATCTTTGCACGTCGGATCAGCGACTGAATGCGCTCCGTCAGATCAACGACCTCCTTAAGACGTTCGGTACTCACCCGCAGTACATCCGCCATACGGTCTTCCTCTCCACGATCCGACCTCCCCGCATCCTACACAAGCCGGGCGCGAGGAAGAAAGTCTTAGGGACATGAGGATCGTTTAGAGCAGTTGGCCCGGCACTTTGACGATGAAGGCATCCAAACGGTTGCCGCCGAGATTAGTGGTCCAGATGAAATACCGACCGGTGACGTCGAGATTGCCCTTGGGGGACTTGTCGTAGTCCCCTCCTGCACCCGTCGGGTTCGCGTTTCCACCCGACGCATCGAGATCGGTCATGACCGGGGCTACAACCAATTGGGTCAGGGAACCGTCCAGCCGGAAGCAGAGAATCTCATTTTGCGCGTAGGTGCGCCGGTCGGCGTTGCTGCCACAGGCATACTGCTGTTCCATCGGAATTCCGGATTGCGCATTCGTATGGCTGATATGCTGGGCCTGAACCAGATCCCAGTTGTAGTCCTTGTGATTCACGGGACCGCGAGTGAATGGGGAGAGGTTCCAGGCTATCGTTGCGTTCGGCATTTTGTTGTACCGGTCATGTCCGACCACATAGCCGAAACCCGAATCGTGGTGGCCGAGGCTGCCGACACCGGGCAGATTCAGTAACTGCTGTACACTCCCGGTTTGCAGATCGATGATGCGGTTATCGAACCCGTTCTTGCCATCGATTTGCTCGAAGGTCGTCAGAAAGCGTCCGCTTCTATCGATCTGGCATTCATCGAGGTCGCCGGCTTTCGGGTAGTAGAGGAGCTGACCGGTAGGTTCCAGATAGACGACGCACCCCAGATAGTTCGACGTGCCCCTCACCCGAAGCGTTGCGGCATGCACCAGGTCATCATTGCTGGAGGACATTTGCCAGACGTCGCGGTCGGTCCCGAATTGCCCCGCCACATCGAAGACGATTTCCGACGCATGTGAAAGCACATCATAACGCAGCATCTTCGAGCCGTCGTTAATGTAGAGAGTATTGGGCCGCGTGGCGCTGAAATACCATCCGGATGTTGTATAGCCGCTCAGATGGTGCCCTGCGGGAAACAGCGGCCCGCGATTGGTGATTTCCTCTGTAGATTTGTCATAGCTAAAGAGCGTCGGACCCGTCCCACCATTTGCTTTATTGAGCCCAAGGACGATTAACATTTCGTAGCTGTCGACATGATTGTTCATATTCCGCCAATACGAGTATCCGACCTGCCGGACGCAGTCGGCCCCGCCGCAATCTTCTGCGGTCGTAATCCGCATGGCCTCGGTCAGGTATGGATGTGGAAACGTGAACTTGCCCCGGCCCGCTGGCAAGAACTCTTGCAACTCGCTCCTCGACCAACGCGGCCGGACGGCGCTACCCGCTGTTTCGATGAATCCCCCCGGCATCGCTGCGGCCATAGATCTCCCGTCTCCATCGCCGCCGGACCCACATGAGAAAAGTAGCATGGCGGCACAGGGTACGAGCAACATGACGGCAAAGTTGTAAAAACGACATACCATGAGACAACCTCATTTCCGATGGCGAAATGGTTTGGTAATTGAGCGCTAGAACTGTTGCGCTCGAGGTGAACGCACCATACCGCCGACCGAAAACGAGGGTGCTAAGAAGCGGGTCAGACTTTGTAAAAAGTCAGTGAAGGGCGGATCGATGGAGAGTAAAAAAAAGAGAGGCGCAACCGGCGCTAGTCGGCCAAATGTTTGCGCGGCCGGGAGGCGCGGGATCGCGCGAGAAGAGAACACACGAAGAGAGATACCGCCGACAAATACGCTCGCATACCCAGGGAACGCATGCTAGACCTCCTCAGTGATGTGTCCGGATACAAGGTAATGGCCGGAGATTAACGCCGTCTTAGGCAGAGCTTAGAACCTTCTCACCGTTGGTAGCCCCCCTGCTCCATCTCTGATACGCTCACGGCCATGCCGCAGGCCCTGATGGCGTTCATTATCCTGTTCCTGGGCGCGGCGCTCCTCCGTGCCTCCCACCTGCTCGACCGATCGCACGCCGAGCGCCTTGCCGCCCTGGTGTTCTCGATCAGCCTTCCGGCGACCATCCTGGTCTCGCTCGACGGAATTCAGTTCACATACGCGGCATGGAAGCTCCCGCTGGCGGCCTGCTTCGTCACACTGCCGATGTTGGTCGTCGCGTGGCAACTTTCACAACTACTGCATCTGCCCCGCCCGACCCGGGGTGGATTCCTTCTAGGCACGGGCTGCATCAATTCCATCTACTTTGCCTATCCTGTCATCCTGGCAACCTTCGGCGACGAGGGGCTCGCACGTGCCGTCCTCTTCGACCTAGGACAGACCACCTTGACCTTGACGCTGTTGTATGGTTTGGCGCTCTGGCATGGAACCGGTTCGATCCATGTCGGATCAGCCATGCAGCGCTTCATTGCCGCTCCTCCCCTTTGGGCGTTGATCGGCATCCTCGTGTTGAAACTGTTCGGACTGCATCTGCCCATCTGGCTGCGGGAATTGCTCATACCGATTCACATGACGACGACGCCGCTTGCGAGCCTCGTGCTGGGGCTGTCGATCAGGTTATCGGGTCAAGGCAACCTGAGGCTCGCTGCGTTGGGCGTGCTGGTGCGAATGGGCGTGGGCGTGCTGTTGGGATTTGTCGCTGCGGAAGTTTTACACCTGGCAGGCGTCGAACGAGCGGTGGTGATCCTGGTAGCGGGAATGCCGTCAGCCGTGACCGCCGTAATCTTTGCAGCCGAGACGGG
>DATJGE010000138.1:0-16970 GCA_035495295.1 Nitrospira sp. | reverse complement strand
CCGGCGGATTTTCACCGTTTGAGATCGTCTTTGAAATCGGACGAGGAGCTTCTTAGGACGATTGAACATGGCGTCGTTTTCAGCCCGATGCATTCGTGGCGGGGACAACTTACGAACGAGGAAATGACAGACGTCCTCGCTTATATCCGGCAATTGTCCCAGCAAGTTCCCTGAGTGTGTGGTACGGCAGGTATGATAGTGCGGCGATCAATTGTAACGTCGTTGAGATGACCGAGGGCTTTTATGCCATGCGTTCAGGTCGGTCACGGTGTTGAAGGATCACCACCCAAGGTTCGAACATAAGAAATCACATTGCGAATCTCTTCGTCGGACAACGCATACTTCCACGCGCCCATCGCAGTATTGGCTCGCCCGTCGTGGATTGACTTGTAGAGCCCCGAATCAAGCTTCGTTTGCACTTCTCGACTGGTCAGGTCGGCGGCGGGCGGGCTAAATTTCATAGCTCCCGGTCCCCTTCCATCTATTCCATGGCAAGCTTTACACACCTCATTATAAATTTGCTTGCCTGCAGCCATATCGCCTGCTTGCGTGAACGAGGGTAGTCCTCCGAGAAGCACAGACAGAGTCATTGCGGAAATCATGATCTTCTCAAACAACATCCCCCGCTCCTTACCTTCTAGTTAAATCTTCCTGTTTACGGTCTCGATATTTTGCGAGAGGACCGTTCGAAGCGCGGGCCGAACCCTGGGAGCGAATTTCGGATTCTTCACCGTAAGAACAGGGCAAGTGGCTTGCTTCAGAACCGCTTCAGCTACGCTTCCCACGTTCGTCCGTTCCCGCCCTCGGCGTCCATGGGTGCCCATCACAATCAGATCGCATCGGTGCTGAAGCGCACCGGCAAGGATCGAATCGGAAGGACACCCTGTTCGGCTCTGGTAGGTCGCGGATAATCCCAAGGACTTCATTACCCCAGCCAAATTGCCCAACCGCGCCTCCCACTGGTCCCGGATCTGTGCCGCATCTTTCATCCGATGGAGATCCCAGTCGGCATGTGCCGGCTCCAACACGTGCAAGAGAACGAGATCGGCTCCTAGTCGATGGGCTAAATGGATGCCCCATTTTAACGAGTCCAAGGAAGGATCCGAGAAGTCCACGGGCGCCAAAATGCGTCGAACCTGGACCGCGTCGGGCACGGGAAACACGCAAGGGCTTGCTTCTTTGCTGGGCAAAGGCACGGTCAACACGGGACAAGGTCCATTCGTCGTGACGACATGCGTAGTGGCTCCAATCAATCCGTATGGAACATGCGTCTCTCCCTGCATGCCCATCGCGATGACATCCGCATCGAGTTGATGAGCTGCGGAGAGAATTTGATCCCCGGCCTTTCCTGCTGAACGTTCGATGCTTACCGGGACAGCGTGCTCGCCGATATTATGCTGCACCGTGTGAAGCCTGTTCTGAATCTCTTCCTCTGTGAGCGCTCCCTCCGTCGGAGATCGGTGTTCGGTGACGTGGAGGACGACCACCGAAGCCTTGAGCACGGCCGCCAGATACTCCGTATAGACCTCAGCCAGGGTTGCACTGGCAGAAAAATCAGTTGCCAGTAGGACTTTAGACACCATGGCCTGGTCTACAGTGCTCATCACGTTCCCCTATTAGCGTGAGGCACTGCGAGTCCCATGCCCAGCACGCCAAACCTCGGAATTGGAGAGATGCACGATGCTCCATCGATCTGTCCTGGCGTAAAATGCGACAGTCAGTATTTCGCCACTTGGGGCAGCTTGCAACAGTGGTGGGTTCCGGGACGGCGAGGAGGGAAGTCCTGGCTTCCAGCTTAGGGGACGGCGATGGTACATAAATTGCTCAATTTCTCAACACACAGACAGCGCGACTCCGTATGGTCCGACATTGAGTTGCAAGATGTCCCCTAGCGACACCGCGGCACTCCAGAGCGTGCTCGAGCAGCATCGGCCCGAGCCCGGGCGTCCGGCGAATATCCTCCGCACGCTGCTCGCGGTTCAGCAGGTTCTCGGACATGTACCGGTGAATGCCATTGGATCGGTTGCCGAGGCATTGCAGGTGCCGGAATCGCATGTCGCCGGCGTGCTCTCCTATTATCCCGACTTGCATGCAGCGCCGCGCGGCCGGCGGATCGTCAGGGTATGCGTCGGAGAGGCCTGTGTGGCCAACCGGTCATGCGATGTTCTGGCTGAATGTCAGGCCTTCCTCGATATTGGCATCGGTGAGACGACGAAGGACGGCGGAACGACGCTCGAACGCGTGTATTGTCTCGGCAACTGCGGGGTAGGGCCGACGGTGATGATCGACGAGACCATCTACGGCCGAGTGTGTCCGTCCGACATGGAGAAAATGTTACGCCAAGCTGACGACAGGCGCGTATGACGGTCACAATCTACCTCTCGAACGATACGTCCGCCAAGGCGACGGGAGCCGATCGCCTCGCCGCCGCATGGACCGAGGTTCCCGATGTTCGCATCGTCAGAACCTCCTCGCGGGGGGCGTTTTTTCTGGAGCCGTTGGTCGAGCGGGATGGGCCCCGCGGCCGCCTGCTTTGGCCCCAAGCCAAGCCCGATGATCTCAGGCGCATCCGCACCGGAGCGGGCGGAATCGCAGTTGCCGACGTTCCGTTTCTGGCGCAGCAGCAGCGGGCGATCTTTGCGCGTTTCGGTACGGCCCAACCTTTGTCGCTGGAGGAGTTCAGGACACAGGGCGGCTGTCGCGGGTGGGAACGGGCGAACGGCTTGCCGCCCGAGGTGATCATCGCAGAGATACGGACTTCTGGCCTGCGAGGACGGGGCGGCGCCGCATTTCCCGTCTGGTACAAATGGGACGCCGCACGACAGCACCGGGCCGATCAAAAGTACGTTATAGCCAACGCCGACGAAGGCGATGCGGGGACGTATTGCGACCGAATGATCATGGAGGGAGAACCCTTCCGGCTCATCGAAGGGATGCTGATCTGCGCCAAGGCGATCGGTGCAGACCGCGGATATGTGTATTGTCGCTGGGAATATCCGGCCGCGGCGGCAACGATGCAAGCCGCCATTGCCGAAGCCGAACACGCGGGATGGCTGACTATCGATCAACGCCCATTCCATTTGGAAGTATTCAGGGGAGCTGGCTCGTACGTGTGCGGGGAAGAGACCGCGCTGCTGTCCTCGCTCGAAGGCGGCAGAGGCATGGTCAAGGTGCGACCGCCGTATCCTGCCGAGGCCGGCCTTTACGGGAAGCCTACCGTCGTCAGCAACGTCCTCACGTTTGCCACCGTGCCGGAAATCATGGCTCGCGGCTCGGAGTGGCATGCGGCGCTTGGGACTGAGGGCTCGAAGGGCCTGATCGCGCTGCAGCTGGGAGGCCGCATCAGGCAACCGGGATTGGTCGAGATTCCCTTCGGCGCGACCTTGGGGGAAGTGCTCGAGCGGTTTGGAGGCGGCATGGCCGAAGGGTCTCGCTTCAAGGCGGTACAAGTCGGCGGTCCTCTGGGGAGTCTCTTCCCTGAATCGCAGTTGAATATTCCGCTTTGCTTCGACAGGTTTAACGAGGCGGGAGCTGTGTTGGGCCATGGCGGAATCGTCGTCTTTGATCATGAGACGGATATGGTCGAACTTGCCCGTCATTACATGACTTTTACGGCCGACGAGTCCTGTGGGAAGTGCACGCCCTGCCGCATCGGTTCCGTGCGTGCGCGCGAGTTGCTTGAACGGATCGAACGACTGAATGGTACGAGGGACGATTTGGCGCTGCTCGCCGATCTCGGGTCAACGATGAAGGCCACCAGTCTCTGCGCCCATGGAGGTCGTGCGCCCTATCCCGTCCTCACTGCGATCGAACATTTCGGCGATGACTTCGACCGGCGGCTCTCAGGCAAGAATGCAAAGAGGGGTTCTTGATCGCTGATGCGGAATTCATCTCCATGAAGCTGACCATCAATGGACAACAGGTGCAGGCGGAGACGGGCGAAACTGTGTACGCCGCGGCGATAAGATCGGGTATCGCCGTCCCGAGTTTGTGCGCGTCCGCGCATCTATCGGCCTATGGGTCCTGCCGGTTGTGTCTGAGCCATATCGAAGGGATGAAAGGTCTCCACGCGACCTGTTCGATGCCGGCACGGGACGGGATGATCGTCAACACGGAGAGTGAGTCGTTGACGAAGCATCGCCGAAATCTCATCGAACTGTACCTGTCCGAACGTCCCGAGGGACTACCGCTCGGCATGCTCAGCGAACTGGCACAGAAGTATGGCGTGACGCGGGTCCGCTATCCGAGCGGCGTTCAGCGAGCAGCGATTCAAGACGAGTCCAGTCCATTTTTTGCCTTCGATAATCAGCGATGCATCTCGTGTGCGCGGTGCGTGAGAGCCTGTGATGAAATACAGCCGGCCTTCGCGGTTTCGATGGTGAAGGCAGGGTTCTCCATGCGTCCCGCGTGGGGCTCGGCAGGACTGATGAGCCCGGACGGAGTGGCGTCGTCCAGCTGCGTCTCGTGCGGCGCCTGCGTCAAAGAATGCCCGACCGGCGCCTTGACCGAGAAAACGGTCTTGCTGCGCGGGTCTCCGACGAGTCACGTGCGGACGACCTGCGGGTACTGCGGTGTCGGCTGCACGCTGATGGCAGGTCTCCGCGACGGGCGCGTGGTGTCGATGGTCCCCGCCGACGATGGACCGTCGAACCACGGGCATGCCTGTCTCAAGGGCCGCTTCGGATGGACATACAACTACGCCGGCGATCGGGTGCGGACGCCGCTCCTGCGCGACGGCACCGGTTGGAAGGCCATCGGGTGGGAGCAGGCGCTGGATCTGGTGGCCCGCTCCTTTGCCCGCATCAAGGAAGCGTGCGGCCCCGACGCCGTCGCCGCGATCTCCTCCAGCCGCGGAACGAACGAGGAAAATTATTTGCTCGGCAAGTTTATCCGTTGCGTCATGGGTACGAACCACATCGATAATTGTGCCCGGGTGTGCCATAGCGCGACCGTGACGGGGATGATGGAAACACTCGGCGCGTCTGCCGCGACGAATTCAATCCAGGATTTGAACGAAGCCAGGCTCATCCTTGTCGTGGGCGCCAACCCGACCGAATCGCATCCGGTCGTCGGCGCTAGAATCTTGCAACGCGCGCGCCGCGGGGTCCCGCTTATCGTGATTGACCCTCGACGAACCGAGAGTGCGCGTGCGGCCACCATTCACCTGCAGCTGCGGCCGGGGACCAACGTGGCTTTGTTGAACAGCTTCGGCCACGTCATCGCCGGTGAAGGGCTGCTCGACAAGACGTTTATAGAGCAACGGACGGAAGGCGCGGAGCACTGGCTCAGAACCGTGAAGGAGTATTCGCCGGAGATCACAGAGCGCGTGACCGGCGTCCCGGCAGAAGACATTCGCCGCGCGGCCCGGATGTACGCTACAAGCGGCGCCTCCCTGTGCTTGCATGGGTTGGGAGTCACGGAACACCGGTGGGGCAGCCATGGCGTCATCGCGCTCTGCGATCTCGCACTGGCGACCGGACAGATTGGGCGCCCCGGCACCGGCATCAATCCGCTTCGCGGCCAGAACAATGTGCAGGGCGCCTCCGATTCCGGCTGCCTGCCGACACACTTTGTCGGCTACCAACGGCTCGATGATCCCGTTGTGGGCGCGCGGCACGAAGCCATCACGGGGCGGCCGCTGCCGGTTGGGCGAGGCATGAAAATCCCGGAGATGTGGGACGCCGCCCTCGACCATCGTCTGAAGGCGCTCTGGATCATCGGCTACGACGTCGCGCAGACGGATCCGAATTTGAAGAAGGTGCGCGAGGCGTTGTCTCGGCTCGAGTTTTTGGTCGTGCAGGACTTGTTCATCAGCCAGACCGCGAAGTTCGCTCATCTGCTGCTGCCGGGCGCCTCCTTTTTGGAGAAGGACGGGACGTTTACCAACCTCGAGCGCCGCATCCAACGCATCCGTAAGGCGGTCGACCCGCCGGAGGGCATTCTGCCGGACTGGCAGGTCATCTCTGAAGTCTCGCGGCGAATGGGATTCCCCATGCAGTACGCGCACCCATCGGAAATCATGGATGAAATGGCGGCCCTGAGTCCTCTGCTGGCCGGTGTGTCTTACGAGCGATTGGAGGCGCCCGACGCCTTGCAATGGCCCGTGCCCGACAAGACGCACCCGGGCACCTCGTTGATGCATCGAGACGCGTGTGCACGAGGCAAAGGCAGATTCATCGGCGTGGATTACCTGGCGCCGGGAGAAGAGCCGACCGCGGAGTATCCGTTTCTATTGGTCACCGGCCGTCTGCTGGAACATTACAACTGCGGGGCTCAAACGAGGAGAACGGATCTCATTGAACTGGTGAACGGAGACATGCTGGAGATGCATCCGGACGACATGGCCCGGCTTGATCTTCATCAAAGCCAGCTCGTCAGGCTTGTCAGCGCGCGGAGTGAGGCCATCCTGCCGGCGATGGCGAGCGATCGCATGCGTCCGGGCGAACTGTTCACCAGTTTCCATTTTCCCGACAGCGATGTGAACAGCCTCCTATCTTCAAGCGCCGATGAGAGCTCCAAGTGTCCCGAGTACAAGGTCTCCGCCGTCAGAGTGGAACCGGTGGATCTCGAGCATCTCGACCCGAAGCATGATGCCAAGCGGCACCAGAACCGCTGCAGAATACGCGCAAGGCTGTGAAGGGCCGTCCCCGGGCTACCTTTTCTTGAGCCATTCGAGCACCGGAACGGGGAGCCATGCGACCACCAGTGCGGCGAACCATTCCTGAGGCCTTAGATCCACCACTGAAAAGACCGAATGGAGCGGCTCGAAGATCAGAATCGCGCCCTGCAATATCAGCGAAATGACAATTGCGGCGTTCAGCGGTCTATTGGTGAAGAGACCGAGCTCCATCTGCGTCTTCACATCGCTACGCCAGATGCCGGCCTGAAGCAGTTGAGTCCACACGAGTATCGTAAATACCAGTGTTCGTGCCCTGTCGAGGCCCATATCGCTTCCATATAACGCATACATGAATGCCGCCAGCGCGAGTGCTCCCATCAACAGGCCGCGCCCGACGATGACGCTGATTCGACCGGTCGAAAAGTATCCTTCGTTCGGCCGACGAGGCGGTCGTCGCATGACGTCAGGTTCCCTGGGATCGACGGCGAGCGCCAATGCCGGCAGGCTGTCCGTCACCAAGTTGATCCAGAGAATCTGAACGGGCAGCAATGGCAGCGGAAGGCCAATGACGGAGGCTCCCAGCATGACCATGACTTCTCCGAAGTTGTGCGAGAGGAGATACGAGACCGCTTTCTGGATGTTCGCATAAATGACACGGCCTTCCTCGACCGCCGCGGCGATGGAGGCGATGTTGTCGTCGGTCACCACCATGTCGGCGGCATCCTTTGCCACCTCGGTTCCGCTCAGCCCCATGGCGATGCCGACGTCCGCCCGCTTCAAGGCGGGGGCATCGTTGACACCGTCGCCCGTCATGGCGACGACCGCGCCCTGCGCCTGCCAGGCCTGCACGATCCGAAATTTATGCTCGGCAGTCGCCCGCGCGTACACGGCAATTTGTGAGACCCGGCGATAGAGCTCATCGTTGGACATTGTGTCCAATTCGGCGCCGGTCAACGTGTCGCCGCCGAGCCGTAGTCCCAAGTCGCTTGCGATGGCATCGGCCGTCTCGCGTTGATCGCCCGTGATCATCACGGTGCGGATTCCTGCGCCATGCAGCAAGTCCACCGCGGGCCGGGCCTCCGCACGGATCGGGTCGCGCATGGCGATGAGACCGAGAAAGACGAGATGGCGCTCGATCTCAGGCTGAATCCGTCCCTGGCGCGGTGGCAAAGTCCGGCGTGCGACGGCGAGCACGCGCAGCGCCTGCTTCGCGTAGCTGCGTTCGATGTCCCGTACGAGTGCGCGGTCCTTGTCGTCGAGCGGCACGAGGGAGCCGTCGTCGGCCGCATAATGTGTCGAGCGTCGTAGAACTGCGCCGGTCGCACCTTTGACATATGCCTCCGTCTCGCCCAGCGTCAGCCGTACGACCGTCATCATTTTGCGTTCTGAATCGAACGGGAGTTCGTCAACGAACGGATGCTCCGCTTCCAATGGTGCCTTTAGCAGCCCGATTTTGGCCGCCGCCACCAGGATGGCCCCTTCCGTGGGGTCGCCGTCGATGTCCCATGAGCCCTCGCGCTCACAGAGCGAAGCGTGGTTGCACAGGACGCCGGCTGTGAGAAGCGCGCGAACCGAGAGCGGGACCTCGGACAGTCGGCTACCGGCCTCCTGAATGTCACCGGTCGGCACATATCCGTCGCCTGTCACCTCGAATTGCCGCCCTCCGACGAACAGGCTCAAGACCGTCATCTCATTCCTGGTCAACGTGCCGGTCTTGTCCGTGCACAGAATCGTCGTAGCGCCGAGGGTTTCCACGGCGGGGAGACGGCGAATCAGCGCATGTCGGGAGACCATCTTGATGACTCCAAGCGCGAGCGACATGGTGACGATGGCGGGGACGGCCTCAGGAATCGCTGCCACCGCGAGGCTCACGGCCGTCAAGAACATCCCCAGGATCGGTTCTCCACGAACAATCCCCAGCGCAAATACGGCGGCCGACACCATCAGCGTGAGCACGAGCAGGACACGGCCGAGTTCTTCCCACCGACGCTGAAAGGGCGTCGGTTCGCGCTTCGTCTTCTCCACCAACGCCGCGATCCGCCCCAGCTCCGTACGGAGGCCCGTTGCGCTCACAGTTGCACGCGCCCGTCCGGCGACGACGGCCGTTCCCTGAAACAGTTGATTTCGGCGCTCGGCCAGCGGCGTATCGGCCGGCAGCGGCTCGCAGGCCTTTTCTACGGGGAGGGACTCTCCGGTGAGCGGCGCCTCCTGGGTCTTCAGCCGAACGGCGTAGATCAGGCTCGCGTCAGCCGGTACACGGTCACCCGCTTCCAGTTCGATGAGATCGCCAACCACAACTTCGCGGGCAGGGATGCGTCGGCGCCGTCCATCGCGGATGACGCAGGCGCTTGTCTCCGACATGCGCTTGAGAGCGGCCAGTGACCGCTCCGCTTTGAATTCCTGTAGAAAACCCAGGCTGCCGTTGAGGAGGAGGATTATGAGAATCGCAGTGGCATCGATCCATTCGCCGAGCCATCCGGAGATCAGGGCTGCGCCCGCGAGGACACCGATCATGACATTGGAAAACTGGCCGACGAACAATCGAACTAGAGATACCGGCGCCGCTTCGGGCAGGACATTTGGCCCTTCGACCGCCAGACGGTGGGCCGCTTGAATATCGGAGAGCCCCTGTGAATTCTGGATGGATGATGCAGCATTGAAAAGGGCCGAATCGGCGGGGAAAGCTGAGGGTGTCATGGCCACATCGGGATCGAAGAGAGGGTCAGAATCAATAGGCAAGGGTCCAGCCTGCCGACATCCTGTATCAAGGCAGTCAGGCTGAGCGGGATCCGTGCCTAATTGGCGGTTTATTCATCGACCGCAATCATAGTCGCACCAGGGAGGCGCGTCAGGGCTTAACCGCGACCTTCAGGACTCCCTCTCGCTGTTCGCCAAAGATCCTGTACCCCTCAACGATGTCATCCAGAGAAACACGATGCGTCAGTAACGGTGTGAGATCGAGGCGGTTGTGCTTGACGATCTCCATCAGTCGGCGCATACGCTCTTTTCCGCCGGGGCAGAGCGTCGTAACGATGCGGTGATCGCCGATGCCGGCCGCAAATGCCTCGTAGGGAATCTGAAGTTTGCCTGAATACACGCCGAGACTCGAGAGCGTTCCGCCCGGCCTCAGCACTCGTAAGGCCGTTTCGAAGGTCGTCTGGGAGCCGAGCGCTTCGATCGCCACGTCCACACCGCCTGCCGATAACCGCCGCACTTCCGCTACGACATCGCATTCTCCGGGATCCAGGACCACATCCGCGCCCATGCGTTGCGCGACCTCAAGCCGTCTCGGATTGCGATCAATTCCGATCACCAGGGCAGCGCCCATGAGCTTTGCGCCGGCGGTTGCGCATAAGCCGATCGGACCCTGGGCAAACACCGCAACGGTATCGCCGACGCGGACGTCCGCCGATTCGGCCCCGCTGATACCCGTTGATGCAATATCCGCTAACAGCACAACCTGCTCATCGGTCAGCGCATCCGGAATTTTGGCAAGGTTGGCTTGCGCAGCGGGCACGATGAGGTATTCCGCCTGTGCACCATCGATGGTGTTGCCGAACCGCCAGCCGCCAAGGGCTTCGTAGCCTTCGCCATGGCCGCATTGAGAAAGATGACCGGAGAGACAGGCGCGGCATTGGCCGCAGGGCGTGATGGCACCAATCAACACGCGTTCGCCGGGGGCGTACCCATTGACGCCCGCCCCAAGCTCCACAATGACGCCGACCGGTTCGTGACCGATCACGAGGCCGGGCTTGACCGGGTATTCCCCGCGCACGATATGCAAATCCGTCCCACAGATCGTCGTCAGTGTGACACGGACCAAGGCTTCTCCCGCTCTCGGTTTCGGGATGGGTACATGCTCGATAGCCGTCCGCCCAACGCCATGAAAGACGTGCGCACGCATGGTGTCCATTTCACACTCCCGATCGGAACATTGTCCGGCTAGTGGGTTTCGTATGATTCCTGCTTCACGATGTGTTCACCTTCGAGCCGGTCCTCCAGGGCGTAGCCGTCGCGGCGTCCGCGTTGCTGATAGAGTTGGTAGGCCGTGTCAGCGATTCGCTGCCAAGTGCTTTCCGGGACCCACACAGGTCTTTCCTTCAGTGGGTTGCCGCTGACGGCCCTGGATGTTCTCATCCTCGCGCGACGTCCTCCTGTCGTAGCGAGTGTCATGAATCCTCCTTGTGCAACCAACAGAATGGATCGTTATGCGGCTCCGACGTTCATTAATAGGAGCTCGCCCCTCATGGTCGGATGGATGGTGCAGCGAAATTCGAACCGCCCTGGCCGCTCCGTGGTAAAACGAATGACGGCCTCCTTCCCTGGCTCGAGATAGGCGCCTTCGATGCCTCGTCCGTGCGTAATGACTCCGTTTCCTTCGACTTGAGTCAAGTGTCCCTGCAGCACGACGGAACTAAAGTCGTGCCTGATCTGATCCTTGTTCACGATCGTCACCATGACCGGCACGCCGGGCATCAGCGTGACGCCGCTGGCCACGAAGGTGGAATCCTTGATCGTCACCTCCACCTTTTGCTCGGTCTCACCGGCCGCCGGCGTCCATGCCGCACCGAGAAGGCATCCGAGCAGCAGAGATGTCATGAACTGTTTCATCCGAGTGCGCACAGTCATAATTCCCATCCTTTCTTTCGCAGGGAGTGGTTCACCGGCCTGTCAAGGCTCTCTCCGCTGCACACGTCTGAATGACCGCCATGGCTTCGTCGACAGAGTTGACGACCCGAAAGAGATCCAGCGCCTCGGCGTCCAGCCGTTCGTGAGCGACCGCATCGGTCCGCAACCATTCCAGGAGTCCGGTCCAATAGGCGGCTCCCATGAGAATGATCGGGAACGGTTGCAGCTTCTGGGTGTGCATCAATGTGCTGATTTCAAAGAGTTCGTCCAGCGTGCCGAATCCGCCGGGAAAGAGCACAAACGCGCTCGCGTACTTAACGAGCATCACCTTGCGAACGAAGAAGTAATGAAATTTCAGCGCAAGAGTGGTGCAAATGTTGGTCGGCTGCTCGAGCGGAATATCGATGTTCAGGCCGACTGATTGCCCGCCCGCCTCGAAGGCGCCAAGATTCGCGGCCTCCATCACTCCAGGGCCGCCGCCGGTAATGACGGAATAGCCATTTCGTGCCAGCGCAGCACCCAGAGACAAGGCCGTCTCGTAGGACCACGACCCGGGCTTCGAGCGGGAGCTGCCATAGACTGTCACGGCCGGCAACACGCGCGGCAGGGCATCAAACCCTTCGACGAACTCTCCCATGATGCGGAACAGCCGCCACGATTCTTCCTTCGCGAGGGCATTGATCTGATAACGGTCCTGCATGGTGACCTGACACAGCAAGCCGGATGCCCCGACGGAGGGCCAATTTCCAGGCGCTTTTCGAGGGTGGTGGGCGAATGACGAGGCTGAATTCCACAGTTTTAGACAAGCTTCTGTGGCAGAACGGGGCATGCCTTGAGAAAACTCCCTACGCGCAGGCCTGCTTAGGGCTGAAACGCGGGCACTTGTCTTGCCTTCCGGACGCCCATGCTCAGCATCCGCTTTCTCGGCGCCGCCCAGACCGTGACGGGGTCCTGCTTTCTCGTCGAGAATGATTCACAGCGCGTCCTTGTCGATTGCGGTCTGGTTCAAGGACAGACGGAACTCACGGCCCGAAATCGCCTTCCATTTGAGTTCGATCCGAAGACGCTGGACGCCGTCGTCCTGACGCACGCACATCTCGATCACACGGGGCTTGTGCCGAGGCTGATGGCCGAGGGATTCCACGGCCGTATCCTTACGACTGGGATTACCAAGGAACTGCTGCCGATTCTTTGGGAGGACGCGGTCCGGATCCAAGACGATTCGCTCTACACGGAATCCGATGTCAATCACGCCATCGCCCGCTGTGAAGGACACCGATATGGGAAAATGGTTGAGTTGAATGCATCGTGTCGCGTCCGATTTTTCGACGCCGGGCATATTCTGGGCTCTGCCATCGTTGAGCTGTGGTTGGGCGGTCGGAAGATCGTGCTCTCCGGCGATCTCGGCCACCGTGGAAAGCCGATTCTGCGCGATCCAACCATCATTGAAGCTGCCGACACATTGGTGCTGGAATCGACCTATGGCGACCGGAACCACAAAGCGCTACCGGACACGATCAGCGAGCTCGGCCGCGTCATCCGCGAGACCCAAAACGTCGGCGGCACGGTGGTCCTGCCCGTATACGCGATCGGGCGAAGCCAGGATATTCTCTATGTGATCTATTAGCTGACATCCAGCGGCGTGCTTGACAAGCCACGGGTCTTCTTAGACAGCCCGATGGCGATCCGCGCGGCCGAAGTCTATGGTCGGCACATCGAGGCCTTCGACGAAGAGGCTGCCAATCTCATTCGAAAACCGCCGAAGAATCCACGCGCCCCGCAGGTCACCTTCACGGAGACCGTGGCCGCCTCGCGAAGCATCGGGCGCATCCGCCGGGCCATCGTGCTGGCCGGCAGCGGCATGTGCGAAGGCGGTCGGGTTCAGGATCATCTGGCGCGGTGCCTGCCCGATCCTGACTGCAGCGTGATTGTGACGGGTTATCAGGCGGAAGGGACGTTGGGGCGCAGGCTGGTTGACGGCGTCCCCCGCGTGACGATCCACGGAAAAATCATCGACGTGCGCGCCAAGGTCCATACCATTAACGGCCTTTCTGCACATGCCGATCAGGGCGGCTTGCTGGAATGGGTTGGGGCGTTTCAGGCGCCCAGGCCGCGAATATTGTTGGTGCATGGTGAGCCGGAGAAAATGGCAGCTCTCGCATCGGCCCTGCGCCGATGCCACGGAATCGATGCGGCCATGCCGAAATGGGGAGAGCGCGTCATCCTGTGAACCCTGACCAGATGCGCATGCGATCGATCGCGCGGCCCTTTTGGTCCATTCCCATCGACGAATTATATGGTCTCCTTGACTCCAAGCCGGAGGGCCTCGGTGCAGAAGCAGCGCGAGAGCGGCAAGCGGCTTTTGCGGGGTATATGCGGCTTCCCCGCAATGGGAGTAATTTTCGCCTATTGGTTCGACAATTCCGCAATCCGATCGTCGTTATCCTCCTCTCCGCCGCCTTGCTCTCCCTGTTTCTGGCAGACCGCACCGATGCGCTGATCATTTTCACAATCATCGCCCTGAGCGGCCTCCTGGGATTCTGGCAGGAGCACAGCGCCGCGAAAGTCATGGCTGCGCTGTTCGCGCTTGTCCGCATCAAGGCGGATGTCTGGCGCGATGGGACTGTCATTGAGGTTCCCGTTGAAGACATTGTGCCGGGAGACGTGGTCGAACTGTCGGCTGGTTCCACGGTTCCGGGCGACGCCGTGGTCATTCACTCGAAAGATGTGTTCATCGACGAAGCGACGTTGACGGGCGAGAGCTATCCAGCCGAGAAATCTCAGGGGCTGCTGACCGCGGATGCGCCGCTTGCCGGGCGGAGCAACACCGTCTTCATGGGCACACATGTCGTCAGCGGCTGCGCGAGGGCCCTCGTGGTCCTCGTTGGCAGCGACACGGAATTCGGCCGCATCGCGCGTCACCTCGCGTCTCGGGAACCTGAAACGGAGTTTGAGCGCGGCGTCAGGCGCTTCGGGTATCTGCTCCTCGAAGTGACGTTGGTCTTGGTGTTCGTGATTTTCGCGATCAATGTCTGGCTCACGCGGCCCGTGCTCGATTCGTTGCTGTTTTCCATGGCGCTGGCGGTGGGCCTCACGCCGCAGCTGCTGCCGGCCATCATCAGCGTGAATCTCGCCTATGGCGCGAGGCGCATGGCCGCCCGGAAGGTGATCGTGAAGCGCTTGAACAGTATCGAAGATTTCGGAAGCATGAACGTGCTCTGCTCCGACAAGACCGGGACGTTGACCGAAGGAACGATGATGGTCCAGGCGGGGTTGAACGTGGCCGGTGATTCCAGCGACCGGGTCTTGCTGCATGCGTTCTTGAACGCCGTTTTTGAGACGAGTTACAGCAATCCGGTGGATGAAGCCCTCCGCAAGCATCCGGCTTGTGATACGTCCAACTATCGAAAACTGGACGAGCAGCCGTACGATTTCGTCAGAAAACGGCTGTCTGTCCTCGTCGCGACGCCGGAAACGCATCTCCTGATTACCAAAGGGGCGGTCGATTCCGTGTTTCGAGCCTGCTCGAACATGGAATCGCCGGAAGGACGGGTCGTCGCGTTGGACAGCGGAGCGACCGCCGTCAGTCAGCAGGTCTGCGAACTGAATGCTCAGGGATTCCGCACCATCGGCGTTGCGTATCGAGATATGAACCGGTTAGAGCGTATCGACAAATCACATGAGGCCGAGATGGTGTTCCTCGGCATCGTGGTCTTTGCCGCTCCGCTCAAGGCAGGAATCACAGAGACGGTCGCGGCTTTGAGGCGTCATGGCGTCGCGCTCAAAATCGTCACCGGCGACCACCATCTCGTGGCCTCCCATGTGGCTCGCAAGGTCGAATTGGACGATGGGGGCCTGCTTACCGGCGAAGAGCTTCGCCACATGACCGATGATGCGCTGGTCCATCGAGTCACCGGCGTCCATGTGTTTGCCGAAGTCGAACCGAATCAAAAGAACCGTATCATTCAAGCGCTGAAACGGGCCGGCAACGTCGTGGGATACATTGGTGATGGGATCAACGATGCGCCGGCTCTCCATGCCGCGGACGTCGGCATCTCGGTCGAGGGTGCCGTCGACGTCGCCAAGGAGGCGTCGGATATTGTTCTGCTGGAAAAGGATCTGGCCGTGCTGGTGGACGGCGTCCGGGAGGGACGCACGACCTTTGCGAACACCCTGAAGTACGTTTTCATGGCCACGAGCGCGAACTTCGGGAATATGTTCAGTATGGCGGGTGCCTCGCTGTTCCTGCCGTTCCTTCCGCTCTTACCCAAGCAGATTTTGCTCACGAATCTCCTGACCGACATTCCGGAGATGACAATCGCGACCGATCGGGTGGACGTCGAGCTGATCGATCGGCCGCGGCGTTGGGACATCGGTTTCATTCGCAAGTTCATGCTGACATTCGGCCTGATCAGTTCGGTCTTCGATTATCTGACGTTTGGGGCGCTCCTTTGGCTCTTCCAAGCCACTCCCGAACAGTTTCGAACTGGATGGTTCGTCGAGTCCGTGGTATCGGCGTCCATGATTGTGCTGGTGATCCGAACCAGGCGGTCATTCGTGAAGAGTCCTCCGAGTCCATCTCTTCTGGCGTCGACCGTTGGGATCATCCTCCTGACGATTTCGCTCCCGTTTTTGCCCGTCGCTTCGCCCTTGGGGCTCACGCCGCTGCCGCTCTCCTTCATGATGGTCCTGGGCGTGATCCTGGCCGGCTATGTGCTAGCGGCGGAAATGGCTAAGGCGCACTTCTATCGTAATGGGAGAGCCTAAGCATGCCGTCGGCCCTCCGTGGGCTCGTCACTCTGGACATCCGCAAACGGCTGATATGGGAGGCGTCGGGAGCTTTGAAGAGGAAATGCATCAACCGAGGCGAGTGCCAAGGCCATAACCTCAGGCAGGACTGAGCAGCTCCTGAACCTTTTGTTTGAGATCTGAAATGCGGACAGGCTTATCAAAATAGGCCGCCACACCAAGGCCCAGAGCCTCTGCTTTTGTCTTCGCGTCCCCGAAGGCGGTCATGAGAATGATTGGGACGTCCGGGGCACATTTTCGAAGACGAGAGACATAATTCATTCCACCAGCCGGCATGCGAAGATCCGTGAGGATAAGTGTAGGTGCTTGATCCGTGATGTATCGAAGCACCTCGTCGCCGCTGCCCGCTTCGACGATACGAAGGCCCATCTCCGAGAGCTCATCGCAGAGAAGACTTCGCATATCGGGGTCATCCTCCGCCAACAACAAGACAACGCCGACTTCCGTATTTTTCATATAGATGAGCCTCTCTACTTGTGCGAATGCCCGATACATTAGCAATGGCCATACCCGCGAGGAGCTCTGCTAAGTGCAGAAAAAGGCCAGACAGATGAGGTCAAGGCGCGTCAGGTGGCGAGAAAGTCCTCATGATGGAAGCGATACTGGCGCAGGATGCCACAGGTTAAGAGGAGGCGCGTTCGGTCGGCAGGAGAATCGTGAAAGTCGTGCCTTTGCCCGGTTCGCTGTCGACCGTAATGCTGCCGCCGTGCTCCTCGATGATCCCGTGCACGACGGTCAGGCCGAGGCCGGTCCCTTTCCCCACTTCTTTGGTGGTAAAGAATGGCGTGAAGATCTTGCCGAGATGTTCGCGGGGGATGCCATGGCCGGTATCGGCGATCACCAGCGCGACGACGTTGGCTTGTGGCTTGACCGTGACGTTTAAGGTCCCGCCCTCAGGCATGGCATGCAGGGC
>DATJGE010000137.1:0-3157 GCA_035495295.1 Nitrospira sp. | reverse complement strand
TGATGTGAAGACCTCCGGCCCGGTTAAAGCCCTGTCCGTGTACCCTGTAGGCCATTCCTCGTTCCTCGATCATGACAAACTCGCCCTGTTGCTTGAGCCGTGCAATCAAATCAAAATCTTCAAACCCCTGCAACTCGGAGTGGAATCCTCCGCTCCGTTCATAGGCATCCTTCCGGATCATCATGGCCGAAGGAAAGATGAGTGCTTCACCGATCAGCAGCCCCAGTGGCGAAGCAAGCGCCGAGGGGCGCTCGGTTGAACCTGCGCGTTCCTGCACCATCTGCCCATTCTCATTGATGCGATCGAAGTCGCAGTGGACGAGAATCACGCGTGGATTTGCTTCAAGTGCGGCGACCTGGCCCATCAACTTCGAGGAATACCAGAGGTCGTCTTGATCGAGGAAGGCGATGTAGCGTCCGTTTGCCAGCGCCACCCCCGCATTGCGCGCCGCGCTTTGGCCGGCATTCCGCTGACGGATCACGCGGATCTTCGTTCCGTATTCCTGAAGGATCGCCGCTGAGCGATCAGTGGAGCCGTCATCCACGCAGAGCGTTTCAAAATCTTGAAACGTCTGGGCAAACACGGACTCCAGCGATTGACGGAGGAACCGCTCGCCGTTATACACCGGCATCACGACGCTGACTTTTGGCATGCCTCTTTCTGCCGTTTACGGCTGCTTCAAGGGCTTGATGACCTCGAGCACCAGATCCATCTCGATGCAGGCATTCCACAGATAGGTGCGGCAACGCTTTTGAAAATACCGCGGCAGAAATCGGAAGGGTTTTCGCATCTTGTAGAAAATCGACCGAATTTTGATGTTCGTGTCGAGCCCGTAATAATTCGGATAGTCGAAGTATTCAAACGTCGCCTCGGTGATGTACCGCACATGGGTCGGATCGACGAACGCTTCCCGCGAGGCGTAATACGGCGTTCGAATGTACAGCTTCGCGTCGGGTTCGCAGATTCGATAGAGTTCGACCATGAACGCGATGAGATCCGGCATGTGCTCGACGATATTGTGGAGATAGACCGCTGTCACGCTCCCTTGGCGAAACGGAAGTCCCTCGCCAAAGTCGCACACGACGTCGATCCCTGGCATCTTCCGCCGGTCCACGCCGACGGCTCCCGTATGTTTGTTCGCCCCGCACCCGATGTCGAGAATCATACCCACCGTGACCTCGGCAACCAGATCAGTTCATTGTGAGCTTGAGTAACCTTTCGCATGCCGCCCACACTTCGTCCACGGTGATCAGCTTCATGCAGTTCTGTTCGCCGCGGCGGCAGGTTGGATGAAAACAGATGCGACAATCAAGCCCCTTATAGATCATGTGCGCGTTCCCGCCACGAGGGCCCCATTCCGTTGGATTCGAGGGACCGAAGAGCGCCACCACTGGCGTTCCCATCGCGGCGGCAATGTGCATCGCGCCGGTGTCATTGCCAACAAAGAGCGCCGAGCGTTTGAGCAGCGCCGCCAACGTTCTGACGTCCGACCGGCCGGCGATGTTGAGCAGTCGGCTCTTCGCCTGCTTGACCACCGACTCCGTCAAAGACCTTTCCTGCGAGCTGCCGCCAACCAAAACCCGGCAACCGAACTGATCATACAAGCGGTCGGCTAATCGGGCGAAGCGCTCAGCAGGCCAAGCCTTGAACCAGTATCGGGCACCGGGCTGAATCACCACCCATGGACGATCAGTTGAAATGCCAAGCTCTTGCGCGAGTCGCTCCGCTTTTGCGTCGTCTTCCGGCGTCAACCACATGCGAGGAAGTCGGTCTCTGGCCACCAGCCCCAACGGAGCGAGGACGGCAAGATCGCGTTCGATGCGGTGGCCGCCTGCCTCCCCGCTGACCACGGTCGTATAGCATCGTCCCGTCCAACGTTGCTCCCCGTTGAAGCCGATACGAACGGGCGCGCCGCTGGTCCAGCTGAGAAAGGCCGCTCGATCGCCGTCGGTAAGATCCACGACCGTGTCAAACCGGCGGCGCCGAATCTCCCAGACAAAGCGGCTTTGTTGGAAAAACGATCCGCGGTCGAGGGGTATGATTTCGTCCACGTCAGGGTTCGCACGCAAAATCTCTTCCGTGCCGCGATTGACGAGCGCGCTGAGCCGTGCCGCGGGATACGCCGTCTTGAGCGCATGCAATGTCGGCGTGGCGAGCAGGACATCGCCCAGATAGCGCAGCTTGATCGCAAGAATATTGCGAGGGGTCATGGACCGCCTAGCGGAAGCAACGAGGCATAGAGGTCCAAGGTTTGCGCGGCTGCATGCGACCAGGTGTATTCTTTCACCCGCGCAAATCCCTTCGCCGTCAGTGATGCCCGCAACGATTCGCTCTCGAGCACCCGGCTCATGCCGTCCGCCAACTCGCGGGCATTGAGCGGATCCACGAGGACCGCGGCATCTCCGGCAACTTCGCCCAAGGCCGTCGTCTTCGAGGTGATCACCGGAGCCCCGCAGGCCATTGCCTCCAACACCGGCATGCCGAACCCTTCATAGAGGGAAGGGAAGAGGAAGAGCTCCGCATGGGAATACAGCAATCGCAAATCTTCCTGCGAGAGCCGGCCGGGACAGAGCACCTGCTTGATCAAACCGAAGGATGCGGCGGTCCGCTCATAGGAGCCGAAGGCATGCGTGGGGGATCCCACCAAGAGCAGCGTGCGGCCCGTCAACTGGCTCTGGATCAGCGAGGCGGCCTCGAGAACGATCCGATGGTTCTTTCGAGGATCCGCGCCTCCGACGAAGAGGAGGAAGCGGTCGTTCCTCAGGCCGATGCGCTGCTTCAACGCCATGAACGCTGCGGTATCGTGCAGCGGGGAGAACTCTTCGGAGACCCCGTTTGGGATGACCGCGATATGATCGGCGGAAAGACCGAACACGTCCACCAATTCTTGGGCCGAAAAACGTGAAACGGTGACGACCTTCTTTGCCCGTCGCGCCGTCCGCTTCGTCTTGTACGATGACAGCCGCTGTCCGAGAAATTTCCGGGAATATTCGGGGAAGCGCTCAAGCCAGACGTCGTGGATCGTGACGATGCCTCCGTACCTGCCGACGGTATGCATCCGGAAATTCGTGGCATGGTAGAGATCGAGACGATCCGCCTTTCCGCGACCGCTCATCGCCCATTTCGAAGCGCTCACCCATGTCAGGCGCTCTGCGCC
>DATJGE010000136.1:0-10226 GCA_035495295.1 Nitrospira sp. | reverse complement strand
TCCACATGCCGACCGACGTCTTTCCAAACATCACGATTCCCGTGACTTCCGTCGTGTGGATCTACTCCGGCCTTCTACCGCAACAGGTTGAAGGACGCATCACGTATTTGTTCGAGCGTTTTTTGACATCTACGGTAGAAGGCATCAAATACATTCATAGTCACTCCTACTACGGCAGCAGCATCACCAATATTTTTCTCCAGGACGGTGTCGACGTCGGCCGTGCCGAAGCGGATATCGTCGGAATCGCCCAGAACGTCGTGAAGGCCCTGCCGCCTGATATCTCCCCCCCGATGGTGATGCGTCTCGCGCCTTCATCTATTCCAGTGGCCATGCTCCAGATCAGCTCCGAGGAGATGACGCCCGCCGAACTCTACAATCTGGCCTACATGCGGATCCGTCCTTTGCTCGTCACGGTCCCCGGCATCGTGCTGCCGCACCCGTACGGCGGCCAGGACATGCAGGTCATGGTCAATCTGGATCAACAGAAACTGCTCGCCCGGCACCTCACGCCGACCGATATTCACGATGTCCTCATGAAGCAGTATCTCGTGCTGCCGTCCGGCGATATCAAGATCAAGTCCACCGATTGGATCGTGTTGACCAACGCATCGCCGCTCAAGATCGACGACTTCGGCGACATTCCGATTAAGCGGGAGGGCAACGCGTTCGTGTACCTCCGCGACGTCGCCACCGTGCAGCTGATGGGGCGGGTTCAGCAGAATGCGGTGCTCGTCAAGGGCAAGCAGACGGTCATCATTGTCGCGATGAAGAGTACGGAAGCCTCGACCCTGGACGTCGTCGACGGGATTAAGAAGATGATCCCGCGCGCCGAGCAAGTGTCGCCCCCTGGTGTTAAAATTCGGCTGCTAGACGACGCCTCTACCTTCGTGAAAGACTCTATTTTTGATGTCGTGCATGAGATGGCCACCGCCGGCCTGCTGGTCGGCCTCATCGTTCTGTTGTTGCTCGGGTCGTGGCGAGCGACGCTGATCGTCTGGACCTCGATTCCACTCTCAATCCTTACGGCCATCATCGGGCTGCACTGGCTCGAAGAGACCATCAATGTGATGACGCTTGGCGGGCTGGCGCTCGCAGTCGGCATTCTGGTGGATGATGCGACTGTCATGATCGAGAATATCGATCGCCACATCGAGATGGGCAAACCGCTCGAACAAGCCATCGTCGATGCCGCCAATCAAATCGTCGTCCCCACGCTGGTTGCGACCCTGTGCATCGCGATCGTCTGGATTCCACTCTTCGAACTCGGCGGCGTCGCCGGCTATTTGTTCAAACCGATGGCGGAAGCGGTCATTATCGCGATGCTGGCATCGTTTATTCTCTCGCGCACCCTCGTGCCTACCATGGCGAAATATCTCATGCAGAGTCATCATGTCGCAGCCGCCTAAAGGTCACGAGCCATCCGCCGCAGCACCCTCGCGGAACCCCTTCGTCCGCTTTCAGAAAGCATTTGAGCGTCGGTTCGACCAGTTCCGCGAAGGCTACGGCCGGCTGCTCGAACGAGCAATCGAGCATCGGAACATGTTCGTCAAAGTCGCTTTGGTCATAGCGCTCGGATCGACGTCGCTCTTTTTTTTCCTCGGACGCGATTACTTCCCCGAAATCCCGTCAGGCGTGATTCAAATGCACATGCGGGCGCCGCTGGGGACGCGTATCGAGGTCTCCGGACGCCTGGCGACGCTCGTCTCCAACAGCATCGAAGAATTGTTGCCGGGTCAGGTTGAAAACATCGTCAGCAACTGCGGCTTACCTGTTGGGCCACACAATCTGGCCTTCATTCCGACGCCCACGATCGGCTCTCAGGACTGTGACCTGACGATCTTGCTGGAGAATGAAAAGTCGCCGGTCTGGGACTACCGGCGCACCCTCCGCAAAGGCCTGAATGAGCGGTATCCGGGCACCGAGTTCACCTTCCAACCATCAGACCTGACGGCAAAAATTCTCAATTTCGGCGCGCCGGCTCCTATTGATATCCAGGTCAACGGACCGGACATGTATGCGAATTTCGAGTTTGCCCGCAAGCTCGTCGGCAAGTTTCGCGACATCCCGGGCGCCGTTGACGTGGTCATCCAGCAGACCATGCGCACACCGACGCTCATGGTCGAAGGCAACCGCACGTTTGGACTCGGGGTGAACCGGACGCTGAAGGACATGGCCGACAATCTGCTGATGACGACGGCCGGCAGTCAGCAAGTCGATCAGATTTATTGGCTCGACCCATCGACGGGCATGTCCTACCTGATCAACGTCTATACGCCGCAGGCGCAGATCAACAGTCTCAACAGCCTCAGGACCGTCCCAACGAGCTCCGGGGAGAATCCTTCGAAAGACGATATCCAGCTGCTCGGCAATCTGGCCGATCTTTCCGCGGAGGGAACGCCAGGCCAGATCACGCATGGAAACATCATGCCGCTATTCAATATCTATGTGTCGGTCGAAGGCCGCGATCTCGGCGGAGTGCTCGGCGACGTCCAGAAGATCGCCAAGAGCATGGAGCACGAGAAGCCCCGCAGCGCCGAACTCGAGATCCACGGCCAGGCCTCGCTGATGCACGACGCCTATTTCGAACTGATTTTTGGACTGCTTGCCGCCGTCGCGCTCGTATATCTGTTGATCGTGGTGAACTTTCAATCCTGGCTCGATCCGTTCATCATCATTACGGCATTGCCCGGCGCGCTGGCCGGTATCGCCTGGTCGCTGTTCCTCACCCACACTCGATTGTCAGAGCCGGCGTTGACGGGCGCGATTATGACGATGGGAACGGCGACGGCAAACTCGATCCTGGTCGTCTCCTATGCGCGCGAACAGCTCGAAGAGCATGGCGACGCCCTACGAGCCGCGATTGAAGCCGGAAAGACACGCTTTCGTCCCGTGCTCATGACTGCTTCCGCGATGATCATGGGAATGGTGCCAATGGCCACCGGCGCTTCCACCAACGCGCCGCTCGGCCGCGCCGTCATCGGCGGATTGCTCGTCGCCACCCTCTTTACGTTGTTCTTCGTGCCCAGTGTCTATGCAATGATCTACAACCGGCGATCGACTCGCCAGAAGGAGCGTGCATCATGATGCAACGTCTCCGCGGAAAAGCAGTCCTCCTCTCCGCGATTCTCTTGCTCATCTTTTATCTCGGTTATCGCGTGTATGAGGCCAAGAGCGACGCGGCCGCATTGCAGGGAAAGACACTGGAAAATGCCGTCCCGACCGTGGCGATCGTCAACCCCAGGCCGGCCGACGCAAGCGAGACGATTACGCTCCCGGGCAACATCACGGCCTGGTTCGAGGCGCCGATCTACGCGCAGGTCTCCGGCTACGTCAAGATGTGGTACAAGGACTACGGCGCACTCGTGAAGAAGGGCGATATCCTCGCGGAAATCAATGCGCCGGCCCTCGATGCGCAATACGCACAGGCCAAGGCGGACCTTGAATCGGAGCGTGCCAAGTACGCGCTGGCCGACATCACGGCAAAACGCTGGGTCGCCCTGCGCCCCAACCAGGCGGTATCCGAACAATCGATCTCCGTAAAAGTCGCCGAAGCGAAGGCCGAAGCCGCCAAGGTCAAAGCCGCCGAACAGAATGTGCGGAACTATGAGGCGCTCATTCGGTTCAAAACGATCGTCGCGCCCTATGACGGCGTGGTGACTGTCCGCAACATCAACGTCGGCGACTACGTCAACAAGGAAGGCACCATCAGCACGCCCGGCTCGATCAGCAACCTCTTTACGGTCGCCGACGTCAGCATGATGCGCCTGTTTGTCAGCGTTCCCGAATCGTTCGGCCCCTTTCTGCATCCGGGGTTGACGGCGGACGTAACCGTTCCTCAGCTGCCCGATCGCCATTTCACGGGAAAATTTTTGACCGTCGCCAAAGGTTTTGATGTCAGCACTAGGACGGCCGTCACGGTCTTTACGATCGACAACGACGACAGAGCCCTGTGGCCGGGTTCCTACGGGAAAGTGGTCATCACGGCTCCAGTGGACAGAAAGGTGTTCAGGATCCCGTCGACCGCTCTCGTCTTCCAGGAGCACGGCACACAGGTGGCGGTCGTCAAGGACGACGACCGCGTGCACATGCAGCCCATTACCGTCAGCCGGCTTCTCGACAATGCCGTCGAAGTCTCCGAAGGAATCTCTGAAAACGACCGCATTGTGAACAATCCGAGCGCCGCCTTACTCGAAGGCGACAAGGTCCGCATCGTCACGCCGGCCGCCGGCTACGATCTCGAGCACATGTCGCCCGAGAGCCCATCGCAGAAGCCGCAGCCTGAGAAGAAGGAACAGGCCATGGCCACGTCACTGGCGCGATGAGCACCGTGGCCATGCATAGGAGACCCGAATGACCCATCCTCTTGGTGCGCGTTCGCTCCTGTGGGCGCCGGTGATCCTCCTGGGCCTGACGGCATGCACGGATATGTTCCCGACCGTCGATCTTTCGCCCGTGTATCAGCCGCCTGAATATGTCGTTCCGGCCTCGTGGCGTGGACAAAGTCCATTTGTCGAAGCGAAGCCGTCGGACGACGAGGTGCGCCCCGATTGGTGGACGCTGTTCAATGATCCGGTACTCAACAGGCTCATCGAGCAAGCCATGGCCGCCAATCCGGAGCTCGAAGCCACGGCGGAGCGGTTCATTCAAGCTCGCGACATGATGATGAAGGCCCGCTCGCAGTACCTCCCGCGGTTGGGCGTAGGGTTCGGAGCGTCGGATAACCGGGCTTCGGTCAATGCTCTGTTTTTTCCGCGTGATATTGGTCAACAGGCCTCCACGGTCTCGATCGGGGGGCTTGCGTCCTGGGAGCCGGACTTCTGGTCGGCGCTCCGCAATGCGACGCGCATTGAAACATATCGCGCAGAAGAACGGGCCGCCGATTATGGGCTCGCCCGTCTCAGTCTCCAGGCGGAGATCGGCACGAATTATTTTCTCCTGCGGGGCTACGACGCGCAGATTGCGATTTATGTCCAATCAATCGATCTCTATCGACGGTCCCTGGACATCGTCAAAGCGCAGTTCGCAGGCGCGATCGCGTCGGCGCTCGACGTCGCCCGCGTCGAATCGTTGCTGTTCACGACCGAGACGCAGTTGGCGCGCGTCCAAGGGCAACGGCAGGTCACGGAACAAGCGATTGCCATCCTGGTCAACATGGCGCCGGCCAGCTTTACGATCAAACAAGTCAATGAGCTTCGCGTGGCGAATTTCACGGTTCCGCGGACGCTGCCCTCGACGTTGCTGGAACGGCGGCCCGACATCGCTAGGATGGAGCGGCAAATGGCGCAGGCCAACCGCGGGATCGGCATTGCTCGCGCCGCCTTTTACCCTGACGTGAGGTTCCGTGCCGGCGGAGGCTTCGAGGACGTCGGCTTTAATCTGGTTTCGCTCGCCAACAGCTTTTGGTCTTATGGCGCCAGCGTGTCGCTGCCGGTGTTTCAAGGAGGCCTTCGGCGCGCGCAATTGCAGCAGTCTTGGTCGGCGTATCGGGAAACCGAAGACCGATACCGGGCGACCGTGCTCAATGCGTTTCGCGAAGTCGAAAACAACCTGAGCCTCACCAGTCAGTTGACGCTCGCGGCCAATCGCCAGGATGCCGCCGTCGGCGCCACCTTCAAAGCGCAGAATCTCACGACGGAACTGTACCAGGGCGGTCTGGCCTCGAGCTTGGAGCTCATATATGCCCAGGTCGCAACGCTGACCGCACGCATCGAATCCGTGCAGATCAAGGCTGAACTGCTGCAAAGCTCTGTGGCACTGATCCGGGCGCTCGGCGGCGGCTGGAACCGTCAGCAACTGCCGAACGACGATCAGATCCAGCCGTTCGGGACGTTCCAATACGTCAATCTCAACAAGCCGGCGCCCGTAAAGGGGATCGACGTCAATGCCGACAACAACGCGATACACAACAATCTGACCAAGCCCCTCCTACCGTGAACGGGAATTCCGGTGCCGGTTTGATTCGGCGTCAGCGCCGCAACTACTGACGTCAGGAGGCTTTTATGCGTCGCCTTCTGAAGCTCTTCAACGACCTTCCCATCGCCCGCAAGTTGCTGCTTGCCTCGGTGATCCCCGTCCTCACGGTCATCTCGCTCAGCATCGTCACCTACCGGAGCGTCGAGAACTTTTCGGAAGACGAAAGCGAACTCAACGCGCTCTACCTCTCCCAACGCCTGGCGGCCGAGTATTTGCGTCTGGTCGTCGACTTGGAGACCGGGTTCCGCGGCTTCGTCATCACCAAGCATGAAAAGTATCTCTATCCGTATCGGACGGCACAGGATCATATCCAGGCCGTCGGGCTCTCCCTCGACGAGCAAGTGCGAAAGTACGATGACCAGCGGGCGCTCCTCACCAATGTCCGGACATTGGTGGCTCAGTTTACGACTGAGAAAGAGGAGTTGATCAGCGCCATGAAGACTGGGCATCAAGAAGAGGCCAGACGGTATATCGAGGAAGGCCGTGGCCGGATGATCATGGTTCAAATCCGTGACGAGATGGGCCGCTTCGACAAGGCGCGCCAACAAACTCTCAACACCCTGCTCTCCCGACTGTCACAGGACCGGAGCACCATGCTGGCGGTCATCCTCGGAGGCGGCACTCTCGCCCTATGCCTCATGCTCCTGGGCCTTCACATGATTGCCCGCTCAATCACTGGTCCCCTTGCCACGCTGGCCACCGTCGTCAGTTCGTCGCCTGCCGGCATCGCACCGACCGTTCCCGTCACGGACCGGAGAGACGAAATCGGGAATCTCACCAAAGTCATGCATACCATGAGCAGTCAAGTGCGTGACCATCTCGCGATGGTGGAAAAATCCGAAGCTGAGCTGCGCACCGTGAATCGCGACCTCTCTGCCTCGGAGGCGAAATACCGCAGCCTGGTGGATCTGGCACCGTTCGGCATTTTCTCAACGCGAGGCTTCGATATTACGTTCAGCAATCGGTACAACCGCATTCTGGCGGGTCTCGATCCCGATAGGGACGACAATCCCGACGCATTCCGCCAATGGATTCACCCCGAAGACCGCGAACGGGTGCTGACCGAGTTCGCGCGAGCGGTGCAGGAACGGAAACCCTATGAAACGGTTTTCCGGTTTCTCCATCAGAACGGCACGATGCGGAAGGTCTTGAGCCGGCGCATCCCGCTTGAGCAAGAGCCCGGCCAGACGGTCGTCTATCAAGGCTTCAACATCGATATCACGGCCCTCGACGATATGCAGCAGCAACTGAGCCGCGCTGAACGCTTGGCCACGCTCGGCCAGGTCGCGGCGGGCATTGCGCATGAAATCAGAAACCCGTTGGTCGGAATCGGCTCCACGGCTGCGCTCTTGCGCGACGAGTTCGAGCCGTCGGACGAGAAACGGGCGGACCTCGATATTATTTTGAATGAGACCCGCCGGCTCGACCGCATCGTCAATCAGATCATCGACTATGCGCGGCCGCGCGATCTCGTGCCGACCACATGGTCGGTGGACGGCATCATTGAGGACGTGCTGAAGCTGTTGGATACGCGCTTGGAGAGCCAGTCGATCCGCGTCATACGCGCCTGTCCTGCCGGACTCGCCGCCGATGCCGACCGCGATCAAATTAAACAGGTCTTGTTAAACCTGTGCCACAACTCGCTCGATGCCATGCCGCGAAGCGGCGAACTCCGCCTCGGCGCCGGAGAGTCGGCCCGCGGCGGACATGCCGGCATCTTCATCGAGGTGGCGGATACAGGCTCAGGAATCAGCCACAAGCATCTGGCACAGGTCTTTCAACCCTTTTTCACGACCGGGAAGCCGCACGGGACCGGCCTCGGGCTGGCCATCTGCCGCAATATTGCGGAGGCACATGGAGGGGACATTGCGTTGACGAGCGAGCCGGGGCACGGGACGACTGCGCGCTTATGGTTGCCGTTGCGGCCTGGTGACCGGATGGAGACTTCCGCATGACGGCCACCATTTTTGTCACCGACGATGAGCCGGCGATCCGATCAGCGCTCGTCAAACGTCTGTCCAGGCGCCATCATCGCGTCGTGGCCTTTGAATCGGGTGAAGATCTGCTCCAGGCGTTGGATCATGAAGTCCCCGACGTGATGCTCTTGGACGTCAAAATGCCCGGCCTCTCCGGACTTGAGGCGTTGAAAGCCTGTCGTGCGAAGGCGCCCTTTGCGCTCGTCATTATGCTCACCGCTTATGGGACCGTGCAGGACGCAGTCGAGGCCATGAAGCTCGGCGCCTATGACTTCGTCATCAAGACCGTGGATCTCGACGGAATGGAGCAGGTCCTCGACCGAGCCCTCGAACTCTTCGCGCTGCGGCGCCGGATCTCTTATCAAAGCGAACAGGAGAGGGATCAATACGCCATGGATCATCTCATCGCCGACAGCTCGGCGATGAAAAGCCTGATCGAGCAGATCCGCGAAGTCGCTCACAACCCCAAGAGCACCGTGTTGTTGCTGGGCGAGACAGGGACCGGCAAGGAATTCGTCGCCCGCGTGCTGCACCACAACGGCGCCCGCGGCTCCGGTCCGTTCGTCGGCGTCAATTGCACGGCGATCCCGCGCGATCTCTTCGAAAGCGAGCTGTTCGGCTACGAGCGTGGGGCCTTCACGGGGGCGCATCAACGCAAGCTCGGCTTGCTCGACCGCGCGGAGGGCGGAACATTGTTCCTGGATGAAATCGGTGACCTGGATCTGACGATGCAGGCGAAGCTTTTGAGAGTCCTTCAAGAAAGGACGTTCCGGCGTCTCGGCGGCACGTCTGACATTGCCGCTGATTTTCGTCTGATTGCGGCCACGAACCGCAATTTGAAAAAGAACATCGCCGCGGGCGCCTTTCGTGAAGACCTGTTCTTCCGGCTGAACGTCGTCGCCCTGGAGTTGCCGCCGCTGAGACAGCGCACGGAAGATATCTTTCCGTTGTGCCTGAAGGCGCTCCTGCATTATGGAAAAGAGTTCGGCAAGGACGTGACGGAGATCGATTCCGAGGCGCGCGCGCTCTTGGAGCGCTACCACTACCCAGGTAACATCCGCGAACTGCAGAACATCATCGAACGGGCCACGATATTCTGCACCGGACGGACGCTGACCGCGAGCTCATTGCCCCGCGAACTGCGCGATGAGGCCAAGCACACGGCCATGTCCGTGAGCCACGGAGACGGTCAGGTGATCCGGGTCGAGATGCAGGTGGGCAAGCACACGCTCGGAGAGATCGAAGACAGCATTATCGAAGAAACGTTGCGTCTCGCCGATTACAACAAAAGCCTTGCAGCCAAACAGCTCGGCTTGACGAGGTTTGCCCTGGACCGGCGCTTAAAGAAAATGGGCAAGTAGTTGTGCCGAGCGCGCAATGATGGGTGACGGGGAACAGCCAGCGGTCTCGAGTGAGCGCAGAGACCCTTTCCCTCACACCGGTTACGGATTGGGCGCGACGAAGACCAGTACTTTTAATCGCTGTCCGCTGTCGTTCTTGACTCCATGCTGTTCACCCGCCGGCGCCATCGTGCCTTGCCCCGGTCCCAGCACTTGCTTCTCCGTGCCCACCTGAAACGTGCCCTGCCCTTCGAGGACTAAATAGACCTTGTCCTGGTCGCCGTGGACATGGCCCTTTTGCTCCTGACCCGGCTCGAAGCAATACACATCGCAAAAGAACCGTGGCGTTTCAAATATGTTGTTCTTCTTCATTTTCTCGCCACTAAATGACTGATAATCGGCAAGTTTTATTACTTTCATCAATGGCCCCCTGAGGTTGGACGGTGTATGCTTCTCGAAGCCTTTGACCGGCTGCGGTCTTTTCGGCTACGCTCGCCTTCAGCTGCGGACGCATCATGAATCGAGCCGAGCGACGCCGTCAAGAAGCCGCAAGAGCTGAGCGCCCGACGGCGACCGTCGAGGCTTGGCTTGACCGGGGCCGCAGGCATCAGCAGGCCGGCCGTTTGAGAGAAGCGGAAGCCGCCTACCGGCAGGCGCTCGATCTCTTGCCACAGCATGCCGAAACACTTCATTTGCTCGGCCTGGTCACCTACCGCCAGCAGCGCCTTCCTGAGTCGTTGAACTTTCTTCAGGCAGCCCTCGACCGAGAGGGTTCCTCGCCGACCTACTGGTTTAACTTCGGCGTCGTCTCCCAAAAGGCCGGCCGCGCGGTTGAAGCGGCCAGAGCATACGAGCGCGCCGTCGAACTGAATCCGCGCTACGCGGAGGCGTACGGCAACTGGGGCAATGTCCTGCGCGAGACCGGCAATCTGAC
>DATJGE010000135.1:0-11484 GCA_035495295.1 Nitrospira sp. | reverse complement strand
TTGACGATGGAATACGTCACCAATCCGGAAATGGGCCCCTTCAAACGTCTTTATTCGAACCTCAAAGACTCATTCGCCTATTTCGGCATTCGCGGCGTGTTCAAGAGAGTCTTGTCCTCGCCTTCGAAAACCCGTTGAGGTTTGGGATGTGTCAACAGCGGGACCGTGTTGTTGCTCGGACCGCCCCCGCCCTCGCTTGCCGCTAACGACGGGACGTTCATCGCTTGCCCCAGCAGCCTGGGCCTACCGGCGCGCAGCGGCTTCAAGCGTGTAGGGAAAGGGCCTTGATGAACGGTTTCCAATTCCGTCAGCGAAGCTCGAACCGCCCGGGCGACCATCCATGCCAACGTCAAGCCTGGGGTCCAATAGACGGCATCGCGCATCTGTTCGACCAAATGCGAGGGCAGGTTAACCGTTAGCCGCACCATGCGAGGCGCCTTGGTGGGTGGTTTTACGACGCTCACATTGATTTCACTTCCGCGGCGGAGATGCATCTCGACAGGGCTGGCAGTTATTGCGGTGGTCATCGGCATGGATTCCTCCCTCACGATGGTAGCGCCTACATAATGAGTCTGTCTTTGAGTCCTGCCTAGCCAACCGAGCGATGGAAGGCTGCATGCCGGAAAGCCGGCACGCAGCCTTGATGGCCGAGAGCGGGGCGCCGGAAGGGCCGCCGGATGGGCACGATCCGGAGGTGCGTCACATGGTGCGCCGCTTCTCGCCAAGGTCCCGCCGTCAGGACTCGTTGCCGCCTCGTTCAGCAACAGGCATGCCACGGACTGCGGTCCAGTGAGTCCTGGTAGAACAACCTAAGTGGTTGAGATGTGAATGGCGGGAAGAGAAGAGCTGTGTCCTGCGCCCGCCCAGGTGGAAACAGTCAACGTATCGGAAGTAGTACCGGCGGTATCCGTCCGGATACGATCAACTTTACTGATGGAGGTGCTTCATGGCAGCGGCGCAAAGAATGATGAAAAATCCCATCCAAAGAGCCGCCCGTTGAAACGGAATCACTTCGTAGGCTTCACCTTCTTCGGCGTCATCATCCGATTTAAAAATGACCGTATAGAGGAAGAGGGTCAGCAAGCAGAGCACGAGGAAGAGTTTGATAAAGAACACCGTAAGGTACTTGGCGTGATGCTGGACTCCTGAACCCGTTTGCGAGGTCAGCACCTGGTTGACATAGTGCAGATTGATTCCGCCCGTAAACAATAGGACGACCAGCAAAATGCCCGCGACTTTCTTATAGTGCTGATAGAAGACGTCTGTGATGGGCTTGATCTGCTCGCGCGCAACTGCTTTTTGCAGTCCGGGCGTGACGGCCATGACAAGGAATGCCAGCCCGCCGATCCAAATCACAGCCGACAAGAGATGAAACCAGTGATTGACGATCGGGATGAGCGTATTAAGATCGGTGACGATGCTTTGCAAGGCATCCACTAGAAAGCCATGACGCGTGAAAGGTGATGGGTGAGGAGGAACGAGACCTCCGACTGAACGGTGCTCCTTTGTCCGAACTCATCACGCATCACTGTTCACGACTCACTAGAATTTAAAGACAGGTGCGTCGTTGCCGAAGCGCTTCTTTCGAAGTTCTTCCATGAGCTCGATCGTGACCGTGGTGATGCCCTGTTCCCTGGCGTGCTTTTCGACGCCTTTCTTGACCATGGCACGGAGGAAATAGGGAATGCGGCTCAACCGGAGCGATGCGGCGTCGTCCCACTGCACTGACGATGCTTCTTCGACGTTGAAGGCGACCTTGATCTTCTCTCCACCCTTAGGGGTATAGAGGCACCACTGATCTTCGTCCAGCCAGTCGCCATGATCCACGTAGGGACGAGCACGGCAACCCCCGCAGATCTCCGAATACTCGCAATCACCGCACTTGCCCTTCAGCTGCGGATAGCGGAAGGAGTTGAAGATATCGGACTTCTCCCAGAGGTCGGCGAAGCTCTGTTCGCGCACATTGCCGGCCGAGAGTGGCATGTACGGGCAGGGCGTCAATTCGCCGTTTGGCGTCACACGCGCGTAGTTCGTCCCGGCAAGGCAGCCGCCGCCCATATAGCCGGTCGCTTTGGTGATCGGCGAGTTGGGATCCTTCTCATAGGCCAACCGTTTGAAGTGGGGCGCGCAGCGGGCCCGAATCAGCATGCCTTGATAGTCGTCCTGACATTTGACGAGGTAGCCGAGCACTTCTTCATACTGGGCAGGCGTGATGTCCGTGAGTTCCTCCCCACGGCCGGTGCAGACCATAAAGAAGACGTTCAGCACGCGTGCGCCGAGCCCATGAGCCCATTCCACGACGGCCGGTAGCTCCTGATAATTCATCGGCTGGGCGCTGAAGTGGACTTGGAACTGCAGCCCATTACGTTTGCTGGCTTCGATGCCGGCGACGGCCGCTTCCCAGGCGCCGGGAACGCCGCGAAACGCGTTGTGCTTCTGCGCATTCAGGGAATCGATGCTGATGCCGACACCCATCACCCCGATCTCGACCAGCTTTTTGGCCATCCGGTCGTCGATCAACATGCCGTTTGTGCCGAAGACGACCATGAAGCCGAGTTTTACCGCATGACGCGCGATGTCAAGGATGTCGGGCCGCACCAGCGGTTCGCCGCCGGTGATCACGAGCAAACAGCCCTTGTTGACCTCGGCAATCTGGTCGATCAGGCGGAAGCACTCCTCGGTCGTGAGTTCGTCATTGCCGCCCGCGGCCTTGGTCGTGGCGTCGAGATAGCAGTGGTCGCATTTCAGATTGCAGCGCTTCGTCAAGTTGAGGGCGATGAGATAGGGCTTAAAATCGTCGACCGTCCGCCCGTCGTACGGTCCTTCTCCCTGCGGACGTGGAGTGAAGAACCGCGTGAGTTGTTGCGGAAGGGATCCCAGCGCTCCTGAAAGCGACGGATTGAAGATCGGAAGCGGTTTCATCCCTTATTTGGCAGCTTTGCCCGTGAGGGTGGCGATCATGTCTTTCAAATTCCCGGTCTTCATTGCCTCTTCCATATACCCTTTGGCTTGCTCGATGCCCTCGTTGGCGACTTCCAGCGTGATATGCGTGGTGCCGAGTTTATCAGCATGTTTGATGATGAGCGCCTTCGTGCAGTCGCGCATGAAGCCCTCGGGGGCGCGGTCGAGCCTAGCCTGCGCCTCGACTGTCCAGCTGTAGGAAGCGCTTTCTGCATGGGCGTTGCTGCCGTCTTCCTGCCGCCCGTTTTCCTGAACTTCGGCCAACTTCGTTTGGGCCTCGACAGAAGTGCCCGCGCCTTTGTTGGCGAAAATGGGTTGGTAATCTTCGGACGCCGCTTCCTTGATCATGGGGGCGGCGTACTCCAACGTGATCGTCGTCATGCCGAGCTTGCGGGCGCTTTTTTCGATCTTGGCCTTCGCGCGGCGCCGCTGGAAACCGGCGGGGACGGCGCGGATGGCCTCTTTTGCGTCCTTCGTCCACTGCATCGGCACGTCGTCGTAAGCCAGATCGGTTTCAACTTCACCTTCCGCCTTGGCGGCCGCTTCGAAAATGCTCTTGTCGACGGCCTTGAACCGATTGCCCTCCGCTCCGCATACAGGGCATTTCACCGGTGTATCGCCCTTACCGATGTAGCCGCAGCCATCGCAGACGTAATAATTTTGGGTCATCCGGTCGAGATAGGCCTGCGTCGCCTCAGAGTTCTTCGGCTTTTCTCCGACCACCTGCGTCATCATGCCGCTGAGGGTTGACCCCATGAGGTCCTTGGCGACGGCGTCGTCCGCCTGCATTTTGTCGCGATCGATGCCTGCAGCCTCCAGACTGCCTCCTAAGGCGCGCATGGCGTCCATAGCGCCCTTCGGCAAAATGTGTCCGACGGCGGCATCGACGACCGTGTTGCTGATGATCGTATGCCCTTTTTCGATCGCATAGCGGTGAATCGCGGTCTTGGCGACCCCTCTGGCGAACACGGGAATCTTCTCCATCCGGCGAAGCGCCTCTTCCGTCCAGGCGATCGTGTACTCGGCCTGGGTATCAATCGGCGGCACATATTTCCGGTTCGAGACGAGTACGTTGCAGGGCGCGCTCCTCAACAGATTCTCCGTGTTGCTGCCGATGTCCATGTCCTCATCGCTATGGACGCCGATGCGGCCGACGATCAGGAGCGCGGGGACGTCTTTGCGGACGTACTGAATGATCTTCTCGAACGCCTTTCCGTCGAGCAGCGTCGTTTTGACGTCGGTCTGCTCCGCCTGGGCGATTTCACGCGAGATATCCAGGTGCGACTGGTATATTTTGGCCAGGCCGCTGTCGATGATTTCTTCGTGCAGTTTTTCCTGCTCTTTAAACCGGAACACCTTACCGGCTTCTTCGTTGAGCACGCCGGAAATGCTGTGAAAGGCGGCATAATGGAAGTAGGGATCGAAGGCCGAAATCGCTTCAACCGGCATGTTTAACGCTTTGCCGAGCTGCAGACCGGTCATCAGACCGCCGAACGAGTAGGGGCTGCCATCGACCGCCACGACGATTTTCCCGCCGCTGATTGGCTGGATGTTCTTGATGATCAGCATGTCGGAATTCCGCACGCGGCGAACGACACGTTCGGTGTTGCTGCCGATCACGCTGTCTTTGACAGCCCCGACACCCAACGCACCCATGATCACGAGATCGTAACCGTTGGTGTTGATGTCTTCGGCCAACACCTTCCAATTCCGCCCTTCAAGCGAGCGCCGTTCAATCGGTAGGTTGGCTTCATTGCACTTTTTATCGACGTAATCGAGGTAGGAGTCCGTGATGATCTGAAGTCCGCGGGTAATCAGCGAATCGTGGATTTGGCGCTGTCGGTCGAGTTCCTTTTCGTCGTGATATTCCTCGGGGAGCCCTGCCTCCATTTGCTTGAAGCGTTTGTCGTGCATTTTAGCTGCATACACGTGGCTGCCCACGATCTTCGAACCGAAAAGCTTGGCCAGGTGGACGCCCGTGTCCACTGCCTGGTTCGAATGGTCGGAGTTATCGACCGGAATATAAATCGTCTTGTACATCGAGATGCCTCCTCCAGGCGCTCTTCGGACAAGGGCAAACTGGTACAAACGTCAGAAAAACCAATCGGTTGTCGTCTTGCCCCAGGTGTGAAGAGGGCGAATGATAGCACTGGCCTCAACGCGAATGCAAGGTAAACGGAGGTCAAGGGTCAATCGTGAAAAGCCACGGACGAGAGAGAGGCAGCGCCATTGAGCAATGATTATGTGACCCAATGACGTGAGGCTAACCAGCCGAAGTGGCGTGAGTTTTCGGCTGTTGGGCCGCTGACGAGGACTGGCGGCGGGAACGCAGAATTTCTTCGAGGGAGAGGAGGGCATCGCGCCCTGAATTGCCTTCAATACCGCGGCTTAAACTCTTGTCGGCATAGGACACGTTTGCATCCCCGGCTTGAGACAAGGAACCGCTCCATGCGCGAGGGTCCCTGCTGCCTGCCTTGCGCTCCCATGCGCGCAAACAAGCTTTCGCGATGAACTTGTTGAGTGGGGCGGGGTTATAGAGCAACTTACGGATGCTCCTCGGGGTCAGCATAAGGGGGTTATAGCCCGCAGAAAGGTAGCCCTCCTCCAGCAAGCGCTGCTCCAAATCGGTGTTGGGCTGGATCCCGAGAAAGAACATAAGAGGGAACACGCGCTCTTCGCCCAGAATCGAGGCCACCACCTTGTAGGACTCCACGCTTTGTAAGAGTGTTTCTTCCGTTTCCTTCGGGCTGTTCAATGAATAGTTCAAGATGACTTTGCCGCGGAAGCCGGCCTCTGCCAGATAGCGGCAGCCGTCATACAGCCGCTCGAGCTTGAATCCCATGTGGAGATTGTTGAGGACCTCCTGGGAACCGGACGTGATGGCAACTTCCAAATCACCGACGCCCGACCGCACCATCAACTTGGCCAAGTCAGGCGTGATCAAGGAGGTCCTGATGTATCCGGACCATTCAATCTCCAGCTTCTCGCTGACGATGCGCTCAAGAATCTCGGTGCACTGTGGATAGGCTTCCTTGCCGGTAATGAACTGGGCGTCCGTGAACCAAAAACGGCGTGCTCCCCACTGACGATAATGTTGCGAGATGTCGCGCACGACCATGTCCGCGGGCCGGTAGCGTACTCGCTTGCCCTCAATATATGGGTAGAGACAAAAGGCGCAGTCATAGGGGCAGCCTCGTTTCGATTGCACGCCGATGGATTCGCCGACGTATTCCCCGTACTGAGGGAAAATTGAGGTGAGGTAGGGCAGATCAACGGTGAGGGCATCGAGCAGCGCCGGCGAGCCCTGTCGGCCCTTCTTGATCCGGTTCCCTTCCTTTACGATGTACCGTTCATCTTCGATTGAGCGGCCCTCGATCACCTTCAGAATCGCATCTTCGCCCTCGCCCAGCAGACCGATGATGCCTTCAGGCAATTTCTCGATGAGTTGCTCGGCAAAGGCGGTAAAGGCGCCGCCACCAATCATAAGCTGTGTCTTGGGAAACTCTTTGCGCACGAGCCAGGGATAAGACAGCACCGTATGGATATGGCTGTAATAGCGATAGAGCTGTGTAAGCCCTGCAAAAGACGCGGCGATGCGCTTAATGGGGTTGCTCGCAAAATAAAAATTGAAGGCGTGCTCCAGAGAACTGTCGCCTTCATGGGGCGAAAAAATCTGAATGTCCCGCCATGAGAAGCAGACGAGGTCCGGTTGAAATTCGGCAATGACCTCCCGGATGGCGCGGCTCCGCTGGGACACCGGGTAGAGCGAGAGATCCAGAATGCGCTGCCTGACCTCGGGCTTCCGGCGGTGGATGCAATCCGCCAAATAGGTGATGCCGATCGGGTAGACCTTCTTGCAAGGAAGGAAAATGTAGAGGATGGAATTCATTTCACGGCTCGATGGATCGCGACGATTCCTCCGGTCAAGTTCTTATATGACACATCCCGAAAGCCGGCATCACGAAGCATGCGGCACAGCCGCTCTTGATCGGGAAACGTTCGGATCGAGGCCGGCAAGTATTCGTACACGCCGGTGGTGTCCCTCGCCACTTTGGTGCCGATCCAGGGAAGCAGCTTGAACGAATACCAGTCGTAAAGCGTCCGAAGCCACGCGAATACCGGTCGGGAAAATTCCAGGCACACAAATATGCCACCCGGTTTCATGACTCGATGGATTTCGCCGATCGCCTGCGGCAGGTTGCCGACGTTGCGCATGCAGAAGCCCGTCGTCACGGCATCGAACGTGTCGTCGCCGAATCCCAGATGTTCGGCATTCGCTTGAAGGCAGGTGATGTTTTTCCTCAAACCCTTCCCGTAGATTTTGTTCAAGCCTTCCACGAGCATGGCATGGTTGAGGTCGGACGCGATGATCCGTCCGTGTGCTCCCATACGAGGCGCGACTAATAGGGCAAGGTCCGCCGTACCGGCACCGACGTCCAACGCCGTGCCGTTCTCGACGGAAGGCACGGCGTTGGACGTGATTTTCTTCCAACGGTAGTGCAGTCCGAAGCTCAAGACCGTGTTGTTGAGGTCGTAGACGCCGGCAATGGCCGTGAACATGCGCTGCACGGCTTGTTCGCGCGCAGAGCCCGACCACGTCGAAACGGCGCGGGCAGAGGCCTCGGAGGCAGGTGGCTCGGTCACGGAATCCTTCGTGAGGAACATAGAGATGGGTCGTAGCACCGGGCTTCCGGCTTTGTCAAGGCAAGCAAGGCGTTGAAAAAGGCGGCGGGCGTCGTTCTCGCATCGCTCGGAGTCTCGACGTGTCAGACAACAGACGTCTCGACTCTTTGCTCGCTGCGGCCTTGCCGGCCGCCTTTTTGAACGCCTTGCGGTGGCCAAGCTCGCATGAGCAATTCCCTTCCACCCTCGTGAGCGGTTCGAGTGTTATAATCTTGCGCCTATGGGCAACGCCATCATCATCAAGGGCGCTCGCGAGCACAATCTCAAGAACATTGACGTCGAGATCCCGCGCGACAAGTTAGTCGTCATCACCGGCTTGAGCGGCTCCGGCAAGTCGTCGCTCGCCTTTGACACCATCTACGCCGAGGGACAACGCCGGTATGTGGAATCGCTATCAGCCTACGCCCGTCAGTTCCTCGAGCAGATGGGCAAGCCGGACGTGGATTCCATTGAAGGGCTCTCGCCAGCCATTTCCATTGAACAGAAATCCACGAGCCATAATCCGCGCTCGACCGTCGGCACGGTCACGGAAATCTATGACTACCTGCGCCTGTTGTTCGCGCGCGTGGGCCGGCCCTATTGTCATCAATGCGGTCAGGAAATCACGGCTCAAACGGTGCAGCAGATGGTGGATGCCATTGGCGCCCTCACGGAAGGAAGCAGATTTCAAATACTCGCGCCGATCGTTCGCGGCCGGAAAGGTGAATACCGCAAAGAGCTTCATGACATGCGTCGAGCCGGCTACGTCAGGGCAAGGGTCGACGGCAAGCCCGTGGACCTGGACGAGGACATTGCGCTCGATAAACAAAAGAAGCACACAATCGAGATCGTCATCGATCGGTTGATCATGAAGCCGGGCGACGCGCTGGCGCGGCGGTTAGCCGACTCGGTCGAAACGGCGTTGAAACTCGCCGGCGGGCTCGTGGGAGTCCTGACCGAGGAAGGGAAGACGCTGCTGTACAGTGAACAGCTCGCCTGCATCCGGTGCGGTGTCAGTTATCCCGAGATCACGCCGCGCATTTTCTCGTTCAATAGTCCTCACGGAGCCTGTGCCTCCTGCGATGGCATCGGCTATGCGGTGACGCCGGATGCCGGCGAGGAGCAAGATCTTACGCTCCTTGAACCCTGCGAAGCCTGCCATGGCGCCAGGCTAAGGCCTGAGAGCCTTTCCATCAAGATCGCCAAGCAATCGATTGCCGACGTGACAAGACGATCCGTGCGGTCGGCCGCCGACTTTTTCGGGTCGCTGACCTTCACGGAGCGGGAAATGGTGATTGCCCACCGGATTCTCAAGGAAATCAGGGAACGGCTGGGATTTCTCGTCAACGTCGGCCTGGACTATCTGACGCTCGACCGAGCGGCTGCGACGCTGTCGGGCGGTGAAGGGCAGCGCATCAGGCTCGCCACACAGATCGGGTCCGGACTCGTCGGCGTCTTATATATTCTCGATGAGCCGTCCATTGGGCTCCACCAACGCGACAACCGCCGGCTGTTGCAGACACTGCTCCGATTGCGGGACCTCGGCAACACCGTCGTCGTTGTTGAACACGATGCCGAAACGATGCTCGCGGCCGATCACATTGTCGACATGGGGCCGGGCGCAGGTTCGCACGGCGGCCACATTATTGCCCAAGGCACGCCTCAACAGGTCATGAATGACTCGCATTCGCTCACGGGGCAATATCTACGGGGCCACCAGGCGGTCTCGGTTCCACGACGGGAGCGAAGGCCGAAGGGCTTCTTATCCGTCATTGGCGCCAAGAAGCACAACCTTAAGGATCTTACGGTTCGCATTCCGTTGGGGTTGATGACGTGCGTCACGGGGGTGTCGGGATCCGGGAAGAGCACGCTCGTGCTCGAAGTGCTGTTTCATTCCCTGTCACAGCTGCTGTATCACAAGAAGCCGAAGATCGACGGGTGCAAGGATCTGCAGGGTGTGCTGGCGCTCGACAAAGTGATCGACATCGATCAGTCGCCGATCGGCCGGACGCCCAGATCCAATCCGGCGACCTATACGGGGCTCTTCGGCCATATTCGGGATCTCTATTCGAATTTGCCGGAATCGCGCGTCCGCGGCTACAAGCCCGGCCGCTACAGCTTCAACGTGAAAGGCGGACGGTGCGAAGCCTGTCAGGGCGACGGGCTGATCAAAATCGAGATGCATTTTCTGCCGGACGTGTATGTGACCTGCGAAGTGTGCAAGGGCCAGCGCTACAACCGCGAAACATTGGAGATTCTGCACAAGGGCAAAAGCATCGCCGAGGTGCTGAACATGACGGTCGATGACGCGCTCGAATTCTTTGAGCACATTCCGTTGATCAAAGCCAAGCTTCAAACATTACATGACGTCGGACTGCATTATGTGAAGCTCGGCCAATCGGCCACGACGTTGTCCGGCGGCGAAGCGCAGCGCGTCAAACTGTCACGGGAATTGTCCAAGCGCGCGACCGGGCGCACATTGTACATCCTTGACGAGCCGACGACCGGGCTGCATTTTGCCGACGTTCAGCGCTTGCTCGATGTACTGGACCGTCTTGTCGAAGCCGGAAACACCGTGCTCGTGATTGAGCACAATCTGGACGTGATCAAGAATGCCGATTGGATTATCGATCTCGGTCCCGAAGGAGGGGACCGGGGCGGGGAGATCGTCGCCGAGGGGCCGCCGAAAGACATCGCACGCTCGAAGCGGTCCTACACGGGACAGGTGCTGAAAGAAGCGGGAATGGGCTGAAGAAGTGTGGAACATCGGGGCGGCCTGTTAGCCTCTTGTGCTCGCGAAAGGCGCACACCAGATCAATCGTATTGTAAATAGGCGGTGCTCCTACACGCGCGCACGTTTGAGGCTAAACAGGCCACCCCTTGAATGAAGACGCGCAAACGGTAGAGTCCCGACCGCTGGGAGCGCTTGGTGTAAGCCGCGTCTACGCGCGAGGTGGTCGGGTGAAAAAAAACTCCAGATGAGCGCCATCCGCCAGCCATTGATTCGTCCCCATCCCCGTGAGAGAGGAAAACAAAGAAAAGGGGCTCAAGACGCCGATGGTCTTCAGCCGGTCATGAACTATGCACACGGAGGCATATGCGGACGATCATATTGTTGACCATCTCCAACATTTTCATGACGCTCGCGTGGTATGGACATCTCAAGTACAAAGACGCTCCTCTGTGGATCGCGATCCTCGTCAGTTGGGGCATTGCGTTCGTCGAATACTGCTTCCAAGTACCGGCCAACCGGATCGGCCACTATGATTTCACCGCGGCGCAGCTCAAGACCATCCAGGAAGTGATCACTCTGGCGGTCTTCTGCGTGTTTTCTGTGCTCTATCTCCGTGAGCCGCTGAAATGGAATTACGTCCTCGGTTTCGGCATGATGGCGGGCGCCGTATTCGTCATTTTTAAAGAGTGGTCATGATTTGCATCCTGTCCCTGGAAAAGGACAAGTTGTCCTCCTCGCGCCATGGAAATCCATGGCGTTGGTGATTTCCGCCTAGGGAACGCACTATAGTTTTCCGCTTAACTGCGCTGCCTTTCCTCCTTTTCGACTTGGGCCTATCCTTTGCTTCTTCAGAAGGCTGAAAGTGTGACCTCTTGTGACGAAGTGTTTTTACCCGAAAGGAGGAGCGATGGTACGCGAAACGGTACGTCGTGTGTTGACCGCTTCCGGGGTCCTTGTCTTTGGATTAAACCTTGCCGCGTGCAATGCCACCAAGGCGACGATCGATACGACCGTCAACTTCTTCTCGAGCACAACACCGAACTCGCTGTTCACGGAGGATGGGCTGGTCAGACAGGAGCAGAAAATCAACCTGTTCGCAGGAGTGGCGTATGAAAACCTCCGCCAGG
>DATJGE010000134.1:0-9260 GCA_035495295.1 Nitrospira sp. | reverse complement strand
AAAGACGAGAAGAAGGGCGGCGGAAAGTAATCCGTTCTTTGGCGAGGCTAGCTGGCTTGAGGAGCCTTCCGCCGAAAGCGGATGGCTCCTTGAGTGCTCAAGTCACTTCTCTCCGCGAACCAGTTGCAATCCCACGATTGTTTTCGCATCGCGAATTAGTCCCCCACCGATCATTCTGATCGCCTCCTTCAACGGAATTTCTAAGATCTCAAGGACCTCATCGCGATCCAAACGCTGCCGGCCGGGAGTCATATCCGTCGCCTTGTAGATATGGATGACTTCATCCGTAAAACCGGGGGCGGTCAGAATGCTTGTGAGACGTTCGAGCCGGCCCGGAATGTAGCCGATCTCCTCTTCCAGTTCACGCGCTGCACAGTGCAACGGATCTTCGCCACGATCTAGCTTTCCCGCCGGAATTTCGTAAATAAAGCCTCCGGCGGCATGACGAAACTGTCTGATCAAGACGACGGTCTCACTGTCCTTAAGCGGAACAACTGCTGCCGCGCCCGGATGGCGAACCATTTCCAGGTCGATCGTGACGCCGTTAGGCAGCGTGACGGTGTCAATGTTAAGCGTAAGGACTTTGCCGGTGAAGATGTTTCTGGTCATGGCATACGGCTCTTGCGCCCGCCGCCGATGCGGTTGATGAACTTCGGCGTCAGTGCTGCGTGTTTTTGGGTTTCCGGTAAAACGGCGGCTTGACGATGACCGCCGGCAGGATCTTCCCCCGGATGTCGATCCCGATGGCCATGTGAGGCTTGGCAAAGGGCGTCGGCACGTAGCCCATACCAATACCCTTTTGAAGCAACGGTGACAAATTACCGCTGGTCACTTCGCCGATGGGTTCCGATGACGCGGGGTCAAGAATGCGGAATCCGTGACGCGGCACGGATTTCTCCACCAGTTCGAATGCCACCAATCGGCGTAGTGGCCCCTCTTGCGTCTGCTCGAATAACGCCTGTCGTCCCCAAAACTCTCCCTTGTCAAAACTCACGGCCCAGGCGGCCCCCGCTTCGATTGGCGTGGTGTCCTCGCCGATATCGTTTCCGTACAACAAGAATGCCATTTCTAGACGCAGCAGATCGCGCGCGCCGAGCGCCGCTGGCTTCAATCCCTTGCCGGCCCCTTCGCGCAACAGAGATCGCCATATGTGCACCGCCTGACCGGCCGCGACATTGAGCTCGTAGCCAAGCTCTCCGCTGTATCCGGTTCTTGCCAGGAAGCAGTCAACGCCCGCGATCCGAGTGTCGCGGCAACGGTGTAATTTCAAGTCACCGATATTCTCGGCTCCTGCGGCGATGAGAATGTCGCGGGAGGCAGGCCCTTGGATCGCGAGTTGAGCGAGCGCGGCGCTTTGGTCTTGCAGCAGGCAACGATCGTCCGCCGTCCGATGTTCCGAGAGCCACTGGAAAATCTTTTCACGATTGGACGCATTGACGCAGAGCAGATATTCTGTGTCTTTCGTCCGGTAGACGAAGATGTCGTCTTTGATGCCTCCCTTTTCGTTGCAAACCATCGAGTATTGAGCCTGACCGATCGAGAGCGCTGAGACATCGTTCGTCGTCATTCGTTGGAGGAAGTGCAAACTTCCCACGCCGGATACAGTCAAGCGTCCCATATGACTGACGTCGAAGAGGCCGGCCGCGGATCGCACGGTGTGGTACTCGTCGACCACGCTGGCATATTGAATCGGCATCTCCCAGCCCGCGAAGTCGACAAGTTTTGCTCCGTGCGCACGATGCTGTTCAATCAAAGGCGTCTGTTTCATGGTCCGACGAAACGTTGCTCCGGTCACACGCCAAGCAGCTCCACTTCAAAAATAAGAGTGGCATTCGGTGGAATCACGCCACCGGCCCCGCGGGCGCCATATCCAAGATTCGAGGGAATGATGAGCTTTCGTTTGCCTCCGACCTTCATGCTTTGAACGCCTTCATCCCAGCCCTTGATGACCCGGCCTGCGCCGAGGGGAAACGAGAAGGGTTGGCCGCGATCGACGGAGCTGTCGAACTTCTTTCCGTTTTCCAGCCACCCGGTGTAATGCACGGTGACGGTTTGGCCGGTCTGAGCTGATGCTCCGGTACCGACTTTGAGATCAACGTACTGCAACCCGGAGGACGTCGTGACCTCTTTGCCTTCTGGCCGGTTTTCTTCGAACGGCATGATGACTCCTCCGTTTGGCTTGGCTCGTTCGGAATGTGGCGGAATCTGCGGAAAGACCGGGTTAGAGGTGCCCGTCGGACGTCACGGACTGTCCTGACCCGTCATCCGGCCGCGAAAAAAGCGCGATGCTCGCCGTGTACCCGTGAAGAAAGTTCCTGCCGCCCACCGGACCCACTTCGCCTTGTGCAAAAAACCCTGCAACAGGGATTGGCCCTACGCGTTCCTGGACAACGTAAGTGTCATGATGTCTACGGCCGAACAGGCCCTCGCCCCGACCGCAGCAACTGAAGAGAAGCGCGCCTAACGGCGGGTTGCGATGCTTCGCACGATCGGCGGCGAGCAGGACATGGAGATCGTCGCTGGCCGATTTGGCGTCGCGCACCTGGAACTGAACGGTCTGGCCTTCCTGGACCAAATCCCCGATGGCGATTGCTCCAGTCTGCTGGTCGGCTCCGACCAGATTCCGCACCAGAAAATCGCCGCGCTCGAAGCGGCTGCGATGTTCATCGATGGCGATGCCGATATGCAAGGCTCGATGCGCGTCCCGACGGCGGGGCCCTTCCAGCGATTGAAAGACTTCTTGAAGCCGGGCGAGCGCAGGTTTACCTCCAAGCTCGAAGATCGTGTTCTGTTCGGCACGTGTCACCACGTACCGTTCGCCGATCGGACAACAGCCCTGCGAGATCACGGTTCTTACGGCGATGGATCCGCACAGCTGTACTCCAACGACGCCTCCCTCATAGACGTTCCCGTTCTTGAGGAGCCGATTGTCTCCCGGCCCGCGACCGCCTCCGGCCAAGCCGCCGATCGCTTTGGCGTTGGGATATCGGTCTGCCATGGCCGATAAGACATCCTGCATGGGCGTAGTGAACGGGTCGGCCAGAAGAATGAACGTGCTCGGTGCGGCGCTCGGCTCAGGCCATCCGGGCATGAGAAGTTGATCCTGAACTTCGGAAAACGAGAGCCGCAGAGGAGTGAGGCGAACGTCAGGCAGGCAGCCGACCCACAGGGTCAGCGCCGGCGCCGTTTCCAATTCCTCCGCGTCGGCGATCACCCCTTCGCCGGAGCAGCCGATGCAGACCTCGATGGAGAGTTCCTCCCCGATCATTCTGGCGATAAGCTCGGCCTTGGCCGCATGGTGAGGCGAGTAAAAAACAAAGGCCAAGTGAATCGTCCCGTGGCCAAGTTGCATTCGAACGGCGTCGGCGAGGTCGCGGATAGCCGCCTCAGTGTCCGTGTTTGTGGACAAGGCCGAGGCGAACCGGAGTCCGGTGGCTGTTTGGCTTTTCGTCTCTTGTGTGACCATCAGTCTGCGATTCTCTAAACGCCAGGATTCATTCGTTCAGCGCGTTCTTTTGCAAGTTTCTTGTAGTAGCGCCACATGTAGGAATGGTAGTCGTCCAATTGAGCGAGGAGGTAGTGCAGTTCTGTCGGGTCTTCTGTCTCGAGTGCCCGAACCATCCTCGTCTTCAGGAACTCGCCAAAGGCGTCGGTTTTTTCTACGGCCGTCAAGAGGCGAAGGCCGCCACCAATCTGATATTCGTTCATGCGGACCTCCCCGTCAAGACGCGCGTGAGAATAACGAGCACACCGATCAAAATGCAAGCGCCGGACCCGGTCATCTTGCGCCGGTGGCCAGGATCTCGCGCAGCCGCGCGAGCGAGATCGCTTCAACGCGGTGACCGTCGCGGCCAACGACCGTCGTGGCCATGGTCAGCGCGTTGAGAATGGCTTCTTCTGTCGCTTCGACCGTCGCAGTAATCAGAGGATTGAGATGCGTGTCGGCGAGATGGGATAGGGCGTAGGTGGGATGTTCAGGATAATGCGGAATGACGTTCCCCGTCGAGAAGGCCAGAATAAAGTCGCCGCTGCCATGCCTGGCGGTTGAGCCTGTTCTGGCCAGCCCCAATGCCGCTCGCTTGGCGAGCCTGCTGAGTTGCCTTGCGTCCACCGGCGCATCCGTGGCGACGATGATAATGATGGAGCCTTCACTCTGCGTGGACTGCACCAGTGGCGTTGCGGCAGAAGAGGGGTCGTACAGGCGGCCGACGGGAATTCCCGAGACGATCAATTCCGGTTTGCGACCATGATTGGCGTTGACCAGTACGCCGACCGTATACCCCCCTTCTCGATCGGGAAGTCTCCGGGATGAGCTGCCGATCCCCCCTTTGAAACCGTAGGAGACCATACCGGTGCCTGCGCCTACCGTGCCCTCTTTGACCGGACCACCGACCGCACCCTTGAGCGACGAAACCACATCAACTTCCGATACGTGCCGGCCTTGGATATCGTTGAGGCGGCTGTCATCGCATTCAGCCACGACCGGCGTCAAGGTGTCGTCGGTGATACCGATCTCCGGATACTGAGCGATCATCCAGGTCATGACTCCGTTGGCGACTCTGGGAACGTTTAGTGTGTTGGTGAGCGCGATCGGATACTCCAAAAACCCTGATTCGCTGACCCAGGCAAGGCCCGTCATCTCGCCGGTCCCATTGAGAACGAACGATGCGGCAGGTACCTTCTTGTGCCACACGTCATCCCGAGGAATGACGACGGTCACGCCGGTGCGGACCGGTCCATGGCCGGGTTTGAGCGGTCCGTCGCCAGAGATCAGCGTGGTATGACCAACTTTAACGCCGGCCACGTCGGTAATCGCGTTCAGCGGACCGGGGGCATAAGTGCCGATTGCGATGCCTAGATCACGTGCGCGTGAGCGCGGCTCCGTCGGATCGCTCGCATGCGCCTGAAGGCAGGACACGAGGAGGCAGCACAGTGCGAGGGTGAGCACCGGTCGAAGGGTCATTCGAAGAGAGGTCATGGGGGCGGAATTATAACTGCTCGGCGCGGAGGCGGCAATTGCAGCAACTCGAGTTCAACTAGAACGGATAGGGATGGAACGGACGTTCCATCACATGTCTAAGAAAACTGTATTGGAGCACAACGCCGTTCGAGTCATAGAACACCTGGAAAGCGTCCGTTCCGAACCCTGTACGGGAGAAGACAAGATCGGGATCGACGGGCGACCAGGGTTTGGCCAACCATCCGAAATTGATACGCGCATACTTCATGTCCAAAAAACGATGTATTGATACGATGCCAGTATTGGAATTATTAATCGAATCCGGCGAGCCGAGTCTGTCTACGACCTCCAATAACGTGGTGTGTCCGGGAACGATAAAAGCTACGTCCTCGGCCGTCAGCGGGGTATTCAAGGTCACGCGGACGACATTGCAGCCGGTAAAAAGTGCGGTAATGACAACGACGAGAAGCACTGAGTAATGGAGGCGCGAGGGATGTCTCATTCTATTCCCCGAACGGCCAGAAGCGGAACTCCAAGTTTTCTGTGCGCTTGGACGACATCACCTCCTCGACAATGCCGTTTTGATTGATCACGACGAAGACGTCATCGCCCTTGACAGAAATACGCGAGAAGTTGACCAAAATCAGCAGCAGGCTTCCGGCTTTCGCATCATAGCGATAGTACTGATAGACGTCCCGACCATTAAGCGGGTGCACACGATCTGGGGCTCCCATCAACTCAAGGACCTCAGTTTTCGTCGTGACGCCTTTCTTGATCGAAGTGACCGCTTCCGTTTTGATGTCGTCGCCCAGTGTCCCGCGGCTGAACGCGCAACCTTGAATGACAATGGCCGCAACGGAAAAAATTAAGAGAGAATGAACAAGACGCATGGAATAGCATCTCCTTATGTTATGAACTGCGAGGCGGATGTTCCCGAGTGTGCGTAGCCAGCACGAAGTCCTGCTCGTAGACCTTGTAGCTGGAAGGCGACATTCCGAGCCGCTGGTAGACGGCTTTCGCGGCCTCGTTCCCTTCCTCGACGTAGAGCCTGATCCCACACACCGTGGGGTCCGCCTTGGCCTGCGAGAGGACCGCCTCGTGCATGCCGCGGAAGACGCCTCTTCGACGCCAGACCGGGTCGACGTAGACGCTTTGAATCCACCAAAACAACCCGTTGCGCCAGTCGCTCCATTCATAAGTGATCATGAGTTGTCCGACGACCACCGGACCCCCTGATGTTCGGGTTTCCGCGACCATAAAAAATCCAAGGGACGGCGTGCGGAGCAACGAGAGGGTACCCTCGCGCAGCCTCGCATGGTCCAGCTGCCGCCGCTCCGTTTCCCAGGCCATGGCGGCGCTGAAGCCGACGATGCAATCGACATCCTCGGTGGCGGCTGCTCGGACGGTCAGCTCGCGAGAGAAGTCCATGGCGCTATGTCGTCCTTGGCGCGCCGAGCCAACCATCTGCGGGCTTATAGAAGCCTGCGGAAAATTCCATTTTCATGGCGTCTTCTGGAAGGAGATTCAGCGGGCGGACCTGCGGCTGCGGGACGAAGGCCAGGTAGCCGGTAAAGGGATGAATGGCAGTCGGCACGAATACCATCAAGAGGGTTGAGGAGGGATCGACCTGGGCAGCTTTCGGCGCAGGGCCCATGACGAATCCCAAAGCCCAAACCCCATCCCGGGGAAACGGAAATGCGATCACGGTGCTACGGCCGAAGCGCGAACGGAACTGGAACAGATCGGTCATGCCTTTTATGGTGAGATAGATGCTCCTGACGAGGGGAATCTGCGTGATCCATCGTTCGAGCGCCGCGATGATGCGACTGCCCAGCAAATGGGTGCCGAAGGCGCCGGCGGCCAGCACCAGGAGCATAAACGAGAGAATCCCGATGAACGGCGTTGCGATAAAGCCCATTTGTCCCAGGAGGTCGGAGATCGCGCGATTGACGGCGCTCAGCAGCGCGGAGAGGATGAGGACCGTCGCCCAGGTCGGCAGGAGGACCAATAGGCCCGTTAAAAGATAGCGTGACAGCGTCCTCATCATGGAATTCCGTAAGCCAGCATGATCAGCGGCACAGTGTAACAGAAACATCCGGCGGCATTGAATGCACGACGCGGTCTTGATCCCTGGACGACGGTGCTTTATCCTGTCGCCACCGGTGCACGGCCATCGATGTGAGAGACTCTATGGCAGAGCCGCAGAGCGGAAAACGTCCGATGCAAGTCGACAAGGATCTGTTGTCCATTCTCTGTTGTCCTGAGACGAAACTCGATGTGACGTTGGCCGATGACGCGCTGATCACCAAGATAAACGATGCGGTCAGCCGGGGCATGCTCAAGAACAAGGGGCAAAAGCCGGTGACGGAACTGCTGGACGGCGGCCTGATCAGAGCCGATCGAAAAATTCTCTATCCGATTCGTGAGGACATTCCGGTGATGTTGATTGAAGAAGGGATTCCTCTCGACCAACTTCTCTAACCTTTTCTGTCGTCACCATCTGTCGCATCTTAGCCTACGACTTACGGCCTCAACATGCCCTGGCGTTCGTGTTCGGTTTTGGAGCCGGTCGAGGTTCCGCACTGCTGGCACAGGTATTCGTAGAGGTTACCGGTTGGAAGAACGAGGAGCAGCCGTTCCCGAGTGGGTGTGGCGACTCGACAGCGGGGGCAATACAACAATGAGGCGTTGAGCGCGCGAAACTGGTCTTCTTGCTCGGTTCGCGCTCTGGCCGGCCTTGCCATGCCGGAAGGCCAACCTTGACCGCCTGGTTTCCGTGGAGGAAGTGGCATAGGTGAATTGTAGGCAAGCGGCTCCGCGTGGTCAATGGTGCAGAATAGTTTACCAAGAGCTGCGTGATGAGGGGTGTTCGTTTCTTTTGGAAACTCGGTACAGCCTCCAAAGTGCTCGGCCGGCCTGAACCACCGCATATACGGCCAGTCCGCTCAAAAGGCCGTAGAATCCGGCCGTACTCCAAGGCCAGAAATTAGGTGCATGGAGCATCACGCCGAGGGCGACATGCCCGCCGACGCCCAAACATAGAGCAAAAATGATCCACTCACGCATCACGGGATCGGCTCCGGACGGGAGAGGGATGACGAGTCGTGAAGGATGGAACTCTAGGCGGCGGGAGTCTTGGCCGATTCGATTTCCGTCGCGGTAATCAGACTTGACAGGTAATCCGCCACGAAGTTGAGCGCCTCTTCACGGCCATCCGCACGGCGACCCTTTTCACGCCGCTGGACCGAGAGCTCGTGATCAAGATCAGACTTGACCTCCGTGAGAACGCGTTGGAGCGACGAAGGGGTCAAATTGGTATCCATGTCCTCAAGCTCCTGACATCGATCCAAGACCCAGTTGAGGCCTTCGATCCTACCTGCATAGTGCTCCTGCTCGGCGGTATCGATCCGTGCCATCGTTGTGGCAAAGGTCTGGGCTTCATACACTAAGTTGTAAAAGCTGGTAACGGCGCGCTGAAGAGTCGAATTCATAGAACTCCTTTATATTCCAGTGCTATATGCGAGTATCCAATTATACATGAGAATCGGGGGCGGACAAGCGGAAATTTAGGGGTTAAGTAAAAAGAAGCGAATGGAACTCGTTCATAAAACCATAATAAAGCGGGGCGAAGTCCTTTAGGCTGTCGGGGCTGGTTTCCTTTAAGCGCTTGAAGAAGAAGACCTGTGTCCGCGGATCAAGTTGTTCCAAGAGATGACTCAGCTGCGCCATGGTGTAGCTGCCCGAAGGCACGCTCAGTATGTAGTGAACAAGCCGCTCAACGAATTGCTGCGCCACATATTCGCTCGTCAAGTACCCCTCAGGGAGCTTTCCTACGGCCAGGAATTCGTCAAATGGTATCGCCTTTGCCGCAAATGGGATTGACTGGTCTTGACCGGAGGTCACGCTGCCCGCACCTCATGGAAGGCCATGAAACCACAGGAAAGTACAAAACATTGACAACTGTACTGGACCCCCCCTGGCCCGTCAAGCGCGCAGAAGCAGCATACCTCCTGAGGCAAAAGACCGGTAGAACAAAAGGGGATGGTCAAAACAGCGCTGGCTTGTACCGCCTGCCTACCTATTGCGTATACGAAGCAGACAACAAACACGAAGTGGCCCACAACGAAGAGGGGCGAGGCTCCTTTCGAAGCCTCGCCCCTCCGTGAAGCGATCCTAGCTGTCGGTTACAGCCAGTTCACGCGCTCTTGCCAAACCGAGCTTGCTCGACCCGGAGCGCTGATGATTTGCGCGACGGGATAAGCACCACCAGTAGGTGGGAGAGGCGCGTGCCTCTCCCACC
>DATJGE010000133.1:0-4343 GCA_035495295.1 Nitrospira sp. | reverse complement strand
CGAGGGTCGTCTCATCCCTGAGGGGGCCGTTGCATTTCCAACAGCGCATGACGAACCGTGTTCGTTCTTTTGGTTCCACGATAGCAATGCTGTACGCCGAATGCGCGGAGGCGTCGACGGGTGAAATCCATGGTTCAACGGCTGAGTCGCGGAGGGCTTTTCTGCCCCGACGACGAGAGCCTGGTTCCTGGCGGGTGAGACTGGGAGCCGATTCTCCGCGCAGGAGGCGAGCAACCCGCAATCGTCGGCCCTAGGAGAATCCCGACAACCGTTGAAGCTGCCGACAGTGTTGTGAACGATATGGACCAGATACTTTCCAAGGCAGTGGACTTCATGGTGAGCGTCGGCACGAAACTGGCGGCGGCAGGGGATTCGGCCATAGGACAGTCAACGAGCGCCAACACGAATTACGGGACACTTCAAAGCGGCCTGGAAGTGCGGCATCCGCTCGGTTTCGATGTGAAGGGCCTATCGCCAGACGTTGGGCTCTCTTTTCTCTATTATTACTTCTTTCCGCCCGCGAAGTTCTCACTGCCGGGTGAGAATCCACTCGAGGTGTCGAATCAGTTCGAATTTGGAATCAATGTGGGTTCGGCTACGCCCGCCAAGCTTTGGATCTTCAATAGCCCGCGGATCGGCGTCAGTTATCGGTTTGGGGATGGCCTGACGGGCGTGAGAGCGCAATTCGGGTTTCCGTTCTGATGCGTGCACCGCCCGGTCCGCCGCATGGCAGCGTTTATTCCGTGACGCCGCTCCTTCGTATTTCGTCACGGCGATGTAATGTTTCTAGGGAAGGGCGAGATTCTTGAAAATCTTGCCGGTATCCGCATCCACACGCACTTGCCGGGACCTGTCGGTGCGATCGAGGAGTTCGATCTCGTAAAAGACCCGAGTTCCGGATTGCTTAAGTTCCGCTCGGACCGCTCGGCCGGATTCGCTCGTCTCGGCGATTCGTGTCGCTTGCGAGAGTGTGATGGTTGCGTGACGCAGTAAATAGCCTCTCCCTTGCTCATCGGCGCAAGCGCCAAACGCCAGGATGGACAATCCGATCAGCAGGCTCGAGTGTGTGCGCATCAATATGTCATTGTATATCGTATCAGACGTCGTCGGTCGGCAATCATCAACTGTAATCCCTGAGAATGTTCGGTCGGCGGGACGGCGTGGCAGGCAGGCGCTCGCCGGAGGGCGTGAGAGGATTTCGGCGACTTGCCCGGCATGGTTAGGTAAGGGCAGCGACCGCTCGGTTCCGGATCTGCAAGAAGTCCTGATGCACCGGGATCCGGTACCCGCCGTCGGCGCAGGCGAACTGGGCTTGGACGTAGGCTTCAACGTCGCGCCTCGTCGGCGCATCCTTCACGTGCAGCAGATTGAGCATGAATTCAGCAACCGCATAGGTGGTGGTCAGGTCGGGCGTCACCACATGTGCCGGGTCGAGCGTCGTCACGACCTCGTACCGATTCCCATGTTCCAGGCGAAACAGGTCGGCGGCCCGGCCCAATTCAAAACGGTGGCCGAAAAAATGATGAACCATGTTCATGCATCCGCTCTCGCGGTGTTGCAGCACGACGACGGTGACGCCGGTCGGCGACATCCATGACACGAGACGCTCAAGGTGCGGCACCCATTCCTCTGCCGGGATGTAATAGAACGTGTGAGAGCAAAGGACGAGGTCTCCCGGTGCCGACGGTTGAGCCGTCATGATCGGCTCGCCGATTGCTTCGGCGACAGGAACTGCCTCTTGCAGCTGCTTCAATAAATAGAGATTCGGCTCAATGGCGATCGTCCGCTCAAAGGCATGAGCGAGGCTTCGCGTGACCTCGCCGTTACCGGCGCCCGCGTCGATGAAGACGTTGCGAGCCGGCAGAGTGTCCACGACGTGCTGGAGCCATCGCTTGGCGTTCCGCTTCTGGTCCGTATGCTCGAGAAAGATCTGGAAGGCGTGCTTGTACGCCTCGCCCTGTGAATCAAAGACCCGAACGCGCTCCTCATTGGTCATTGCCTATCTCCGTCGTGAGAACTTTTCAGGAGCCGTATTGTATGAAGACTCTACGGAACCTGCAATCGCAAACACCACGATTTTTAGGCCAGTAATATCGACGAAAATCCTTCAACACGCCGTCTTGCGTAAAGAACAAAATCATCGCGAATCTCGCGCAAATGAAACGGTCTGAACCAGTGGCATCATAGGTGTTCTTCATGCAAGATAATGAGGGTCGTCCCTGTTCTCTTGGGAACGCGTTTTTGGTAATCTTTTCTCTCTGTCACTGTGGCATTGTCTGGCGTGTCCGCCTTCCTCGAACAGCGGGCGCATGGAGTTGAGCATGTTACGAAGTTCTTGGTGGGTGCTATCGTCGTTAGTGCTCTCCGGCTGCGTATCCATTGGAAACCCGAACTTGGCCAGCGACGAGACGATGGCGACTATCCAGGTCGGGGAGACGACCAGGCCACAGGTCATGAAACTGCTGGGCGAACCCGACAGCCAGCTGTCAGTCGAGATAAAAGGATCGAGCAGAGAATGGTGGTCCTACGCTTATGCGTCTGCCGTCATCAATCCGATTGACTACCTCTTATTGTATGGACTGTTTTTCAACGGCATTGGAACGTATGACACTCGCCATGATGTCGCCGTCTTCTTCGATCAGCGGGGCGTGGTCACCGGCGTATCAAGAACAAAAACCGACTATGACATGGGCGGACCATTCGCACCGCTGCACGTTTCCAGCGTCTCCAACAAGACCCTAGGCTTTCCCGAGCCGGCCAAGCAGCCAGTTCACTATGAGGATACGATGGAGGCTCGGAATTAAGCTGACGCTTGGCGGGCAAGGAGCGTCATAGTCGGAAGAGCCGGCTTACTTGCTCAGAAGCGGGTCTTTTTTGGGATCAGACCTCCAGCGCGTGAGCAGCCACTCTTGAGAATTCATCGGCGGAGCGCCATCGAGTGGATGAATGCGCCTGTAACTGCCGTCCTGCAGCAATTCTCTGGCCTGGACGTTATCTTGCAGTCCTACCCGGAGGATTTCATTGATGATGATGTCGCGCCATTGCGGATGCAGCACGGGGAAAAGCACTTCCACCCTGCGATCCAGATTGCGCGGCATGAGGTCTGCGCTGCCGAGGAGCACTTCGTGCTGCCCCGCATTTTGAAAGTAGTAGATCCTGGCATGCTCCAGGAAGCGACCGACCACCGAGCGTACCGTAATCGTCTCGCTCACTCCGGAAATGCCCGGTCGTAAGCAACAGATGCCCCGCACCTGTAAGTCAATTTTGACGCCGGCTTGCGACGCCCGATACAGCGCTTGAATGCACGGCTTGTCGACCAGCGCATTCATCTTGAAAGAGAGGTAACCCCCACCACGTTCGCGGTGATGGTGAATTTCCCGATCGATCCGGTCGAGAATCTCCCGCCTCAGTGCCGTTGGCGCGACCAGCAGTCTCTCGTAGGATTTCTTGCGCGAGTACCCTGTCAGGGCATTGAAGAGATCGGACACGTCAGCGCCGATCACAGGATCGCAGGTCAAGTAGCTCAGGTCGGTGTAGATGCGGCTCGACACGACGTTATAGTTTCCCGTGCCCAAATGGACATAGCGTCGGAGACCATCGGCGTCGCGCCGGACCACCAGACAGAGTTTTGTATGGGTTTTGAGCCCGCGCACACCATAGATGACGTGTACGCCTTCGTCTTCGAGCTTGCGAGCCCACTCGATGTTGTTTTCTTCGTCGAAGCGGGCCTTGAGCTCCACTAAAACCGCCACTTGCTTGCCATTGACGCGGGCTTCCATCAAGGCGTCGACAATGGGCGACCGCGGATTGACCCGATACAACGTCTGTTTGATCGCGAGGACATTGGGATCACTGGCCGCCTCGCGGACGAAATCCACCACCGGCATGAAACTATCATAGGGGTGGTAGAGCAGCACGTCCTGTTGACGCACGGCGTTCAGGATGCCGCCCGGTTTCGTTAACAGTGCAGGAACGGACGGCTGAAAGGGCGAGTCTTTGAGATCCGGGCGTTCGAGCGAAGTCAGTTCCATAACCCCCGCCATGCCGATCGGATCGTCTCCCGTATACACCAAGTAGGAGGGCAACTGGAGCTTCTTCGCGAGAATGTCCGCAATGTGCTGTGGCGTCGTCTCGTCGATCTCCAGTCGCACGGGGGAGCTGAAATCTTGCAGCTCGAGCTGCTCTTCGACGGCCGTGATCAAGTCTGGAGCTTCGTCTTCCTTGATCGTCACTTCGGCATCTCGCGTCACGCGAAACGGATAGGAAGCGACGATGTCCAGACCGGGAAACAGCAGATCAAGATTGTCGGCCACAAGCTCTTCGAGCCAGACGAAGCGCTGAAT
>DATJGE010000132.1:0-27334 GCA_035495295.1 Nitrospira sp. | reverse complement strand
TGTTCTTTTTTGGCGAAGGCGAGTTCGAAGGGGAAGCGACGCTGCTCGATATCTCGACGAATGGCTGCAAAGCCACCTCTATCACGGAGGTCAAGGTTGGATCTTCACTGAAATTGTCCTTGTTCCTGCAGGATCAACAATGGCCGCTCCGGATCGACCATGCGGTGGTGCGGTGGGTGGATGGCCCTTCGTTCGGATTGGAATTTACGGGTATCAGGCCTGCGCAGCGCGAACGGCTGCGATCGATGCTGATGAAGCTCAAGGCCTAGAGCGATGCCGTTCGCTGAACGGAGCGGCCGTGTGCATGGCCTCGAGGCGTGGCGGTGGTGTCATGTCTCCTTGCGACGGGCGCCCGGAACTGATGGTAGTAGCGTAGGACTTTCCTCACGTAGAGACGGGTCTCTCTGATCTTCGGCACCCGATGGTCCTTCACCCGATGCACGCCGGCGTTGTAGGCTGCCAGAGCCAGCGGGAGATCCTCGTGATACAGGTTGAGCAGACGGCGGAGCTGCTTGGCGCCGCCTCGGATATTCTCGACTGAATCATACACGTTGGTTACTCGCAAGGTCGCCGCCGTATCGGGGGTCAGCTGCATGAGTCCGATCGCGCCTTTCCTCGAGACGACGTGCTGACGAAAATCCGACTCCGTCTTGATCACGGCGCGCAACAAGGCAGGCTCGAGACGGTAGCGTTTCGCATAGAACGTAATAGCCCGACGAATCTCCTGCTTCGAGTAGTGCAATCGGTTTTCGGAATCGGAGATCGTCGTAGTGGGCGTAAGGACGATGATCAGCGAGGCCGCCAGTGCCGCGCCGTAACCGCGCACTGCCTGGCAATACCGAGGATGGTTGAACCAGTACATCCTTCTGTCACTGGTCAACATCCATGCCGAGGCCCGGTTCTCACAAGACCGCGACTCTTCAGCGGAATTCCCAATACGAGCTGTCACATGCACTGCACAGGACTGTGCAAAGATCCTCCCGACTGCCTCATTTATGAGTCAGTTGGGCGGCGATACCCTTACTGTTTTCCCCAGAGCGTTTCGAGACGCTGGGCGCGCCCGCACGTGAACTTATAGAACTTGTATCGCACCGGATTTTTCTTATAGAAATCCTGATGGTAGTCTTCGGCAGGATAAAATTCCGAGGCGGCGGTCAGCTCCGTGACGACCGGCGTTGAAAACCGCTTGGATTGCTCGATGGCCCGTTTCGACTCTTCCGCAGCCCGCTTTTCTTCATTGCTTTGATAAAAGATCGCCGACCGGTATTGGTTCCCGTGATCGCAAAATTGGGCGTCAGGCGTGATGGGATCGACATTGCGCCAGAATGTCTCCAGCAGCTGCGTGTAGGTCACTTTCGCCGGATCGTAGCGCACCTCCACCGATTCGGCATGGCCTGTGCGTCCTTCCGAGACTTCCTCATAGCTTGGCTTCTTGACCGTCCCGCCCATGTACCCCGACACAGTATCGACGACGCCGTCGACCTTCTCGAACGCCTCCTCCATGCACCAGAAACAGCCGCCGGCAAAATACGCCTTGGCGATTGAAGCTGAGGGGGCCGGCGGCTGTTCGGCCATGACCAAGTGCACGGCCGCCGGCGGCACGACCGTCAGGATGATGGTGATCGCCCACCGCAAGGTGGTCATGATTGTTCTCCCTCTCACACAGTCGCCTATAGATAGTCTACGGCGATGTTGAGCGCTTGGATGACCTCGGCCTTAACCGGCCGTCCATTGTTGAGGCGCTTGCAAGCTCGACACGTCGCCGCGCTCAAAGCGCTTCAAAATCGCATTGATCGCGTCTTCGGGTGTCTGGACACTTGAAATGAGGCGGCCGCCTAAATTCTTAAAAAATTTTTCTTCGACCGGAGTCGCACCGAGCAATACCACGTCTCTTCCGGCTTTGAGCGCCAAGGCCACTTCGGATACCGTTCCGGATCCGCCTAACCCGCAGGCGACGATGACCTGGCTCGACAGCACGCAGACATTGTTCCTTGCGTTGCCCATTTCCGTGATGATCGCGATATCGACGTACCGGGAAATGCGATCCTTCGTCGAGGGCAGTACGCCAACCGTCAAACTGCGTGCGACCTTCTTTGCCCCCTGATTCGCCGCATGCATGACCCCCACATCGCGCCCGCCGGTGAGCAACACCCATTCACGCCTGGCAATGAGCTCCCCGAGTGCACGCGCGTTTTCGACGTCCTTCCTTCTGGCTTTGGACGGTCCCATGACTCCGACGACGTAGCGCACCTGAGCCTCCGGCGTTGCCCTTAGGGTGGGCCGATTGTAGCCGGTTTCATGCCGACTTTGTCAAAAGTCCGTAGAAAGCCGCGCTAAAAGCGGGAGGCGGCAAGCGTCACGTCCGCATGGGCCCAAGCCTTCTCGAAACGGCTGGACACGTCGACCGCTTCCGCATCTTTTCGCTGAGCCTTGAGGCTTTGGAGGAGGCCGAATAATCCCCAGCCGTTCTCGGGATTCCATCTCAAATCCGTTCGGTACTCCGCCTCCGCCGCGGCGGCGTGGCCGGCCAGCAGTAATACCGGACCGAGGTAATGACGAACGGGAAGCGGCCAGCGCGGAGGTTCTGCGCCCTGTAAGGAATCTTCGATCTTGATGGCCTCGCGCAAGGACTTGATGGCCTCCTCATGCCGCTGCCGTTGAGCGCCAATCTGACCGGCCAACAGGCGTTCGGCGATGTTCAGCAGATCTCGCTCGAGCTTGTCCTGCTGATTCTTGCTCCGGCGAAACTGCTTGGTCAGCGTGAGCAGCGCTTGACGTTCGCCCTCCGCCCCGGGCAAGCGTCCCGTCGCGACCAAGGCCATGCCTCGGCCGAGACGCCATGCGCCTTCAACCAGGTGCAGCCCCTTGCCGGGTGGAGACTCCCGCAGCAGATCCTCCCACCGCCCGAACCTGATCAAGGTAAACAGCTTTGTCGTCAGATAGGCTTCCTTGCTGCGGTCGGATTTGGCTTCCTCGCCGGTGATCGTCGAACCCAGCGACGTCGCGGTCTTCAGCGCCTCGGCACTGCGCCCTTCCATCATGAGTGACGACCACAAAAAATGGAGATTGTGACTGTAGTACCCGTCGGCATACCCGCCGGTCAAATGCGCGTCTGCCAGATAGCGTTCATCGGCCTGAGCGGCCTCCGCATTGCGCTCGGAGGATTCGTGATACATGCCCAGGCGGACATAGATGTGCGCCGGCATATGGACGAGATGGCCGGCGCCGGGCATGAGCGCCGGTAAACGATCGGCGCAGGGCAATGCGCGCCGCGGTTCGCGGGAGGCTTCCACGGCATGAATGTAATAATGACAGGCGCCCGGGTGGTCGGGATGCTGCGTGAGGACCGCCTCAAGGGTCGACACGATCTCCTGCGTTCCTGGCTTGGGCGCTCCCTCGGCCGTCCAAAAGTCCCATGGGCGGAGATCCATCATCGCTTCGGCGAATAGGACGCCGGCGTCCGCATCCTCAGGATACGTCTTCCAGAGAGACCGCATCGCGTCGGCATAGGCCTTGTCCAAGGCGGCCCGCGAGGCGCGGGCCGAGCCGAGATAGCGCTTGCTCAGTGCCTCCACGTATGCCCGTTCGACTGCCGTGGCAGAAGAGAGCCGCGCTTCCGCCCGCCTAATTGCTTCCGCGGCCCGGCGCCCGTCTTCCTTCGACATGGCAGCATTGATGTTCGGACCGAGCGCCAGCGCGATGCCCCAATAGGGCATGGGCGAATTCGGATCCTGCTTGGCCGCCTCCTCGAACGAACGAATCGCTTCTTCATGATTGAAGGCATAGACCATCCGCAATCCCTGATCAAAGTACTGTTGGGCGGGTTCCGATGTGGTGTTGATCCGATGATGCAGGCCGCCAAGATTGTCGTAGAGCTGGGGCGCGCCCTGCGCGATGCCGGCTGCCGGATAACTCGCGACGAGCCAGGCTACGGCCGTCCCGAGGACAGATCCGATCCACCATCGGTCGTTGCCGGTCATCCGAAAGCCTTAAAACCTCGTGACGCTGGAAAAGTTAAAATCCCGGAGAACCATGGCGGGAACGAGCATCTTGCCGGTTTCAGCCGTGACCGCTTCAACCGGCTCGGTCCAGCCATCCACACGCTTGAATACTCGCAGGGGGCTTTCATGGAAGCGAAAATTGCGGACGGCGGACGTGATTTGCCCGTCTTCGATCAGAAATGTCCCGTCCCGCGTCATGCCCGTCAGCGTCAAGTCAGTCGGATTCACCGTGCGGATGTACCAAAAATTCGTCACAAGGATCGCATGCTCGCATTGCTTGATCAGATCCTGTGTCTTCGACGCGGCGGCTCCTGACGCGGAAAGGCAGGGCGCCTCGAGCGTGGCAATGCGCTTGATCTTCAGCTGTTTGGCCGTGAATCGGTCATAGGACAGCTGTCTCAGTACCCCTTTGTCGATCCACAACGCCTCGTCGCACGGGAGGCCCTCATGGGTAAAGCCCGTGCCGAGTAGGTCCGAATGTCCGGGCAAGTTTTGCAGCGTGAGGCGTTCGTCGAGAATGGGACGACCGAGTTGTCCCATAAAGGGACTCGTCCCTTTCTCATAGGATTTCGCATCGAGCGTCCACAGCATCCAACTCCACAGACCCGCCACTGCGGCCGGTTCCAGAATGACTCGATAGCGTCCCGGCGCGAGTTCCTGAACCTCGCGGCCTCTTTTGGCCTTATGAATCGCCGCCAATGTCCTGTCCTGGATCTTCAAGTGGTCGATCGAGCGGTGAGCCGCAGCACTCCAGCCGGTGGCGTCGTCGGCCTGCACCGTCAGACTAAAGCGCGCTTCTGTGCGTTCCTCATGCGCAAAAAGGCCGTTGCTCGCGGCGACACCTATAGAGGCAACGGATGACGAGACAATGCCCGCCGCTTGGAGATTTTCGATCCGACATTGTCCGATGGCCTCATTCGCGTATTCGAGCCGTCGGGCGGGCCCGGCGGCCGCCGTCTCAGGCCGGCTCGTCAAGGGCGTCGGCATCACTTGAGGATCAGGTGGCGGCAGGTATTCGGGATCCTCCGGAGAGACACGGGCGACACGTTCGGCGCGCGCGAGCGCGTCTTGTATGGCGCCGGCGCTAAAGTCCGTCGTCGAGGCTGCACCCTTCCGGCTGCCGAAGGCTACAGTGACCGTCACCGTGCCTCGCCTCGTGTCGACGTTCTGTACGATGCGGCTGTTGGCGAAGCGCGTGGTGCCGGTGTGCAGATCATGGAGATTAACGACCGTATGATCCGCCGCGGAGCGTTTCAGCACGAGATCAGCCAGAAATCGAAATTCGTCGGCGCTCGTCAACTTGGGCCAAGTTTTCGCGTTGCCGATGGTCACTGGCGTTCATCCTTTGATGACAGACACACGTCGAAACCGGGCATGACACGCCGCATGGGTCATCCAGCCGGACTGGCCGGGCTGCCCCTTGCCGCAGGTGATGAACCCAAACCGGCCGCGATGACGCCGGTCGGCGACGCCGTCACAGCTGTTCCAAAATTCCGGCGTGATGCCGTGATAGATGACGTCTCGAAGCATGGACGTCCGCTTGCCGTTTTCCACGAGCCAGAATGCGTCGCCGCCGAATTGAAAATTATAGCGCCGTTGATCGATGCTGTAGGAGCCGTGCCCTTCGATGTAGATCCCTCGTTTGACGTCGGCGAGGAGGTCGTTTAGGGAGGCCGCGCCGGGCTCGAGGCCGATATTGGCGATGCGCACGATAGGCACGCTTCCCCAGCTGTCGGCCCGGTTGGATCCACGTGATCGCTTTTCTCCGATTTTTGCAGCGACCTCGCGGTTCGTGCAGTAGCCGACGAACAAGCCGTCGCGCACGATGTCCCACCGTTGACACGACACTCCGTCATCGTCGTAGCCGGTGGCGGCCAAGGTTTCAGGTTCCGTGTTGTCCGCGACGAGATTCACGTGCGAAGAGCCGTATCGAAAGCTGCCGCGCTTCTCAGGCGTCAAAAAACTCGTTCCGGCATAGTTCGCTTCGTAGCCCAGGGCCCGGTCCAGCTCGCTCGGATGGCCGCAGGACTCGTGCATCGTCAAGGCGAGATGCTCGGGATCGAGCACCAGATCGTAGATGCCGGGCCGGACGCCCGGCGCCCTGACTTTTTCGACCGCCTGTGAAGCCACTCGCGGGGCGTGCGCCATAAAATTCGCATCCTCGATCAACTCGTAACCGGTGCGCAAATGCGGCGTCGCAAAGCTCCGCGTCGCGAAGCGGCCGTCGTACCTGGCTGTGGCCGTGAACTCCCCCTGCACCGCCAGCAAATCGAAATCGAGCCTGCTGCCTTCGGTCGACACGAAGAGTTTACGGTCCCGCCGCGCCCACAGGCTGGCGCTGCTGCGAACGACCTCCGGCTGGCTCTGGACATAGTCCATCACCTGGCACAGCAACGTCGTTTTGCGATCGAGCGGGACGGAAAACGGATCGATCCGGCTGGAGGTCACGACCCGGTCCTGATGAACGGGTTCCTCGACCAAACGGGTTTTTTCGCTCGCGAGTGAGGCCGACCCCCGGGCGATCTCCACGGCCAAGTCCGCGACGCGCGGGACTTCCTCCAACGACACCACCGAACTCGCTGCGAAGCCCCACCCCCCGTGGTAGAGCACACGGATGCCGAATCCGCTGTCCTCAACGTCGCGAACCGACGCGATGCGCCGATCTTCCCCGGCGATCGTCTGACTCGTGCTCTTGAGGAAGCGGATGTCGGCGTATTCGGCGCCGGAAGCCGCGACGCGCTTAAGCGCGAGGTCGGCCATTTCATCGGCATGCGTGAAAGGCATCGTGGCTTCATCCTGCCAAAGTCCCGAAAGCCATTCAACTTGGAATTGACGGCCCCATCCCGCTAGGATGCCACGGATGTTGCCGGTGTCACAGACGGCCCGTCAGCGGATTGTCGAGCTCTTGAGCGGGTCCCGCCTGTCCTCTTATCAACTCGCGCAACTTCTCGGGATTTCTGAACGGCACGTGGAAGATCACCTCTCCCATGTCGTAAAGACCATCTCGCGCGACCGTCATAAGCGATTCGTGCTCGAACCATCCGCCTGTCAGGCGTGCGGCTTTGTCTTCCGAGATCGCAGAAGGCTCACCAAGCCAAGCCGCTGTCCACGCTGTCGGAGCGAGGGCATCACCGCTCCCCGCTATGGCATTGACGCTGCCTCATAGGCCGCTGCACGGCCGCCACTTCGCAGCATTTTATCGGGAAGCGCCGACCGGCGACTAGAGCGGTCACTAGGCGGAAACTTACCGGGATATGGACCCGTCCGTGTTCGACGGAAGTTTGGCCGTGACATGGTAGCCTCGGGGGCCAGAAACCGGCTAGACTACGCCATGGCACTGCGAACTCTCGCCGGCGTCACGCTGATGCTGGCATTGCTCATCGGCGGTTGCAGCGGCGACAAGCCGAAGGAACTGCTCGAGACCGCCGAATTGGAAGAGCGTCAGATGAATGTGCCGCACGCCAAGCAGCTCTATGAGGAAGTCATTCGTCTATATCCGTCCAGCCGGGAAGCGCAAACGGCCCGTGAACGGCTGGCCAAGCTCAGCCCCGGCTAGTCGGCCGCTTGGGCCACCAGGGCAGAAACGCACTGGTGGTCCGCTGATAATCCCGGTAGTCCTCTCCTCGCGTCTCTAGCGCCTGGCGTTCCGTCCAAGGAATTCCCGTCATAGTGATGAGCGCCCAGCCCATCGCCACCGGACCGATCAACGTCAACGGCCACCCCGGGGCGCCCAGCGCCATGACGACATAGCTCCACCAATGAAGCCATTCGAAAAAATAATTGGGATGGCGGGAAGAATGCCAGAGGCCATCGCGGCAGACACGGTCTCTGTTCCACGGCTTGGCGCGAAAACGGGCCAACTGCCAATCGGCAAGCGCTTCGCCAGAGACGGCGACCAGCCACAATAGAACACCCCCTAGCTCCTGCAGACCGAACGACGGGCGGGGGTTTTGAATGACGACGAGGAACGGGAGGGAGAAGGCCGCCACGGCGATGGCTTGCAGTTGGAAGTAGCCGAACATGTTGAGGCGCTCTCGAGCGCCCCATTCGTCCCTCAACCGCCGGTAGCGGGCGTCTTCGGTTTTGCCGATGACGCGATTGAACAGAATGAAGACACCCAGCCGTCCGGCATAGAGACAGGCCATCATGGCCACGAGCAATTTGCGCTCGTCTTCGCCTGAGGCCAGATGAGCGTACCACAGCACTGCCGCGATTAATCCCGCGCAAAACCCGACATCGGCAATCGAGGCATTTCTTATCCACAGATGAATCGCCCAAAGTGAGGCCATCATGACGACCATCGCGATGTACACGGTCATGAGGAGAGCCAGCGGGTCAGCGGCCATCCTCGTAATCCCACAGGTCGTCGCCGGGTTGCCTTCGCTCACTGAGCCACGATCGCAGTCCAGGAATGGGGAAGCTCAGCAGGCGCTGAATTTTGTCGGAGACGAGTGACAGATCGGCCGGTCTCGGCGCACCGGCATGGGTGCGGGAAGAACTCTTAACGAGCCGGCCGTGCAGTTCGGGATACCAAGGCAGCAACGCATCGCCGATCTCCCAACGCGAAAGACGTTCACTGCCGCCGAGATGATACAGGCCGGGCTTGTCCTGCCTGGCGAATTCCCACAAAGCTCGCGCGATCACTCCGGCCGGCAACGGACAGCGAAATTCGTCCGCATAGAGCGCGACGTCATGGCCGGCCCTGGCCGCTCGTGACATGTCTTCGACAAAGCTTCGATCGCCGGTCATTGATGTGCCGGCCGTCAGAACGATGCGCACGACGGAGTGAGCCGGGTATTCCAGCACGCCGCGCTCCGCCTCGAACTTCGTTCGGCCGTAGACATTGACGGGATTCGGCTGAGCAGACTCGTCATACCACCCCTTCAAGCCGTCAAACACGTCGCCGCTTGAGACGAATATCAATCGGGCATTGCTCGCCAGGGCTGCCAGCGTCAGGGTCGCGTCGACATTGATGCGTTTGGCGGTTTCGGGATCGCGCTCACAGTCCTTCGTTCGGCTCAATGCCGCGCAATGAATAATGACGTCGGGAGCGTAGTGTTGAAGGGCGGAAGAGACCGCGGACCGGTCGGTGAGATCGAGCTGGGCACGTGTGAGTCCTTGGACAGCCCACTCCGGCGCCCAGCGCGAGGCGGACTTGAGCAGGTACTGCCCGATGAGCCCCGCCGCTCCAGTGATGATCGCACGGGGGGCCATCCCCATCACCCGAGATGAACGATCACGACGAGATCATCCCCAGCATTGTTCTTCTACTGGCGCGTCAACTTGCGATAGCGAATTCGGTGCGGCTGATCGGCGTCCTTGCCGAGGCGCTTTTTCCGGTCCGCCTCATAGTCGCTGTAGGCCCCTTCGAACCAGACCACTTTGCTGTCGCCTTCGAAGGCAAGGATGTGGGTCGCAATGCGGTCTAAAAACCATCGATCATGACTGCTGATGACCGCACAACCGGCGAAATTCTCGAGACCTTCTTCGAGGGCGCGGAGCGTATTGACGTCGAGATCGTTCGTCGGCTCATCGAGAATGAGCAGATTGGCACCCTCTTTCAGCATGCGCGCGAGATGAACCCGGTTGCGTTCACCGCCGGAAAGGTCCTTCACCTTTTTCTGTTGGTCGGTCCCGGCGAAATTAAACCTGGCGCAATATCCGCGCGCGTTCACCTCGACCTTGCCAAGCTTGATGGTGTCCTGGCCGTCCGAAATCACCTCGTACACGGTCTTGTTGCCGTCGAGACTGCGGTCCTGGTCCACGTAGCCGAGCTTGACCGTTTCGCCGAGCGTGAGCTTGCCTGAGTCGGGCTTTTCCTTTCCAATGATCATTTTGAAGAGGGTGGTCTTACCGGCGCCGTTCGGACCGATGACGCCGACGATGCCGCCTTTGGGTAGATCAAAACTGACATGCTCATAGAGCAGCTTGTCGCCGAACCCCTTCCCGACGTCTGCCGCCTGGACGACGACGTCGCCAAGACGGGGGCCCGGCGGAATGTAGATTTCCAGATCTTCGGTGCGTTGCTCCTGCTTCTGATTGACCAGTTCTTCATAGCGGTTCAATCGGGCCTTGCCCTTGGACTGCCTCGCTTTCGGCGACATGCGGATCCATTCCAACTCGTGTTCCAGCGTCTTTCTGCGTTTGGATTCGGCCTTTTCTTCCTGCGCCAGCCGTTCTTGCTTCTGCTCGAGCCAGGAGGAATAGTTCCCTTGAAACGGAATGCCGTGGCCGCGGTCGAGTTCGAGGATCCAGCCGGCGACGTTGTCCAGAAAATACCGATCGTGCGTGACCGCGATGACGGTGCCTTTATACTGCTTCAGATGCTGTTCGAGCCACTGCACGGATTCGGCGTCCAGATGGTTGGTGGGCTCGTCGAGGAGCAAAATGTCGGGCTCCTGAATCATCAGCCGGCATAGCGCCACCCGCCGTTTTTCTCCACCGGAGAGGGTGGCGATGGTTTGATCGGCCGGAGGGCAGCGCAAGGCGTCCATGGCAATCTCGAGCTGGTTCTCCAGCTCCCAACCGTTCGCCGCTTCGATCTTTTCCTGGAGCTGCGCCTGCTTGTCGAGTAGCTTCTCCATCTCGTCGGGAGAGGATTCGCCGATCTTGTTGCTGACGTTTTCGTATTCCTTGAGCAAGGCCACGAGCTCTTGCTTGCCTTCTTCGACCACTTCTTTCACGGTCTTGTGTGGGTCGAGTCCCGGCTCTTGCTCGAGCAAGCCGATGCTGTAGCCTTTGGACCGAGAAATCTCGCCGGTGAAATTCTGATCAATGCCCGCGATGATCTTGAGCAGGCTGCTCTTGCCCGAGCCATTTAATCCGAGGACGCCGATCTTGGCTCCGTAATAAAACCCGAGGTAAATCTCTCGCAAGACCTGCTTCTTCGGCGGATACACCTTGCCGACATTGACGAGGGAGAAAATAACTTGCTTGTCGTTCGTGGCCATGGGCGTCGTGACTCCTTCTTCGCATGAGCTATCAGAAAGGGGTCACCTTACCAGAGGCTTGCATTTGTGCACAATCCTCGAGGTGACGGATGGTTGCGGTCATGACTGAGCCGATCATTTGTGCGTGGCGGGGATTTGGAGAACTGAACGGTGGCCTGTTAGATGCCCAAATCCTCCGACAGCCGCAATTCCGTTTCGTCCATGATTTCTTCCAGGCAACTGAAGCACGCGAACGGGAAGCCGTCGATCGGGAGCGCGCAGACTTCGCCTACCGCTGTGTTCGGCTCGAGGGCCGGTCCTCCGCATTCCTTGTGAATAAGCGTGAGCATCGCAATCACACCGGTTCGACGAGGAGCTGGCGCAGGGATTCCATGTGTTCAGGACTGCTCAACCGATGGTCACCGAGAACCAAGCGAAGGTCGATGGGATATGACGGATCGTGACGTTGCAACAGATTCACGAACTCATGGCTGCCCTGCGGCAGGATAACGGTATCGTCCAACCCATGCACGATCGTCGTCCGCACCCGCCTGAGGCGATCGAAGCTCGTGGCCCAATAGGCTTCGCTTTCCTCTACCCATTTCCAGGAGAGCGGCCACTCGCGATGCACCGGATCGTCGTCCCATGGCATCCACCCCTCGCGATGCCAATGATGCCGCCGCTCAGGTGCGATGGTTTTCGCGCGGACACCCATCATGTTGAAGGCCGGTGCAATGAGAATCAGTCGATCGACAAGATCATGTTCCTGCGCCATGAGCCAGGCGATCCAGCCTCCCAATGAATTCCCGACGATAGTCAGTGGCTCCTTGGACTTCGTGAGGATCGAGAGGACGCTCCGGGCATCGGCCGTCCAATCTGAGAGCGTGTAGTCCGTGAACGTCCCTTCCGAATCTCCGAATCCGCGTACGTCGTAAGTACAGAAGCCCCAACCGAGCTCAGTCGACCATTGAGCCAGGGCTTTACTCTTATTTCCCCATCGCTTCGAAAGAAAGCCCGTGATGAACAACACAGACCGGCCGGCCCCTTCCGCGCGGTCGCCTCGTATCAGCTTGCCGTCCGACCCTTTCAATTCGAATGCGCGGAGATTCATCACGCGGCAAAGACCTTCCTGATGAACTCGCTCAAGGCTGCCAGGACGGACTCCGGGATTTCATGACCGCCAGGAAAAGGATGCCATCGTACATTGAGCCCGGCCCTAATCAGTTCTTCCCTCAGCCGCTCGGCCATGACATATGGCAGGATAGCATCCTCGGTGCCGTGGCTGACGAACACGGGCAACCCTGACCGCTTTCCTACCGACGGCCGCCAGTCCTGCTTGGCAACCAAGGTGCCCGAGAGCTGGACTAATCCGGGAAATGGGAATGCCGTGCGCATGACCAGATCGCAGGTCAGCATCGCCCCCTGGGAGAATCCTCCGATGATTGTGCGCCCATAGTCCACCGGCAGCGCACCGGGCAAGGCCGTGAGAAACTTCTCGAGCGCTTCCCTGGCTTGCGGCAGGCCGCGCGGGACTTCGGAAGACATGTCGCGCACACGGCCGGCGCGGCGATCGGCATCGAGACGGGCCATATCGATCAACCACCAGGCGCGGCCATCGCCGTAGCCCATGCCGAGCGGCAAAGGGGCTTCCGGAAAAAGCCAGCGGGTGCCGGCCGGGCCTTTGAGGACATCGGCGAGCGCCACGAGGTCATCGCCGGGCGCGCCGAAACCATGAAGCAGGAGTACAACGGGACCCTCGCCGCTTCCCTGTCCATCTGTGCCACCGGTCAGTCTCGTCGTTAAACCGGCGACTGTGATTTTTCGCATACGGCTTTATTGATGAGCGTAGAGATATTGCAGCAATGCGACGAGGCCATAGATCGAGGATTCGATCACGGGTTGCTGGTACAGGGGAACGAACGCCCCTTTCTCGTTGGCTTCCACTTCGTCAATGATGAACTGCACCTGCTTCATCCGGACATCATGATCTTTCCCCGTTTCCAGCGCCTTCACCATTTGACGGCTGAGGCCGTTCAACATCGCCGCTTTTGCGGTGCTGGCCGCCTGATAGAGCAAATAGGCGGCGAGCAATGCCAAAAGCACGTTCAATGCCCATGACAGGAGCAAAAGAATCGGGTAATTCCAGATGTCGAAGTAATCGTTGCGGCCGGCGATGAGGATTACTAACGCAATAAATGGATAGCGGATGATGCGATTGACGACTTCCGTTCGTTGACCAATGACATCGACGGCAGCCAGATACTTTAATTTTTCAAATTCGGTTTTCTGATTTTCGCTCAAGCCATATTCCACAAGGTATTGCTCTTGCACTTGTTGAGACCACCCACCTGTCGACGCCGTCACCCACCGGATCCAACGCCGGCATGCCATGACGGCATCGAACACCGCAAGATTCAGGAAGACCACCAACGCCGTGCTGCCGACTGTCATGATCCAATCGATTCTGCAGCTTAGGCCGCCACGGCATGGATGGATGTACTCCTCATTCAACACATAGTAACCCAATCCCCACATCATCCCCATATACAGGGCAAATAACACCATCGTGCGCATCATCCACTGTAGCGTGTTACTGGCTTCCCGATACCAGGACCACGCCTGATCAACCGTCGTCGCCGCCATTGTGGCGACCGGGTGGTACACCCGTTTGAGATTGATCCAAAAGCTCTTGAGCGATAACGGGTGTGAGGGGGACTCATCCTGGAACAGGAAGTCATCCGTAATTTGCTCTCCGTTCTTGCTGAGATCTCGCGAGCCTTTTGCGAGGAAGACCAGGCTGAGCACCACAACGAACAGACGGATGATCTCGCTCGGCCAGACACTCGCGCCATCCGTCAACGAGAATGGCTCGCCTTCGTCGTGATTCGCGAGCAGCGCGGACGATCCGCCCAGCGCCAGAAACACCGAGAAAGCAGCCAGAACGACAATCCCGATGACGCCTATCGTGACCGGGTGCCTGGACACCCAAAGCCAGAGCCGCTGATTGCTCCATGCGATGACGGTCGCGATCATCAACGAGATCACGACCAGCGCCGCCACAGCGGTGTTGTTAAACTCAGTGCCTTGTTTGAGCTGACCCAAATCACCCGTATGAGCAAGATCGGCGCGCAGGGGATGAACCGTTCGCACGCCTTCTTTGTCGACGACGCTCAAATCAATGGCGCCATTCCTCCCGACCTCGAACAGCCGTGGATGTGATCCTGCGTCGTAGAGTCGGGAGTCAGGCGTCAGAGCGAGGTGGTAGCTGGTCGTACAGGGTCCGCTCTGCGGCTGACCGTCCGGCAGCACGCAGGTCACATGTCCCACCGCTTGCAGCACGGCAAAGTACGCGGCGGTTTGATAGCTGCTTCGGAACGGCGGGACGTCACGCTGAAGAGCCCCTTCGAGCTGAAGCCCAAATGGGGTCGCGATGATCATATTACGGGTGGATTTGTACTCGCTGGCATGCAGATGGCGTGCATCGAGGTCGAGCGTAAAAAAGATGGCATGCGGGAAGGCCGGACGAAGGGCCTTGATGATGAGGAGCGCGTCGTATGGATCCGTCCCAAGAATGCCGATGGCCCGCGCGCCCTCGCCCTCCTCATGGATCCGGGCGACGAGCGCCTTGACATAGTCCGTCTGGCTCGTGCCTTCCGGCCGGTCCCTCGCGGCATCCTTCGATTGATCGGCGGCCGCCTTCGCGGCTCGCGCCGCGCGCGCCGCATCGTCTCCGGGGATTTCGCCGTCCAAGCCGCCGAGGTAGCTGTAGCGGAAGACGTTGAGCGTCAACGATTCGTAATCGGCGGGACGTTGGACCTGGAGATCGATCGCTGCCGGTATTGTCTGGCACCACTTCTTGATTTCTACCGGCACTTGAATGGTCTTGAGATCCGCTTCGGAGAACGTCGCCACTTTGGTGCAGGCTGCCGCACGGAACTCGATGGGAAGGGTTCGTCCGTAAAACGAATCCCACTCGCCGATCAGAATGACGGCATCCCATCCCAGACGGACCTGGCGCCGCTCCAATTCGGCGATCAAAGACTGAAACCGGACTTCGTCAGAGCCGATATCATAGACAAGCTTGAGATTCGCATCGGAAAGCCGCCGGTAGAAGACATGTTCGCAATCCTCATACGTCGCGCAGGCCGTGCCCTTTCCGGTCTCCGCTTTGAGACCATAGCCGAGCAGACCTTTCATTGCGCTCGCCCAGGGCGAGTAGAGCTCGATCGCGCCGTCGGTGTTAGGCCAGACGCCGATGTTGGGATGCGGTGTGGCGTAGAGCTCTCCAGCCTCCTCCAGAAGGGACCGATAGGCGGATGAACTCCTTGGACCGATGATTTTGAAGGACACGGCGCGCTGCAACGCCGGATCCAGTCGCACCAGCGGCGGCTTCGAGCCGGTAAGCGCACACTCGTGCTTCTCGGCCTCCCGACACACGAGCGCTTGAGACAATGAGGTCAACGCGGCGAAGAAGCCGTCGTTCAGCGCTTCGTCGGGCAGCCACACGACCAGCACGCTCTCCGCGCGCGTTCCAGCCGGCGCGCAGAGGCGTGTCTTTCTGAGCCGGTACCATTCATACGGGAGTCCACGCACGGCGCTGCCGGGGTCCCAATAGGCGAACGAAAGCTCGCTTTCGTCCTCCGGGGCATAACAGGCTGCGCCGAGGGCAGTCGCGACGGCGTAGCGGTCGCGGAGGCGCGATTCGGCACTCTCGACATACGGCCCTCCGGCTGTGGCGATCAGCAGCACCGTCAGGTGCTCTCCATTTTGCACGCGATCGGCGATGGCATGACGGAGCGGCCCCAGTCGTTGGGCCAGAGAGGATTCAGCTGCGCCTTTGACAAAACCTTTCTCCTTCATGGCGCGTTCCACCGCCGCGACCGGATCTTCCCAAAGCCGCGCGCGCACTAATTGTTCCCCGGTCGCCTGCTTCATCTCCAGGCCGGTGCCGACCGGCCGGGAGCTCTTCAGCGGCTCCTTTACCAACAGCACGCCGGCGATGGCGAGCGCGAGCGTAAGCGCGCCTGCGATCGCTAGTTTGGAATCACCGTGCGGCTTGGCCATGTGCGGCTGCTCCTATCCGACTAAAAAAATGGGACCACTGTACAACAAGGGATGAGGGGGAGTGCAATACCGAGGTTTGCGGCAGTCCGGCCGCCCACACACGAGGCGATTGGACGTGCCGCCCCCTAAGACGAGCAACTGACACTCAAGCGCCTTCCCCAGTCAGGCGGTGAGGCGGCGTAACTCTCCATTCCAGGCTGGTCGGCATAGGGGTGCTGCAACACCGCGAGCAGCCGGTCGATCTCTGAAAAGTCCTTGCCCTGCGCCTTTTCAATCGCGCTCTGAGCCAGGTAATTGCGGAGGATGTACTTGGGATTGACGCGATTCATAGTCGACTGACGCTCGCCGTCGCTGCTCTGTTCGCTCTGCAACCGTTCCCGATAACGCTGCCTCCACTCATCGAACCGGTCTCGATTCAGGAAACGATCGCGCAATTGTTCGTTTGTCGCTGACGGCTCCGACTTGAACGTGCCGAGCTCGCGAAACACGATCGTATAGTCCGCACGGCTGCCTTGGAGCAGGGCCAAAAAGTCGCGGATGAGCTCTTCGTCTTCCGCCCGTTCTTCTGCCAGACCCAACTTGGCCCGCATGAGCCTCCGGTATTCCCGATCGAACACCGGCGTGTAGGCATCGAGCCCCGCTTTTAAGGCTTCTTTCTGTGCGAGCGGCAGCAAGGCTTGCGCAAGGCAGCTCAGATTCCATAATCCGATGTAGGGCTGCTGATTGAAGGCATACCGTCCGTTGTGATCCGAATGGTTGCAGATAAATCCGGCATCGTACTCGTCCATGAAGCCAAAGGGCCCATAGTCCAGCGTCAGGCCGAGGATCGACATATTGTCGGTGTTCATAACCCCGTGCGCCCAACCGGCCGCCTGCCAACGCGCGATCAATTGAGCCGTCCGCTCCACCACTTCACTGAAAAAGCGCGCGTATTTATCCGCGGCGTCCCGAAGATGCGCGAAATGCCCGTCGATCACAAAGTCGGCGAGCACTTTCAGGGAGTCATACTGTTTGCGGTAATAAAAAATTTCGAACGTGCCGAAACGAACATGCGACGGCGCCATGCGCAAGAGCATCGCACCGGTTTCAACGTGTTCCCGATACACCTGGTCATCGCTGCCGACGATGCACAGCGCCCTGGTCGTCGGAATACCGAGGGCATGCATCGCCTCACTGCAGAGATACTCCCGTATGGTCGAGCGCAAGACCGCCCTGCCGTCGCCGTCCCGTGAAAACGGCGTCATGCCTGCTCCTTTGAGATGCAAGTCCCAGCGCTCTCCTCTCACATTGGCCGCTTCGCCCAACAGAATGGCTCGGCCATCACCAAGTTGTGGCACATAGACGCCGAACTGATGGCCTGAATAGAGCATGGCCAGCGGGTCCATGTCCGGCGCCAGCATGTTCCCTCCGAACAGCGCGGCGAATTCCGGCCGCTTGGCCTCACCATGGTTGAGATCGATGAGGTCGGCTGCAGCCGGATTGAAACTGACCAGATACGGGCTCGAGGTGAATGGAGTGGGGTTCAGCTTGGCGTAAAACGCCGAGGGCAGCCGGGCATACGTATTCTGAAAGCGCAGGGTCTCGAGGCAGCGGTCGCCCATGATCTGCAGCATGCCAGGGCTGAAGAGCGCCTTTCAAGCGCCGGGGTACATGTCACTTTGGTAGCGAACCATAGGATGTTCAAAAAGCCGGGCTTCTCACCCTCCCAACCTGGCGCGCGGAGCCCCGCGCTTCCGCAGGTCGGCCGCAGCGAGGAGCTCTTCTATTCCCACGTTGAGGCTCGGAGCGATGCGAGAACGAAGCGCGGTGAATGGCGCGTCACGGCAAAACGATTGCGGAGCAACCGGTGGGCCGCAGGGGGAGAATTGACGCGCTTGGCGCCGGGTGGAGAAGGTGGTGTTTTCAACATCCTCGTTAACGCCCGCCGTTCTGCAGCTCTCGATCCATCGTGAAGACAAACACACGTTCTCCCAGCTGCACGTCGATGTCGGTGAACACGGCGAGCACCCTCGCGCCGGTGATCTCACTCACCTGCTCACACAGCTTGTCCCGTCCCTGCGCGATCAAATTCTGCCGCAGGCGCTTCACCATGTCGACGCCATCCGCCGTTTTTGCCAACTGCCGCTCAGCCGGGGTGAGAACTCCTTTGAGCCGCACGACGACGACGTCCCGTACGATGGACGCGCGGACGTCGTCCGGGCCCCTTCCCATGAATTCCTGTTCAAACCTGATGATGGCGTTACGGATGGAGGCTTCCACTGCGGCCGTAGTCATGGCGCCGAGATTATAGGTGTGGCGGCAAGCTTGAACAAGCAGAAACGTGAGTCCTTCGTTCGTTTTCGGCGCGTTTCATAGGCCTTTCGGACCAGAGACGGCGGCTGAAAAGACGGATGACGCATGCTCAGTCTTGACGATAATCAGGCTGCCGTATTATTCATAAAATTGCCATTCAGCTAGACGGCGCTGCTGTTTCTCCCGACATGGTCGAGGATGAAGAGGACGCCGCATCTCGGTATGACGTGGCCGTAGGGTGACCGGCACATTCTCTTGAGGCCGGTCGCAGTACAAGCCAACCGAGGCCCTTCGACGACTGTCGAGTGCCGGTTGGCTTTTTTTTTACGGAGAGCGTGAATGTTGACGTCCGTTGCGCTGCTGGTCCCGCTCTTGCCGCTGCTGACGACGATCACGGTGATCGCCGGTCGCGGGACAAACGTGCGTAAGCGTGTGAAGTTCGCCCTGTGGCCGATCGCTGCCGCCTTTGTGGGAGCTGTTGCGACGCTCGTCCTGGTCGCGGCCGATGGGCCCCTCATCCTGCGCCTCTATGATCCCGCCATCGCCGGGTCATTTCCTGTGCCCGTCGGCTTTTATGTGGACCGCCTCAGCGCCGTCATGATGGTGCTCATCTCCGGGATCGGCACGATCATCTATGCGTACTCCATCGAATACATGCAGCAGGAGCCGCACGAACGCCGGTATTTCGCGCTGCTGGGCATCGCCGTGGCGGTCTTGCTGTGCATGGTCTCGAGCGGAAATTTGATGATGTTATTTGTGTTGTGGCAGGTGTTGTCCTACCTGCTCTATCTCCTGATCCATAACCACACGCATGCCGGCACGCTGGACAGCGCCTTTCGAACGTTTGCGCTGTTGCGCACCGGCGACGTCGCGTTTCTGGCGGGGACGGCGCTCGCGTACATGCTGTATGGCACGTTGGAATTTCCCGAGCTGTTCGCCGTCGCGGCTCAATCGACGGCCACCATCGAATGGCTTCCGGGCCTCGAGTGCAGCGGCGCGACGGGCGTGACGTTGCTGCTGCTGGTCGGGGCCATGAGCAAGTCGGCGCAGTTCCCGTTTCACGTCTGGCTTCCCCGGTACCTGTACGCCCCGACGCCGGTGACGGCGCTTCTGCACGCGGGGATCATCAACGCGGGAGGCTTCTTGATCAACCGTCTGGCGCCGCTGTTCGGCTTGAGCTCGCCGACGCTGCATCTGGCCTTCCTCATTGGGACGCTCACGGCCGTGCTGGGCGCGTCCATGATGCTGGCCCAAAACGACGTCAAAAACATGCTGGGCTTTTCGACCATCGGACAGATGGGCTACATGGTGATGGAATGCGGGCTCGGAGCCTTCGCACTGGCCGTGTTCCATCTAATCGCCCACGGCCTGTTCAAAGCGACCGTCTTCCTCAACTGCGGCGACGTCATCCGCAAGGCACGTATCGAGCCGCATTTTCCACATCGCGAGCATGTGACGGAGGACGACGGCTACTCGCCCCTGACCTGGGCGACCGGATTCGTGACGACCCTGCTCATACCGCTGCTCATTCTCCTGCTGACGCACGGCGTCTTGCAAATTCCGCTGCTCGAAGCGCAGGGCACGGTGATCTTTTTGTTCTTCATCTGGATCACCTCCTCACAGGCGATTTTGACCCTTACGCGTCTGCGCGCCGTGGCATCGTGGAAGGTGTCCGCCGCAATGTTGTTGACGCTCTTGTTCGTCGTGTTCGTGTACCTGTTCGCCGTCGAGTCGTTTACGGCGTTTCTCTATCCCGACGCGGACGACGTCGCGCTCTATTTCAAGACGGCGCAGCTGCCGAGCCGCCTCTTTGACATGATGATCGGCGCGGCAACGCTGACCACGGTCATCGGCTGGGTCTATGTGTATGTCAGAGCTCAGGGCCGATCGCTGCCGTTGCCCACCTGGATCGACCGTATCCGCATACGGCTGTATGTCCTGTTCTTGAATCGGTTGTACGTCGACGAGGGGTTGCAGCGGGTCGCTCGAGCTCAGCTGGCCGCCATCCGGCGCTTCGATGAGCCGGCGCAGGGATGAAGGAGCGGCGGTGACGCGCTTGACGGGGATGCGGATGACGTATAAATGGTTAGCCCCCTTGATGAGGTCATGTTGATGCTCATCCTGCTGGTGCCGCTTCTCCTGCTCGCAGCCGCCTGCATCGTGTTGTTCGGGCAACGCGGCTCGGAACACGCGCGGGCCAAGCTGGCCGCCTATCCGGTTGGCGCCGCCTTCCTTGGTGCCGCGGCAACCCTCTATCTCGTCACGACCAACGGACCCATGTCGATCCGGTTTTACGATCTGGCCTCCGTGGGCTCGTTTGCAATCCCCATCGGATTTTACGTAGACCGGCTGAGCGCGGTCATGATGACACTGATCACGGGCGTCAGTGTCATTATTTACAACTACTCGACAGGCTACATGTTCCAGGACCGGCATGCCCGTCGGTATCTCGCCATGATCTGCCTCACGGATTTTGTGCTGATCTGCATGGTGTCGAGCGCAAATCTCATGATGTTGTTTTTGTTCTGGCAGATCCTCAGCTACCTGCTCTACGTGCTTGCGCACAACCATGCCCATGCCGGGACCCTGGCAGGAGCATTCAAGACCTTTACACTGCTGCGTGTGGCCGATACCGCCTTCCTCGCCGGCATTGCGCTTACGTATCACTTGTACGGGACGCTCGAATTCCAGGAACTCTTTACCCGCGCAGCCGACATGCCGATTGTGTTGACGCTATGGCCGGGCGCGGACATGAGCGGCGCCACCGCCGTGACGCTGCTGTTTTTTGTCGGAGCGATGGGTAAATCGGCACAGTTTCCCATTCATCTCTGGCTGCCCGGATCACTGTTTGCGCCGACGCCGGTGCACGCCTTGCTTCACGCGGGCATCATTAATGCCGGCGGGTTTCTCATCAACCGGCTGGCACCGTTGTTCGGGCAGAGTACGACCACGCTGCACGTCGCCTTTGTCGTCGGCACGTTGACCGCCATCTTAGGCGCGAGCATGATGCTGGCGCAGAACGACATCAAAAAAACGCTCGGGTTCTCGACGATCGGCCAAATGGGATACATGATCATGGAGTGCGGGCTCGGAGCCTTCTCCCTGGCCGTCTTCCATTTGATCGCGCATGGGCTGTTCAAGGCGACGGTCTTCCTGAACTGCGGCAACGTCATTCACAAGGCGCGCCTGGAACCGCATTTTCCCTATATAGACTCCGAAGCTGAAACCTTTCGCTTGTCCCGTCTCACCTGGCTCACAGGTTTCGTGACGACGCTATTCATCCCTTTGTTGATTCTGTTGATCACACATGGCGTGCTCCGCATTCCACTGCTGGAATCACAGGGGACGGTCATTTTTCTGTTCTTCATTTGGATTACCTCGTCGCAAGCGATTCTTACGCTGACGCGTCTGCGCCAAGTCGCCTCCTGGAAAGTCTCGACGGCGATGCTGATGACGCTGCTGTTTATCGTGTTCGTCTATCTGTTCGCCGTCGAGTCGTTTACCGCATTTTTGTACCCGGACGCCGAAGAAGTGGCCTCGTATTTTCGAGCGGCCCATGTTCCCGGTTGGTTGTTCGACCTCATCATAGTGACCGCCACTCTTCTGACCATCATCAGTTGGTCCTACCTGTATATGAGCGCCCATGGGATGACCGTGCGGATGCCTGCGTTGATCGAGCGTGCCCGCATACGCATGTACCTGCCCTTCATGAACAGACTGTACGCCGATGAGATCTACGCGCTGGCAGGACAGTACATCATGCGCATCGTCCATCAACTCGATAAACACGAGCGAGGGTGGTCGCGATGATGGACAGTGCCTTGATCCCATGGCTGCTGGCCGGTTTGCCGTTATTGGGAATGCTGGCCGGCTTGCCGTTAGGGTCGGATCCGAAACGAGTGAAATGGTCCTGCGTTGGATGGGCCGTGATCAGCCTCGGTTCGGTCGCGGCATTGGCCGGCCGTGTCGATGTTCCCGCTGAAGGCCTGCTCCCGTTGTACCTGCTGCCCCTCGCGGCAGCCGTTTCGATTTTGGGGCAGCCTGTTCACGACCAGCATAGACAGTCCTGGATGCTGACGTTGCTCTGTCTGGGATTAGGCTTGTCCGCCTTGACCAGCGGACCGCCCGTCGGTCAGCTGAGCATGACCGTGCTCTTGGCCGTCATTGCCGGATTGCTGTACCGCCACCATAGCGCACTCTGGCCGAGGTCCTGGTGGGGTATTGGCGCCTACAGCCTCGGCGCTCTCTGTGCGGCGCTGTCGGTCGCGACGGAAGCCCCGCTGTCCTTCGTTGCGTCCTTACTCGCCTGTGCAGTATTGCTTCCGCTCGTACCATTCCATGATGGTCATCTGACGGCCTTGACGCGGCTTCCCGGCAGCCTGCCCTCATTCATCGTGGTGCTGCTTCCCATTGTCGGTTTACACGGCCTTGCTTCGGCGATGCCCTCGATTCCCGACATTGTGGCCTGGACCTTGAGCCTCTTCGCTGTTCTAGGAGCCTCTTACGGTGCACTGAAAGCCCTGGCGCAGTCCCGCGTTCGTCTCCTGCTGGCCTATGGCAGTCTCTCCTTTTTTTCGATCCTTTGGTGGTTTGCCGCCGGCTCCCGGATGGCCACATCACGCTCCGCCCTGCTCGTTGGAACGGTGGGTCTGGCGACCTGCGGACTCATGATTGCCTGGCAGGTCATCCGAACGAGGTACGGCGATGATGTCGATCCGCAAGCGATCAGCGGCCTCGCCGCTGGCATGCCCAAATTTGCCGTATTGCTTTCGCTTCTCGCTCTGGCCGCGATGGGTCTGCCGCCCTTCGGGGTCTTTGCCGGATTCATGGGACTTCTGCTGAGCTCGCCGTTTCCATCGCTAGCCGGACTATTCCTCACGCTCCTCGCATGGCTCGCGGCTTCCTGGTACATCATGCAAATGGTGCAACGGCTGCTCTTCGGCATGCGGCGTCCGGAGTTACGATACACGGATCTGCTCAAGCCTGAATTCGCGTCCTTGCTGATCGTTGTAGTAGTTCTATTAGCTTTGGGCCTGGCGCCCGCAACGCTCTTCACCCCGGCCGGCGCCTCGTTGGCACCGGCTATCATCGGAGAATCGTCGACGTGGACTCGATAGAGCGCGCGACCGACATTGAATCCAGGCGGATGGAGTTGCGCGGCGTCGTCCGCCTCGCCGGGGAAGTCATCGCGCAATATTGGCCCATGCGGACCTTCGTGCATCACAACCCCCTCCACAGTCTCGAATACCTTCCCTTTGAAGAAACGGTCCGCCGCGGCAAACAGTTCATGGGCGGCAGCGGTTATCTCACCAGCGAACTGTATCGGCGGTATCTGGAGACAGGCCGCATTCGACCGGAACATCTCGACCAGGTGTTAGGTCCGCTCACGCAGAACAGCAGTGTGAACATTGGCGGCCGCACGATCACGCATGGCGAGGTGTTGCGCGCCTGCCTGACGCACGGACTCGGATCTCCGGCCATCGAACCGCTGGATAGCCAGCTGCCTGATCCCTCTTACACTCTGATCGAGCGCCTCGCGGCACGGTTGGCACCGGTTCTTACCTATCCGGATCTGCCCTCACGGATCCGCGCGATTCTGGAAAGCGACGAGGCGGCGCTGGGCCGATGGCTCACGCTTTCGCATTGGTGCGACGATACGCTTGGCACGGGGATCGTGCGCCAAATCAATGATCAGCTCATCAAATGGTGTGAAGCGTTCCTCGACGAAGGGCATGCAACCTGGGCCATGCCTGAACGCGAAAAGGGCCTGTATCAGGCGTGGAAAATAACGGCCGCTCATGAATGGTCTCCTTGCGGGATTCCCGACAGCGGCCGGAAAATCGCGGCGCTCCCCGACTATCCCGAGGATGCGTTGCTCGAGAGTCTGGACGCGCTCGGCATTCCTTCCGGTCTGCGCCAAGACTATCTATCGCTCCAGCTGACGGCCCTTCCCGGGTGGGCCGGTTTCATCAAATGGCGGGGCGAAGAACGCGACTATCCGTGGCAACAGGCGTATCCAGCGGGACTGGTGAAGTTTTTGGCGATCCGGCTGTGGTACGCACGAGAACTCGTGCAGAAAGCCTGCCACGAAGAACTCGGCATCGACGGCCGCTACGAGGCCGTCACCGCCTTCATGCGCAGGCATCCGGAAGAATACTACCTCCGGCGGCAGCGGGTCGCGGGGCGGTTACCGGCTCTGTACGCCGAGGAAGTCGACCGGCTGGCGCACCAAAGAGGCAATGGATGGAAAGCGGTGCTCGAGCGCTACGAGATTGAGGTCGTGCCGCGACAGGCTGAAGCGGCACGTCGCGGGACTGCGCGGACGCTGTCCGCGCTGGCCGGAACACTCGGGATAGATTCGGAACGGCTCATGGACACTGCTCCCGACACGCTGAAGCAGATCGTCGACTGGATCGATGCCTTTCCGGAAAGCGCTCATGGTCCGGTCTGGCTGAAAGCGCTCGAAACCGGCTATCAGGAATCGCTCCTCGGCCGCCTGCGGTCTCATGCCGTGCCTGCCACTGAAACCGTCCAGCCCAGGCCCTACTCGCAATCGGTGTACTGCATCGACGTGAGATCCGAGCCCTTCCGGCGGCACTTGGAATCGACCGGTGCACATGTCACGTACGGCTTCGCGGGCTTCTTTGCCGCCTTCATCCGCTTCCGCGCATGGGGCAAGGACCACGACACTGAGCAGTTTCCGGTCATCATGCGGGCGAAAAATGAGGTCAGGGAGATTCCGCGCAGCTATCTCGACCACAAGGTCTCGAAGCACCAGAGCCGCAAAAAATGGGTGCATGCCGGCCATACGCTCCTGCACGACCTGAAAGAAAACGTCGTGACTCCTTACGTCATGGTTGAATCGCTCGGGTGGTTCTACAGCATTCCCATTTTCGGAAAGACGCTTCTGCCTTCGTTGTACCGCCGCTGGACCGCCTGGCTGCAACGGCTGTTCGTGCCGGCCATTGCGACGACGGTCACCGTCGACAAACTGGCGCCGGCCGAAACCACGGAGATGGTCGCAGCCGAGCAGCAGGCCGTGGTCCGCAAGGTGCTGCATGAACGGCTGGGGCTCAGAAATTCGCGCATCACGGCCGAGCTGGTCCAAACCTTGCGTCAACATGCCTTGTCCGAAGCAGCCGAGCCGGACCAAGCGTTGTTGCAGTCAGCCGCCCAAGCCGGCCTTTCCAAGGAAGCGTTGGCGGGCCTCACCGATCTCTTGCGCCGTGAATACGAGCTCAACCCAAGGGCCGCCTCCCGCCATAGAGAGCGGATCACCAGGACGGGTTTTACCCTCGAGGAACAAACGCTCACAGTCGACACCGCCCTTCGCATGATGGGCCTCACGAAGAACTTTGCGCGTGTGGTCCTGTTTTGCGCGCATGGAAGTACTTCGGAGAACAATCCCTACGAATCCGCGCTCGATTGCGGCGCGTGCGGCGGGAACGAGGGCAAGCCCAATGCACGCGTGCTCGCTATGATGGCCAACAACGCGCAAGTGAGGGCTCGGCTTGCCAAAAACGGCATAGAAATTCCTTCCGATACGCATTTCATCGCCGGTCAGATGGACACGACGACCGATGAGGTGCACCTTTTCGATCTGGAGGACGTGCCGCCGACTCATCGCATCGACTTGGCCCGGCTCCAGGAGGACCTCAAAGAAGCGGCGGAACTGACGAGCCAAGAACGGTGCGCGCGCCTGCCCGACATTGGAAAATCGCTTGCCGGACCCAAGGCAGAAGCGCATGTCCGTAAACGCAGCGCTGACTGGAGTCAGGTGAGGCCGGAGTGGGGACTGTCAGGAAATGCGGCCTTCATTATTGCGCGGCGAGAGCGGACGGCGGGAATCGATCTAGGCGGGCGCGTGTTCCTCCATTCGTACGATCACCGTGAGGATCCGACGAACCGGCTCCTGGAAGTTCTGCTGACCGCGCCCCAGGTCGTCGCACAGTGGATCAATATGGAGCATTATTTTTCCACGACCGATAACGAAGTGTATGGCAGCGGCAGCAAAATTTATCACAATATCGTGGGACGCCTCGGCATCATGTCCGGTCCATGGAGCGACCTGCGGCTTGGCCTCGCGAAACAAACCGTGATGAACGGCACGATGCCGTATCATGAACCGATGCGCCTGCTCACCATTATTGAAGCGCCCCGCGAGCGAATCGACAAGCTGATCTCGCGCCATGAAGTGTTGCAGCACTACTATCACAACGAATGGGTGCACCTCATCGCCATCGACCCTGACGATGGGCTATGGTATCGATATCATCCTAAAGGCATGTGGATGGCTATTCCGTAATTCGTCCGACGAATGCGGAAAACTGCCGCCGATGAGTGGAAAGGAGCAGTTCAATGGGTCTGATACTACATCCCATGAAAGAGATTCGCGTGATCGTGGCCGGCGAGCATCGGGCCTTTGTGACAGACCTGCTCGACCGTGTGAATGCGACGGGCTACACGATCATCGGGAATGTGTCCGGCAAGGGTCACCATGGGATCCGCGAGGCACATTTCATGTTCAGCGAACAGGAAAGCCTCGAGATGATCATGACCGTCGTGCCGGAGGACAAGGTGGAACCGATCCTCGCCGGCTTGCGACCGTTGTTTGAGCGCCATTCCGGCGTCATGTTCGTTGCGGATGTCGCGGTGAGCCGCCAGGAATACTTCGCGACAAAAAGCAAACCGGCCTGAGGGCGTTCTGGTTCCTCGCCGCCCTTGTCTTCGCGACGGCAACCTGTCTACAATGGGCGCCTTGTCGCTGGCTCGTGAGGTACTGTCGTGAAAGGGCTTCGCTTTGAACGCATCGGTCAAGGTCGCTACTATAATGTGGTGTTCCACCTCGGCGGCACGTATGTGCCCGTGAGCGACGAGACCATCGAAGACCTCAAAGCGCAGAGTTTGCTTCCACCCGAACGGTTCTTGGACCTTTTGATCGACCGCGTCGGCTATTCCTCCTACCTGAAGGATCAGATTCGGAAAGAATTGAAGAGTTCCGGCGATCCTGTGACGCAGATCACCGTCCTCCAAGGCGCCATCAGAGAG
>DATJGE010000131.1:0-7769 GCA_035495295.1 Nitrospira sp. | reverse complement strand
TCGTCGTTCGGCTGTTTCCGATGAAATCAGCGCAAGCATTCAGGCGGCTCTTTTTATGGCTGTCTCCGACAGGAGTTGTTCGTACAGCTTGACATAGTCTGTGGCCATGCGCGCCGATGTAAATCGGCGTTCAAACTGTGTGCGGCACTGTTGCCTGTCGATCTCATGGATGTGACGAATCGCTTGCGTCATTTCCTCTTCGTCAAGACAAAGAAAGCCGGTGCAACCGTGGTCGATAATTTCAGGAAATGATCCGTGTCGAAACGTCACGACGGGAGTTCCACAGGCCAACGCCTCGATCACAACGAGTCCGAACGGCTCAGGCCGATAGGGGCAGAGCACCGCAGAGGCGTTTCCGAGGAAATCGCCCTTCTCAACATCCGTGATCTCTCCAATAAAATGGATCAGCGGATCAGAGAGCAGAGGGGCGATCTGAGCTTCAAAGTAATCACGATCAACGGGATCCACTTTCGCTGCCATGAATAACGGTACGCCCAGTCGTTGTGCAATCCGGATCGCTACGTCCGGCGACTTTTCGGGCGAGATTCTCCCCAAGAACGCAAGATAGCCCCGGCCTTTCGAGTGGAACGGATACAAGTCAACCGGAAGTCCGTGGTACACATTGGCCTTCCAGTGGTTCGAGGGAAATGGTCTCCGCTGCGCGTAGGAAATCGAGATCAGCGGGATGTCCCAAAACTCATGATAGACCTCGGCCAATTCGGGCGCACCGAGATGCCCATGGATCGTGGTGATGACCGGAACCGCCGAACGGCGTGCAAGGGGAAATCCAACAAAGTCCATATGCGAATGGATCATGTCGAACTCATGCGACACGTTCCATATGTACTCCAGCATGTGCGTCATCACAGCGTCTCTATTGATCAACGGCGTATGCTTCAGCGCCCGCTCGGACATCGGCACCAGCTTGGCACTCGTCGTCGAATCGCCGCTGGCAAACAGCGTAATATCGTGACCGAGTCGGACAAGTTCTTCTGTCAAATGGAACACGACACGTTCCGTTCCCCCATACTTTCCGGGTGGTACACTCTCCGTCAAATGAACGAGGTGAGCGATCTTCATGCGGCGTTTCAGATCTTCATCCGGCGGTTACAGCGCGCAGCATCTAGCAATGACTTTGCATGATGCGGTCTGGTTTCATGTCGGTGTGACACTGCGAGTTTCGTTCCGAGTCTCGTTGAAATCGTGCGAGCACATTGCTGGTAATTTGTTGCACCTTCGGATTAAGACGAGACGGTCGCAAAGCCGGCACGTTGAAGTCATCCAAGCCCCAGCTCCATTGAATCGTGCCAGCCGCGAAAACAGTGGCGCGATTGTCTAGGCTGTAGATCGTGAGATGGGCCACGTGACGGCGTCCTTCGAACTGGTAAGGCGATTCAGCCAGGATGGTGATACCGGGCGGACTATGTTCGAAGACCCGGTCCGCTTCATATCCTAAGAGTCCTGCTAAGCGGTCGCCTTCCCGAAGATCGGTACCTGCCATCACCCAGTGCTGGGGTTTGGTGATGATAATATCGCCATCGACGGGATTGCCGTCATACATGACGCCAATCAACGACTCCTCTGAGTTGTTCACGGGATAATCACGCCAACGCACCGTTAAGCGCGATTGTGTTTCAGGCAATTGGCTCGCGTAAGGATCCTTCGTCGGTGCATCATCTTTGTATGAGACGATGATGCGATTCGCCTCGCCGGTCACGCTGGGCTCCAACCGGATTTGCCAATAGCACGTATTGCCCGAGAAGAATGCGAGATGGGTTCCACGGTCACGCGCCGTTTCGACATGGCGACGCATGTCCCACGTCCAGTATTCGTCATGTCCAACCGAAAGCCAGGCTTTATGGCGGCTGAGCAGGTTCGGGTCAGCATGGGTATCAATATTGGTGCTGTAGGCGATGTCGTACCCTTCACGTTCCAGCCATCTCACCATGTTGTATTCCCATCCGGCAGGTGATGACGGATCGCTCGTGGGCACGGCATTATTGGTGAGAAAGTCGCCTGCCCCATTACCAAAAGCCGCTATGGGATTGCTGCTGATCGCATAGGGACGATTGAAAGACACCTTGTATGCCCGCCGACCATCGCTATTAAAGTCGTACAGGGATTTGCCGCCCCAGTTATTATAGGCTTGATACGTCGTCACACTGGATTGGAATAAGAAATCCGAATGGCGCGCGTCATCACGGACAACAAAAATGATATACGCCTGTGCACCGCTTCTGTTGCCAGTCAGCTTGGTCAGATACACGCCGCTGGTCCATGCGTCTTGATGAGCAGCATCACGAAGCCCAAGGATGTAGGGCCTGTGCCATTCGCATTCGATCAACCCGTTTTCGTGATCAACATTGGGCGGAGGCTGAGATATGCCATCCAAGGTCACGGGACCGTGGACGAGCCTTGCCCCCCTCCCCGCGTACCATCCCATCCGGTAGACCGCAAGGTCGTATGAGGGTTCTTGCGTGTTGACGTAGAGGGCAATTGAGCCTCCGCGGTCCACACTCGTCAATGACGCATATCCTTCGATCTCGCGATGTAAGGCCGGATTCGTCAAACGCCATTCCGTCGTTCCCAAGTATGTATTTTCCTGTTGGATGGCATTTAATTCGGCTGCTGCGTTGACAGGATTCAAGGGGCCGGCGCTACATACGCAGATGATTGAAAAACCAAGACCGGCACAGGTAGCGAATGGCAGTGGTCGGCCCACGATAAATGACCTTTCCGTCACATCTGGTCCGGGAAAACGGAACAGCCGTCTTTACCGATTCAAACATCTTTTCATAACGACATTCGTGTGCGCCTAGGAACACCCCTAGCAATAAATTCGGTGCCTTCCGGTACGAAAGGTCATGCTCCACTTGCCTGTGCAAACTAGGCAACTTTCCGTCGGACGTGATCGCAATCGTGACGAGAATTTCGGTGACGACGAAGACGGCTGACGCGACACCCGCGGCTCTACCATAATGCCGCATAGAAAATGGGACCGTGTGCAGTTGATGGAGTGACGCTGTCTCCGCCGATTTTATCCGCTCTTCCGAGAAGAGCGAGAGCTAGAAAAAGGACATCGCGGCGTAGGTCACGGTCGAATTGTACTGGTCGGTGATGCCACGGTCGTAGCGCAGCACTTCGCCTTTTTCGGCCTTGATCAGCCGCAGCAGGCAATAGATAGGCGAGAACCCGGAAATGCGCCGCTGATCTTTTTCTTTTTGAATGTAGCCCGCGAATTCGTCAGGCTTCAGATCCTCCGCGTGCTTCAACATTTCGAGGTCATATTGCATGGAGCGGTGGAAGGAAAAATCGGTCGGCGGGGCGCTGTCTCCATAGCGCATGCCCAGATGCGCCAAGTCTCCAGCGGCGATCACGCAGGCTGATTTGCCTGACGCCGAAATGGCCTCACGGAGTGCCGCCAAAAACCGCTCGACCGCCCCTCGTACGGCGGAATCGCTCAGACTCATCGCGGAAAACGACGACAACACCGGCACGATCCCGACCGGCACATTCGCCGCCGGGTTCGTTTGCAGAAACGGCAATTGGAACTCGATCGCGTGCTCCGACGCATGGGCGATGTCTTCCTCGAAACACTCAGGTACGAGTTCGTTCAGTCGGCCGACGATCGCACGGTCCACCGGCAGGATCCCGATGGGTGTCTCGAAATCCTTATCCGTTACGGCAAACGGCTGTTCGAGCCCGGCATGAGCGGTGCCGATCAGGACCAGCACGTCGGGCTGTTGCGCCTCCTGCAGTTCTTTGTAGCCCCAGGCGTAGATCGGACCGGCCTGCTTGAGATCGTAGGACGGCACCACCAGGCCTTTGATCGGCTTACCTTTGTTCGCCGACGGCTTGAAATCCGGCCCGTCTTTAGACGAAAAAAATCCGTCGATCTGCTTCTTGAGTCGTCCCGAGTCCGCCTCGTAGCTTTTTCCCGCAAAGGCCGCCTGCCGAACGGGAGCTTGTCGATACGCGCTACGCGCCTGTGCCCTTGCCGCTTCGGTCCGGTCGCCCTCGAGGAACAACTTCGCCTCGAGATCCGTCACGAGCTCCTCCACTTTGCCCGGCATCAGAAACTCTCCGAAGCGCTTGAGATAGAGCGCGCCGATCTCATGCAGCGAATGCTCGCCGTCGAAGTGTTGGACGATAAAAAAGTAGTTCAACGGAAGGACGAGCTTCTCCCTACTGAGGCCGCTGGCGTCCCAAAGCACGATGTACTGCTCCTCGCCCTCCTTGATCGGCGAAAACTGGAGGTTTCGCAGGACCGGGTACTGTTTGGGATCTTTGGCGGTAATGGGCGTCATCGATGGTATGTTGACAAGCCGGCATTGTAACGAACCGGTTTCCCGGCCTGCAACTGCTTCGACCGGCTCCGTGTTCTTTCTCGAAATTGACCGGCTATTCGGGTTGCGAGGGGGTGCCAGGCTGCCGTCGGCTCAATAGTACGAGGGCGCCCACGGTCAGGAGGGCCAGCCACAAGGTCGGACGGCCGTACGATGGGTCGGAGTACTCGATGAGGTCCGTCAAGCGGCCAATCAACAGCGACATTCGGGCCATCACCGTGTACCCGAAGGCCGCACCGAAGGCAATCATGAGAAACAGGATGCCGGTCCTGGCCACCACTTTTCCCGGTCCGCTGTGCTCGATGGAAAAGAAGAAATAAAAGAGGACCGAGCTCACGCCCATCAGGATAATGATGGCATTGAGATTGCTCGCCGGATTCAGGAGATTCATGGAGAACGTGAGGCCGTCAGGGCCCGCCATGGCGACCAGCGGTCTGACCGTGTCTTCGATTTGCTTGAGGATGAAGGACGAGATCGTCCGTGGAATTGCGAGACCGGCGCCCACTCCCACGATAAAGGCGAAGGCGTAACGGGACATCCAGGCGGCTTTCGGCGCGTATCGTGTCAGCATGAGCAAGCCGATGGCGACGGGAATAAGCAACGTGATTTCACCCTGCTCGATAATCGGCTTGACGATTAAATGCACGATGACGGTATCGTACGCCTTCACGATGGTGTAGCCGACCGAGACGCCGACGTACAGATGCTCGGCCAGTTTGAAGAGCGGATTGTCCTTAAACAAAAAAGAGAAAATACACAGCGTTAACCCGGTGGCCATCCAGGCACCGAACAGGCTCGCATCCATAATCAGCCTCCGGCCTTCATCGCGATTGCCGTCCCCTGCCTTGCTGATGCCTCAGGGAGAAGTAAAACGCATTGCACATCCCGACAAGCACAATGATGGCAAGATGGGTCGCCGACTGCGCGTCCATGCCGGCGACGGCGCGCCCTTTTTGGCCGATCAGGCTCTCGTATTCCGCAGCGCCGCGGAGACCGCCGATCAAACCGTTAATTTGCCCGCTCCGCAACAGCGGATACAGGCCTGGCGCCATCACGCCGGTGCAGCCGCCTCCCAATTCGAATTTGTACTTGTCCTTTCCATAGACGTACCAGGCTTCGACGCCGGGATTGCCGGCCGCGAGGCTGATCGCATAGGTGACGTCTCTCAGGCTGTTGACGCCTTCCAGGACGGGAAGGCCCTTGGTCGGCGTTCCCCCGTAATCGCTCGGAAACGCAGTATAGAGACTCTGTCCCATGTTAATGATGACGGCCGAGCCGCCGGGACTCCACCCGAGGAACACATAGTCCTTCCCCTGCTCTTTCCCCGTCTCCTCCGCAACCTGCCTGATGAGTTGATCGGCCATTCCGGTCCCTGTGACCCATAATGTCATGGCAACGACGCGCAGGTTTCTCTTAAACGCGTGGCGCAAGAGCGCGAGCGCCTGTGGGTGGAGTTCCGGTTTCGACGCGGGGTCAAAATCAATGGACAGGAGAAAGATTGACCGCTCCGGCAGGGTCTCGATGTGGTCGTAGACGCCGCGAACTTCGGGTGAGATTCTGATCGGCAGGCCGACGGGGTACAACAGCGGCAGCAGCGTACACAGGCCGATCACGAGGAAGATGATCCGCCGGTCGATCTTCAGCATGCGTTCCGAGAATGTCACGTTAATCTTCTTCCTGTTTCATGCCCTCAAACCTTGCGGGATGGTTTACACCCGCCCATCCCTGCGCAGTCGTTCTCGTTCTCACCCAGCGACCCACCGATTGCGTTTGCAATCGCTTCCCAGGGACGTGCGCTCTACCCAAGCACCGGGCCGCAGTGCGAGCACGCCTGGGCGGCTCGGCGACAGGACGCGCAATTCTCATTCTTTGCCACCGCCCAAATAGGACCTCTCGATGCCGAAAATGATCTTCAACGAGAGCGCGATCGCCCCGAGACTCACGCCGATCAAAATGGCGCGCCGGACGGAGGCATTGAGGACGTTCAGAATCCATTGCGACAGGTCGCCGCTCAGAGGAATCAAATACTCGCCGAGCGGTACGCGGCCCATCATCACGATGACGGCCGCCACGAGGAGAACCGCTGCTTCGCGGCTTCTCGCCCTGAACGACCGGTAGGCGGCGGACGCAATAAAGAAGGCGAGGATGGCAAACATCGTCCCTTGCAGTGGGACCATCATGAAGCTATAGATCCAACCGAACGCCGTCATTCCGCCGTCGAGGCTTTCCTTGCCGCCGGCCCACAGGCCGACGGCGATGGTCACGAGCATGCCGGCATACAGGACGAGGCTGTAGCCCCACCCCGCTTCCTGGCGGCGGATCTTGGCGGCATGTTGCTGAAAGAGACTCGTCACACCCAGGACGAGGGCAAAGCCGCCGATGATCTGCAGCCACTTGGTGGCGGATGTCAGCAAGAGCTCCGAGGCCGGATGCGGGACGTAATATTGCCCGACGAACACGAGCCCGGTGATCATGGTGATCAAGAGCGGCAGCCGACGGCGCAAAAAGATCATTTCAGGTCCTTAAAGAGGTCCAGGAAGAGCTGCGGCCACGACGCGCCGGTCGCCACGCCGACCGTGGCGAGCACCGTGCCGATCAGGATGACGCTGAGAATGACCGCCTTGCCGATGTCCTGTCCGCGCAGCGTGCCGATTTGAATCGGCTCTTTCGAGAGGTAGGCACTGGCCGCGTAGAGTTCTTCTCCGATCAGCGTATAATCGCAGGTGGTCACGAAGAACGGCAGCTGGTGATCGGAGTCCGTCCCGGCAATTTGAATGGCCCCCGTGCTCGCACCGGTTTCCGTCAAGAGCAGCGATTCGGCGAAATACGATCCCATAAAAAAGTTCGCCGCGGGCTTCTTACGCAGCATGATGCCGTCCACGGCCGCGGTGTAGCTGAATTGGTCGGAAGTGATGAAAAAGTTCGAGTCCTCCTTGAAGAGATCGGGCTTCCCCGCCTCGAGATACGCCTGCTTCGTGATTTCCTGGCAGACCGCCATGGTGATCGGATCGCGGTGCGGCACCATCAATTCGGTTTCATAGGCGGCAGTGCGCTTGGCCACCCGTCCGAGAATGACGGCGGCGGCAATGGTGGACGGATCGCTCATGTCATGGGCGCCCGTGAGATAGAGAATGGGCTTGCCCAATTCGGTGGAGCGGCCGATCGCTTCATCGACGGCGTCGAGGCCGGGGATGCGGCGCAAGAAAATGTCGTTTCGCTTCGCATGACTGATCGTGTAGAACACGAGCGCGCCGAATCCCAGCGCGAGTAATAGGTTATTGAGCTGGTTCCAATTGAACCAATCGGCGCGGGACGTCGCCTGCAAGACAGGCCCGACGGCGCGCTCTTCACCACGGCGCATGGCGACGCTGACCGAGTAGCTGCTGCCCTCCTTGACCTCGACGCCTTTGCCGCCCTTGATCG
>DATJGE010000130.1:0-31873 GCA_035495295.1 Nitrospira sp. | reverse complement strand
GCCCACGTACACGCGCTCCGCATCGGCGGGCGCATAGTCGAGCAATGCTGGATTGGCGAGGTAATCGTACAGGACGATATCAGCCTGCTCAAGGCATTCCTTCCCTCTGAGCGTCAACAAGCCCGGATCACCGGGCCCCGCGCCGACCAGATACACCATACCCCGTTGCGTCGACCGGTTCATGGAGCAGTTCCGTAGATCGCCTGAAGAATTCGACCGCCTCCCCGCGCGAGCAATCGTTCCGCAAGCTGCACGCCCATCGCCTGCGGATCCTGATCCCGACCTGTGACACGATCCCGAATGATCTCTTTGCCGTCGACGCTGGCGACCAGCCCTTCGAGCACGATCTCGGAGCCGGCAAGCCGAGCATAGGCGGCAATCGGAACCTGACAGCCTCCTTGCAAGCGGTGGAGCAGACTCCGCTCGGCCATGACGGTCGTACGCGTAGGCGTATGTTCGAGCCGTTTCAGCATCTCTCGCACGAAGGTATCGTTGCGGCGGCCTTCGATTCCCAGTGCGCCCTGGCCGATGGCTGGCAAACAGATGTCGGGCTCGAGATATTCGGTGATTTCCTGGTCCCATCCCAAGCGACGCAGTCCGGCGGCGGCTAGCACAATCGCATCGAACTGTCCCTCCCGGAGTTTATTCAACCGTGTATCCAGGTTCCCGCGCAGCATGCCGACCGAGAGATCCGGCCGCGCCTGCAGCAACTGCGCCTGCCGCCGGAGACTGCTCGTTCCGAGTCTTGCCCCGGTGGGGAGGTCGGCGAAGCGAGCGCCATTCCGGCTAATCAGCGCGTCGCGCGGGTCTTCACGGGTGGGAATGCAGAGCACATCCAATCCGGCCGGCAACTCGGTGGGCACGTCCTTCATGCTGTGAACGGCCAAATCAATGTCGCCCGCGAGCAGCGCTTCCTCGATTTCTTTGACGAATAATCCCTTACCGCCGATTTTTGCCAGCGGCACGTCGAGTATCTTATCGCCGGACGTCTGAATTCTCCGCAGCGTCACCGTAACGTGAGGAGCGAGTTCCCGAATACGGGCCTGGACCCACTCGCTTTGATGAACCGCCAGCTTGCTCCCCCGCGTTCCCAGAACCAATGTCGATCGCTCTTGCATGAGGCCGGTCATGTCAGCGGTTTGCGTCCGGTTCAGGAGGGTATACGAGGGGAACCTGCCGCGACCCCGGCAACTTCTCACCGCTGGTAACGGGAGCCATTGGAGCTGTCGTCGCCGAGGGAGGATCATTCGCAAGCGGCGCCGTAATCAAACTGCGATAAGAGGAAGATACGAGGAAGTAGCTGATCAGACCCAACACGGAAAGCAGATACACCAGCACATCCCAGCGGAATCCGCCCTTCACCCGATAATCGTAGCCGCATGAAGGGCAATCAGGCAGCGGATCATGGCCCAGATATGCTTTACGGCATTTGGGACACGTAAAGAGCTTGGGCCCTTTTCCAACCAACCTCATGACCTCTCCCGCCGCGGTCACCCGGGCTTGTTCTCGCGGGTTCGCGTCGTCGGCGCTTCCACGTCCAGGTCCTCCGTCGCGGCCCCGCCTTCCACAAGATTGAAAAAACGCCTGGCCGCTTCCACAAAGGCGGCCCCGTCCGCGGTCGTGACTTCCGACTTCAGCGTCACCATGGTGTTATGGATCAACTTATTGACGATCGAGGATGCCATGGACTCCACCAGGGCGCGCTCGTTCGGCGAGAGGTGCGCGAGCCGTCCCAAGGCCTTCTCGACCTCTGCCCGCTTGATGTCTTCGACTCGGGACTTCAGCGCGACAATGGTCGGGGTGACTTCCAATGACTTAATCCACTGCTGCACGGCGCTCACTTCTTCGATGACCATATGCTCGGCCCGTTCTGCTTCTTGCAGACGCTCTCCCCGGTTCTGCTCGACCCGGAACTTGAGATCGTCGATGTCGAAGAGAAACGCATTGTCGACATGGCGCGCTGCGGGGTCGATGTTCCGTGGGACGGAGATGTCGATCAAAAACATCGGCCGGTTCATGCGCTGCTTCACCGCCCGCTGCACGTCGTCGCTGCCGACAAGATAGTGCGCCGCCCCCGTCGAGACGAGAACAATATCGGCCGCCGCCATTTCATCACGGAACTGCTCGAACGGAACGGCCGTTCCGTTGAACCGGTCGGCCAGAGCGACCGCGTGCTGTGGGGTCCTGGTCGTGACGCGTACGTGCCGGACGCCGCTGGCGATGAAATGGCGTGCGGCCAGCTTGGCCATCTCGCCGGCGCCGACCAGCAGCACGGTCTTATCTCGTAGATCCGAGAAGATTTTTTTCGCTAACTCAACGGCCGCGTAGCTGACGGACACCGCGGTCTCGGCGATCCTCGTATCGGTCCGCACCCGCTTCGCGACGGAAAGCGCCTTCTTCACCACCTTGTTGAGGATCAGGCCGGTCGTCTTGTGCGTCAGTGCCATTTCAAACGCGTCTTTGACCTGACCCAGAATCTGCGATTCACCGACCACCATCGAATCCAGGCTGCAGGCCACCCGGAACAAGTGGGTAATCGCGCGGTCGCCGGTCTGCCAATACAAATGAGGCGTGAGCTGCTCCGATGACACTGAGAGATGCGCGTCGGCGAGAAATTCCTGAATGCGGCCGTACCCTCCTTCCAAGTCCTCGACTACTGCGTAGACCTCGACCCGGTTGCAGGTCGACAGCAACATCCCTTCTTTGACCCCGGGATATCCGCAGAGCCTCGTGAGCGCCTCACCGAGGCGGCTCTCGGGAACAGCCAGCTTCTCCCGGATCTCTACTGGGGCAGTTTTATGACTGAGGCCGACAACGACAATGTGCATACCAGACTCGAACCCCTACCTCAGCGACGCGAGCGCATAACTCGGCGAAACGCGCGTCCCGGGAAATCGATTGCAAAGCAATTGGGGGCCATGAGGATGACAATTGATCGCCGCGGGGGGCCGGGTGGGTATAGATAAAAGTTTTTGCATCATCCTCATGACACCGACCCGAAGCTTTTGACGGCGACACCGACCAGTGTGAGCACCACGCCGGCGAAGCCAATAATCGTCAGATAGGCGGCGCGCTTGGCTCGCCATCCAACGGTAAGCCGCCCGACGAGCACGATGAAATAGAACAACCAGGTCACGAGCGCCCAGGTCTGTTCAGGATTCCAGTTCACGTAGGTCCCCCGCGCGAATTCGGCTGAGATCGCGCCGGTAATGATGCCCAAGGTCAGCAGCGGAAACCCCAAGACGATCGATTGCTGATTGAGATCGTCAAGAAAATCCAATGCCGGCAATTTTGAATAGAGCACGTTGAACCGTTTCGACTTGAGGAGCCCGTCCTGAATCAGATACATGACACCGGCGACGAATGCGATGGCAAAACCTACCGTTCCCAGCATGCTGAGCGTGACATGCACCCATAGGGTGCGGAACACGGGCTGGAGGGTCGGCACGGTGTCGGGAAGCGCGGCGGCGGATACCAAGGAGACGAGCGCCAGTGGAACAATAAACGACCCCAGCACGTGAAGGCGGTGACGGAATTCAACTGCGAGAAACACGAGAACGAGCATCCAGGAAAAAAAAGACAGGGCCTCATGAAAGCTGGGGCTGGCAGCGCCCGGTACGGTCAGCATCCGTGCGACCAGTGCGATCGTGTGAGTCGCGAAGCCGACGGCGGTAATAGTCAGGGAAAACGTCGAGAGCGCATCGGCCCGCCGGACCAACAAGGCAAGGAACGAGACGGTGGCCGCAAAATACAGCGCCATAGTGACCATGAAAAACACTGCGGCCATGTCGTCTATCTCCTGAAATTTTCAGGACAATTTGCCCAGGCAAGCGCGTAGAATTATATCGATGGGCCGTCAAAAGAGTCAACAAACCTCTCGGAAACCAGCCGGTTTCGCGCATCGTCAGCGGCGCGCCGGTACCCTCTTTATCATCGGGACGCCGATCGGATCGCCGGACGACCTTACGTTCCGTGCCCGCACCGTTCTTGGGCGGGTCTCGATAATCGCCGCAGAGACTCCCCTTGTCACTCGAGCACTGCTCGAGCATCACGGCATTGCCGCAACCATTACCGGATACCAGGCCGACGAAGAAAAAATTGCCGTCCTCCTCGACCGGCTTAATAGAGGCGACGATATCGCGCTCGTATCAGACAGTGGAATGCCAGTGATCTACGATCCAGGTCAGTTGCTGATCGCGGCAGCTCATGCTGCAGGGCATTTGGTTACCGTGGTGCCTGGCCCATCGGCCGTGACCGCCGCGGCCGCGCTCTCAGGCTTTCCCGCCGATCGCCTACTGTTTGTGGGCAAGCTTCCTCGTTCGCCGCGACATCTCGACCGGCTGTTCACGGCGCTCACTCATGACGTTGCAACTGTGGTGATGTTTGCGCCTTCCTCTGCGCTGCCAAGCATTCTCGAGCGCATTGCGCGCATTCTACCGAACAGACTGGCGACGCTCGCAGTCAACATGACGAAATCCGGCGAAGAAGTCCACCAAGGAAAGCCAAGAAGGTTGCTCGAACGGGCCCGGTCGCTTCCAAAGGACTCGGAAGTCACATTGGTGCTCTCCCGTGCGAGAAACAGACGGACATGACTTATTGACGCCGGATAATGACGCGGTAAGACGTATCGAGGGGCTCTTGGGAGAGGACTTCGTGACCTTCGTTACTGACGCTCATCGGCACATTACGGATCGGATCGCCGGCGTCGAGAAGAACCGAGAGTATCTGTCCTTCTTCCATCGTCTCAAGCTTGAGCTTGGTCTTGACGAAATTGTACGGGCAGATGACTCCCCGCAAATCCAATTCCTCGTCCGGTCGAACCGCTTGGTCCTGCTCGTTCATGTGATCTCCGTAGCTGCTCCGAACAATCCTACCAAGGCGGGGCTGCTGCGGCAATGTGCCGCTCACCTCCCTACGCTCAATAAAAAAGGGGCAGCCGGTTGGCTGCCCCTTCCCTCAATGCCGACTGGCCTGTGTGATTACTGCAGCCCCTTGACCAGATTCGGCTTACCCACGTCTGACCCGTAGTCTGACTTGTTCTGGACCTTGGTCTCAGGCGCAACAGTCTGATACCCCCACCCCGGCTGCGGTTCACAATTCCAGCAGGGGGCCGCACCCGTAAACTCGGCAATGCCGGTCGTCACATTTCCAGTCGCGGTGCCCGGGAGGACTCCGCCGCTGATGCCGCCTGTGGTCGAGCCACTATTCGTGTTGATGCCGCGCTCGGTCATCGGGTTCGGACGCTGACCCAAACCACCAAACCCAGCGAGTTTCTCATTCCCGCGCAACACGCTGATATCACGAACCAGCTTGCGGCCGGTCCCGAAAGGCTGTGCCGCTGTCGTCTCCTCGAAGGCCATGATAATGATATCGTCGCCGGCTTCCAACGTACGGACCTGATCCATGTTGGTCTTGTCATCGAAATATACGGTGCGGTAGGCCATCGCACCGCCGCCCGCACGACCTTCATCATGGGAGCTGCCGCCGCTTTCCAGGTGCAGCTTCTTGCCTGGAATATCGACGCCCAACACACGGCCATATACGGTTTCCGCCTGCGACAACCGATCAAGAAAGCTCGTACGATCAAAAACATTTACGCGCGTACTATTTCCTGACACGTCACCGACCCCTTCGCCTACACCCATACCGGATTGGTTGCTCTGCAACCGCTCCTGGGCGACCGCTACACTCACGGAGCCGACAAAGAGAATTGCCGCTCCTAGCGCCAACACCTTACGCATGTGCTGCCTCCTTGGTGAGTTAGATAATAAAAAGTTAAATGACAGAAAACAAGACAGGACATCTATCGATCGACGCATGAATTCATTAATCTTTCTGACCCTAGGGGGCGGACTATAGGCCAGTCGAAAAAACAAGTCAAGTGGGGAAGTTATGATGTCGGTTGGTGCCCGGAGGGAGGGTCGAACTCCCACTCTCTTGCGAGAACCGGATTTTGAGTCCGGCGCGTCTGCCAGTTCCGCCATCCGGGCGAAGGATAAGGGGCGCCACTTCTAACATGAAGCGGAATAAGGGTCAATCGCCACGGGCTCCAGGCCCGCCCCTTTTCTTTGAACCGACGGCGGTGTTAGAATCCCGCTGCATTCGGCTTTATTTTCGGCTTTCTTTAAGGAGGGTTGACCGATTATGACCCAAGTGCAGTGCGTCACCTGTGGACAGGCCGGTGAACCGATCACCGACCCTCTCTTTATGGGCAAACTTGAAGCAGAGATTAAATCGAAGGTCTGCAAGCCCTGCTGGAAAAAATGGGAATCCATGAGGGTGATGGTCATCAATGAGTATCAAGTCAACTTGGGGGACGAGAGCGGCCGTGAGTTGGTGAAAAAGCAGATGAAGGCGTTCCTGAAGCTCGACGGCGAACAAGCGGACACCGCCAAACTCGACCAAAACTACCGCCCTCAAACCTGAGCTTCGGGCTCATCGTTTACTGATGAATGTCTGAGCCGGGCAACACGTCTTTTTCTCCAGCCTTCTCGCTCACTTCGTTGACAGGCGAAATTCAAAAATGCTAGGGTGCACAATTCCTTTCGGCCTTCGAGCTATATATATTGGACGCGACAAAGGAGCGTCGGTCGCCGTGATCACCCAAATGCATCTCAAAGGGCTGATGTTCGACCCCTATAACAATGCCTACATCGTCGTGCTGCGGGATGAAGACGGGCACGAGATGCTTCCCATCTGGGTCGGCAAAGCGGAAGCCGGCGCCATCAGCATGGCCTTGGAGAACGTGGCCCCGCCGCGTCCCATGACCCATGACTTTATGAAATCGATCCTCGACGCCTACGAGGCGAAGGTCATCAGCGTCGTCATCACCGATCTCAACGAGAATACCTATTTCGCCAAAATCCATCTCATGTATCAGGATTCGGAATACACCGTGGATGCACGGCCCAGCGACGCCATCGCGCTGGCGCTGCGCTCGAACGCGCCCGTGTTCGCCAAGGAGTCCGTGCTCAACAAACAGAGTTCTGAAGAACTCGAACAATGGCTGGAAAATTTGAAGCCGGAAGATTTCGGTAAATTGGACTCGTGATGGGCGAAGGCAAGTCTCCGACCGAGAAGCGACTCGTCGAATACGCCGTAGAACGTGTCGTCGACGAGACCAACACCGACACGAAGATCCTTGTGCTCACCCGCCGGGACGGCCTGCCGGACAGCTTTCCGATCTGGATCGGGGCCGCCGAGGGACATGCCATCAAGTTGGCGCTCGACACGACTCTGACGCCCAGGCCGATGAGCCATGATTTGATCAAGAGTTTCATGGAACACCTCAACGTGAGCGTTCGCCGCGTCGTGATCGGCGACGTCAAGAACAGCACCTATTACGCCACCGTGTATCTCGAGAACAACGGCGTCGAGCGCACCGTGGACGCGAGACCAAGCGACGCCGTTTCGCTGGCCCTGCGTACACACGCTCCCTTGTATGTGAGCGAAGACGTGCTGGCGCGGCGTAATACCGCCAATCTCGAGCAATGGCTGGCGAAGCAGGCACAAAAGAGCAGCAGCAGCGAGCAGGAAGTGCGGGAGTCTTGATTCATTCGATCTCAAGGAGCTCGAGAGACCATGTCGACCTACTTACAGAAACCAGCCGATGTACAAGAGAAGTGGTATCTCGTGGACGCCGAAGGGAAGACCCTCGGCCGTCTCGCAGCGAGAGTGGCGGGCATGCTGCGTGGAAAGCATCGGCCGACCTTCACGCCGAATGTGGACATGGGTGACCATGTCGTCATCGTCAACGCGGAAAAAATCCGGTTGACGGGCGATAAGATGGACACCAAACTCTATCGCAGCCACTCGGGCTACCCGGGCGGGTTGAAAACTGCCACGGCGAAGCACGTATTCCGTAAAGATCCGACCAAATTACTCGTCGAGGCGATCGAGGGCATGTTGCCCAAAACGCCGCTCGGTAACCACATGGCCAAGAAGCTTCGTGTCTATGCCGGTTCGACGCATCCGCACCAGGCGCAGAACCCGGAAACAATTACATTGCATTGATTGAACGAACTCGGCAAACGGCCCATCGTGCAGGGACGATTGCGCGGCAATCAGTGACTTGGGCGGGTGAACACACGCGCGCGGGCGGGTGGAAAAAGAGGTTTTTCAGCATCCTGCACAACTAAGAAGGAGAGACCGCATGGCAGTAGCTACTGAATACGCAACCGGACGGCGGAAATGTGCGATCGCCCGAGCCTGGGTGACCGGCACCGCGGGCGACATTACCGTCAACGACAAGCCGCTTGAAAAGGCCTTTCCACGCCTGACGCTTCGGCAAATCATTCAACTCCCGCTCGAGATGGCCGGCGTGACTGGCAAGTTTTCGATCAAGGCGACCGTCCATGGCGGCGGACCCACGGGTCAGGCGGGCGCGCTGCGTCATGCCATCGCTCGTGCGCTCGTGGGCTTGAGCCAGCCGCTCCGTGCCCCGTTGAAGAAGGAAGGTCTCCTCACTCGAGACTCCAGAGTGAAGGAGCGCAAGAAGTACGGTCAAAAGGGCGCCAGGAAGCGGTTCCAATACTCGAAACGGTAATTGTCGAAGCCGACATCGACCAAAAAGGGAAGGCTTCGGCCTTCCCTTTTTTTATGTCTACAGCTATAAGACTCTGGAAGTTTGTTTCGAAACATCTTCATCCACTTGCCAGGTCGCGATGAGAAAGATAAGAATCGCCATCGCAGGCGCCAGCGGCTATGCCGGTGCAGAACTGATGCGCCTGGTCGCACTGCATCCGCACTTTGAATTGATCACCGTCACATCGGAGAAATCCGCCGGCGCGTCGGTAGCCTCCGTGTTTCCAAGTTTGGCTGGACTCGTTCCGCTGACCTTTCAAGCGCTGGCTCCCGAAACCATCGCACAGCAAGCGGATGCGGTCTTTCTCGCCCTGCCTCACACCAAGTCGCTGGACCCTGTCGCAGCCTGCATGACCACAGGAAAATTCGTCGTCGATCTGAGCGCCGACTACCGCCTGAAAGATCCGGCCGTGTACGAACGTTGGTATCACACGCCTCATACGCACGCCGATCTTCTGAAGCAGGCTGCGTACGGACTTCCCGAACTCCATCGCGAGGCGATCGCGAAAACGAAGATCGTGGCATCGCCCGGCTGCTACCCTACAGCGGCCGTTCTACAGCTGGCCCCACTGTTCGCCCAAAATCTCGTGGAGGCGCAGACGGTCGTCATCGACGCCAAGTCAGGGATTTCCGGCGCAGGACGAAGTCCGGCACTGCCCTATCATTTTCCCGAAGCGCATGAATCGCTCGAGCCGTACAAGATCGGAGCGCATCGGCATATTCCCGAAATCGAACAGGAGCTCCACGCGCTTCTTCAACATCACGCCGGATCTTCTGCGGTCGAGCCTGCGGCCAGCACTGTGGCCTTTACCCCGCACCTGGTCCCGATGAATCGCGGTATTCTGAGCACGGCCTATTGCCGCCTCAAGACACCAATGGCTGTGGCCGACGTGCGTGCGCTTTACCACACCTTCTATAAGAACGAACGCTTCGTTCGACTCTCGCATGAGATCGTGCCCAATCCTCGCTACATCAAAGCGTCGAATTATTGCGACATCGGTGTCTACGCGGACGCACGCGCGGGTTGGATCATCACCGTCGCGGCTCTCGACAATCTTGTGAAGGGAGCGGCGGGCCAAGCGATCCAGGCGATGAACCTCATGCTGGGACTTCCAGAAGACACCGGCTTGAGCGCTCCAGCGGCGTACCCCTAACCTTCGCCATCTTTCGATGCCCAGACCCGCATGAGCGTGCACGACTCTCGAGGCATCACGGCGCCGCTCGGCTTTCGCGCCGCCGGCGTGCATTGCGGCATCAAGAAACCCGGCTTGCTCGATCTCGCGCTGATCGTCTCCGAACGCTGCGGTCCGATCGCCGGTCTCTTTACGACCAATGAAGTGCTGGCCGCCCCGGTCATCCTCGACCGCCTGCATTTGCGCCGAGGTATCGGTCGCGCCATTCTTGTCAATAGCGGTAACGCCAACGCATGCACTGGCAACAACGGGATGGCAGCGGCGGAAAAGACGGCGTCGCTCGTCGCCAGCCGATTGGACTGTCCCGTCCATGAAGTGTTCATTGGTTCGACCGGCGTCATTGGACGCCGGTTACCCGTCGACCGGATCGTGAAGGCGCTGCCGGAGTTGTTCAATCGTCTGAGCCGCACCAGCGGCGCCGAAGCCGCCCGTGCCATTCTCACGACGGATCTCAAACCCAAATCAGTGGTACGGCGCTCGCGGATCAACGGCCGCATCGTCACGATCGGCGGCATCGCCAAGGGGTCAGGCATGATCCACCCGGACATGGCGACGATGCTCGGTTATCTCACGACCGACGCAGCGATCATGCGAAAAGCCCTCCAACGGGCGCTCACACAGGCCGTCGACGCATCGTTCAACTGCATCTCGGTCGATGGAGACACGAGCACGAACGACACGGTCCTTTGCCTCGCGAACGGCATGGCCGGCAATCATGTCATCAAAGACGGCACCCCCGCCTTCCGGCAATTTGTCCGACTTCTCACGGCAGCCTGTGAATCCTTAGCCTTGGCCATTTGCCGCGACGGAGAGGGCGTCACAAAAGTGGTGAAGATTGAGGTGACCGGCGCAGCGCATGTCGGTCAAGCCCGCGCGGTCGCCAGGACCATCGGCACCTCGAACTTGGTGAAAACGGCGCTGTTCGGAGAGGACGCCAATTGGGGCCGCGTCATGGCGGCCATGGGACGAGCCGGTGTGCCCATCAAGCCGTCGAAGGTGAACGTGTGGTTTGAGGGAGTGCCGATGGTCCGCCGCGGCATCGGGTTGGGCCTCCGCGCAGAACGGCAGATTGCCAAGGTCTTTAAACGCAAGGAGTTTACGATTACGGTCGGATTAGGCCAAGGCGTGCACCGCTCGCATCTCTGGACGACCGACTTGTCCTACGACTACGTGCGGATCAATGCAAACTACCGATCCTAATACAAATTTTCTTTAATCAGTCCTTGTAAACCTTGGAACGTTGTGCTAACGTTCCAAGGCTTCGGGGTCCGTATCCAAGCTCCCTCTACCCGCCAGGGCGAGCAAGAGGGAAATTATCAAAATATACATCGACGTCGCTGACGTCGCTTGGCTTGAGAATAAGGGGGCGTGCCCCCTCGCCTGTTGGCGCTCTGCGAGCCTTGAGGGGAGGTGAAGGTATGGGAGTCGTTTCAATCAAGGAGTTATTGGAAGCCGGCGTGCATTTTGGCCATCAGACCAACCGCTGGAATCCGAAGATGAAAAAGTTCCTCTTCGGCGAACGCAACGGGATCTATATCATCGATTTGCAGCAAACCGTCGCGCGCATGGAACAGGCCTATGCCTTCGTCCGCGACATCGTGGCCTCCGGGCAATCCGTGCTGTTCGTCGGCACGAAACGCCAAGCGGCGGAAATCCTTCAGGAAGAAGCGATTCGCGCCAACATGTTCTACGTCAACCAGCGGTGGCTGGGCGGCATGCTGACGAACTTCCAGACGATCAGGCGCAGCATCGACAAGATGAAAAAGCTCGAAGGGATGCTCGCGGATCCGGCCCAATACGGCCTGACAAAAAAAGAAATCGCGCAAAAACAAAAAGAAATCGTCAAGCTGCAGAAGTTTCTGACCGGCATCAAGAACATGCGCGGCCTGCCGGGCGCCGTGTTCGTGCTCGACACACGCGTCGAGCGCATTGCGGTGCAGGAGGCCACCCGGCTGGAAATTCCGGTCATCGCGATCATCGACAGCAATTGCGATCCCGATAACATCACGTATCCGATTCCCGGAAACGACGACGCCATTCGCTCAATCAAGCTCATTACGTCGCGCATCGCCGACGCCTGCATCGAAGGCGCCCATTTGCGCACACAACGCGACGAGGCTGAATTCCAGTCGAGTCCCGCCGGGGACGACAAGGCCGCGACCGCTTCCTTGGCTGCCGCCCCTGCGTCATAGCTCTTCGGATAGAGCGACTGCATCATCTTTTATTCTTTCGACGAAGAAGGACGGTTACGCATGGCTGGAGCAAGTTCATTAGTCAAGGAATTGCGGGAGAAAACCGGCGCCGGCATCCTGGATTGCCAAAAGGCCTTGCAGGAAACGGGCGACGACATCGACAAGGCGATCGATTATCTAAGGCAAAAGGGCCTCGCCGCCGCGCAGAAGAAATCGGGACGTGAGACGAATCAAGGATTGGTCCACGCCTACATCCACATGGGCGGCAAAATCGGCGTGCTCATTGAAGTCAACTGCGAAACCGACTTCGTGGCCCGCAATGAGGAATTCAAGGCGTTCGTGAACGACCTTGCGCTGCAGGTCGCTGCGGCCAAGCCGGCGTACGTGAAGCGTGAAGACATTTCCAAGGACGTCGTCGACAAGGAACGGGCGATTTACGAAGGGCAAGCCAAGGAAATGGGTAAGCCGCCTGCCGCCTGGCCCAAGATCGTCGAGGGGAAGCTGGAAAAGTTCTATCAAGAGAGCTGCCTGATGGAACAGGCGTTCATCAAGGACCCGGCCGTGACGGTCAAAGATCTGCTCGCTCAGAAGATTGCCAAGATCGGCGAGAACATGAACATCCGCCGCTTCACACGCTACCAATTAGGCGAAGCATGAGCTCTGCGAAATACCGGCGCATCCTCCTCAAGGTCAGTGGAGAGATGTTGGCCGGTGAGCAGGGCTACGGCATCCAGCCGTCCGTCCTCGAAGGCCTCGCCGCCGAAATTGCCGACGTCGTCAAGCTCGACACGGAAGTCGCCGTCGTCATTGGCGGCGGCAACATCTTTCGTGGCATCGCGGCCAGCGCCTCCGGCATGGAACGCGCCTCGGCCGACTACATGGGCATGCTCGCGACGATTTTAAACGCGCTGGCTCTGCAAAACGCGCTGGAGCGCTCAGGCGTCATGACGCGCGTGCAATCTGCGATCGAGATGCGCCAGCTCGCCGAAGGGTACATCCGCCGGCGCGCGATCCGCCACCTGGAAAAGAAACGGGTCGTGATTTTTGCGGGCGGCACGGGCAACCCGTATTTTTCGACCGACACCGCGGCCGCCCTTCGCGCCATGGAAATTGGCGCGCAGGTCATCATGAAGGGAACGAAAGTCGACGGTATTTATGATGCCGATCCGGCGAAAAATCCCTCGGCGAAGAAGTACGACCATATCTCATTTCTTTCGATCTTGAACCAGCACTTGAAAGTCATGGATTCGACGGCCATCAGCCTCTGCATGGACAACCAGCTGCCGCTGGTCGTGTTCAACTTGAAAGTCCCCGGCAATTTCAAGCGCGTGGCGCTTGGCGAGCCCATCGGCACGACCGTGACGGCCGACAAACGCTAATCTGCCGCGTGCTCACCTGCATGGGAGTCGTTATGTCAAATCCAGCTACCATACGCCAAGCTTTGACGACGAAGATGGAAGGGGCACTCGAACACTTGAAGCGGGACTTGGGCGGTCTGCGGACAGGCCGCGCCTCGGTCGCGCTCTTGGATAATATTCGCGTCGATTATTACGGCACAATGACGCCGCTTCGGCAGGTCGCCAATCTCTCGACGCCCGAAGCCCGTTTGATCACGATCCAGCCTTGGGAACCGCAGCTGATCAAGGAAATTGAAAAGGCAATTTCGATGTCCGGGCTCGGCGTGACGCCGTCGAACGACGGCAAGATCATCCGTGTGCCGCTGCCGCCCCTGACGGAGGAACGCCGCAAGGAACTGACGAAGATCTGCAAGAAACACGGCGAAGACACGAAAGTGCACATTCGGGGATTTCGCCGGGATGCGAACGACGAGTTGAAGAAACTTCAGAAAGATGCGAAATTGACGGAAGACGAGCTCCGAAAATCCGAAGCGGAGACTCAAAAGCTGACCGATCAGTACGTGCAGAAGATTGACGACGCGATCAAGAAAAAAGAACAGGAAATCCTGGAAGTCTGACCGCCGCCCTTGGGAGCCATTCAAGAATCCCTAGCGGCTGATCACAAAGGCCACTTTTTCACCCGCCCGACCCGAAGCGCCGAGACCCTTCGTTCCGCGGTCGGCCGCAGCTAGGCGAGGCGAGAATGCAGCGCCGGTGAAAGGCGCGTTCCACGCGCCGGGGTGGGAGGTGAGAAAAAACCAGCCGTACTACCTTGTTACACACGACCTACGCCAGCATCGATCTCACCGCCCTCGCCCATAACCTCTCGCAGATCCGCGAGCGTCTCAGACCCGGCTGCCACGTCATGGCCGTCGTTAAAGCCAATGCCTATGGGCATGGGGCGATCGAGGTCTCGCGTGCCTTGGTTGAATCCGGCGTCACGCGGTTGGCGGTTGCCTCCGTCCAGGAAGGTCTCGCCCTCCGGGAAGCGGGAATCACTGCCGAAATCCTCGTACTCGTCGACCTGTTTGACAGACACGTGCAGGACCTCATCGCCTATCGGCTGACGCCTGTCATCACGGAGCAGCGCCTCCTCCCGGTGCTGGCCGAGGCCGCCGCGTCCGGGAACCAATCAGTGCCCGTTCACATCAAGGTCGATACGGGCATGGGCCGTCTGGGATTTTCGCCGTCCGAGTTGGGTTCGTTGTTCGACGCCATTCCCGGATGGAAATCGCTGCGCATCGAAGGCTTCATGACGCATCTGGCCGACAGCGATGGAGACGATCCCAGCCATACCGAACAGCAGCTCAAAATCTTCCGCGGTCTGCTCGAACAAGTCGAACAGCGGGGAGTCAAAGTGCCGTTCGTGCATGTGGCCAACAGCGCGGCGATCATCCGGTATCCGCAATCGCACTTCTCGTTGGTGCGCCCAGGCATCATGCTGTACGGTTACCACACGCTGCCGGACGGTGTTCCCTGCCCTCCTCTGAAGCCGGTGCTCTCCCTCGGCACCACGGTCATGCAGCTCAGGACGATCAGGCCCGGTGAAACCGTCAGCTACAATCGTACGTTTGTGGCCAAGCGACCGTCGGCGATCGCCGTTCTCCCAATCGGGTACGCCGACGGCTATAGCCGGCGGCTCTCAAATCAAGGATTCGTGCTCATCAAGGGGAGGCGCGCCCCGATTGTCGGCCTCATCTGCATGGATATGACCATGGTGGATGTGACAGACATTCCGTCTGTGCGAGTCGGCGATGCAGTGACGCTGATCGGGCGCGACGCGCAGGATGCCATCTGGGCGGATCACGTTGGTGATTGGACAGGAACCATTCCCTACGAAGTCCTCTGTGCGATCGGTCCTCGCATCCCGCGTCTGTACGAACACTCCCCGCTGACATAAGCGATGGCATTCCACGGGCGTTCAAAAAGCCCGCCTGTTTCTTCGTGGCCGGCCCTATGACGCCCCTTTCAAACGGGTAAGATCTCGCTCATCTCGTGGGGAGGACCTTCAAAAAGGGCGTCCTTCTTATCCACCCACCCCGGCGTGCCAAGACACGCCTTTCACCAGAAGGCCGCAACGAATGAGGGCGCGAGGCATCCTTTTTTCGGTATCTCGAGCGTCCGAATGATGTGAGAACGCTGCCCGCAAGCCTTTTTCAAGGTCCGGTCTCAGAAGGCGACTCGGACCGAGACACCGCCCGTATGCAGCGTCGTCTTGTACAGCCCGTTCACCGTGGGATTACGGTTTCCCGCAACCGTGCGCTCCTCATAGAGCGCAGCCTGATACGACAGATCCAAGCCGATGACCTTGGTTCGCACGGCCCCTACGCCCAGCGCTCCGCAGGGAATGAGTCCCAGAAACTTGCCCTGCTCTTTGCAGGCCAGTCCGAGACCGGCACCGACGATATTCACATCGGCGGAAGGACTTCCCGGGTCGAAGCCGAAATCGGGCATTTGCGTCTGCTGATTGGTATAGCCTGCACGAAGCGCAATCTCCCAGGCTGGCAGTGATTCAAGGGCAAGCCACTTATATTCACTGCCGATCATCACCGCATAGGTACTGCGCCAGTTCAACGGTTGGGGAATGGTGGCCCCATTGGCCAAGTGCACATCCAAATTACGCACCGATTTCCAGCCGACATAATCCACATCCATCTCGAGCTTCCATTCGCGTTCTCGGTTCCGCACCGGCCAGATGGCGACGGCGCCGGTGATCACCTGAGGCAGGACGAAGGTCGCCGTCGCGTCGGAGACCTTGGCTCCGTTCGCAAGAAACGCTCCATTCAGATGCAGCGTCGCCTGGCTACGGTAGACGATCCCGATATTGGCCACCGGCTTCCCGTCAGGGTTCCGCAAGGCGCTGTACAGGAGACTGGCATTGAATCCGGCTGCCGTGTCCGCGCCGGAGAGTTCCACTTGCGTACCAGCGGGAATCCCGCCTCCGCCCGGCCATACCGATTTCCGTTCGACGTGGCCTTCGCCGAACAATCCAGAGAAGGTGTAAATGTCTGCCCCAAGTCCGATTGAAAGATCCTGAGTGAGTTTGTAGGCCAGTGTCGGCTTGATATCGAGCAGCGGCAGGCTATTGAAGGTGGTCGCCGAGCGAAACGGTCCATCATTCGGCCATCGCGTAATTGATCCGAACGGAACATTCAAGCCGATGCCGGCAGTGAGGTCACCCAGCGCGCTGAGCCCAAGATCTTTGAGGTTCGCGGTCAGATACAGATATGCAGGCGGGGGCCATGCCACGCTGCCGTCCCGATCGCCGGTGGCCGTGACGCCCGTCGGGCTCGTGAACTGCGTCGTTCCACCGGAGAGCAACAGGCCTGTCATGAACTCGACGCCATGAAGCTGCGTCATGCCGGCGGGATTATAATGTAGCGCGGACGGATCGTCGGCCTGGGCGGAAAAGGCATTGCTCATCCCCGAAGCGGCCGCTCCCTGCCCTTGAATCCTCGGCACCTGCGCGAGGGCTTGCTCTTCAATGGGCAAGAGCCACAGCAGAAGACCGGCAAGACAAGCGAGAAGAGCACGGGCGTCTCTCATACCATCTCCTTCAATCGTTTCTGCCGATTGTTGTCGGATGTTCAACAAGCCCATTATGCTCACCTGCCCAACTCCCGGCGCGCCGAGACACGCCTTTCTCAGGTCGGCCGTAGCACTCTGAGCGAGGCGAGACCGACGCTGGTTGGTGAAACGCGCGTCCCTCACGCGTGAAGGGTGGAAGGGTGAGAACCAACACTGTTCAACACCCTACTCTCCCGTTCGAAAACACGACCCAATGATTCGCTGTAGCTCGTCCACATCGAACGGCTTTAAGAGGTAGGCCTGTGCGCCCAGACCGATGGCTTTGATGGCGGTTTCTTTCGCGCCCGAGGCCGTCACCATGATGATGGGCAGACGCTCGTCGAATTGCCGGATCTGCTTTAGAACTTCCATGCCGTCAAGCGACGGCAGCCCGATGTCGAGGATCATGCCGGAAAACCGTCCCGACGCTGCGGTTTTCAACGCGAGCAACCCGTCGGTTTCCGTTTCGACCTCATACCCCATTGCGCGGAGACGGTCTTCAAGCAAGTCTCGTATGTCTTTGTCGTCATCGACGACGAGGATGCACCGGCTGGTCTGCCAAGCGGCGCTGGCCGATTCGGCCGGCAACCGTAACGGCAGGGTGAAATGCAATTCTGCGCCTCCATGATCAGGCCGACGCGCCTCGATCGTGCCGCCGTGCAATTCCACGAGCGTCCGCACGATCGATAACCCCAGCCCGAGCCCCTTCACGGTCGCTCTCGTCGCGGCAACTCTGAAAAACGGATCGAAGATTTTTTCCAAAGACTCCGATGGAATACCCGGTCCCGTATCCCGGACCGTGACGCCGGCGTGCCGATGATTCTCTTTCCCGACGGTCACGGTGATGGCGCCGTCTTCCGGCGTGAATTTGAGCGCGTTCTGCACGAGGTTAATGACGATCTGCACCAGGCGGTCGCGATCCGCGAACACTAACAGCGGCGCCTCTGGCTCGTTCGGCTCGCGTTTATTCTCACCCGTCCCCCCTGCGCACGCCCAGACGTGCGCTTGCCCAAGCTCAAGCCGTTGCCGCTTGGCCTGTGCCAACGGCCGGAGCTGCTCCACGACCTCGGCCACGCAGTGCTCCAAATCCAGGACAGTCGGCGACAGCTCCAGCTTGCCGGTTTGGATTCTGGTTCGATCCAAGAGATCCTCGATCATCCGGATCAGGCGGTCTGAATTTTGAAGCATGCGGAACAGATACCGCTGCTGCTTCTCATTGACCGTGCCGGTCAGCCCATCCAGCATGTTCTGTAGGAATCCCTTGATCGACGTCATCGGCGTCTTCAACTCATGGGAGACATGCGAGAGAAATTGCGACCGCAGCCGGTCCGCCTGCTCCAACTCCTTCGTTCGCTCCCGCACCTTGGCTTCAAGTCCCACGTTCAGCTCTTCGATCTGTTGATACGCCGAGGCATTATCGAACGCGATCGCGACTTGATGGGCGAAGGTGACGATCAGCTCCAGGTCCTCCTGGGTCAGGCTATGCTCCTGCTTCCGGTCGACGATCATGCTGCCCAGGATGCGGTCTTTCGTCTTGAGCGGCACCGCCAACAGCGACTTGGTGCCGGTCAGCCGGAGCAGGCGCTGAGTATGAGGATGCATGCGGCCGCCGTAGCGCTGCATGTCGCCGATCAAAAGCGGTTTGCCTTGAAGAAGCACCGTGCCTTCAAGAGACTCCGGATCGGTCACCGGGGTTTCGTGCGCCCGGGCCAACGTTTGAATCTCCGGCGCCACACCGACCAGACGCGCATCGGTCGTGACGCCGCGAGCCGCGTCGTAGAAAGAGATCATGGCGCGGTCGAAATGCAGATCCCGTGTCAGCGATTCCAACACGCTCGCGAGCAGCGCTTCTCGATCGAGCGTCGAACTGAAGAGCAATCCGGCGCGATGCAGTACCGTCAGATGGTTGACGGAGCGGCGGAGCTCGACGCGCGTACGCTCCTGCTCCAAATACGCTTCGCGTAATTCCTCGTGGCGGGACTCGACGAAATCGATCTGCTCCTGGATCAAAGCCTCGCGGCGCTGGCTCTCCCTTCTCAACCGCCAATTGATCCAGGTGCCCGCCAGGAGCAGCGGCACCAACCCCGCGAGCAGAATCTCGCCAAGGCTCATGGCGGGATAGAACACGCGGATCACGCCCGACGTTATGCCGCCCGCCAGCGCGGCCCAGAGATACCCCCCAAACCCGCCCTGTGATCGGGTCAATATAGGTCCCGACCGCCTTGAAGGGACGCCCTGTACCGATGCGACGGACGCGGCTTCGTAGACGGCGGGATCCAGTCGCGTCGTCACTGCGGACGGAATTTGCTCATGCGACGGTTCGGACGCAGGCTCCGACACGACCGGCAGGTCCGCCGGTCCCATGGCAGGCCACATGCGGCGCATCCACCCGCCTGACGGCTCGGCATTCCAGGTGATGTCCCACTGACACCACGGATCGTCGTTCGCAATGCAGGAGGTTTCGGTGAGTGTGGCCGGAGCCAATCCGTGGACTTGCGCCGGAACGGCAGAGATGATGCCCTGCGCCGCCTGGCACATCACAAAGGTGCATCGCCGGCGGTACGGCCCGAACTGCCGCAACGTGCGGTCTGAAAACCGCATCGCCAGCGCGGCAGATCGTCGGGTCACGCCGACGACGCGGCATTCGATGGAACCGGATGCAAACTTATTGCCGAAATACGGAAACATGCCGTAGATTTGCGCGAGCGAAAACGGACGCGCGAGCACCTGCATGATCGGTGACGCCTTTTCCATGCCTCCGCGAAAAACGAACTGCGGATCCCCGGAAATTTGCTCGCAGAACTCGTACATGTACGCGGTGAATTCATAGGAGTAACTGTTCCACGCGTTTTTGAGAAACACCGGCGTCACGTGGTAGACCGGGTCCTTGATGCGTTCGTTCAGCAAAGCGCACAATTCATGAACGGCGTGCAGGCCTGCCGATTCGCCATGTTTTCGCCTCATCGACGCTTCGAGGTACAGGACCGTGGCCCTGATGCTCATCCCCGTCAAATCGCGGATCTTTTCACCCTGTTCGTCCACGCCGAACGGGCGGAATTCCATGGATTCTCGCTCAAGAACGGTGCGATGCTTCGGAAGCAGAACTATTGAGGGTGGTCCCTGACAAACGTCTTCCGCTACACCACGGTGCATGAGTGACACACTCCTTGCGAGACGCGGGAGACGTTGACGACAGCGCCCGTGCCGGCGCCATCGCAGAGATACAGATGTGACTACAGCGTGCCTACTGTTTGACGGCCCGTTTTAGGGCCTTTTCCACACTGGCGACTTTCGATGCGAGCCGGCCCGAATGACCCTTTCGATAATCAACCTTGATGCTGCAGGAAATGCGGTTGCAATCCTTCTTCATTCGCTCATAGCACTGTCTGACGACGCCGAAGACTTCATCCCATTCGCCTTCGAGGACGGTTCCCATCGGATTCAGCCGATAGGCGACGCCGCTCTTGTCGATGATGTCCAAAGAACGTGCGACGTACTTGCTGACGCTTTCCCCTTTGCCCAAGGGCGACATGCTGAATTCCAATAACACCATTGTGAGAGCTCCTCAGCTTTCAGCTGTCAGCGTGGCTGTTGGTTCATCCAGATCAATTATTGCTCGTCACGTTCTCTGAAGCCCTTCTCACCCACCCACCCTGCCCCCGTCGAGACGCGGGCGTGCCCATGTCAGCCAGGCGATCATTTACTACCCGACCCACCCCCCGATTGCTTCGCAATCGTTTCCCCGAGACGCGCCTTATCCCGTTCATCGAGCCAGACTTTGGGATACTGCACCTTGCCTAGCAGCCGAAAGCCATCCAAGGCTTCGCGCAGCATCGTGCGGCGCTTCTCCACGTCCGGCTCGTTGCTCTTGGCCTGCTCGCGGAGCTGGCCAAGCCACTCGACGAACGCGACGAACTCGCTGTCCAAAATGCGCTCGAGATCCTCTTTCATGAAGCCGGACAACGCCGGGGCCATCCCGCTCGTGCTGATCGCCACCCGTGCATGACCCGCCTCGACGACCGCCGGCATATTGGCCGTGGACGCTTCCGGATAATCAACGGACCACAACAAGAACTTGCGCTCGCGCGCCTTGGCAAACAACATGCGAGCAAAATCGCGGTCCCCCCGGATCATATTGAGCACGAAGATCGCGCTTTCCAGATCGGTTTCCCGGAACTGGCGTCCGCGATGGATCACTTTGGCCGATGCGGCCAATTGCTTGAGCTGCTCATGTAAGGTCGGAGAGATGACCGTGACCTTTGCGCCGGCATCCAGCAGGCGCTGGCACTTTTCCGCCGCCTCTTCGTCGCCGCCGATGACCAGGACCGGATAGCCTTTCACGTCGAGCGTCACCGGGAAACCAGGATTCGCTGCCATGAGGTTCCTCCAATTCGAAAGGATGGCCATCATACAACAGAGGCTTTTCAAGGGTAAACCATTCCCTCCCCTTTTTTTCTTGAGGCCGCTATAATGCAGCGCTTTTTACCACCATTCCCACGAAGGGACCGTGAATGGCTGCATATAAATTCGGCGCCGTCGGCATGGCCGGCGGCATCATCGCACTGGCCGCAATCGCCGCGTGGTTTGGGCTCGCGCACGTGTTCGACCCGAAAGGCGGAGAAGGCGTCATCGCAGGGCAGGTGCTGATCTCTCCGGCGCTCGCCGATCAGGTCCGTGCGACCGACGTGCTTTTCGTGATCGTGAGACGACCCGGCGGGACGCCGAGACCCGTCGCCGCGAAGCGCATCGACAATCCGACATTCCCCGTCGCATTCGAGATCACAAATGCGGATGTGATGGTGCAGGGATCAGAGCTGCGCGGAATGGTGGACGTGGTGGCGAGGCTCGATCGGGACGGCCAGGCCGGTCCGGCACAGCCAGGCGACATCGAAGGACGCTATGCAAAGAACCCAACGCTTCCCGGCGGGCGGGATTTAGAAATTATCCTGGATAGCGTGAAGCATTGAGTGCCGAATCAGGATGACGGAATCAGACCTTGAGGGATGTTCAAAAAGTCCGCCCGCAAGGCCGCAACGAGTGAAGGCACGAAGCGTACGTTTTTCGGTACGTTGAGTGTCTGAACGATGTGAGAACGAAGCGGGAGGGCTTTTCAACATCCCTTATGGGCCCGAATCAGCATCCAATTCCATATTCCAGTACAAGTAATCCCGCCAGCTTTCCGGCGTATTGCGAATGCCGATAGTGATCGTGACAATCGGGCTCCAGCGCGGCTTCACCGGCCGTTTCATCAACCTCATGCCCGCTTCGTCCGGCGTCCTGCCGCTCTTGCGATTGTTGCAGCGCCAGCAGGCGGTCACGATGTTCTCCCAGGTCTTCCGGCCGCCTTTGGCAATCGGCACGACGTGATCGAACGTCAGTTCTTCGGTGCGGTATTTGCTGCGGCAATACTGACAGACGTAGCCGTCGCGGGTGAAAATGTTGATTCTCGAAAACTTGACGGCCCGGTGGCTATCTTTGAGCCGGACCAACTTCAGCAGCCGCATCACAGCCGGAAGCTTGAATGAAATGGAAACGCCGTGGATTTCGCGGTCGTAAACTTCGAGGACTTCGACTTTCCCTTGCCAGAGGAGAGCTATCGCTTTTTGCCAATGAACGACACGCAGGGGTTCATACGTAGAATTGAGCAGGAGGGTCATTTCCATTCAACAACCTCATTCCCAACCGAGGCTCCTTTCATGAGAAGGGCCTTGAATCGGTCTGGGTACGCTCGGTTATGTTCTATGCCATAAGATTGGGGCGAAATCAAGCTCCGGGGCCATTCTGGAGGCGTTTGAACGACGTCTGCATTACAACCGCATTAACACCTGAGGCCGCATGTCCGAATTCGTGACCGTTGCGAAAGTGTCGGAGATTCCCCCGGGCAGTGGAAAGACCGTCGACGTCAACGGCATCTGGATCGCGCTGTTCAACGTCAACGGATTGTTTTATGCCGTCGACAATACCTGTCCGCATGCAGGAGGGCCGATCGGCGAAGGCAAGGTCTGCGGCGAGATCGTCACCTGCCCGTGGCACGGCTGGCAGTTCAACGTGCGCACCGGCGAACGAGACGGCAATCCCAACTTCACGGTCGCCTGCTGTCCCGTCCGCGTTCAAGGCGAGGACGTTCAGCTCGCCATTCCACCCGATTTCAAACCGTTCTGATACGTTTCAGGCAGGGCCAAGGATGTTGGGCTTGGGAGAAGTTGGCGGCGCCGGCTCATCGGTGTCCGCCGGCTTCGGCGTGATTCCGTCCGCCGGCAGCGAGGCCGCATTGACTCGCTTCAATGAGAGGTTGGCGTGCCAGATGAATTCCCGCTCGAACCACTGGTCATTGACGCCCTTGTCGCGGAGTTGCACGCGCACTTCATAGAGATCGCCGTCCACCTGCTTCACCCGCCACTCCCCTAGCCGAGCATTGAGCCCTCGCTCTTTCATCGAGCGCACGTGCTCGGTCATGGCCTGAAGAATCGTCGGATAGCCCAACGCCCTGTGCGTTTGCACCATCGCCAGTGCATCAGCCCCTCTGCGATCGATCATGGGATTGATCGTCGGCGGCTTGCTCCACACATAATAGACTGCGCCGACGAGAATCACGGCGAGCACGGCGTAATGGAGGATTTTCACCATCAAGCAATGACCTTTAGCCTTGGGACGAGCCGCATATTAGGAAGCACCCGCGCGTCAAGTCAAATCGTTGGCGGGCACGTCTCATAAGCAAACAAGGCATACTCTTGTCGGTATGTCGAGTGTCCGAGCGATGCGAGCACGACGCTGGAGCTCATTTTCAGCAGCCTTGTACGACAGAAAGTCAGTATGTTAGAAAGATACCCCCTAACCATCAGATTGTCTTTGTGAGGCGATACGGGACGTATGAAGTTCTTTCTCTACGCAGACAACCTTCATCCGACACAGCTCAAACGGCGGGCGCCTGAACACCAGTTCCAAATGTTGGCGACGCTTCCCGACCACACCATCCAATTCTGCCGCTGGTCATCGCAATGGCGTTGCGGCCTGGCCAGCGTCGTGCCGTCGCAGGGCGAAAAAGTGTGGGGCGCAATCTTCGAATTGACCGATGAAGATGTGAAACTGATCGACCAATTCGAGGATGATGTGCCGCCCGAAGCCTTCCGCCACGTCCAGGTCACGGTGCTGAACGAGGCCGGAGAAAAAATTCTCGTGACGACCCACGCGGCGGCTCCCATCGGGAAATTCAAGCCCAAAGACCATTATCTCGACTGGGTGATCAAGGGTCTGAAGCATTGGAAGTTTCCACAGGAAGTGATTGAGCAATGGCAGTCATATCGGCCGCACTAATCGGCCACCATCGTACAGTGGCCGAATAGCAAATCGCAGATCTCAAACTCTCACATAAAGGAGCCTATGCCAAAACCCAAATATCACATCGTCGTCTGCACGAACGCCCGGCCGCCGGGACATCCGAAACCCTCGTGCGGCAGCCAAGGGTCCGCCCAATTGTTGATGGCGTTCAACATGGGAGTGATGCAGCGCGGCCTGATGCCGGGCGACGTGCTCGTCAGCGGCTCCTCGTGTCTCGGTCCTTGCGAGCAGGGGCCGACGGTCGTCGTCTACCCCGATGGCACTTGGTACTCAAAGGTCACGGAACAGGACGTCGCGACGATTCTCGACGAGCACATCAAGGGCGGCAAGCCGGCGGCCAAGCTCAACCCTGACGCGGTGTGGAAATAGCGAACTGTAATCAATCCTTCCATCGAGGATGATCAAAATGACCGTTCTCACCGTCCCAGCCCACCGAGGCTGTTTTCTTCCGCCCTCCACCGATCGCTTTGCAATCGATACGCAATTGCCCCCGCCCAGCCCTCCGAGTGCTTTGCAATCGTTTCCCCGACGACGCGCTTTTCGCTGAGTCTGTGACGCCGTGGCACACTCTCCTCATCACGAACACAAAGCCCACGCGCCGAGAAGCGTGGGCTGCATGGTCATTACCTGCAGCGATACGCGAACACCCGATACCGATACGAGCGGACAACTGATTCAAAAACTGCTCAAGGAGCAGGGGCATACGATTGCCGCGTATCATCTGGTCAAAGACGAACCGGCACAGATCAAGGCCAGGATTACCGAAGGCACGAGCGACGAGCGGGTGCAGGCGATCATCATCAATGGTGGAACAGGGATCTCTCGGCGGGATTCAACGTTCGAGGCCGTCGACGCCATGCTGGAGAAACGGCTGGAGGGATTCGGGGAAGTGTTCCGCCATCTCACGTATCAGGACATCGGCTCTGCGGCCATCATGAGCCGGGCGACCGCCGGGATCATCAAAGGCCGTGTCCTGTTCTCGACGCCCGGCTCGGAAAACGCGGTCCGCCTCGCCATGGAGAAGCTGATCCTTCCCGAGCTCGGCCACCTCGTCAAAGAATTGACAAAATAATGGATGCCTTGCTTTTCGCTCCTGACCTCCCTGGGTGATCCGCGAACGTTTCGCGCAAAACGGTTAGCCAATGGCGTCCGTCAGTCCTGGCCGATCTTGGGTTCGTCATACTCCATCTGCGGCAATTTCGATTGCGCGTACCGCTTGTAATGCATCAATAGATCCCGCACGGAGACGATGCCGACGATTTCACCGGCTTTCGTGACGCCCAAATGGCGGATACCAAGATCTCCCATCATATCCTGCGCATCATCGACATTCTGGCCGGCGTCGATCGTGTGAATGGGAGAGGTCATGATCTCCACGACCGTCAACTTGTCCAACTTTTTTCCTGAGAGCACGGCGCGCCTCGTAATATCGGTATCCGTCAGGATGCCGACGAGCTGCTTGCCCTTCTTCACGAACAGAGCCCCGATTTTCGCCGCCTTCATGGTCTTTGCCGCGCTCACGACGGAGGCGGAAGGACCAACCGTCTTCGGATTCTTCGTCATAATCTGAGCCACCGTCGACTTCATCTGCTCTCCTCCTCACCAAAGTTTATACCTAGAGACAAAACCGGCGTTTCATCATTCTGTTAAAACGACAACGTCCCTTCAATCACCATCACGCACTCCCCGCCAACTTTCACGGATCGAATCGCGTGGCCATCAGATTCCATTTGTACCAGAATGCGCGACGGCCGTTCGACTTCGTATCCTTGCTCAATCACGATCTCGATCTTTGGGTTCATCGGCACAATGCCGTTCTGTACAAGATAGGCACCTAGAGCACCGCTGGCACTCCCCGTGGCTGGATCTTCAGGAATGCCGATGGCCGGAGCAAACATTCTCGAGTGCACGTTTGAAAAAGGCTCGACCGTCACCGTCGTAAACGCGGTAATGCCGTTCGCTCCGAATCGGCCGCATAAGTCGACGATGGCCGACGGATCGGGATTGATCGACCGCACGGCCGTCAGCGTCCGCACCGGCACAATCAACACCGGCAAGCCCGTTGACACCACTTCGAGCGGCCATTTGGTATCGGTGATCGAGAGTTTCGGAATCCCCAAGGCGGCTGCCACCTTATATAAATCTTCAGTGCCGTCGATGCGCTCGAGAAATTGCGGTTCCGGCTGAGTCATCACGACGCGCATCACCCGCCCATCCCGCATCAGCAGGTCGACGGGAAACAGGCCGATGTTGCACTCCTGCACGACCCGGGTCACGGGTTCAGGCGTCGCAATTAAGCCGAGTTGCGCCAAGACATGCATCGTGCCAACGACCGGATGGCCTGCAAAAGGGATTTCCTGAGTCGGGGTAAAGATTCTCAGACGGACGACCGCTGCCGGATCGGTCGGTGGAAACACAAAGACACTTTCTGAGAGATTCATTTCCCTGGCGATTTGCTGGAGCTCATCATCGGTCAGGCCTTGCGCGTCAGGAAAGACCGCGACTGGATTGCCGCCGAAGGGCTGCGCGGAAAACACATCGGCCTGATAAAACTTCAGCGAACGCCGCTCCGGAACCATAGTAGCGGGCACTCTAGGTGAAGAAGGAACCTCATGTCAAACCAGAGATTTCCTGCGGAGAAGACTGCCGAACCGGCCGCAGAGCGCGTACAATGGCGCCGCATGGTGACTCCATTTCACCGTACGCTCGTCATCGTCGCCGTCCTCAATCTTGCCTATTTCGGCGTCGAAGTTGCCGCCGCACTCGTCATCGGCTCGGTCTCGCTCTTGGCCGACTCGATCGACTTTCTGGAAGATGCCGCGCTCAACATGCTCATCCTGATCGCGATCGGCTGGAGCGCCCGGCATCGGTCTGCGGTCGCGAAGCTCCTTGCGCTGATCATTGTGATTCCCGGCCTCGCTACGCTCTGGATGACCTGGCAGAAGATCGCTGTTCCTATTCCACCGGCTCCGCTACCCCTGTCGATCACGGGCGGCGGCGCCCTCCTCGTGAATTTTACCTGCGCGCTGCTGCTCGTCCGGGTGCGGCACCAGGGCGGGAGTCTTGGTCTCGCCGCCTTTCTCTCTGCTCGCAACGATGTCCTCGCAAATGCGGCGATCATTCTGGCCGGCTTGGCGACGAGTGCGACGCAGTCGATCTGGCCGGATGTCGTCGTCGGGTTGGCTATAGCTGCCATGAACGCGGGCGCCGCGGGAGAAGTCTACAGAGCCTCAGGGCAAGAGACCGACGCCCGAGCGTAATCTTTGAGAAGGGTCGCAGTAGGAGAAGGAGAACCATAAGATCGGCAGCTCGTCGGCCAGTGAGTAGTGCGCGTTGACTTGGTTCCATAGCGCCGCGTATTCTCAGCCTCATGGCCCGTGAGCTGGAACTCAACGTCCGCCCGATTTTCTCCACGCCGCTCCTCGTCTTCTCAATTCCAGACGCCGACCATATTAACGCCGAGCTCAAGCGCGCCGTCCTCGCGCGCGAAGCCTCGGAGCCTGCCTACCACGATCGCGAGGTCATCGGCTGGTCGTCGCCGCATGACATGTCCATGATGGATTGGGCCGGCGGCCCGCTTAAAACGCTGTTCGAGTACGTGATTCAGGTGGCCACGCAGGCGACGGAGTATTCGGAACGCACGGGCAAGTCGGCGCAGCGGCCGCCCTGGCAGGTGGTTGAAATTTGGGCAAACGTCCAGCGATCCGGCGGAAGCAATGGCTCGCACGCCCACCCGGGCTCCTTCTGGTCCGGCGTCTATTATGTGGATGCGGGCGACATGTCGGAACAGGAAAAAAACGGCGGGGAGCTGCAACTCTTCGACCCGCGTGGCTGTCTCCCGCGCATGCTGGCGCCCTATTTACGCTATGCGATACCGGAGCTGCACGACGCCGGCAACACGATCTCGTTCACCCCCACGACCGGCCAATGCGTCATGTTTCCCGGCTGGCAGTACCATGCCGTTGCCCCCTACCTTGGCAAAGCTCCCCGCATCAGCGTCGCCTTTAATCTCGACCCGATCCTTCCGAAATAATTGGCATACCGCCCTTCCCCGTCGGCCTATCAAAATTACTAGATCTTGAATCACGGCCGCGACCGGCTCACAATGACAGCCGCGGCTGTGGAGGCTGCCATGACACAACTCCGGGCGGTCATGCTCGCATCGTTCTGCATTTCCCTCGCTATTTCACTACCGGCCACGCAGGAGGCAGTGAACGCATTCGGTTCACAACAGCTGAACCCGAAAGCGGCGCAGCAGTATGCCGCCGACTCGGAGAAAGCGTCGCAAGGCGATCCTGAAGCCGCCTACCGCATGGGTGAGGCGCTCGAATCCGGCCGTCTTGGCGGCCTGAAAGATCTTCACAAAGCCCTCCTGTACTATCGACTCGCCGCCCAAAAGAATTATGAGGATGCCGCTCAGAGAGTGACGCAAATTGAGGCGGAGCTGAGCAAAAGTCAAAACGCCACGAAGTCGGCGCCGATCTCGCGCGGACGCTAGGCAGAAAGAGAGTCGTCCTCCTCATGTCGCTGGTCAATCTTGTCGATTCTCGGCGGTTTTCGTTGACGCGATAAGGGAAATAGCTGGGCAATCGCAAGGACCATCCTGTCATACGGCTCGCGGATGAAAGGCCACGTTCTCATCGTGACCTCCCGTGACTGCATCGCCAAGATAATATTGAAGATACAATTTCTTCACGAGAACCATCACGACAAGCGCGAGCGGCGTTGCGACGGTGACCCCGATAGCGCCCATCCATATGCCGCCAAACAATTGAGCCATCACCGTGACCGCCGGCGGCAACGCGACGTTACGTCGTTGAATCAAGGGGATGAGCACATAATCTTCAACAATTAACACGGCGATATACAACGCCAGGACGCCAAGCGCAATGTTCGCTCCTTGTTGTCCAAGCGCGAGCAAGACGGCCGGCAACGTGGAAATCAGCGGACCCGCGTATGGGATGAAGCTCAGCAGACCGGCGAGCAACCCTAAAATGAACGCGAGCGGGATACCAAAGAGCCAAAGGCCGAGCCCCGTCATAAGCCCGACAAAGCCCATCGCTATCAGGCGGCCCACCAGCCAGCGCTCCAGAACGGTACCAGCCTCAAGAAGCGCCGCATGGACTGCCGAACGATGTCGATGAGGAACGAGGCGCACAGCGCCCGATAGATAGAGATGGGGATCGGCGGCGAAGTACAGACCAAGAAAGAGCACAATGACGACGAGGATCGGTCCTTCCAGGGCGCTATACAGTACCATTCCGCCGGTCTTGACAGTCTCGGCATTGGCGAAGTCGCTGCCCTGACCCGTTTGTGAAATGAGCCAGCGTCCCCACGGTGACTGTGAAAGCTTCGACTTAAGATGCTCCCAATCCGCTGGCAGCTGCTCGGCGAGTTCACCCAACTGATCAGAAATTTGAGGCGCCGCCCAGATGCCGACGCCTGCACTCATGAGCGCCAAGGTACTCGCGACGATGGCCAGGGCGGTTCCTTCGCTGATCGGTACCATTCGGCGAAGATACCGCACGCAGCTTCGTAGTAAGACGCCAAGGAGCAGTCCACCGAATGCGACGCACACACCGCGTATCGCATAGCCGAACAGGAAGAGAGGAAGCAGGATTCCGACCGTGACGAGGACGGCAGTCGCTGTGTTGCGCGAGACGATGGTCACATTCGGATCGGTTTTATCCGGCATGCCGCGTTAGGTTCTCGAGCAAAGGGCGTAGCTCGACCCTAACATCCGTCTGCTTGCGCCCCAACTGGTACGGTCCCTCGGCGATACAGCCTAGCGGCTTTTAGCGAGACATTGAGCTGGCAAGCGACGCGAGAACAAAATCCGAGGCATTTGCAGGGATGCGTCAGGCGGGAACAGGGAGGCTTTCGAACGACTGCGTCAGCGGATTCTGCACGTAGTCTTCGACGTAATTCTTCAATAGGCAGTTTCTCCACAATAATTTGTTCGCGAACTTCGTATCGATCTTGTGAAGCACCGTGGCCTTGACGCCGGTCTTCCTCATGAACTGCTCCAGCGTCACTCCACGGATATCGGTATAGAGGCCGCGACCCGACTGCATCATGCATTTCGGAATGTGGATGCGCTTCTGTCCGTTCACGCGCCTGGCAATGTCATCGAAGGTCAACAGCACCGAGCAATCGGAATCGCCGCCGAGCGTCGCATTGGGCACCATCAGATACCGCGCGCGATTCTTCCGATACATGTTGAGCACCTTGTAGACGCTCTTCGCCATCACGACCGTGTCGCGCTTCTCCAATTCGAGTGCATCGAAAGCGCTCGCGATCCGCCGGCGGTTCATGAAGGCGGTAATCGGCGCCTCGGTCTGAATCGTCTGGATGTTCGGCAACCCCTTCTCATAAAGCCGGATGGATTCCTCCGCCAAAAACTTCCTGCCCTGGCGCATCAGATCGGCCGTCGGCTCCTTGATGCCACCGACGGGGGTCAGACAGCCCATCCACAGCACGCACTTCTGATTGATCTTGGAGATCGTCTCCGCATCCTTCGACATCGTGTGATGATCGAAGGAATAGAAATTCGCCGACGACACGGCCGGGCCGTCCAGCACCTTCATCAAATGCTTGATCGACGGCGCATGCGGCATGAGCCGCTGCCGGTAATCGCTCAGCGTGATGACCGACAGCTCGAAATTGATCCGGCCTGGAAAACGTACGGCCAACTCATGGATCTTCGGCACCGTCACGAAGCCGACGGTGAAGAAGGTAATGTTCTTGTCCGTATAGGTGAGAAAGTCCTCGATCCATTCCATCGTCTTGGGATGGAGGAAGAGGTCTGTCCACTCCATGTACTCGTTACCGCCGATGCACCAGAACTGCATCGGGTCAGTCGGCTTCTTGTTGATGTAGTCGAGGATGAACTTCCAATCTTCATCGGTGGTCTTCGGCGGATCGAGCGTTTCCCGGTAGGAGTGGTCGATCTCGTAGCAGAACTCGCACTTCACCGGGCAGGTCTTGCCCAGGCTGATGGGGATCTTCCCGCCTTCCATCTCGCGGACGAGCACCTCGCGGTAGTCCTTGTTCGTGAAGATGGGAACGGGCTGGAGAATGGGTAGTGCGGTCGGCATGAATCATTAACTACATTGACATAATAAATCCTGCTTTGTCAGACTCGGCGCGTGAACGAAGAAGCCATTCATAAAGAGATTGCGCATGCGCTGGAAATTCTAGGCCTCACGCTCCCCACCACCCGGGAAGATCTCGAACGGGCCAAGCGTGTCCAGCTCTACAACTGGAATCCATCCCGTTATGCGAATCTGACGAACAACCCTAAACAATACATGAAGCACTTCAAGCAAGCTGAGGAGATGACCAAGAAAATCGAAGCGGCGTATGCACTCCTCTCGGCTGTCCTTGTTCCCGACGACACATCTGACTCATCCGGATGATCAAAACGAGCATGTAACAAGGCCGCAGGGAGCATGGCAACCGAGGCGTACGGTTTTAGGTACGCCGCAGGGAGATATGCGACCGAGAACGCCGTTAGATGCCGTTTTCATCATCCGGGCTACCCGACCTCATGACTGGTGACACGCGACATGCCTTCTTCCTTCTCACCCATCGCCACCGGCCA
>DATJGE010000129.1:0-3277 GCA_035495295.1 Nitrospira sp. | reverse complement strand
GCGCGATCGGAAACGGAATCAGCATCGGATGAATAGGGTGTTCGGCCACTGTGGCTCGAGTTTCCATGATTCACCTCCTGGCGCGCGAAGGACCGTGAAATGAGTGGTTCATCATTGAGTCACCATTGATTTGAGCTCGGCCGCATTCTTCGCCGCATATCCCGCCTGATCGTTGTCGAAATACACATACACGGCTTTGGCGCTTTGCCGCCACCGAGCAATTCGGCGAGCCCAGCCACGCAGCTGCCGTGAAGAATAATCTCCTTGATATTTGCGGCCCGGCCCGTGCAGCCGGACATAGACGAAATCGGCCGTGAGCTGACAGGGCGCCTCAAAGCCGTCGAGCTCGTACACACAGAAGGCGACATTGTGCCGTCCCAGCACCCGATAGACGGCGGGATCGTGCCAGCTCGGATCGCGAAATTCGAACGTATACCGGTGGCTCGACGGCAGGGAGTCCAAGAAGGAGTTCAAGCGCGGCAGATTGCACCCCCACCGCGGCGGCAGCTGAAAGAGGATCGGTCCGAGCTTGTCGCCCAGCGATTCGACCGGCTCCATGAACCGGGCGACGGTCGGTGCAGGATCATTCAACTTCTTGCGATGCGTAATGTATCGGCTCCCTTTCACGGCAAAGCAGAAAGACGCAGGCGTGGCGCGGCGCCAGCCTTCGAACGTCTCTCGAGCCGGCAGATGGTAAAAGCTGTTGTTGAGTTCCACGGTGTCGAACCGTTCCATATACCAGGCCAACATGTCTTTCGGTCGAAGGTGTGCCGGATAAAAGGGCCCGAGCCAGTGTTTATAGTGCCAGCCCGACGTTCCGATGCGCACTGCGCAGCGCTGATCCTTCCCCTTCATGTGTCCGGCATCCCTCCGCACGCCTCGGCTTCACCCGGTTCGGGTGAGCAGATAGGCTCTCAGCACCTCCGCCACGCTCCAGGCTTGGGCCATGCATCCACGGGGCCGGAACGGCGGCTCCGCGTCAAAAATTTCACTGATCGTCCCGATGCCGGCGTCGTGCAAGTGATCGGCAAATGCGCGCAGCAAACTGCGCGCCTCGGTCTTATCTCGATAGACTTTGAGTCTGGCGTCGATGTAATGACCGAGTAACCACGGCCAGACGGTACCCTGATGGTAGGCCGCATCCCTGGCGCGTAGATCCCCGGCGTATGTCCGCTTGTAGTCGGGATGATCGGGAGAGAGCGTCCGCAATCCAAACGGGGTCAGCAGTTTTTCACTGACGATATCGATGACCGGCCGCCATCGCTCCTCGCGAAGGATGGGGAAGCGCAGCGACAGCGAGAATATCTGGTTGGGACGAACGCTCCGATCATCTCCGCCGTCCCCGTCCACCACGTCAAATAGATGCCTGCCTTCCGCAAACCAGTACCGTCGGTGGAATGAGGCTTCAGCGTGCTCCGCCATCTCACGCCAGGGGACCGGCGCGTCGCCGAGCTGACCTGCCCATTCCGCCATCAAGCACAGGGCGTTATACCAGAGCGCCTGGATTTCCACTGGCTTTCCCCGTCGTGGCGTCACGACCCAGTCGTCGACCTTCGCATCCATCCACGTCAGTTGGTAGCCGGGAGCCCCGGCTCGCAACAGCCCGTCCTTCGGGTCGACTCCGATGTTGAACCTGGTCCCCTGCCGATGACGGTGGATGACCTCTTTCAAAGTGGGATACAGCTGCATCAACGTGTCGCGGTCCTGGCTCGCCGTGAGATACCGGTCGAGCGCATGGAAATACCAGAGCGTCGCATCCGCCGTGTGATAGAGGGCCTGCCGAGAGCCCTCCGGGAACAGATTCGGAAGGAGGCCGTCCCGGATGTAGCGGGCGAAGGTACGCAGGATGGCCCTCGTTTCCTGCGGCCGGCCGGTCGAAAGCGTCAAGCCTTCCAGGCTGATCATCGTGTCGCGGCCCCAATCGCCAAACCAGTGATAGCCGGCAATAATGGTCCTCGCCTGGTCGCCCGACGCCTGCGCCAACGCCTGCTCCTCCGGACGGGCGCCAGGCTGCACGATGAATTGATCGGCGGCCAACTGAAGCTGCTTGGCGAAGTCATCCTTCTCAAGCTCGGCAGGCAGCGACACCAGCTGTTCCAAACGGCGCTGCTCGGCCTGCAGAATGTCGTCGCAGTCGATGGCGAGCATGTCCCACGCCTCGACGCTGGCGACCAATGCCACACTCTGACCATCGGACAGATCGACGGTGAAGTAGCCGGGGCTGAATAAATCCTGGATGTGCTCGGACCCGCGGTCGCGGTCCACCCGATATGAAACGTCTTCGCTGATGACTTCATCTGCCACAAAGACGCCTCTCTGGGGCCGCACACCGAGCTTGAGACTTGGGGCGCCTTGCGGCAGAGGCATTTCGTACCGTCCATTGCTGATCGTCAGAGGGAAGACATCCGCCTGGCCTTCCCCGAGCTTCGCGTCGTGCATCCTGAACGTCACGTAAGGCCGCAAGTGCAGGCGCAGCGAGCCGTTGAGGCAACGGTATTGCACATAGACCGTGTTCTGCCCGTGAGGCGCCACGATCCGTTTCTCGAGCACCGAGCCGCCGAGATCGAATCTCCACACTGGTGTCTGCCATTCGCGCCTAATGTCTTTCAGGTACAGAACACCGTCGTGCTCGATCCGACCGTCCGCATATTCCGCTCCGGAGAGCAGCACCGTCTGCGTCGCCCATTCGACGGTCTCGTCGAGACGCGGGATGAGCAGCGTACGGCCGCGCCCAGGCAGGTCCGGCACGAATACGCCGTGATAACGCCGCGTGGCGATGCCGAGCAGCGAACTCGACGCATACCCCCCGATCCCGTTCGTGATCAGCCATTCCTTGGCCAGCAGCGAAGAGGGATCGTCCGTCATCGTGCCCATGATGCTGGGAATTGCGGCCGTAGTCGCCATCACTTCGATCGCTCCAAATTAGGATTTCTCGGCTCGAAACAGCGTCGCGCTGGCGGCGGGAATGTGCCATCCCTCGTCAGTGAGGGGATTGATGATGCCGGAACCGCCGTAGCGCGGATGCTCGCTCGACCATTGCAGGATCCAGGATCCACCCTCGACCGGAGCCAGCAGCGGTTCCGGCGCAGGAACATAATGCAAGTCGGCCCCCAGATTGACGACCAAGAGCCGCTCATCCTCCATCGAAGTCCCGTACCGCAGCACCAACGCCTGAGTCCCGAGCACGGCACCGTCGAGTGTTCCGCGGTCTTGGCGGACGAGGACCCGGTCTTCGCGACGCAGGCGCAGTAAGTCCTGGTGCAGCAGGTACGCCGCC
>DATJGE010000128.1:0-4458 GCA_035495295.1 Nitrospira sp. | reverse complement strand
TCCTCGGCTCCGCCGATCAACTCGACGAAGTTGGACACCGTTGAGGAACTCGTAAACGTGATGACGTCGATCGCCCCTGCCAGAATCTGCTCCTTCAGCCGGCTCAAGCCGGATTCGGGAAGCACCGTCCGGTACACAGGGATTACATCCACTGTAGCTCCCTTGAGTCGCAATTGCTCCGGCAGCATCTCGCGGGCCATTGCGGCGCGCGGAATCAGAATCTTAGTCCCCCGCAGCTCATGCTGGCTCAGTGCGGTCACCATGCCTTCAGCCTGATATGCAGACGGAATGAGATCGGCAGTCAATCCGTAGCGCGTCAGTTCCTCCGCAGTTCTCGGTCCAATGGCTCCAATCTGCAGATGCGCGAGCGCACGCACGTCTCTCCGAGCTTTGTTCAGCCGCTCCATAAAAGGAGCGATTCCGTTGACGCTGGTAAAAATCAGCCACGAATAGTTGCTGAGCTTCGCGATGGCCTGGTCAAGAGCGTCCCAACTGGGAGGTGGAACCATCTTGATGGTTGGCGCAACAATCGGTTCACCCCCGTAGGCCGCTAACAGTCGGGCGAATTCTCCCGCCTGTTCTCGGGCGCGGGTGAGCACGATGCGTTTACCGAACAGCGGCCGTTTCTCGAACCAGTTCAACTGGTCCCGCAGCCTCACGACCTCTCCGACCACGATGACGGTCGGTGGTTCCAGTCCGGCTTCGGCCGTCTTGGCGACGATGTCTCGCAAGGTGCCGATGATCGTGCGTTGCTCTGTTTTCGTTCCCCACCGTACGGCTGCGACAGGCGTCTCGGACGACCTTCCGTCTTCGAGCAAACGCGCGACGATCATGGGCAGGGTTTTCATGCCCATCATGAAGACCAGCGTCCCCGACGTGGCTGCCAGCTTCGGCCAATCAATGACGGTCGTGCCCTTGGAGGGATCTTCATGGCCGGTGACCACGGTCATTGTGGAGGCCAGTGTACGATGCGTCACAGGAATGCCCGCGTAGGCTGGGACGGCGACAGCGGCCGTCACGCCCGGTACGACTTCGAACGGCACTCCGGCCGCCGCAACGGCTTCGGCCTCTTCCCCGCCTCGCCCGAAGACGAAGGGATCTCCACCCTTCAATCGCACCACGACTTGCCCCGCCTGCGCACGCTCGATCAACAACTGATTGATTTCCATCTGGTCTTGGTATCGGCCGCGACCCCGTCGTCCCACATAGATCCGCTCCGCATGCGCAGGCGCATGGTCCAGCAGCGCCGGATTCGCGAGGTAATCGTACAGGACGACGTCGGCCTGCTCAAGGCATTCCTTGCCCTTCACCGTCAACAGCCCTGGGTCTCCGGGACCTGCACCCACCAGATACACGATGCCACGACGTGTACGTGTCATGGAGCCTTTCCATAAATTGCCAGCAGTATCCGATCGCCTCCCCGCGCAAGTAACCGCTCGGCAAGCTGGATGCCCATCGAGCGCGGATCATCAGCGGTGCCCGTGACCCGATCGCGGATGACTTCTTTGCCGTCCACGCTGGCCACCAACCCTTCAAGCACGACCTCGGGGCCGGCAATGGTGGCATGGGCTGCAATCGGGACCTGGCAGCCTCCCTGCAATCGGTGCAGCAGGGCGCGTTCGGCCATCACCGTGGTGCGCGTAGGCGCGTGTTCGAGTCTGCTCAGCACTTCACGCACGAAGACATCATCGCGTCTGCCCTCGATCCCCAATGCGCCCTGACCAATCGCCGGAAGACTGATTTCAGGTGCAAGGTATTCGGTAATTTCCCGTTCCCATCCCAAGCGGCGCAACCCCGCAGCGGCCAGCACGATCGCATCGAACTGTCCCTCGCGCAATTTCCTCAACCGGGTATCCAGGTTGCCCCGCAGCATGCTGATCGAAAGATCCGGCCTGGCCTGAAGCAACTGGGCCTGACGCCTGAGACTGCTCGTCCCGACCCTCGCCCTCGATGGCAAGTCCTTGAAGCGTTTGCCATCGCGACTAATCAGGGCGTCGCGCGCGTCCTCGCGGAACGGGATGCAGAGCAGATCCAATCCAGGGGGCAATTCGGTCGGTACATCCTTCATGCTATGGACAGCGAGATCAATTTCGCCTGAGAGCAAAGCGTCTTCGATTTCCTTGACGAACAATCCCTTGCCCCCGATCTTGGCCAGAGGCACGTCGAGGATTTTGTCGCCGGAGGTTTGGATTCGACGCAACGTGACAGTCACGTGAGGAACCAGTTCCTGGATTCGGGCTTGCACCCACTCGCTCTGATGAACCGCCAACTTGCTGCCGCGCGTTCCCAGGACCAACGTCGAACGCTTTTGCATCACGCCGGTCATGTCAGCGGTTCGCGTCCGGCTCAGGAGGATAGACCAACGGAGCATGACGGACGCCGGGAAGTTTCTCGTCCGCCGACACGGAGGGCGCAAGACTGGTCGCGGCCGACGGCGGGCTGCTCGACGCCGGTTGCATGATCAACGTGCGATAAGAGGACGACACAAGGAGGTAACTGATCAGGCCCAATACCGAGAGCAGATAGACCAACACATCCCATCGAAATCCGCCCTCCACCCGGTAGTCATAGCCACAGGAGGGGCAATCAGGCAGCGGATCATGTCCCAAATAGGCTTTTCGGCATTTGGGACACGTGAACAGCTTCGGGCCTTTCCCTACCAACCCCATGACGTCTCCACCGGATTACCCAGGCTTGTTGGCGCTCGTTCGGGTCGTCGGCGCTTCGATCTCCAGATCTTCGGAACTCGACACTTCAACGAGATTGAAAAAGCGCCTGGCCGCTTCCACAAAGGCCGCCGCGTCCGCCGAAGCCACCTCCGACTTGAGCGTGATCATCGTATTATGGATCAGCTTATTCACAATGGACGACGCCATGGCTTCGATCAAGTCGCGCTCTTGGGGTGCCAGGTGCGTGAGACGTCCAAGCGCTTTTTCCACTTCAGCCCGCTTGATATCCTCGACACGGCTTTTCAGCGCTATGATGGTAGGCGTGACCTCCAACGACTTCAGCCATTGGCGGACGGCGCCGACTTCCTCGATGACCATATGCTCGGCCTGCTCGGCCTCTTGCAGGCGCCCTCCGCGATTTTGCTCGACTCGAAACTTGAGATCGTCAATATCGAAGAGGAACGCATTGTCGACGTGGCGGACCGCGGGATCAATGTTGCGCGGCACCGAGATATCGATCAGAAACATGGGCTGGTTCATGCGCTGCTTCACCGCCCGCTGCACGTCGTCGCTGCCCACGAGATAATGCGCAGCCCCCGTCGACACCAGCACGATGTCCGCCGCCGCCATTTCTTCACGAAACTGCTCAAAGGGAACGGCCGTCCCGCTGAACCGGTCGGCCAGTGCAACCGCATGCTGAGGCGTCCTCGTGGTGACGCGCACGTGCCGCACACCGCTCGCAATAAAATGCCGCGCGGCCAGCTTGGCCATTTCGCCGGCGCCCACCAGCAACACGGTCTTGTCACGGAGATCGGAAAAGATTTTCTTCGCCAGCTCGACGGCGGCGTAACTGACGGAGACGGCGGTTTCGGCGATCCTCGTATCGGTTCTCACCCGCTTCGCGACCGTAATCGCCTTCTTGACGACTTTATTGAGGATCAGGCCGGTCGTCTTGTGCGTCAGCGCCATCTCAAAGGCGTCTTTGACCTGTCCAAGGATCTGGGATTCGCCGACCACCATCGAGTCGAGGCTGCACGCCACCCGAAACAGGTGGGCGACGGCGCGGTCACCGGTTTGCCAATACAAATGAGGGGTCAACTGCTCCGACGACACGGACAAGTGGGCGTCAGCAAGAAATTCCTGAATGCGGCTATATCCGGCCTCGAGTTCCTCCACGACCGCATAGACTTCGACCCGGTTGCAGGTCGACAACAGCATGCCTTCCTTTATCCCTGAGTATCCGCAGAGCCTGTTGAGCGCCTCTCCGAGACGGCTCTCGGGAACAGCCAGCTTTTCCCGGATCTCGACAGGTGCGGTCTTATGGCTGAGTCCGACGACGACGATATGCATATCAGGACACCGACCCGAAACTCTTGATCGCGACGCCTATTAATGTAAGGACCACGCCGGCAAACCCAATGATGGTCAAATAGGCCGCACGTTTGGCTCGCCAACCGACCGTTAGCCGCCCGACCAGGACGACGAAGTAGAAGAGCCAGGTGACCAGCGCCCACGTTTGTTCCGGGTTCCAATTCACGTAGGAGCCGCGAGCAAATTCCGCGGAGATCGCTCCGGTGATGATTCCCAGCGTGAGAAGGGGGAAACCCAAGACGATCGATTGTTGGTTCAAATCGTCGAGAAAATCCAGGGCGGGCAATTTGGAGTAGAGCACGTTGAATCGCTTTGACTTGAGAAGTCCATCCTGAATCAGATACATGACACCCGCGACGAAGGCGACGGCAAAGCCGACGGTGCCGAGCATACTCAACGTGACGTGGACCCAGAGCGT
>DATJGE010000127.1:0-7562 GCA_035495295.1 Nitrospira sp. | reverse complement strand
CTGCAGCTCCTAGGCTTCTACCATCTGCATGGTGCCGGGTTGATGGGCGGTGGTGGCGCGCCGAGAAAATTGGATCGCCACGAACGCCGTCAGCAGGAGGACCAGTCCGAGCCCAACCAGACTTTGTGCGGGGCCGATGCTATCGGCGATCCAACCGAATCCCGACATCCCGACCATCGCCGCCGCCATCGAGCCCGTGCTGAACGTCGTGAGCACGCGACCCATCAGGTGCGAGGGCGTCACCTCTTGAAGCAGCGCCCAGACCACGGGGTTGAGCACGGCGGCGCCAGCCCCGATGAGGATCACAAAGGCCGCCGCGACGAGCGGCGACTCGAGCACGCTCAGCGTGCAAGTCGCGAGACCGCCCACCGTCGTGCCGCCGACCAGGATCTGCATCCGGCTCCGGATATCCTGCTTCTGGCTTAGCGCCAGCCACGAGGAAGCGGCCAGCATGCCGGCGCCGAGGGCCGACCACAGCCAGCCGAGTTGCATGGGGCCGACGTTCAGCAGCTCTTTGGCATACACCGGCAGGACGAAGACAAATGCACTGGCGCCCAGGTTGAAGAGCGCTGTAATGATGACCAACAGCAGAATGGTCGAGCGGTTGCCGAACACAAAGCGGAAGCCGACGGAAAGGTCGCTCACCACCGATTCGGGATCCGCCAACGCCTTTGGGTCGAGTATTAACCGTTCACCGCTTCGAACCGGCATCAGGCACAGGGCGGAAATGAAAAACGTGGCCGCGTTCACATACAGGACGTGCTGCGCTCCGATCAGGGCGATCAGAATGCCGCTGACCGCCGGGCCCAAAAGGCTGCCGATGTTATTGGTCCCCTGGATCAGGGCATTGGCCGAAACGAGTTCGCTTCGCCGGACCAAGTGCGGGACGGCCGAAACCAGCGCCGGCCCAAAGATGGTGGAGACCATCGAGGTGAGGAAGATGAGGACAAACAGTCCTTCAAGGCTCAAATGTCCCAAACCATATAAGGCTGGAATGAGTAGGGTCAGAAATGTGCGGATCAGGTCGACCCAGATCATCACCGGTTTCTTCCTCAGGCGATCGAGAAAGACACCAATGAGCGGACCGAACAGCAGAGGCGGAACGGTTTGGATCAAACCGACGGTCGCGATCATCATGGCCGAGCCGGTGAGTTCATAGACAAACCACAGCAAGGCAACCTTGTTCAGCCCTTCGCCGATTTGCGACGTGACTTGCCCCCACCAGAGTAAGCCGAAATCCCGCGTCTTAACCAGCCGCCAACCTCTGCTCTCACTTTCCATTTCGAACGCACCTCCTGGACGACGTTGATGCTGAGTACTAAAGCAAAGGGCAGACCAGGACGTCTCGTTCGACAGCGACTGGAAAGGCATACAGAAAAATCGCGGAATTTTAAAATGGCTGTAGGTGGAGGCCCACAGAGCCCAACCGAATTCGCGGAAGGAATGCGAAAATCTGTGGCTCTTTTGTGCCTCGTTTACAACAGGATTCGTATGGCGCCCCCGCTAGCAGAACCTCCAGCAAAGAACTAGGGCGCAGGCGGATTAGACGGTTGTAATGTTCGTCTCTGCCGCGAGCGAGGAAGACGAGTCGAGCCAACAGCGCCCTAATGTACAGTTCTGAAAATGTGGACATTGGGCCGGCGGATTCCTGCCGCGAAAACCGTAAGCGGGCAGCTAAATACGAGATGACGAGCAGCGGGTCCGATAAGAAACGGCCATCACGCAATCTCAGATTTCAGAGATGCGATACGCGATCTGCGATTGGAAATCGGGAATCGAGAGGCGCCGGTCACAATGGCCGACGCCTCTACAACGAGGATATGCGCTCAGCGCATCGCCTGTCCGCCGCTGCGCCCTTCTTGGCTCCCACCGGGTGATCCCGCTCTGCCAGTGCTTGACGACCCCGAGCTGCCCATTCCCGTCCCAGACTGGCCAGCTCCCGTGCTGCCGCCGGCCATGTTTCCACCTCCCATGGTCGAGCCGGTCGTTCCACTTCCCATTCCTGTTCCGCCGCCCATCGTGCCTGAGCCGCCGCCCATCGTAGAACCGGTACTTTCAGTTCCCATTCCAGTGCCGCTCCCCGCACTACCGCTTCCCATGGCTCCGGAACCGGATCCCAATCCGGTGCCGCCGCTTCCGGCGGATCCCATTCCTCCCGCCGTCCCTCCGCCGCCACCCACGCCTGCGCCGCCGCCACCTGCGCCGCCTGCGCCGCCGCCACCTCCTCCTCCGGCTTGAGCCAAGAGGACATTTGCCTGGCTATTCGGTTGATCCGAGGCCTCGGTTTCGAGGCCGAATGCCAACGCGAGACCGACCACCGTAAGAGAGAGTGCACCTATGGTCACCGCTTTCATTGAACTACCTCCGTAAAAAGTTGATTGTGGATGATCCCTCCAACCTTCTTCGTTCACCTCGCCAAAGGGCCGAGAGTGAACTAGCCCGAATGAGCAGATTCATCAGTTCGCTGCGATGCTTGCAAACGCGTCGCGGCAGCCCAGCAGTCTCGCGAATTCTTGATTGGCCGCGCTCCGCAGCACTTCCATGAAGGCGAAGCGCGGCCCGCGCTTGGGTCAGACAGCCCCTTGAAGCGCCGGCACATGTTCCGGCGATCGATGCCGGTCAAGGCGGTTAAAAATCTGAGAGACGCCTCGCATTCTTTGAATGGCTCTGCAAATGTCGTCGACCTCGTCTTCCAGTGCGTGGCCGCTAATGGTGACGAGCACATCTTTTCCCTTATGCGGCGGACCGTTTGTCGACATAATAGGTTTCGGGTGGAAGCGGTTCGACCACGGTCGCCTGGGGACCTTTTTCGCCGGGCTCGATATTCAGGCTCACCGACATGCCGTCCATCTGTTCAAAAGCGAGATCGCGCACGGCATTTTTGTGAAAGTACACTTCCGTCCCGTCATCGGTGGCAATGAAGCCATAGCCCTCCTCGGGAAAGAGCTTCATCACGACCCCCCGCTCCGGAGGAACGGCGACGTCTACGGTGTGTGACGCCCGCTTTTCCCGTATTTTTTCGAGTTCGAGTCCCAGCGCATCAAAAGTGTCCTGAATGGCTTCCTCAAAAGTGGCATGCTGCTTTTCGGCGGTTATCGTATGACCGGGAATCTGGACGACGATAAGCACACTATTCGAATCGTCCGGTTTACGGTGGTCATGTGTGGTAAGCCTGACACGGACGTGGGTGACGTCGTGTCCAGGATGCAGGTCGGCCACACGCGCCTCAATGTCCGCCCTCCATTCCGGTCTCACGTCCAGACGCACGCCTTCAATTTCGAGATTCATAAAATGCTCCCTCCAAGCTTGCCAAGCTTGTTCGAAAGTCCGTTCGGAGGTAGTCGAGGACAGACCACGTGTGCGGAGCCAAACAACGAAAGCGCCATGCCGTTTATCCGGCGCTGGAGGAGGAGACGACCGTGCATGATCCCCGTCCGTCTATTAACGCATCGGCGGCGTATGGAGGAGAACTAGTGGCTGCCCTTGGGCGACAGCGTCATCCCGTGAGCACAAGTGCCCCTGAGGAAGACTCGAACGGTGAGTGTGAAAAAATAAACGAGCGGGTTCGTGGCTAGTTCACGAGTGCGAGGCGATCACCGCGCTTGATTACGCCTCCGTGGACGACCTTTGCATAGACGCCGACATGACCCTCATTGTGCTGGACGGCCGTCCTGAGGATGCCGTTGTCTTTGGGCAAATCGCCTTGGGCCAGGGTCGTCATCACGCAGCGGCCGCAGGAGCCGGTGATCGTGAGTCGGGTGTCGCCAATCTTCACGGTCTTGCCGATCCACGATTGCTCAACAAACCCGTTCATCGTGTCGGGCGTGTCGACCAGGATATTCGGACGGAAGCGCTGAGGCTCGAAGCGGCCCTTCGGATACGCCTGGTGCAGCTTGATCAACGTGGCAGTTGTGAGTAAATGGAGCATTGCCCCGTCGAAGAACGTGCCCCGCGGCAGCGTGAACTCGGTGACGGCATCGCGATGGTCCAGTCCGTCCATGTCCGGCCAATATTGCTCGCCCTTGCCGACCCAGGTGGCCGGCAGCGCCGCATGGACGCCGCTCATCCAGCCGCGGTCGGCTACCGCGAGAATCACCGTCCGCTGCAAGGCCTTCGAAATCACCTGATGACAATCGCGAGCGCCGCTCTCTATGGTGGACCCATCGTGCAGCGTCATCCGGACCGGCGGCGGCGGCACGGCCTTCTTGGGCGATTCGATGAAGAGCGCCTTGCAGGCGAAGAGCGTCGGCCATTTGACCGGATTCTTCGCGGACGCCGCCTTCCCTCCGGCCACATCGACGAGGGCATACACGCGATCGCCCAAGAGGCCGTACTGCGTGAGTTCAGCCTCGGAAAGTTCCTCGCCTTGCATCGATTTGACCGGATACCGCCAGAGAGAGGCGACTTTACCGATTTCTCCTGTCATATGACTTTCCTCATGGACGCGGCCCGATCATAGCATGGGCGATTTGGCAGGAACAGGAGCGGGATCGTCGGACGGCTGCTTGCTTTCCAGTTCGTGCAGCAGGATCGCCACGAGCATGTCGCTCATGACATTTACGCCTGATCGCACTCGCGCGAGAATCCAATCGACGGTCATCACGAGCGGAATGGCCGCGGCGATCACCTGGTTCGACAAGCCCGCCGCTGAGAGCACGAGCGGCAGAACGATGAGTCCCGCCTCTGGAATGCCGGCCACGCCTACAGCGGCCATGATCGAGGCGAGGACGACGAGAAGCTGATGTCCCATCGAGAGGTGATAGCCAAGCGCCTGCGCAAGAAAGAGCGCAGCCATGGCTTCATAAAGCGTCACGCCGTCGTTGTTGAGATTTGTGCCCACGCAGGCGGCCAGGCGCGCGGATTGCGGCGATACACCCATGTCGTCGAGGCAGCGGAGCGTGACTGGCACGGTCGCGAGACTGCTGTTGCAGGACAGCGCGGTGACAATGGCATCGGCGCCGCGGCCGAGATAAATGCGCGGGCGTCTCTTGCCGGCAAGCCAGGCAACGAGCGGATAATAGACGAGCGCATGGATCGATAGGCCGATCAAAATGGCGACGAGAAAAATCCAGACCGCGGCAAAAACGCCGAGCCCCACTCGCCCGACGATGGACGCCAAGACCCCGAAGACGGCGAACGGCACGAGGCGAACGACCCACCATAACACGCGGACGAGCCAGCGATAGATGCGCTCGACCACCCGCACGAGGGGGTGGAACATGGGATGGTGTTCCTCGTCCCGGCCGTGCACGCGGCGCAGCAAGGCACCAAGGATCAGGGCGAGAATCACCACGCCGATCACGTTATTGCTCGTAAAAGGCTGGAGCATGGTTCGGGGTATGTGCGAAGCGATTTCCTCGAGCGGATGATCATGAGCGCCGACAGACGGAGCGGTCGAATTGACCACGCCTGGCGCCAAATTCAGCAATTCCTCGACGTGGCCGGTCCAGGACAGCCCGGGCTGCCATGTATTCATGATAGTGAGCCCAATGCCCATCGCAACGGACACATTGATGAGGCAGATTACGAGCAGCCGCGTGCCCTGCCGCAGCGGCAAAACCGTCGTGATAAATGCATCGAGGACCGCGAAGAAAATGAGAGGAATGGCGAGCGCCTTGAGGAGCAGAATGACGAACATGCCGATACTCCCGAGCTGCTCGTTGCGCAAGCCTCCCAGATACGGCTCCTGACCGAAGATGGCGCCGACGACTGTACCGCCAATCGCAGCGATGAGTACTTGGCTGTAGAGCGGGAGACGAAAAAGAAACCGTCCGGTGCGGAGGCCGTGGGAATCGTCTGGTGTCTGCGGCTGATCGGAAATGCTCACGTGCGGGGCCGCATCATAACAGATTTTCTCGGTGCGAGGTGAGGTGACTAGAATTTGGGAATGCGCAGGGTTTTGCTGATCATCAGGCTGCCGGAGAGAACGAACAGCAAGGACAATGGATGCAGCTCCCACGGACCGACGGACCAGACGCCCCAATACAACTGCTGGTCCACCCTCTCCCGCCAGCCTGCGACGGCCAGCACGGCCGTGAGCAGGAAGGTGGTAGGGATCGGCGTCCCTTCGAAAAATGCGACCTTGTCGCTGCCCTCGGACAGACGCTCGGCGGTAACGTTATAGCGGGCGAGCCGGCTGACGCCGCAGCACACGAAGTAAATCAAGGCACACCAGTCGAACAGGCCCCGCAACCCTGCCGCGAATCCCAGCGCCGCCGGCGCCATACCGAACGAAATGATATCCGCGAGCGAATCAAGCTCGCGGCCCAGCGCCGAATGCTGGTGCCGCCATCGCGCGACGCGCCCGTCCAACCAGTCGAACATCAGCGCAGCGGGTGTGAGCGCGGCGGCCGCAAGGTAATGGGAGGCCGCATGGCTCCCCATATAGAGCAACGCGAAAAAGACGGCCGCCACCCCGCAGGCCGCATTGGCCAAAGTGAGCACGTCGGCCAAATGAAATTCGCGGATTAATGAGAAATGCTTGGAGAAATGTTTTCCGGCCACGGACCGGAAATCTACGCGCGAAATCTTCGAATGTCCAGGATCTTGAACGTCCCTCTCACCCACCGCGTCACGCCCGTCCCACAGAAAGGCCGCAGCGAGAGCCCGCAGCGTTCCGTTGTGCGTATGTTAAGGGTGTGCGCAACCGAGAACGCCGCGAACAAGCGTTTTCAACAGCCGGGATACGGAGGGCACCGGACGGTGCCCTCCGTGTGCCGTCAGCGACCTACGCCGACCAGCCAGAGCAGGACGATCAGACTCAACGGAAGCCCCAATAACCACATGATGACATAGGCCATACTTTCCCCCTCTATAATGTAGAGTTCCCTATTGGTCACCTTCGCTACGCAGCCCGTGCACGCGGACGTTCAGGGATGTCCGGTTTCGCCCGGCGATACGTTAACGACATCGGTTCGCCGGAGGCCATCCAGCCGCCGAGACAACTCCCGATCAGGCTAATCAACATAGCCGTGACGACGCCGATCGCAGAATTGCGCGCAGCCATAGCCGCGTTCGGATCGGCTGTCACCGACGATGAACTCGCCCACACGGGGGTTCCGGCCAGCCCGCTGTACCAGGTGCCAAAGAAACTGGCGGCACCGAAGGCCGCCAACACGAGAAACATCGGCTGTGCGACGAGCCATGCAATGGCGCCGTGGAGCGCCGCGTCTTCCGCGCGTCGTAAGCCGGCGATCCTCGAGGCGACCCACCCGCCGACGACAAATGCGAAAAAGGCGCCCGCCACGCTGAAGACGAGCCCCCAGAAGCTCAGGTCGTGAATGTTGACGACCTTCTTGCCGACGTGATGGGCACCGACGGCCGTACCGATGAGGCCGAAAATGAGCCCTATAGCGAGCGCCGATAAGGCGCCAACCCAGATGGCGCTCCAGTACACCGGCCATGCCCTTGTCGCCATCCCACTCGGCGAGATGATCACGTTGTGCTCCTCGACATAGACATCCGGAGAGCTACTTGCCATAACTCCTCCTTGTTAATGACCTTTCACCAGTCGTGTGTGCAAAGCCAGGACCATGGAGGAACGCCGTGGCTACGGCGAAATC
>DATJGE010000126.1:0-4500 GCA_035495295.1 Nitrospira sp. | reverse complement strand
TTCGGGACCATGTCGGTGCTCCATATGCCGACCGATGTCTTCCCGAATATTACGATTCCCATCACTTCCGTGGTCTGGGATTACGCCGGCCTCATGCCGCGGCAGGTCGAGGGACGCATTACCTATCTGTTCGAACGGGCCCTGACCGCGACGGTGGAAGGCATCAAATACATCCACAGTCATTCCTACTCGGGCTTCGCCATCACCAATATTTATCTGCAGAACGGGGTGGACGTGGGGAGGGCCGAAGCCGATATCACAGCCATTGCGCAGAGGGTCGTCAGGTGGCTGCCGCCGGATATTTCTCCGCCCATGATCATGCGTCTCGCCCCATCCGCCATACCCGTAGCCATGCTCGAAGTCAGCTCCGACAACTTGACGCCCGCCGAGCTGTTCAATATCGCCTTCATGCGAATCCGGCCGCTACTGGTGACGGTCGAGGGCGCCATCCTGCCGCATCCCTACGGGGGGCAGGACATGCAGGTCATGGTGAATCTCGATCAGCAAAAATTGCTCGCACGTCACCTCACGCCGTCTGATATTCACGATGCCCTCATGCAGCAATACCGGGTGGTGCCAACCGGCGACATCAAGATCAAGTCGACCGACTGGATCGTCCAAACGAATGCCTCGCCGATGCAGATCGATGAGTTCGCCAATATTCCGATCAAGCGGGATCGCGTCGGGGATCACGACGCGTTCGTCTATCTGCGCGATGTCGCCACGGTGAGCCTGATGGGCCGGGTCCAACAGAACGCGGTCCTGGTGAAGGGCAAGCAGACCGTGATCATCGTCGTGATGAAGAGCACCGAGGCTTCGACCCTCGCGGTGGTTGAAGGGATCAAGAAAATGATTCCGCGCGCCCAGAAGGTCATCCCACAGGGCGTGAACATCAGGCTCCTCGACGATGCCTCAACCTTCGTCAAAGATTCGATCTCCGACGTCGCGCATGAAATGGTGACGGCCGGCGCGCTCGTCGGCTTCATTGTGCTGCTGCTGCTTGGCTCCTGGCGACCGACGGTCATCGTCGCCACCACGATTCCACTTTCCATCTTGACCGCGCTCATTGGTCTGTATTGGCTCGGCGAGACGATCAATATCATGACCTTGGGTGGACTGGCGCTGGCTGTCGGCATTCTGGTCGACAACGCGACCGTGATGATCGAGAATATCGATGTCCATCTCGCCAAGGGAAAGCCGCTGGAAGCGGCGATCATTGACGCCGCCAACCAGATTGTGGTTCCGACGCTTCTCGCCACCCTGTGCATCGCCGTCGTGTGGTTCCCCCTCTTCGCACTCGGCGGCGTCGCCGGCTACCTGTTCAAGCCCATGGCAGAGGCGGTCATGATCGCGATGCTCGCCTCCTTTGTGCTGTCGTTCACGCTGCTGCCGACCATGGCGAAGTACATCCTCCGGATTCATCAGGCCTTACAGGGAAACGAGCATGACACGGAGGAGCCGGCCGGCATCTTTAGGCGCTTTCAGCGCGGCTTCGAACGCCGCTTCGATCGGTTCCGCGAGCGCTACAATGCGCTACTTAAACGGGCCGTCGCCAATCGTCGATCCTTCGTCAGAGTCTGTGCGGTGCTTGCACTGGGGTCCCTGGCCATCTTTTTCTTCCTCGGGCGGGATTACTTCCCCGAGATCAGGTCGGGGGTCCTTCAGATGCATATGCGGGCGCCGCTCGGCACGCGCATTGAGGTGTCCGCACGCATTGCCACACTGGTCTCCAATAGCATCGAGGAGTTGCTGCCCGGACAGGTTGAAAACATCGTCAGCAATTGCGGACTCCCGGTCGGGCCTCACAATCTCGCCTTCATCCCCACCCCGACGGTCGGCTCACAGGATTGTGACCTGACGATCCTCTTACATGACGAGAAGTCACCGGTATGGGACTATCGCCGCATTCTGCGCAAGGGCTTAAAAGAACGCTACCCGGGAACCGAATTCACGTTTCAGCCCTCCGATCTGACCGCCAAAATTCTCAACTTCGGCGCCCCCGCACCGATCGACGTGCAGATCAACGGCCCGGACATCAATGCCAACTACGAGTATGCGCGCAAATTGGTCGGGAAGTTTCGCGAGATCCCCGGCGCCGTGGACGTCGTGATCCAACAGACGATGCGCACGCCGACCCTCACAGTCGAAAGCGACCGTACGTTCGGATTTGGCGTCGACAGGACGGTGAAGGATATGGCTGACAATCTCCTCATGACGACCGCCGGCAGCCAACAGATCGACCAGAATTTTTGGCTCGATCCAAAGACCGGCATGTCGTACCTGATCAATGTCTATACGCCGCAGCCGCAAGTCGATAGCGTGAACAGTCTCAGGACCATCCCGGTCAATTCATCGAGCAATCATGCGAACGAGCAGCAGACGCAGTTGCTCGGCAATTTGACCAAGATTTCAGCGGAAGGCACGCCGGGCATGATCACGCACGGGAACCTCATGCCCTTGTTTGATCTCTATGTCTCCGCTGAAGAGCGCGATCTGGGCGGGCTTTTGGCAGATGTCGAGAAAATCACCAAGAGCATGGAACACGAAATGCCCCGCAGCGCCGACCTCGAAATCCACGGCCAGGCTTCACTGATGTACGAAGCCTATGGCCAGCTGATCCTCGGCCTGCTCGGCGCAATCGTACTGATCTATCTGTTGATCGTCGTCAACTTCCAATCCTGGCTCGATCCCTTCATTATCATTACGGCGTTACCGGGGGCGCTGGCGGGCATCGCGTGGACCCTGTTCACCACCCATACGAATCTTTCCACCCCGGCACTGACGGGGGCGATCATGACGATGGGCACCGGGACCGCGAATGCTATCCTCGTCGTAGCCTATGCGCGCGAGCGGTTTCAAGAGCATGGCGATGGACTGCGAGCGGCAATCGAAGCCGGGGAAGCTCGCTTCCGTCCGGTCCTCATGACGGCCTCCGCCATGATCATCGGTATGGTGCCTATGGCGACGGGGTACTCGCAGAATGCGCCGCTGGGTCGTGCGGTCATCGGCGGGCTGCTCGTGGCCACGGTCTTCACCCTGTTTTTCGTGCCGTGTGTGTATGCGATCATCTATAGCCGGCGCATGCCTGTCCGGGAAGACATGAGCGATAGGCGTGTCATTCCTCCCATTCCGGTGTGCCCGTCGGACGAGCAAAAGAAAGCTGCCTAGCCTCTCATCCTTCTTCACTTCATATTTTTCTATTCAGGAAATTGGCTTCATGCGAAGCTGACCGGGTGCAATAGAACCACACGCTATTCGTATCTGTATGAAATACCTTTACTCGAGAACGGCTTGGGCAGCCGCGATTCTTATGGTGTTCATCGGAGGGGCTTCCGTAGCCGGGACATGGGTGTGTTCAGACCCGCAGGGCAACGAAGTCTATACCGACCGTAATGGCCCCCGCTGTAGAGAATTCCAGCCAACGAACCCGGATGACTCCCCGAAAAAGCCTTCAGTGAAGACCCCACAGGCATCCAAACGCAAGGCATCAGATGCTATCCCGTTCAACCTGCCGCCATCCGGCGAGCGTAACACCAGTGCACCAGCGGAAGGAGACAAAAACGGAGCCAGCTACTCAGAACAAGATTTGTTACGCGCCGTTGCATCCGGAAACAAAGCAAAAATCGAGTTGATGTTGCGGGCAGGCATCAGTGCCAATGCCAAGGATGAGCAAGGACAATCGGCCCTGACCATGGCTGCCGCGCTACCAAATACGGACATTGCCGAGTTACTGATTGCTCATGGCGCGGACGTCAATGCCAGGAGCCAGGACGGGGCAACTCCTCTCATGGCCGCCATTATGACCGGCCATACAGAAACGGCGAAGCTACTTTTACGAAAGGGCGCCGACGTCAATGCGTCTGCCCCTGTAGGCTCCCCTACTCTTCAGCACATGCCCATGCTGTTTCTCTCGATCGCCATCGGGGATGTAGAAATCACCAAGCTGCTGATTGAGGAAGGGGCAGATCTGAATGCAAAGTTGAGCGAGGGCGAGCAGACGCTCAGCCCGCTCGCCTTTGCTTTGAAAACCCATCAGCAAGACATTGCCCAACTGCTGACCGCAACAGGAGCGAAGAAGGGTCCATTGGAAGCTCACATCCGACAATTGGAAGGCCGGCTGACGTCGCTCTGTAAGGACGCCGGAGAGAAAATATATGAGGTAGCGGAAAACGTCGAAGGCATCTATCTATACGTGCGAGAAGCCAATGCCGGCAAGGCATTTGGTTACTACCACGAGAAGGATCGTTTCTCGTCGACGTATCTATCCCCGGCGAGGGGCAAAAATTATCGATTTTGGGAAATGAATGTCTTGGGAAAAGCCGGCGTGATTAATCATCAGCGCATCGAACCGTATCCACTGGGTAAAGCAGGCGATGAAATGATTGATTTGAAACAGGTGGCGCTCCCTACCGCCGTCTATGGCATTACGTGGCGTCCGCTCACAAGCACTGAGGACCAACGCCAAGGTCTTTACGGTGACGAATTGAAGATCTTTGAGGT
>DATJGE010000125.1:0-25222 GCA_035495295.1 Nitrospira sp. | reverse complement strand
GGCATACGCGCGTCCCGGCGCGTTGGGGCAGGCGGGTGAGAATAGCAACCATTTTGCGCATCTTTCCTTTAGTGCATTCTAAATATTGAAATATTTCTCGATGCTGATATACCGCTCACCCGTGTCGCACAGGACGGTCACCACGTTCTTGCCGGGTCCGAGCTCTTCGGCCACCTGTTGAGCGGCGAACACGTTCGCTCCCGCGGAAATCCCGACCAATAGCCCTTCCAGCTTTGAGAGCTGCTTCGTCGTCTGATAGGCTTCGTCGTCGGTCACTTTGATGACGCGATCGAGAATCTTCCGATTCAAAACCTGGGGAATGAACCCGGCGCCGATGCCTTGGATTTTGTGGGGACCGGGTTCGCCGCCGGAGAGCACCGGAGAGCCGGCCGGCTCGACGGCGATGACCTTGATGTTGGGATTGCGCTCTTTGAAGACTTCGCCGCAGCCCGTGATCGTGCCGCCCGTGCCGACCGCCGCGACGAACGCGTCCAGTTTCCCGTCCAACGCCTCCCAAATCTCAGGAGCGGTTGTCTTCTTATGCATCGCCGGGTTGGCCGGATTCGAGAACTGGTCGGGCATGAAATAGTTCGGGTTCTGTTTCAAGAGACTTTCGGCTTCACGGATCGATCCCTTCATCCCTTCCCAGGCCGGGGTTAAAACCAGCTGAGCGCCATAAGACGACAAGAGGCTTGCCCGCTCCATGCTCATGCTTTCCGGCATCACGAGAATCAGCTTGTAGCCGCGTACGGCCGCGATGAGAGCGAGCCCGATTCCCGTGTTCCCGCTCGTGGGCTCGACAATCGTACCCCCCGGCTTGAGCTTACCCTGCCGCTCTGCCTCATTAATCATGTTCAGGCAGATGCGGTCCTTCACGCTACCGCCGGGGTTGAAGTATTCGACCTTCCCATAGATCGTTGCACTGCCCGGTTTGGACAGGCGGTTTAAACGGACCAACGGCGTCCGGCCGATAAGTTCGGTGACCTCGTTGTGCATCACCATGCTCATTGGCCGCCACCCATGTAAAACAGGAATTCGAGGCGATCACCGTCCTTCAGGTGAGTCGTCGGCAGTTGCTCGCGGTCGACCATGCTGTCGTTGACTTCCACAGCCACCATCTGGGGTTCGATCTTCTTGGCGTTGAGGAGATCGAGAACGGTGCCGCCGGCAAACTCCTCAGCCTTGCCGTTAATGTTGAGCTGCATGAAATCTCCTAACTTGGCCCAATACTTAGAGAATTTCGAGAGCGTAACAAACTGTCTTTGAGAATGTCAAGGCAACGAACGGCGAGATGGTTTGCTTGACTTTGCCACGGGCTCCTCGCCACTATGCCGCTCTCTTGGAGGACCTGCGAGCATGTGGAAACGGAATTTCATGTTTAGAGCCGCCGAAGCGACTCCGTTGAAGGAATCCGAAAACGAGCTATTTCATGAGACGGATCCCGCCATGGACAGCGCCGGATTACAGTTAGAGAAGTTCCTCTCCGTTTGGATTCAAGGCGAAGGCGACGATGAGCGTCCGGCGGTCTTCACCAACATGTATGTGAGGACGGCGACCTTGGATTTCAAGAAGCGGGTAGGATTTCTCCAGCCTTTACAGGGACGTACGCATCAAATTAAGCAGCTTTTGACGCCCGGCCAAAAAACCTACCTGCGTTCCTGGCTGTCATCGGCATCGCCGGAAGCCTGGGAAGCGACTGATGAGCACTTTAAAATGCTGCTTGAGTTGGAATGATCCGCTCACCCGTCTCAGGCTTCAGAACGAAGAGGGGCGTCTCTTATTTGACCTCGACCCTGCTGTGGCTGGCGATCATTCTGCACGCCCAGACCGTCGCGAGCGCCAAGATCGAAGTCCTGTATGCGCCGAACGATGCCCCGTTGGATCGCGTCGTGACGCTCTATCGCCATGCGAAACGATACATCTATCTGTCGGTGTACGGCTTCACCTATCCGCGAGCGGTGCAAGCGCTGGTGGCGGCGAAAAAACGGGGAGTGGATGTCCGGATGCTGACCGATCAGGAGCGCGCTCAAGAAGGGAAGCAACACACCGCATTGCAAACGTTGCGTCTTGCGGGAATTCCGATCCGCGTCAACCAGCATGACGGGTTCATGCATCTCAAACAGGTCGTCATCGACGACGAAATCAATACGTCCGGATCGATGAATCATACGACGAGCGGGAACTCCTACAACGACGAGCGGCTGGACATCATTACCGATCGCGCAATTTCCTTGAAGGCGCGCGAACAGTTTCTCTCGATGTGGAACGACCGCGTCCGCTTTGCGGAATGGAAATGAGAGACAGGCCGTTTCATGCCTCCGATTGCGCGTATGACTGAAGAAACTGACGTGGCGGTGGTGGGGGCCGGGGGCGGCGGCGCCGTCTTGGCACTGGCTTTGGCCCAAAAAGGCGTTCGCACAATCGTTTTGGATCAGGCGGCCGGTCCCCCGACGGGGCTTCGCGGCGAATTGCTGCAGCCGAACGGACAACAAGTACTCGATCGCCTCGGTGTCTTGAAACGCCTACCCGAGAACGCCATCCGATCAATCAGGACGTTTCATTTTTGCCGGGCCGGGGGTGAGCGGCTTTGTTCGATCGACTACGGCGACTTGCCGCCGCCGTATAATCGGGCGATCGTAACACTGCCCAACGTCGCCCATCACGCTATTGTCGAGGCCGTGACGCAGCAATCCACCGCCACACTCCGGTACGGCTCGGCCTTCGCCGGTCTCACAAGAGACGGCGATTCCGTGTCTGGTCTGACGGTGCAGGGACCGGAAGGCCCGCCGTACCGCATCAAGACCAAGCTGGTGGTCGGCGCCGACGGTGCGTTCTCGAAAGTGCGCAGCGCGGTTGGGATTCCCGCGGACGTTCATCTGTATCCCGAGGGCTATTTGATCGCCATGCTCGACCAGAGGGAGCCCTTGACCGAATCGTTCTACTATGTCGGCCACAAGCAGATTCTCGGGCTCTTTCCGGCAACGGGTAGCAAAGTGTATTTATTTTATATGATTCCGAGCGGCTCCTATGACACCGTCAAACAGCAAGGGGTCGCTGCATTGCGACAGGCCTGGACCTCGATCGCTCCTCGATTTGCGCCGCTGTTCGGGGGGCTCACTGATTGGAACCAAACCGCGTATATGCCGACGGGGCGAGTCCGGACGCCGCGCTGGGTCGCCGACGGGGCAGTACTCATCGGAGATGCCGCTCACGCGATGAACGCTCATGCGTCCCAAGGCCGCATGCAGGCCATGGTCGATGCCGTGACGTTGGCCGACCTCATTCCATCATGTCTGGCAGACGGCGATTGTTCAGCAGGGCGCCTGGCGGCCTATGAAAGGATGCGACGGCAACAAGTCGACATGCTGCAACGGCTCGCGGATCAACAAGTCTTTTATTGGAATACCGGCAATCCGTTGATCGCTTGGCTGAGGGATCGGGTGTTTCGCACCCTCGACCGGAACGCACGTCACCGCAATCAGGTGCTCTCGGCGACGGCAGGCCTGCGGCAGACGCCGCCGCTCTCGCAGATCGACCGGCTTATCGCCGCAGGATTTCTCCCTGATCTCTTTTCAATGCCTGCACGACCATCGTCAGCGACGAGGCCCCATGTCGACCATTGAGCGGATTATCGAAGGATTGTCGGAAGACACTCAAAAACTGCTGCATTCGTACGCCAAAGACGTCAAGGGCGTCTTCGGTGATCAACTCGAGGGATTGCTCGTCTATGGGAGTGCGGTGCGGGGAGAATTCTTGCCGGGCCGCTCCAATCTCAATTTGCTGCTGGTCCTCGCGGACTACGACGCGGCGACGTTGAAGCGCTATGAGCCCGTCCACACACGTTGGAGCAAGGAAGGCGTCGTGACGCCGCTGTTTCTGACCGACCAGGAAATCAGGGCGTCGTCGGCCCTGTTTCCGCTCGAATTTCTCGAACTTCAGGAGCACCATCGGGTCCTAGGCGGCCGCGATCCCTTCGTGGGGTTTCACGTCGACACGAGCAGAGTCGGGGATGCCGTCATGCAGGGTCTGGCTGGTCACGTGCTCAGGCTCAGACAGCGCTTTGTCGAAGCAGGCGGCGCTAACGATGCCATCCTGATTCTGCTTCCGCTTGCCGTGACCTCAGTCATCCCCCTGTTGCGAGGGATCCAACGGCTTCACGGCTGGCCGATACTCACCGAATCCGATGCCGTCATCAAGGATCTCGCCGGTCGCCTGCAACTCGATCTTCAGGGAATCCATGACGCGTTGATGCTGAAGCGCGGCATCATTTCGCCAGGGCCGTCCGAAATCCCGCATGTGTTCGACCGCTATCTTCAGGCCGCAACGAGACTTGTAGAGGTCGTGCGCCAATGAGCCGGCACGTCGCCGCATGGATGCTGATGTTTTTAATGGCTTTTCGTTCATTGGCCGCGGCCGCGCCCTACGAACGGCCCACCGTGAAGCTTCCGGATCCGATGGGCTATGTCAGCGACCATGCAAGGGTCCTCGAAGACGACTGGCGAGCAAGGATCCGCTCGGTCGCACAGGATTTGGAGCGAAAGACCGGCGTCGAGATGGTGATCGTGACGGTTCCCACCGTCAGGCCATTTCGATCCGCGAATGAATATGCGACCGCCATTTATGAGAAATGGGGGATCGGGTCGGCGCAGCAGGAACACGGGATGCTCGTACTGATCGCCGTCGAAGAACGGCAGGCGGCATTGACGCTAGGCAGACAAATGCTGCCGGTCATTACGCCCCCCGTCATGAGCCAGATCGGAAGCGAATACCTTCACCCTTCGATCGAGCGAGGCCATATCGGCGAGGGACTCTATCGAACGGCCGTCGCCCTGGCCTCTCACAGCCAAGACATTCGCGTGGGAACGCCTTCGAGAATCCATTACAAAGGGATCGGCTTCTGGATTACGCTCTTCACGAGTATCGGCGCGATCGCGTTCTTCTGGTGGATCAGCCGTCCGGACCTGCGTCATCCCTACCGGCGGATTCAACGCGGCGAGTATTGGGGGACCGGACAGGGCGGATTCGGCGGTAATTGGGGCGGATTTGGCGGCGCCACGAACGGCGAAGGCTTTCGATAAGCCTTCGCCGTCAATGCGCAGTGCGACTGTCCGCAGATGGAGACGATGCTTGGACTGCCGTCTTGCTATTGGGCGGTACCGCGCGGCCTTCCTCCAGATCTTGAAGATCGGACCAGGCCGTAATGTCGGTCCTCGACGGATCCACAGCGTTCAAGTATGTTTTGAACCGCTCGGCGCTTTCAGGAGAACGAGGCCCGCTCGCTAACAACTCTTGATTCCAGGCGACGATTTCAGCCGGTTCACGAGGCTTTGCCGTCTGGAGGAACCAGGCGACGACACCCTGATCCGTCGGATGGCTTTTGACGGCGGCCGTGAATGCGTCGCTCGTAATTCCCGCAAATTTCAGCAGCCGATCATCGATTGGGCAAGGGTACAGGTACTCTCCCTCCGTGCCGGAAAGCACGGCCCGGCACTTGTCGATCATGCGGGCCAGGTGAACGTACCCGCCAAGTGTCGTCCGCATGCTGCGCGGAAACTGTGTTCTGAGGTCCATGCGGCTGTCACAGTAATTTGTGGCCTGTCAGGGTGAGGTTTTTCACGACCACGCCGCCGTTCTCGAATGCAATGATGCGCCGGGTGGCGGGTAAATCACAGGCGCCAACCCGCACGTGCGTATCCGTGAAGCTCTCGACGTTTTTCAATTTGCCGTCCTCTGGGGAAAAATAGTAGACCGTGTATTTGGTCGTGAGGTGTTTTTTATCCTGCGTCACAGCGCTCTCTTCCACATTGATCGTAAACGCAAACGGTGCCATGCCGGGGTGCGACATCGTCCGGTTGATCTGGGTGATCCTGCCGTCTTTGAGTCGGTAAAACGAGTGTGAGCCGTGGATGTCGAGCCGAATGCCCAACGGATGTCCGTCATCCTCCATCGTGAGCCTGTACTTTCCGTCCGACTCGTCGAACGTCCGCGGGCCTCGGTGAACCGCAATCATGGCGAGCTGGTCCTGCGCCCATTTTTGGACGTCGCCGTCGCTGAGTTCTAGGGACACCTCGCGCGGCCCCTTCACGGTCAAGGGCCCCTGGAATTCCTTTCCGTTGATGTTGACCGTCAGTCGGGCCGTGAAGCCTTTGAAGTCCGAGGGCCAGCGGGCCGTGTTCTCGAACGCCAGGCGAAGGGCCTCTCGTGCCTTTGGATCATCGGCGACGGTCGGCTGATCTGAGGTGTGAGTCGTCATGATAAGTTCTCCTTCACATGATGAAAGGTTGCGCTTGGCTCATTATACCGGCAGCCGTTTTCTGGCCTCAACGACGAACAATCGCCCACCGGCGAGCGGCGGCATTTTCAAACCGGCGTAAATTCTGATATAGTTCGGCAATTTTTGTCCTGCGGTCCCGACGGACCGGAGCTCTGCAGCGGACTTCGCAAAGGGGATGGCATGGAACGACGGGCCGCTTCACACACCGAAGAAGAAGAGATGAACCAGCGTCGTCGTCTTCTGAACGCCGCCAAGAAAGGCGATCAGAAGGCGGTCGCGAAGCTCTTCGAGTTGTATCAGGTTCGCGTCTACAACAATGAAATGGTGAGCAAGCTCAACCGCACGGCAGGGACGCACAAGCTCCAGGCGGAAGTCGCCCAGGCCAAGGCCGCCGCCAAAGCAAGCTCTTCCCGTAAATCATCGCATCGAAAGCCTTCGGGCGCCTCTGTCAAATCGAAACCGCGGCACGCCGCTCCTACCAAACCCGCCACAAAGGTGCACAAGAAGAAGTAGCGCACTTCATTGGACGGTGACGCGCAACCCCCCACCTCCCAGCTTCCCGGCGATTTCTTCCGCTTGCTTCAAGCTTCCCGTAAACACCACCGCCTCGCCTTGATGGTCGATTTTCCAGGCCAACTCGAAGGCCTTTGAGGGCGTCATTCCCGGAATGCATTGGCAAAAAAGTGCGATGACTTGCTGATAGGTATGGCAGTCGCAATTGTACACCACGACGCGGGCATCGAGGTCATCCCCTGTTCCCGTGGAAGGGGTTTCAATTGCATGCGGCGTGGCGACAGGGGCGGGCGAGTCGGCCATGGCGTGCGATTCTAACAGAGTTTGCCGATGCGATTAAGATGCTTTTCTGCGACGCTCGCAGCTTCCGCATTCATCGACAACGGCCGGGCTCCATGTTAACGTTCCGCCGCCATGACGGGTATCCTGACATCCTGGTTCGATCTGCTGCTGATCTTTGTGCCGGGAACGATTGCCTTGGCATTGACGGGGGCCGATCATCTGATCGTCTTCCTCTCGGCGGCCATCGCCATTATACCGCTCGCCGGTCTGTTGGGACGGGCGACCGAACACCTGACCGCGCACGTTGGGGCTGGAGTAGGCGGTCTGCTGAACGCTTCGCTGGGCAACGCGGCCGAATTGATCATTGCGCTTGCGGCGCTCCGACAAGGACTGCACGACGTCGTGAAGGCATCTCTGACGGGATCGATCTTGGGCAACATTCTGCTTGTTCTTGGGGCGGCGATGCTGGCCGGCGGCGCAAAGTATGAGCGCCAGAAATTCAACCAGACCGCTGCCGGCCTCGGAGCCAGCCTGCTGTTATTGTCCGCGGTCGGACTCATTATCCCGGCGTTGTTTCACCTCACCGCTTCGGACCGGGGCGCCGCCGTCGAGCGTGAGTTGAGCCTCGAGATCTCGCTCGTCTTGTTCGCGATTTACTGCATGCACCTCGTGTTTTCGTTGAGAACTCATCGGCATATCTATCGGGGAGAAGACCATCATCTCGACGAATCACCGTGGAGCCGCGGCCGTGCCATCGCAGTGCTGTCTGTGGCGACGGTGTTGGTGGCCGTCATGAGCGAGCTGCTCGTGGGGGCGTTGGAGCATGCGGCCGAGACGTTGGGCTTGACCCAAATCTTCGTCGGCGTGATTCTCGTGGCGATTATCGGGAACGCGGCCGAGCATTCCACGGCCGTCCTCGCGGCCATGAAAAATAAAATGGATCTGGCGCTGAGTATTGCGGTGGGCTCAAGCCTGCAGATCGCTCTGCTGGTTGCGCCGATTTTGGTGTTCTCGAGCTATGTGTTCGGGACACCGCTGGATCTGATCTTCACGCCCTTTGAAGTCGCGGCCGTCACGATCTCGGTTCTGATCGTCGGATTTGTCTCAATGGATGGGGAGTCGCACTGGATGGAAGGGGTGATGCTGGTCGGCGTATATGTCATGCTGGCGCTTGGCTTTTATTTCCTGCCGGCGCACGGCTGACAAGGTCAGAATCTGTCCATGTCGATGACTTCTGTTGCGTCCCAGAGATTTTTTTTCTCCGCGTCGGCAAGGGCTTTCACCCGGTCTTCTTCCGTCTCTTCCCCAAATGTTTTTCCCTCTGCCGTTGCGGGCGCCGGCCTCGCGCTAGGGCGATCCGCGGTGCCGGCAGCTCGCCGACGATGTTTCTTCGCAGGATCCATATTGACGGGCATCGATCCTCCGTTCGATGCTGGTAGTCTCCCTCCGGGCCCCGCCGAATGTCAACCCGAGTCGCGTTGACCTCGCATCAGCGGCTTGGTACAGTCGCCGCCCATGCTCGACGCCAAAGTCTGGTGGCCGCTCTTTCCTCTTCTGCTGCTGATCGTCATCGTCTGCCTCACATGGGCGTTGGTGTTGGTCGTCCGCGGCGGGGCGGATAGTCGTGCGCGATGGCTCCAAATCGGCGCGTTCACGTGCTACTTGCTGGCTGCAATTTCCGCGATCGCCAGCGAACGCGGCGCCGTGTCGGCGAATCTTCACCGGCCGTTCTCTCTGGCCACGCAGCTTTGTTTACTGCTGGCGCTCCTTCACCATTGGAAATCAGCACGTCGAGCTCTCCTGTGGCTGAATGCCGCGGCGTGGGCCGGCATTTTGGCCGATACGGCGCTTCATATGCTGATGGTCCGCCGTTAATCGAAGCCTAGAACAGCTTTTCGGCGACCGTGTCGGCGTGCAGGCGGCCTTCCGGGGAGAGTCGCGTGCGGTCGGCCTGATCCTCGAGCAGTTTCTGCCTCCGCAGCGCCTGGATCACAGGGAGATATCCGTAATTGAGCGCGTGGCCGTTCAGCTGCGAGGTGAGAATGCCTCGTTCAAGCCGCAGGCCGAAAATGACGGCATCACGAAGTTGCTCCCGGGGGGAGAGCTCCGTGCGCCCTTCTATCGGCAGGCGGCCTTGAGCCAAAGCGGCCTCATAGGCCGTCAGATCGGCGATATTGCCAAAACGAACGCCGCCGATGAACGATTGCGCGCTGGGTCCGATGCCGAGGTACTCGCCTTGCGTCCAATACAACAGATTGTGACGGCATTCGAAGCGAGGCTTGGCATAATTCGAAATCTCGTACCGCAGATACCCTGCCCCGGCCAGCATCCGGCCTGCGGCGTCATCCATCTGGATTTGCACGGACTCATCGAGCGGCGGTAAGCGCTCGCGCCGGATGTCATGAGCCAACCGCGTGCCGGGCTCGACCGTTAATGCGTAACAGGACAGATGGGTCGGAAACAGTTCGCAACAAGCACTGAGCGAGCGCTTCCAGGTCTCAATCGTTTGACCGGGCAAGCCGTACATCAGGTCGAGATTGATGTTCGTGAATCCCGCCCGACGCGCCGCTGCGACGGCGGCAATCGTTTCTGTGCCGCCTCCTGGTCGTCCGATACGGACCAGCTCCGCATCATGCATTGATTCGGCGCCGAAGCTGAGACGGGTTACTCCGGCGCCGCGCAAGACAGAAAGATAGGCGTCCGTCACCGTGCCGGGGTGTGCCTCGACCGTAATTTCACAATCCGGGTGCAGGGGAAACGATCCTCGAACTTTCTCGAGGACCCCGGTCAATTGGCCTGCAGTGAGCACCGTCGGAGTTCCGCCTCCAATGTACACGGACCCAAGCAGCCGTCCTCCGACCGACGGTTCATCCGCGTAACGCCGCAACTCGATGCCGAGGGCGCGCATAAACTCGTCGGCCGCCGCTTCACGATGGAGTTCCAGGTAGAACGCGCAAAAATGGCAGCGCTGCCGGCAGAATGGAATATGAACATATAGGCCTAGCGGAGGAGTCATCGCGGTAACGAAAACGGGACGGGCTTCGAAAAGTCACGCGCTATGACGATTTCAATTTCGTCCGTGGATGCGAGGCCGCGGTTGCGGACATGGGAGGTCCAGGCCGGGTGCCGTCGTAGCGCCTCAAACACCTGCTTCAACATTCCCGGCTTGATCTCGGATTCCCACTCCCGAACCCACGCCGAATGATCGTCTTCCCCATCATAGTCATCGGGGAAGGAGGCCTCCAAGCTAAACCGCAACACGAAGGTTTTTTCTTCCTGATACATCGGGGGCCTCATGCGTTGCGAACCGCTGTCCGCCACTTCTATAATGGACGACACACAGGAGCACGAACAGTATGCCTATCTTCGAATATGTCTGCCGGGAATGCAATCATCGCTTCGAGCTACTACTGCAGGGTTCGGCCCAAGCCGTCTGTCCGAAATGTCAGGCGACGACGCTGGAGAAACAATTTTCATCTTTCGGCGTCGGCGCAACGGGAGGCTGGATGCCTTCGGGCGGAGGAGGCGCCTGTGGAAGCTGCGGCGACCCTCGAGGGCCTGGGGCTTGCTCGATGAACTAGCATGAGCGACGCAGAATTTCTGCTCCACCGAACGATCGCCACGCTCTCCCAGTCGGACCCGCTGACGAAGCTTCTCGAGCAAGTCCGGCTCGGCCGCATGAAGCGAACGGATCCAGGGTTGCGTGTGATCATTGACACCTGGGTGTCCACCTACCGTAAAGCTGTCGCCTCTCCGAGTTTGACGAAACAGGCGCTGCGTCGTCTCGACCCCTCGCCTCGTCTCGATCTTTTGAGGCAGGAGGGCATGTTGCCTTCCGATCACGCGGAGGCTCGCGCATTGATCGCCGAGTTTCAACAGGCGCTCGACAACGCGCCGGTTTGATGTCACACATGCGGGGACTGGGATTAGTTCTGATCCTCACCTGTTCGGCGGCGGTCGAGGGCTGGAGCGGAGAGCCCGGCGCGCCGGGTCCTTTGCGGCACGTTGCGCAGGACGAACTTGAGACCATCCTTCCGGGCGGAACCGAGATCCTGATCGCGCCCTCGGCAATCGAGCATTTTCTGGAAGAAGTCGATGGGCGGCCGCCCGATTGGCCCACCGTCTACGGCGGCGGCCATCATGATCCAGGGTTCGATGACCGGCTGTTCGCTCTCAATCGACAACGCGATGGCGACCGAATCGGACGAGCCGCACTCTCAAGACGGATCGCGTTTGTATGGACAGGATCGCTCTCCCGTTATGATGCCGCGGTGGGCGGCTTTCCGGTCGCCCTCGGGCCAAACCTCATCGAGACGAGTTGGGGAATGGTCCGTTTCAAGCCGGAAGAGGCACCAGGGAACCTCAGCGTCATCACGGATGCGTCCGATCAGGTTCGATTCGAACGCCTGTTGCGGCAAGGAAAGCCGGTGGACATTGACGTCGTCATGACTGGAACGCTCATTCCTGACGAGTCCATTGTCTACGATTTCTCCCATGACGCAGAGGGTGTGGGGCTGATCATGCCGTTTGTACGGGTCGAAGAAGTCGCATTTCTCACGTCGGGGCGGGATTCGAATTATCGATGAGCAGTATGTCAGTAGGCGTCTTGCGCGCAGCGAAAGCCCGTGCCGCTAGGACGGCTATCGATCGTGCCCCAATCACGGTCGCTGGTGCGCAAACTGACCGCCGGCTTGAGCCATGAACCTCCGCGCATGGATTTGATCGCGCCTCGCTCCGGCCCCGTCGGGTCGGTGACGGAGGCTGATCTGTAATAATTGGGATCGTACCAGTCCTGTACCCATTCGGCGACGTTGCCCGCCATGTCCAAGAGTCCGTAGTAGCTCGCGCCGGCAGGAAAGCTGCCGACCGGCATCGTGAGCACTTCTCCGTTCACGCCCTTCTCCCTCGCGATTCGCGCGCCTTCCCCTCTGACCCAGAAGGCCTCCCATTCAGCTCCGCTGTTGAAGTCGATCGTGCGGCTCGCCCAATAACTGGCGCTGTTGGCGAGCGAAACGTCCCACTCGTTTCCCCATGGATAGCGGCGTGCATCGGTTCCCCTGGCGGCTTTTTCCCATTCCGCTTCGGTCGGCAGCCGCTTGCCGGCCCATCGGCAATAGGCCTCGGCGTCAGTCCAGCTGACATTGACCACCGGATGTCGGTCGATGCCGGCGATCGGCGCGCGGTTTTTCCAGAGCGTTGCGGCCGAATTTGAATTTTCGGGTATGCGATGCCCGGTGCTCGACACGAAGACCAGATAGGCCTCCTGGGTAACTTCCAACCGGTCAATGAAAAACGACGAGAGAAATACCGAGCGCTCGGGTTGCTCGTCGGGCAATCCGCCGCTGTCTGACGCGGCGCCCATATGAAACTCGCCGGCGGGAACGCGAATCATCCCGACCGGATCCTGGGAGTCGGCGGCCCATCCCGGCAGAGTGACGATGACACAGCAGCAGGTGAGGAGAGAGGTGGACAAGGGGTGCAATGTTCAGCGCTTCCTGATACCGCATGCTCGGGCGACTTCGTCTCGGTAGGCGGTCCAGAGCGTGAGGGATCTATTAAGGTGGCGCAACACCGTGTCCTGTTGAGCGCGCGTCTTGGCGTGATTGACGACCATGTGATAGGCGTCATGCCGATGACCGGCCTCTACCATTTGATGAGCACGAATGAGGTCCATGGCATCAGTCGGGAGGCCATAATATTTGACCAGCGGGTGTTGTTGAACGATGAGCTCGATCTCGTCGCTGGTCCTTGGCTTGGAGGGTTCGGCAAGCTCTTTCCGGTCCTTAATGCTGCCTTCGACGAACACGGTGATGACAGCGGCGCCGACCACCCAATCCCGATGATTGGATGCGCGTTCCAGCCAGGCGCGGTAACGGCGCGCGCCGGGTAGGAGCCGGACGTCTTCAAACGTTGCTCCGCCGAACCCGAGCGCCGCCATCATCTGAAGAAAAAGTTCCGGGTGCGACTTTCCCAGGGACAATCCGCCGGTGTCTTCTTCGTAAATATTCTCGGCGAGCATCCGTCGCACGGTCGGCGGCGGGTTGTGACCGTGAATCCGAGCGAGGAACACGGGAAAATCTCTGACGTAGACAGCGAACTCCTGTCGAAAATGCTGCTTCATCTGTTCCTTGGCTGCTGTGCCGTCGGAGAATACCGGCCATGCCCAGTGATGTTTGCAATCCATAATCCGCAACATCTCTTCTTGGAAGCGGCTGGTCGTCAATGGTCGCGCCATGCGGGTTGCCTTCCTCGTTAAGCCCTCGTTACAATCCCTGCATCGAGGGCTGAATGCAGCAAGTCACCGTTCAAAATCCCGACGACATTCTCTCGCTTTTGGCCGACGTTGCGCTTCGCGGCTCGGGATTCGTCACTGAGTGCCTGCTCGACTACGTCCTGGACGAGGGGTTTACCGAGCCGATTTATTTGAACGCCAGCGGAGAAGATCCGGATGCCTACTTCAAGGGGCAGTCGCCGGCCTGGGCGGTCTATCAGGTGCGTGAATGGAAGCGCGTGCTGACAATCTCCGGAGGTCCCGGGAAGCAGCGGCGCGTCCAAATCACTGAAACGCCGTAGGAGTGAGTGTAGGAGGGTCGACCTGAAAAAGCAACGATAACGCCGTACCACCCGTGTATTGAGGATCGACGACATGAATCTCATTCGCCTGACCGAGCCGTACAACGTCGGTGAGTTGATCATGCTGCAGAGTCTGCTCGAAGGGAGCGGCATCGCTTACTTGATCCGACATGCCAATGTCAGCAGCCTCTATCCGGGTCTTCCTGGACTGACTTCCCATGTGATGGTCGCCGAGAAGGATTATCCTCGCGCCGAGGCGATTCTGCAGCGTTTGCGGCTTGATGTGCGTGAGGTAAGCGGCGATGCCGGCGGGTAAATTATCCGCTCGCTTTTGGTTGGTGGGGGTTCGGAGCGGTTTTGGCGGGCAGGCGCTCGCCCGACCCTTGAAACCATCCGCCGATCAGTGTCCCTTCTTCGAAGTATAAGTAGCGGTGTTTGACCACGGCGGCGCTTTCCCAATCCTCGAAAATCCACTCTTCCTGTCGGATCCCATCTTTCGTGAACGTGGTATTGATCGTTTGCGGCCCGCCCCATGATTGCAGCACCTGCTCCTTCGACATGCCGACTATGACACGATGCTCCGCAATGTGTTTTTCAAAACTCGGATCGCGCAATTTCTCCACGAGCGGCAAGACGATCATCGCGACCGCAAACAGCAGCAATCCCGCATAGATGGCAAGGCGGACCGGCTTCCGGCGAATGAACGACTCCGGTTCGTGGTCGATGGGGGAGGCAGTGACGCTGGGTTCAATTGACGGCATGCCGCTCTCTCAGAGAGTGTCGCGGAAATGTAGCAATCGAGGGCGCGAGGCGTCAAGGCGCCAGCGAAATTAGTAATGGTTTTTCAACAACATCGAGCAGAGAGCTATACTATCCGTATGACCCATATGACGCTTCAATCGCTGTCCCTCACTGGAATCAGCGTGCTCTTGTTGTTGTGTTCTGTAGCGGCCGCTCTCCCAGGCGCGCACGCCAAAGCGCTTTATTCCTATACCGACGACAGGGGTACCCGCATCATCACGGACAACTATCACAACATTCCTCCTGTCTACCGAGCCAAGGTGACGACGGTTGAGCAGGAAACCGAGGGTGCCGTGAGCGACAGCGAGCGGGTGAGTAACCTCGTGGGATCCGTGAAGGGATTCGTCGTGCCGGTGCCAGGTATGTCCCTGCAGCAGTCGAAGATCATCACCTACGCCGGGAGCTTTGCGCTGCTCTGTCTGCTGGCCATGACGTTGAGCCGCAGTGAAGCAGTGAGGGCGCTCGCGCTCTGGTGCCTGGTCCTTACCGCCATCTGTGCCCCCGTACTGATCTACGCTGCCGACGACGGCGCCGCGGCGATCATGAAAAACAAAGCTGCCGAGATCGAGCAGAAGCAGCAGGACCGACTTTCTCACGCGCAATAGCGTGTGCGCGCCTTCCACTACATCGCCTCACGTCAGTCCGCGTATTGGGGGACAGGGATCTTTTTGGCGGCTTGCGACGGTTTAGGGGCCGTCGGCTGCTGGGCGAACTCCGCCGAATAGGGGTTCATCATCGCTTCGTGAGTGTGCTTCTGCCGGCGCTTCACCAACTCAATGCTCTGCGTGCTGATTTCCATGCGATCCACCGGAGATTTGATCGTCAGCGGATCAGGAAGCCCCTGCAGAGAGAATAATTGGTACGCGAGCGTCCAATCCAAAGAATCCTTTGCGGCCTCCTTGACGATAAACCGAGCCTGCGGCGAGGGGGGGCCTTTGAACAGCAGCACCCAGATATTCGAACGGAACGCCGGAGAAGCCGGATCGACGGGAGGTTTGAATTCCGGAACGAGGGAAGGCACTTGGCTGATCGGGACGGCGGGAGAGAACTCAATGTCCACGAGGCGGACATACAACGTCCGGTTCTCGCTCTGATCATTCGGGTCGACCGCGTAGCTGAACGAATACCGCACATCGACCCCATCGCGCTTGAACGTATAGACGTCCTCGCCGTTCTCCGGCGAGACGAGTTTCCTGAAATATTTTTCCCAATCGGTGATGGCATAATAGGTAAAGACCCGCAGCGCCGACTTGCGATCGCGGACCGCCTGCGGCATTCCCATTTTATCGTGGAGCTCTTTCTGCGTCAGACCGAGAAAGCCGTCTTCGAAATACGGGGCGGCGGGGGTTGAGACAGGGAGCAGGCAGAGAAGGGCGGCGATGCAAAACCCCTTGACGGCGAGGCGTTGGACGTGGTTCCGCTGGAGCAAGAGCGTCTCTCCGGCCGCTGGGCCATCGTATCGGCAGGCTTCGGCGCTGTCAAGACAGCGCGCATCGGTTGCCGGTCCTCCGGTGAACCAGTATGATGGCACAACCCGGACAGCAGGAGGATACACAGGTGGCTTCGATTGAACAGCTCCTTCACGACCGCATCGTCATCCTCGACGGCGCTATGGGGACGATGATCCAGCAGCGGCGGCTAGATGAGGCCGCCTTTCGGGGGGAGCGGTTCAGAGATTGGGCCAAAGACTTGAAAGGCCATAATGATCTGCTCAATCTGACACAGCCCGCCATTATCGAGGATATCCATCGCCAATATCTCGAGGCCGGCGCCGATATCGTTGAGACGAACACTTTTAATTCGCAAGCGATCTCACTCGCAGACTATGGAATGCAGGACTTGGCCTACGAACTCTCGAAGGCCGGCGCCGAATGCGCGCAGCGAGCCGTCGCCGGTCTGCGGGCCATACGGCCGGAACGCCGCTGTTTTGTGGCTGGCGCCATCGGGCCGACGACCAAAACCTCGTCCATTTCGACGGACGTCAACAATCCCGCGGCGCGCGGGACAAGCTACGACGAGCTGGTGGCCGCCTATGCCGAGCAGATACGGGGACTGCTGGATGGCGGGGCTGATGTGCTGCTCGTCGAGACAATTTTCGACACGCTGAACGCCAAAGCCGCGTTCTTTGCGATTCAACAACTGTTCGGCACGGGCGCCAGGCATGTGCCGATCATGGCCTCCGTGACGTTCATTCAGGCGGGAAGCAACCGGGGCGTGACCGGACAGACCGTGGAGGCGTTCTGGAATTCGATTTCGCATGTCCCGTTGCTGAGCGTCGGCATGAACTGTGCTTTGGGTCCAAAGGAAATGCGGCCGCTCATCGAAGAGCTGTCTCGCATTGCGCCGATCTATATCAGCGCGCATCCGAACGCCGGTCTGCCGAATCCGCTGCTGCCTACGGGCTTTCCGGAAACGCCCGACACGCTCGCGCCTCAGTTGCGTGAGTGGGCGGAGAACGGCTGGCTCAACATCGTCGGAGGATGCTGCGGAACGACCCCGGCGCATATCAAGCTGCTCGCCGAAGCGGTCCGCGGTCTGACGCCGCGGCGCATTCCGACGATCGAACGCTATACCCGCCTCAGCGGGCTTGAAGCCCTCACGATTCGTCCGGATTCCAACTTCGTCAACATCGGGGAACGGACGAATGTCACGGGCTCCCCCGCATTTGCGAAGCTCGTCCTCCAGGGGAAATACGAAGACGCCTTGTCTGTCGCGCGCCAACAAGTCGAAGGAGGCGCCCAGATCATCGACATCAACATGGACGAAGGCATGCTGGATTCCAAAGCGGCGATGGAAAAATTCCTACGGCTGGTCGCTTCGGAGCCCGACATCTGCAAGATTCCCATCATGGTGGACAGCTCGAAATGGGAGGTGCTCGAGACAGGGCTCAAAAACATCCAAGGCAAGGCGGTCGTGAACAGCATCAGCCTAAAGGAAGGCGAACGTAAATTCATTGAGCAGGCCATGTTGATCCGCCGCTACGGTGCAGCGGTGGTCGTCATGGCGTTCGACGAGAAAGGGCAAGCCGATACCGTCGGGCGCAAGACGGAGATCTGTGCCCGCTCGTATGGGATTCTCACGGAGCAAGTCGGATTCGATCCGTCGGACGTCATTTTTGATCCTAATGTCTTGACCGTGGCGACCGGCATCGAGGAACACAACGAGTATGGCGTGAATTTTATCGAGGCGACTCGGTGGATCAAGAAGCACCTTCCCGGAGCCAAGGTGAGCGGCGGGATCAGCAACATTTCGTTTTCGTTCCGCGGGAACAATGTCGTGCGAGAGGCCATGCATTCGGCCTTTTTATATCATGCGATCAAGGCCGGGCTGGATATGGGCATCGTCAATGCGGGCCAATTGGCCGTGTATGAAGAGATACCGAAGGACTTACTCGAACTCGTCGAAGACGTGTTGTTGAACCGGCGTCCGGACGCCACGGAACGTCTCGTCGCCTTCGCAGAAACGGTCAAACGCCAGGACAAGACCGTCCTCAGAGACGATGAGTGGCGCAAGGGCACGGTCGAGGAACGGCTGTCGCACGCCTTGGTCAAGGGCATCACCGACTACATCGATCAGGATACCGAGGAGGCGCGGCAAAAATATCCCAAACCCTTGCACGTCATCGAAGGTCCGTTGATGGCTGGGATGAACATCGTCGGCGATCTCTTCGGTTCGGGCAAGATGTTTCTGCCGCAGGTCGTCAAGAGCGCGCGTGTGATGAAGAAGGCGGTCGCCTATCTGCTGCCGTTCATGGAAGAGGAGAAGAATCGCCTCGGCGGCTACCAGTCGCAGGGCAGGGTGGTGCTTGCGACAGTCAAGGGCGATGTCCATGACATCGGAAAAAATATTGTGGGCGTCGTCTTGGGATGCAACAACTACGAGGTCATCGATCTGGGCGTGATGGTCCCCTGTGAGCACATCCTCGCGGCCGCGCGGGACCAGAAGGCTGATATCGTCGGTTTGAGCGGCCTCATCACCCCCTCGCTCGATGAGATGGTGCATGTGGCCAAAGAGATGACCCGGGAAGGCTTTAACCTGCCGCTCTTGATCGGCGGCGCGACGACCAGCAAAGCGCATACCGCCGTGAAGATCGCGCCGTCTTATGCGCCGTCCGTGATCCATGTGCTGGACGCCTCCCGCGCGGTCGGCGTCGTCGGCAGCCTCATGAATCGAGAACAGAAGGCGGCCTTTGTCGATGAGCTCCGGCAGGACTACGACCGCGTCCGGCAAGCCCACCAGGCTCGCGAGGCGAAACCGCTGCTTCCACTCGCGGAGGCTCGCGACCGACGGCTGTCCTCGGATTGGAACGTTCTTGACGTGCCCCAGCCTGAACGACTCGGCATCGAGGTCATCGGCGATCAGCCGCTTGTCGAGCTGCTGCCGTACATTGATTGGTCACCGTTTTTCCACACGTGGGAATTGAAGGGAAGGTATCCGGCGATTTTCGAGCACCCGACGATCGGAGCCAGGGCCAAGGAGTTGTTTGCCGATGCCGAACAGCTGCTCGGGCGCATCGTGGCCGACAAGCTGTTGACCGCGAAGGGCGTGTACGGATTGTTTCCCGCTTGCAGCACCGTCGACGACATCGAGTTGTATGCCGACGTATCGCGATTGTCCGTGGCGGCTACCATTCATACGCTGCGTCAACAGACGGAAAAGCCTCAAGGGCACGCCAACCTGGCCCTGGCTGATTACGTGGCGCCCAAATCGTCCGGACGAATCGACTATGTCGGCGCGTTTGCCGTCACGGCGGGACTCGGCTTAGACGAGCTCTGCCGCCGATTCGATCGCGACCACGATGACTACAATTCGATTATGGCCAAGGCGCTGGCCGACCGTTTGGCCGAGGCATTCGCCGAATTTCTTCACAAACGCGTCAGGGAGCAATGGGGATACGGGAAGCGTGAGCAATTGACGAACGAGGACTTGATCCGCGAACGATATCGAGGGATTCGTCCGGCCCCGGGGTACCCGGCTTGTCCGGACCATACGGAGAAGCGCACATTGTTCGATCTTTTAGACGCCGAAAGGCAGACCGGCATCACGCTGACCGAAAGTTACGCGATGCTGCCGGCCGCCGCCGTGAGCGGATGGTATTTCGCCCATCCCGACGCCAAGTATTTTGCCGTGGGGAAGATCGGTAAGGATCAGGTGGAGGATTACGCCCGCCGAAAGAGGATGGACGTGCGGACAGTCGAACGCTGGCTTTCCCCGAACCTCAACTACGAGCCCCGCTGAGTGAATTAGGAGACTTCAGCCAGGAGTTGCGGCCTGACCGGCTTGCCGATGGCCGCTGTCAGCGCCGATTTAAGAAGCCGAAAACGGTCCTCCGCCCAGCGATTGAAGGTCTCGGAGTCCTGAAACACCAGGTCCCAGGCCTTCGCAGCATCAAGCATGAGTAGTTGATGCGTCTGCCCTTCCGCGGAAAAATAGACCACAAGCACCGCGGATTTTCCCGTTAAGCTGATATCGGTAAAGACGTGCACCATCGCGCCCTGCGGCAACATGACTTCGCGCGATGCCGCTTCGACCAACGGCTGATACATGCGGTGCAGAAACTGTGAGGTGACTTCGTAAGCGTTGCTGGTCCCGAGGAGGCGGGGGTTAGGAGATTCGCCGAACAGATTTTCGGTGAGATACGTGGCGGCTTCCCAGGTCGGCATCACGCCGGCAGTGACGAGGGATTCGCACAGATAGGCGATCCAGTTTCTCGTAATCCCCGTTTTCTTCACGGACGCAGCCTTTTTGGCCATGATCGAGTCCTTTCGATGCCAGCTCGACGGCCTATGCTGCACCGTCCTGTTGGTCGTCACACGACCTGTCGATTGATTGCAGTATAGCGGCAGGCCGAGGACAGTCAACGAAATGCAACAATTCGGTCGCAAATTGCGACCCGTGAAGCGGCGAGGGACGGCTTACAATTGGCGAGGCAGACCGGAGGTGACGCGGTCGGCGTATTGTTCGTGGATGCGCTTGATGTCCTGCAGCGAGGCGAGGAACACATCGAGCAGTTCGGGATCGAAGTGCTCGCCCCGATGCTTGCTCATGAGATCGACGGCATGATCGAATTCGAACGCCGGTTTGTAGACGCGGGCAGTGGTGAGCGCATCGAAGGCATCGGCGATGGACGCGATGCGGCCTTCGATCGGGATGGCCTCTCCCTTCAGTTTCCGCGGATAGCCGCTGCCGTCCCACCGCTCATGGTGGGTCAGCGCGATGGTGGCGGCCACATTGAGAATCTCCGCGTCGGAGCCTGCCAAAATCCGATAGCCGATCTCGGCATGCTGGGCAATAACATTGAACTCATCCTGGGTGAACTTCCCCGGCTTGAGGAGTACGTGATCGGGCGTGCCGATTTTTCCGATATCGTGCATGGGGCTCGCGGTCCTGATCAGATCGCAGCGTTCGCTGGACAATCCGTAGCGGCGTGCCAGCAGCTCGCAATAATGGCTCATGCGCTGAATATGTTGAGCCGTGGCGCTGTCCCTGAATTCAGCCGCAATGGCAAGCCGTTGAATGGTCTCCTCACGTGACAGGCGCAATTCTTTTTCGCTCCGCTCCAGCCATTCCAAGGCCTGCTGAAGCGCCAGGGTTCTCGTTCTGACCACGTCCTCAAGATTATCCCGATGCAGCCGGCTCTCCATCTCGAGGCGTCGGCGGCGCAGCGCATTGGCGACGTTGATGAGGACTTCATTGGCTTCAAAGGGCTTGATGATGTAGCCGAACGCACCCATTTCAAGCGCGGCATTGGCGAGCAGGGGACTATCAAGGCCGGTCACCATGATTGCCGCGGTATGGACGTACTGCCGGAACATGTGGCGGATCAAGTCCATCCCCGATTCGCCGGGCATGTTGACGTCGCATAAGACCAGCGCGAAAGGCATGTCGTCGAGACGTTGTCGGGCCTCGCGGGCATCGGCCGCCAGGATCGTCTCATAGCCGTGGGACTGCAGCATGTATCCGAGCAGGCGCCGGATAGGTTCTTCGTCGTCGACAATCAATACGCGTTTGAGATCAAGGAGTGCTTGCCGGGCGGGGCGATCGAGCAGCAGCGTCATGGATGGAGGAGGTTCTAGGGCTTAGGTTCGATGCGCGTCGTTTAGCTTCGATCGTCTTCTATGGACTTTAAACGCGGTGCACCTTTTGTGCCACTAATTAATGGTTTTGCGCTCGGTTCGCTGTCCAAGCGCCTTCTCGAAAGCTCCTTTCTGAAACGCCTAATTTGTCGCGATTCGCGGATGATTTCGGGGTCCGAAGTATTGCGACAGGGTTGCGAGGGCGTCTGACGAAGTGGCCACTCTTCAGATCCGTTGTACAGAATTCGGCCTTGTGCCACGAGATTGTACAACTCGCCGCAGCGAGCGCATGTCGGCTCGCGCGCCAGGCCGGCAGTCCGTTTCATTGCGCTTTGAGACTCGCTTCACTATAATGCCCCAACTTTTTAGGAGAGGATTCATGAACGCAGGAGCGGGATTGCTGCGCGCGGATGGCCGCCGGAAGGATCAACTGCGGCCGGTCAAACTCACCCGAAATTTCATCAAACACGCTGAAGGATCCGTCTTAATCGAGATGGGCGATACCAAAGTCATTTGCACTGCATCGGTCGAAGAAAAGGTGCCGCCATTCCTGAAAGGCAAAGGCACCGGCTGGGTGACGGCGGAATACGCGATGTTGCCCCGCGCGACTCATGACCGGACCCCCCGGGAAGCGGTCAAGGGCAAACAAGGAGGTCGGACGCTCGAGATTCAGCGGCTCGTCGGGCGTGCATTACGGGCGGTGACGGACCTGCCACAATTGGGAGAACGATCGATCTGGATCGATTGTGACGTCATCCAGGCGGACGGCGGCACGCGGACTGCCGCCATTACAGGATCTTTCATCGCCCTTGCGGATGCGCTGGCAATCTTAAAGACGCGTGGACTCATTAAAAAGCGTCCCTTGACAGACTACCTTGCGGCGATCAGCGTCGGCAAAGTGGGCGGTGAAATTCTCGTGGACCTGGCGTACAACGAGGATTCCACTGCGGAAGTGGATCTCAATCTCGTTATGACCGGTAAAGGCCAGTTCGTCGAAATTCAGGGGACCGCAGAAAAGACGCCGTTTGCCAAGCAGGACATGGACGGGTTTCTTGCGCAGGGCTGGGGCGCCATCCAAACCCTCACCGCAATGCAGCGAGATCTGATCGGAGCATTGGACTAGGTCCGATGCTCCGGGATGTGGTTCTTGCCACCCGTAATCCGCACAAAGCCGCCGAGCTAGCTGCAATTCTCGCTGGTCTACCGGTTCGCATCCACACGATGGATGAATTTCCGGGCGTGCCGGACGTCGTTGAGGACGGGGACACCTGCGAGGCGAACGCCGTCAAAAAGGCCACTGTCGTGTTCAAAGCCACCGGACTGCTGGCCGTGGCCGACGATACCGGACTGGAGGTGGATGCTCTGGAAGGTCGGCCCGGCGTCTATGCCGCGCGCTATGCCGGCCCAGAGGCGACCTATGAAGACAACTGTCGAAAGCTGCTGAAGGAACTGTGCGGGGTGCCGGCTCCCCGGCGAACCGCCCGCTTTATCACCGTTGCGGCGGTCGCGTCGTCGCAGAAGGTGGACGTGATGAACGGCACACTCGATGGTCTCATCACCGAGGCACCGGCTGGAACCCGAGGCTTTGGCTATGATCCGGTCTTTTATGTGCCTGAGCTGGGCAAAACCTTGGCTGAGCTCTCACCAGAACAGAAAAACCGCATCAGCCATCGCGCGAAAGCTTTTTCGCAAGTGCGCGAGTTCTTGAAGAGCAGACTGGAAATAGAAGGTACATAGCGCTGCATGTAGGTCGCCATCTCTGCCGCCAAGTCCCGCCTGCCAAGACGCACCTTGTTTCCGCCAGACAGAAAACCTCGTCACTACATCGCGTCGATGTCCAGGCGCAAGATTTCGGCTGGCGACATCACAATAGCGAGTGGTGTACCGATCAACAGCGACAGAACATGGATGACTTACCTGACTGTGCTGTTCGGGTTACGTCGCCTTTGAAACTTCCGTCGAACAGGGGCTCTCAACGCCGTTGTACGCACTCACCGCGAAGTAATACGTCGCACCAGTGCCCAGGCCGCTGATCGTGGCCGTGGGTGTAGTAGCATTGCCCAGTGATGAGAGTGAGTAATAGATGCTCTGCTCATAGGCGCACGAACCAACTGAGTTCGGTGACTGTGTGCCGTAATGGACGTAATATCCGAGTACAAAAGGGTCGCTCTCGGCATTCCATGCTAACGAAGCAAACGCGGTTGGACTGCTAGAGGGCAATGGCGTCGTGGTCGGTGGCGATGTCGGCGGCGTAGAAGTTGATGTGCTCGACGTGGAAGTGATCGTCGACTCGGACGGCAATGATGCCGCTGCTGCTATGGTCAATGTCACTGGAATGTCTTGCCCGTTGTTGGTAGCGCCCACGCCGAAGACGGTGATGGTCGCCGAATAGGTTCCGGGTGCAAGGCCTGAGAAATCCGCGGTGGCTGTTACGGTATCGGATGCATGACCCGAGGCGATGCCGGTAGAAGGAGACACTGTAAGCCATGATGCTGTGGTGCTCATGCTCCAGTTCAATTGTCCTTTACCGGCGTTGGAAACGTTCACCATATGGACCGGATTCAGGTCGCCTTGAGTCACTGAAAAGGCGAAGCTGGCCGGACTGACATTGATCGTCGAACCGTACACGTTCTGTCTTTCATGACTGACTTTCACCGCCGCTAGGTCATTGAATTGAGACGTCCCTGCGTCGCCACATCCTGCCAGCAGTGGGAGAAAAAGGAAGACCAGGCGAAGACCCATCGAATGGACTAACTGGTTCGCCAAGATTCTCCTGATTGGCTGCGGGCACACGAATAACGTCGCCACCATATTGGCCAAAATATCCTGTTTTGCTCAGATTGAAGTTCGGCCTTATCAGGCGTGATGCTGACCGTGAAGACCGAAAAACACTGCGAAGCATGAGCAACTGATGTGCCAACATGCGTACACGATAGCCTACTGCTTAAGTACCAATACTTTAGCTAGCTTTCTCTACGATGGTTTATTCACTGACGCGTAGGAGTGGTACGAGAGTGTGCGTATCGAGGGGATTAGCCTTCACATCTTCTTGGTTCCCGCTTCAACGAACCAGTAACTCAAGATACGTTCCGTTCTTTGCCCAAAAGACCTCGCGGTAGATCAGCTGTAGTTCCTCGGCTACGCCGCTAAATAACGCTGCACCATGAGCATGTCTCTTGATCGTCGCCCGGACATCCGGCGGGAATCCACCTTCAGGAAAGAACGAAGCGTCGTTCCCATGACGCGTGACGAAATCGATACCTTCGCAGACTGCGCAAGGAACGCCGCCTAGACACCCCAAAGGTCTTCCTGTATAACGGAAATCCTTCAAAGAATCCGAAAATGGGCTTTTCAGCGGCTTGTCGCCGGCCTGGGATTACGGGTTACGCTTGAACGACCTCGGACATAGCGGGACGGATCCTGAGACGGGCAGGTAGAACCATCATCGCTATAGATGATCGTCGGATGCTCAAGGGGTATGGTACGATCCAGCCTGAGGCTTCCACGAGGCGGCGTCGAAGCTGCAGAAGGACACCGCGAACACGCTAATAACACTTGCCTCTCACGTTGTAACGGGGCAAGCTAAAATGCCGTAGTTCCACAGTCGGGGCGTAGCGCAGCCCGGTAGCGCGCCTGCTTTGGGAGCAGGATGTCGGAGGTTCAAATCCTCTCGCCCCGACCAAACCAAGCTCGCTCGAGCCGG
>DATJGE010000124.1:0-15230 GCA_035495295.1 Nitrospira sp. | reverse complement strand
GTAGCTCACGAATTTCGCCATGCCCTTGTCCGCGCTGATTTTCGTCAACGCCGCCGTCAACGTGGTCTTCCCGTGGTCCACGTGTCCGATCGTCCCGATATTCACGTGCGGTTTCTTCCGCTCATATTTCGCCTTCGCCATGCCTCAGCTCCTTCTCAAATCGATGGTCATCGGACCAGCGCTTACTCGCCACGATATTTGGCGATGATCGCCTCCGAGATCTGTTTCGGAACCTGGTCGTATCGATCGAACTCCATGCTGTACGTTGCGCGGCCCTGCGTGCGGGATCGAAGATCTGTCGCATAGCCGAACATTTCCATAAGCGGCACGGACGCCTCGATCGCCTGGGCGCCGGCCCTGACCTTCATGCCCTGAACTTTCCCGCGGCGGCCATTCAAGTTGCCAATGACGTCACCCATGAACTCCTGCGGGACGAGCACTTCCACTTTCATAATCGGCTCGAGGAGCACGGCATCCGCCTTCTTGCAGGCGTCGGAAAATCCCATGGACGCAGCGATCTTGAAGGCCATTTCGTTGGAGTCCACTTCGTGATAAGACCCGTCGATGACCGTGACTTTAATGTCGCGCAGCGGATAGCCGGCGATAACGCCGTTTTCCATGCGCTCTTTCACGCCTTTCTCGATCGCCGGAATGTATTCCTTCGGTATAGCACCGCCGACGACCTTGTTGACAAACTCCAATCCCTTCCCCGACTCCGAGGGCTCGACCGTGAGGACGACATGTCCATATTGACCGCGGCCGCCCGTCTGCTTGATGTATTTGGATTCGGCTTCGGCCTTCCGGCGAATCGTCTCGCGGAACGCGACTTCTGGTTTTCCGACGTTGGCTTCCACCTTGAATTCCCGGAGCAGGCGGTCGACGATGATTTCCAGATGCAACTCGCCCATTCCAGCGATAATTGTCTGCGCCGTTTCTTCGTCCGTGCGAACGCGGAAAGACGGATCCTCCTGCGCAAGCTTTTGAAGCGCAAACCCCATTTTTTCCTGGTCCTGCTTCGTCTTCGGCTCGATCGCCATCGCGATCACCGGCTCGGGGAACTTCATCACTTCGAGAAGTACCGGCTGTTTTTCGTCCGCCAACGTATCGCCGGTCGTGGCGCCCTTCAGCCCCACTGCCGCGACGATGTCGCCGGCATGCGCGGCGTCGATCTCTTCCCGCTTGTTCGCGTGCATCTTCAGTAAGCGGCCGATCCGATCCTTCGTGCCCTTGGTAACGTTCAGGACCGGCGTGCCGGTTTTCAACGTCCCGGAGTACACGCGGAAATACGTCAACTGCCCCGCGAAGGGATCGGACATGATCTTGAAGGCCAGCGCGGAAAACGGCTCCGTATCGGCGGGCTTGCGTTCCAGTTCTTTGCCTGTATTGGGATCGATCCCTTTGACGGCCGGAATATCGACCGGCGAGGGCAGGAACTCCACGACGCCATCCAGTAACTGCTGGACGCCCTTGTTCTTGAAGGCCGATCCGCAGAGGACCGGCGTCACTTTCATTTTAATCGCAGCGGCGCGGATCACACGACGGATCTCATCTTCCGTCAATGCTTGGCCGTTGAGGTACTTCTCCATGACCTGATCGTCGAACTCGGCGACCGCTTCCAACATCTTTTCACGGTACTCTTTAGCCTTATCAACCAGGTCGGCCGGAATCTCTTCGACCTTGTACTTGGCGCCGAGGGTCTCATCGTCGTACACGTAGGCCTTCATGCTCACGAGATCGATCGAGCCGCGATATTCAGATTCGCGCCCGATGGGAATCTGAATGGGCACAGGATTCGCCCCCAGCCGGTCAATGATGGTCTGCACGCTGAAATAAAAATCGGCGCCGACCCGGTCCATCTTGTTCATGAAGGCGATGCGCGGAACCTGATATTTGTCCGCCTGCCGCCACACGGTTTCCGATTGGGGCTCCACACCTTGCACGGAGTCGAAGACGGCGACGGCGCCGTCGAGCACGCGCAATGACCGTTCGACTTCAATCGTAAAATCGACGTGCCCGGGCGTATCGATGATGTTGATCCGATGCTCCTTCCAGAAACAGGTCGTAGCCGCGGCCGTAATCGTGATCCCGCGCTCCCGTTCCTGCTCCATCCAGTCCATCGTTGCCGCACCCTCGTGCACTTCGCCCATCTTGTGCGTCATACCGGTGTAATACAGGATGCGCTCAGTCGTCGTGGTCTTCCCGGCATCGATATGCGCCATGATGCCGATATTTCGGGTTCTCTCTAGTGGTGCTTGCCGTGCCATGTTGTCCCTTTAAAAAACACACGTGCTGCAGAAGAGCCGACTCCCGCTGCGATTCAGGGGCACCCGCGTCTGCGGATCGCAGCACGGCCCAACTGCAGCACGAAACGACGTTACCAGCGATAGTGCGCGAAGGCCTTGTTGGCCTCCGCCATCCGATGCACGTCTTCCCGTTTCTTAACCGCGGCCCCTGTATTGTTCGACGCGTCCAACAGCTCGGCCGCGAGCTTTTCCCGCATGCTTTTGCCGCCGCGCGTTCTCGCGTATTCCGACAGCCACCGTAGGGCAAGAGACATCCGGCGCGCCGGACGGATTTCCACCGGCACCTGATAGGAGGCGCCGCCGACTCGGCGGGATTTCACTTCGACAATCGGCTTCACGTTGTCGATCGCCGACCGAAACACTTTCAGCGGATCTCCGCCTGTCTTTTCCTGGATGACGTCGAACGCACCGTAACAAATCCGCTCAGCCGTGCTCTTCTTGCCGCCTTCCATCAGGATGTTGAGGAATTTTCCGACGACTTTGTCGCGGAACCGCACGTCCGGAAGGGGCTCTCTTTGTCCTAAGAATCTGCTTCGTGGCATAGTCGATGGCTTTCTCGAATGCTTAGATGATCTTGGATGCTATTTCGGGCGCTTGGCGCCGTATTTTGAGCGGCCCTGCTTGCGGTCGGCCACACCGACGGCATCGAGGGCGCCGCGCACGATGTGATAGCGCACGCCAGGCAGGTCTTTGACGCGACCGCCGCGCACCAGTACGATTGAGTGTTCCTGTAAGTTATGCCCGACGCCAGGAATGTAGGTGGTGACTTCCATTCCGTTCGTCAACCGCACGCGCGCGACCTTCCGCAGTGCCGAGTTCGGTTTCTTCGGCGTCGACGTATAGACGCGCAGACACACTCCGCGTTTCTGCGGACAAGACTTCAGCGCGGGACTCTTCGTCTTCGCGTGGGCCAATTGACGGCCCTTTCTCACTAACTGATTGATCGTTGGCATCGTGAGTCTTTCTCTTGGCTCAAAACCAGGTGATGCTGGCGGGCCCATCAAGGGCAAAGCCCGCGGATTATAATGATGCCCGCAGGCCCTGTCAAGCCGGGAAAAGCGCTTGTGTCATGCCCCGGCCCCTTCTGTTGCCGCTGCCGCTCCTTCGCGTGGAAGTGCCGCGGGTTCCGTCGCGCCAACCACGACTGGCTCGGGCTTCGGGCTGATCACGAACGTGTCGCGGTACTCCTCGAAGCCGCTTCCGGCTGGGATCAATCGGCCAACGATGACGTTTTCTTTCAGACCGAGAAGATTGTCTTCCCGTCCGTTGATTGCCGCCTCAGTCAGCACGCGGGTGGTCTCCTGGAAGGAAGCCGCCGAGATGAAGCTGTCGGTCGTCAATGCGGCCTTGGTGATGCCGAGCAGCACAGGCTTTCCAAGCGCCGGCTTCCCGTCTTTCTTCAGGACGCGTTCGTTTTCCTCCTCGAACACCATTTTGCTCACCTGACTTCCGGGCAGGAACTCGGTGTCGCCAGGATCTTCAATGCGCACCTTCCGCAACATTTGACGGACGATGATCTCAATGTGCTTGTCGTTGATCGACACGCCCTGCAGCCGGTAGACGTCCTGCACCTCGTCGACCAGATACTTTTGCAGTTCATTCGGCCCCAGCACGTCGAGAATGTCGTGCGGATTCGCGGACCCGTCCATCAACGGCTCTCCGGCCCGCACCCAATCGCCCTCGTGCACATTGACGTGCTTCCCCTTGGGAATGAAATACTCTTTCGTATCGCCCATTTTATTGTCGACGACGACTTTGCGTTGTCCCTTCACGAATCCGCCGTAGGACACTTCTCCGTCGATCTCGCTGATGACGGCCTGCTCCTTGGGCTTTCTCGCCTCGAACAGCTCCGCCACCCGTGGCAGACCGCCGGTGATGTCCTTCGTCTTGGTCGTTTCGCGCGGGATCTTCGCCAGCACGTCGCCCGGATGGACGGTGCCGCCCTTGTCGACGAAGATGTGAGCGCCGACCGGCAACAGATACCGCGCAACCGTGTTGGCGCTTCCGGACACTTTGGCCGTCTTGCCGCCGTCATCCTTGATCGATATCCGGGGACGCAACGTCGCACCGGAATGCTCGATAATGACCTTTCGTGAAAGTCCGGTCACTTCGTCGAATTCTTCCTTCATCGTCACGCCCTCGACGATGTCGCCGTAGGCCACTTTGCCGCCAACTTCCGTCAAGATCGTCAACGAATAGGGATCCCATTCAACGAGTTTTTGCGCCAGCTCGACGCGATCTCCGTCCTTGAGCTTGATCTTGGCGCCGTAGACGACCGGATACTTCTCACGCTCGCGGCCGTTTTCATCCACGATGGCGATTTTGGCGTTCCGGTTCATCACCACCCATTCATTCTCCTTGTTCTTCACGGCGATGCTGTTGTTGTGCACATCCGCATTCTTCTTCGCGTCGAAGCTCATGAACTTCATGCGGCCCGCATGCTTGGCTTCGAGGACCGTCTGCTCGACGACCTTGCTCGCAGTTCCGCCGATGTGGAATGTGCGCATGGTGAGCTGCGTACCCGGCTCACCGATGGACTGGGCGGCAATGACGCCGACCGGTTCGCCCTTTTCGACCAATCGCCCTCTGGCGAGGTCGCGCCCGTAACAGGCCCGGCACACACCGCGGCGGGATTGACACGTCAGCACCGATCGGATTTTCACCCGGTCGACCGCCGCTTCGACGACATCCTTTGTCCGCTCTTCGGTGATCTCCTCGTTGAACGACACGATGACTTCGCCGGTCACAGGATCGCGAATATCTTCCGCGGCGAGACGGCCGAGGATGCGCTCCTCGATCGGCTGGATGATTTCGCCGCCCTCGACCAAGGCGCTGACGAAAATGCCGTCGGTGGTGCCGCAATCGATTTCGCTGATGATGACATCCTGTGCAATATCCACTAGACGCCGCGTCAAGTATCCGGAGTTCGCCGTCTTCAACGCCGTGTCAGCCAAGCCTTTGCGGGCGCCGTGCGTCGAAATGAAGTATTGCAGCACCGTCAGACCCTCTCGGAAGTTGGCCGTGATGGGCGTTTCAATGATTTCACCGGACGGCTTCGCCATCAGCCCGCGCATACCGCCCAACTGACGGATTTGTTGGGAGCTTCCGCGAGCGCCGGAATCCGCCATCATGAAGATCGGATTGAACGCCTCGTCCTTGCTTGGATCGCCGCCAGCACCCAACTCCTTCATCATCTCGCCTGCGACTTGTTCGGTCACATGGGCCCAGATGTCGATTACCTTGTTGTAGCGCTCGCCGTAGGTGATCAATCCCTCGGCGTACTGCCGCTCGAACTCGTTGACCTCGCGCTGCGCCTTGCCGATCAATTCTTCCTTCTTGCTCGGGATGTGCATGTTGTCGATGCAGATCGAGACTCCCGCGCGAGTCGCGTACGTGAACCCGGCATCCTTGATCTTGTCAAGGAACATCACGGTCTCGCGGTGTCCCGCCTGACGGTACACGGCGTCAATGAGCTTCGTGACTTCTTTCTTGGTCATCAGCTTGTTCGCATAGGAGAAGGGCATGCCCGACGGCAACACTTCAGACAACACAACGCGGCCCACCGTGGTCTGGACCAAATTTCCGTCGATCCGAACCTTGATGCGCGCGTGTTCCTCGACTTCCTTCGAGTCGAAGGCAATCCGCACTTCCTCGGTCGAGCCGAAGACCTTACCTTCCCCCTTGGCGCCGATTCGCTCTTTTGTCAGCCAGTAGCAGCCGAGCACCATGTCCTGCGAGGGAACCGCAATCGGTTTGCCGTTCGCCGGCGAAAGGATGTTGTTGATGGACATCATCAACACGCGAGCTTCCACCTGCGCTTCGACGGACAACGGCACGTGCACCGCCATCTGGTCGCCGTCGAAGTCGGCGTTGAACGCCGCGCAGACCAACGGATGCAACCGAATGGCCTTGCCCTCGACGAGCACCGGATCGAAGGCCTGGATACCCAGCCGGTGCAGTGTGGGGGCTCGGTTCAGCAAAACCGGATGCTCGCGAATCACTTCGTCGAGCACGTCCCAGACTTCCGGACGTTCTTTTTCGACAAGGCGCTTGGCGCTTTTGATCGTCGTCGCCGCACCGCGCTCCTCCAGCTTATGGAAAATGAACGGCTTGAACAGCTCCAGTGCCATTTTCTTCGGCAAACCGCATTGATGGAGACGGAGCTCGGGACCAACGACAATGACGGTTCGGCCTGAGTAGTCCACGCGCTTGCCGAGAAGATTCTGGCGAAACCGGCCCTGTTTGCCCTTGAGCATGTCGCTCAAGGATTTGAGCGGACGCTTGTTGGGGCCGCGGATCGCACGACCGCGTCGACCGTTGTCGAACAACGCATCGACCGCCTCCTGCAACATCCGCATTTCGTTTCGGATAATGACGCCGGGCGCCTTCAGTTCCATCAGGCGCTTCAACCGGTTGTTCCGGTTGATGACGCGTCGATATAAATCGTTCAGATCGGAGGTCGCAAACCGGCCGCCATCCAACGGAACGAGCGGGCGCAACTCCGGCGGCAGGACCGGAATCACATCCATGATCATCCACTCAGGCTTGTTGCCGGACTTACGGAACGCCTCGATCACTTTGAGCTGTTTTGCATATTTTTTCTTCATCGCCGCGGATGTCGAGACTTTCGCCTTGGCCTTGATCTCGTCCCACTTGGCGTTGATGTCGATCTTTCGAAGCAATTCACGAATCGCATCCGCTCCGATGCCGACCTTATAGGCATTGGGCGCATACTCGGACTGAAGCTGGCGCAGCTTCTCTTCGGTGACCAGATCCTTTTCGGTCAAGTCGGTTTGACCGGCGTCGACGCAGACATAGCTCTCGAAGTACAAAATCTTCTCGAGCTGCTTGAGGCTCATGTCGAGCAGCGTCCCGATGCGGCTGGGGACGCCCTTTAAGAACCAGATATGCGCCACCGGCGCCGCCAATTCGATGTGCCCCATCCGTTCGCGCCGAACCTTGGATTGAATCACTTCGACGCCGCATTTGTCGCACACGATGCCGCGGTGCTTCATGCGCTTGTACTTGCCGCAGTTGCACTCCCAATCCTTGATGGGACCGAAAATCTTGGCACAAAACAATCCGTCTTTTTCCGGCTTGAAGGACCGGTAATTGATCGTCTCCGGCTTTTTCACTTCGCCGTATGACCACGATCGGATCTTCTCGGGCGACGCGATGCGAATACGCATCGAATCGAACGAAACGGAATCCCGAGGCTTTTCAAATAATGTGTATACGCCTTCCAAAGTAGACCTCCTCTGATACCGGCGCCATGCCGGCTCAAGCAGTTAGTCCTGCGTCTTCACCAACTCGACGTCCAACCCCAAACTTTGCAGTTCCTTCACCAAAACATTGAATGACTCCGGCAATCCCGGTTCGAGGAACGGCTCGCCCTTGACAACCGCTTCATACATTCGTGACCGGCCGGGGACGTCGTCGGATTTGACGGTCAGGAACTCCTGCAGGGTGGAGGCGGCTCCGTACGCCTGCAGCGCCCACACTTCCATCTCTCCCAACCGCTGTCCGCCGAACTGCGCCTTGCCCCCCAGCGGCTGCTGCGTCACGAGCGAATACGGGCCGATGGAACGGGCGTGGATCTTGTCGTCCACGAGGTGGTGCAGTTTGAGTACGTACATGTAGCCGACCGTGACCGGACTGCCGAAGGGTTCGCCCGTACGGCCGTCCATCAGAAGCGACTGACCGCTGGCCGGCAATTTGCCTTTTTTCAGGAGATCCTTAATTTCCTTTTCGGAAGCACCGTCGAACACCGGACTCGCCACTTTGATGCCGAGCGCCTTGGCGGCCCAGCCGAGGTGTGTTTCCAAGATCTGACCGACGTTCATACGTGAGGGTACGCCCAACGGATTCAGCACGATCTCCACAGGCGTACCATCCGGCAGATACGGCATGTCCTCTTCCGGCAAGACCCGTGAGACGACGCCTTTGTTGCCGTGACGGCCCGCCATCTTGTCGCCGACCTGGATCTTGCGCTTCATCGAGATATACACTTTGACCAGCTTGATGACGCCGGGCGGCAATTCATCGCCTCGCTTCAAGCGGCCGACCTTCTCGTCATAGAGCGTCTGCAGGATTTCCACCTGCTCCTTCGCGCGGCGCTCCACATCCTCCAGTTCCTTCTGTTCGTCAGGGTCGCTCAGAATGATGTAGCGTACGGACTCATCGGAGAGGCGCTTCAAGATCTCCGCCGTAAGCTTCCCCTTCTTCTTCAAAATCACGTCGCCGGTCTCAGGATCCATCAAATCCCGTCCGACGACTTTGCCCAACAAAAGCTTCCGAACTTTCTTCGTCTTTTCCTCGTCGATGATGCGGAGTTCCTCGTGGTGATCGCGTTGGAGCCGCATCGTATCTTCGCTTTCAATGCTCTTGGACCGTTCGTCCTTGTCGAGCCCCTTGCGGGAGAAGATTTTGACGTCGACCACAATGCCTTCGACGCCCGGCGGTACGGTCAGTGACGTGTCCTTCACATCGCCGGCCTTTTCGCCGAAGATCGCCCGCAGCAGTTTTTCTTCCGGCGTGAGCTGGGTTTCGCCCTTCGGCGTCACCTTGCCGACGAGAATGTCGCCCGGCTTCACTTCGGCGCCGATGCGAATAATGCCGCTCTCATCGAGATTGCGCAGCGCCTCTTCGCCGACGTTAGGAATGTCTCGCGTGATGTCCTCCTTGCCGAGCTTGGTGTCACGCGCTTCCACTTCGAATTCTTCGATATGGATGGACGTGAACGCGTCCTCCCGCACGAGCTTCTCACTCAGCAGGATGGCGTCTTCGAAGTTGTATCCTCCCCACGGCATGAAGGCGACGAGCACGTTCTTGCCGAGAGCCAACTCTCCTTGATCGATTGCCGGCCCGTCGGCGAGGACCTGTCCCTTCTTGACCGGTTGCCCAATGCGGACGACCGGCGTTTGCGTGATGCAAGTGTTCTGATTCGACCGTTGGAACTTGATCAGATCGTAGACGTCCAAACCGGTATCGTTCCGCTTCCGGCCCTCCTTGCTGTCGGCACGCACGACGATCCGGGTCGCGTCGACGCTTTCGACGACACCCGAGCGGCGGGCTTGCACCACATAGCCGGAATCGCGCGCCACGACCGCTTCCATGCCGGTACCCACCAACGGGGCTTCCGCCTTGAGGAGGGGCACGGCTTGCCGCTGCATGTTCGAGCCCATCAATGCACGGTTTGCGTCATCATGCTCGAGGAACGGCACCAGCGCAGTGGCAACGCTCACCACCTGCTTCGGCGACACGTCCATATATTCAACCCGGTCCGGCGTAATGGTGACGAAATCGCCGCCGGACCTCGCCGAGACCGTTTCAGACACCAAGCGCCCGGACGTGTCGACCTTCGAGTTGGCTTGCGCGATCAAAAACTTGTCGCCTTCAATGGCCGAAAGAAATTCGATCTGATCGGTCACACGGCCTTTTTCCACGCGACGGTACGGCGCTTCAATAAACCCGAATTCGTTGATCCGCGCATACGTCGCAAGCGACGTGATCAATCCGATGTTAGGCCCTTCCGGTGTTTCGATCGGACAAATTCGGCTGTAGTGAGACGGATGCACGTCGCGCACTTCGAATCCCGCGCGTTCCCTGGTCAATCCCCCGGGTCCGAGCGCCGAAAGCCGCCGCTTGTGCGTGATCTCCGCCAGCGGATTCGTCTGGTCCATGAACTGCGACAACTGGCTGCTACTGAAAAACTCTTTGACCGCAGCCACCACCGGCTTCGCGTTGATCAAATCGTGCGGCAACACCGTCTCCATGTCGAGAAGGTTCATGCGTTCCTTGATGCTGCGCTCCATGCGGACGAGGCCCAAACGGAACTGGTTTTCGAGCAATTCACCGACCGAGCGAACGCGGCGATTCCCCAAGTGATCGATGTCGTCGATTTCGCCCTTGCCCATCTTGAGGTTGACGAGGTAGCGGATAACTTCGACGATATCCTGAGACGTCAAAGTCCGTTGCTCCAACGGCAGATCGAGCACCAGCTTCTTGTTCAGCTTCAATCGTCCGACCGGCGAGAGGTCGTACCGCTTGGAATTCAAAAACAGGTTATCGAAGAGCGCCCTGGCCGTTTCGACCGACGGCGTTTCTCCCGGCCGCAGACGACGATAGATCTCGACCATCGCCTCTTCCTTTGACACCGTGCGCTCCATCTCTAGCGTGTCGAGAATGACGGGGGTCGAGGTCGCGGCGTCGAAGAAGATGACCTTGAATTCTTCGATCTCGCTTTCAATGATCTTTTCGATGATTTCCGCCGTTAGCCGCTGGTTCTTCTCGGCCAGCTTGGTCTTCTTCGCATCCATCACTTCACTCAGCACCGCCCGTCCGACAAGCTCGGTTGGCGTGACGGGAATTTCCTTGACCCCAGCCGCCTTCAATTTGGCGATAATGCCCTTGGTGAGCTTGGCGCCTTCGCGCACGAGCGGCTCTTTGCCGCCTTTGTCGACGACTTCCGTGGAGGCGCGCATGCCCTGATGGATTTCGGGGTCAAGCTTGCGCATTAGCTTGCCCTTCGTCACACGGATCTCTTCGACCGGGTAGTACATTTTCAGCAGGTCGTCGCTGGAAAATCCGAAGGCCTTCAGCAAAATGGTCGCAGGCATCTTCCGCCGGCGGTCGATGCGGACGTACAGGATGTCGCGCGCATCGAACTCGAAATCGAGCCAAGAGCCGCGATAGGGAATGATCCTGGCGCTATAAAGCACTTTGCCGCTGGCATGAGTGCGCCCTTTGTCATGGGTGAAGGAGGCGCCGGGCGAGCGGTGCAACTGACTGACGACGACGCGCTCGGTTCCGTTGACGATGAACGTCCCCCGTTCCGTCATCAGCGGCAGTTCGCCGACGTATACTTCCTGCTCTCGCACATCGAGCACCTTCTTTTTCGGGCCCTTATCTTCCTTGTCGAACACCACCAGCCGAACGCGAAGCTTCAGCGGCACGGCGAAGGTCATGCCCTGTTCGAGACATTCCCGCTCGTCGTACTTCGGCGTCCCGAGCGTATAGCTCGTAAACTCGAGGATGGCCGTATTGTTGTAGTCGGGAATCGGAAACACGCTGGCCAACGCCGCCTGCAATCCGTGATCCTTCCGTCGTTCCGGCTCGACTTCGAATTGAAGGAATTCCTCGTACGAGCGCTTTTGGATCTCGATGAGATCCGGAATATCGATGCTCGTCCGAATACGGGAAAAATCCTTCCGTTCGACGAACTCTTGTAGAGTCGTTTCGGGCATTCCGCAGTCCTCCACTACATATGGTTGGGCTTGGGCATCCGTTCGTCACGGATGCCCGCAGATGCTGAACGGACCGAGCTTACTTGATCTCGACCTTCGCGCCGCTCTCTTCCAGTTTCTTCTTCATGGCGTCGGACTCTTCCTTGGTCGCGCCGGTCTTGACGGCCTTAGGGGCTCCCTCGACCAGATCCTTCGCTTCCTTCAGTCCGAGATTCGTGAGTTCGCGGACCACCTTGATCACCTGGATCTTCTTATCCGCCGGAGCCGACGCGAGGATCACGTCGAACGCCGTTTTTTCCTCGGCAGGGGCCGCAGCGGCTCCGCCAGCGGCAGGCGCCGCTGAAACGGCGACCGGCGCCGCGGCCGTGACGCCGAAACGGGCCTCCAGCCCCTTCACTAACTCCGCCAAGTCGAGCACGCTCATGCTCTCGATGGCTTTGATCAACTCCTCCTGCGACAACTTGGTGGCTGTGGCTGACATGTCCCCTTCTCCTTTCCGTTTATCTTGAATGGCTGCAATGACTCTCACAAACTTGGTTAACACTGCGTTCAACGTGTATACGACGCCGCGAATCGGCCCTTGCATCGCTGACAACAGCATCGCGATGAGGACTTCCTTCTTCGGCAACTTGGCAACGGCCGCTAGCTCCGCCGGCTGAAGGATTTTGCCTTCCAGTACCCCGAGCATGATCCGAATCTTTTCTTCTCGCTTCTCGGCAGCGATGAAGTCCTTCAAAATCTTGGCCGGCAACACAGGATCGTCGTAACCGATAACGACACCTGTCGGCCCTTTCAGATGCGCTTTCAAGCCGGCGACGGTCGTCCCTTCGGCCGCTCTGATCGCCAAAGTGTTCTTGACGACCTTGTATTCGGCCTTCGCTCCCCGCAGCTGCTTGCGAAGTTCCGTCACATGGTTGACCGGAAGCCCCGCGCATTCGGTCACGATCGCCAGTCGCGCACGGCTGAATTTTTCCGTCAGTTCCGCGACCGCTGTGGCTTTCTCTTCCTTCTTCATCTCACTTCCTCTCTTCCTTTCTCGTCACCGTCCGCAGAGGGGGCCCTGTACCGGGCGGGCAGCCTCCTCAATCAGCTCCACTGCTTCGTCAAGGCCACCGGGTCTAATTTCACTCCGGGCCCCATCGTGCTGGAAATCGTCACACTTTTGAGATACCGCCCTTTGCACGAAGCAGGCTTAGCCTTGACCACAGCCTCCAGAACAGCGGACGCATTGTCATACAATTGGTCGGGCTGAAATGAGACTTTCCCCACCGGCACTTGCACGATCCCGGCCTTCTCGACCTTGTACTCGACCCGGCCTTTTCGGATTTCGGCCACGGCCTTTCCGACTTCGAAGGTGACGGTGCCCGTCTTCGGATTTGGCATTAGGCCGCGGGGTCCCAATTGTTTGCCGAGCTTCCCGACGGAGGCCATCAAATCGGGCGTCGAGATGGCGTAATCGAATTCCATCCAGCCGCCCTTGATCTTCTCCATCAGATCGTCCGAGCCGACGAAATCCGCACCCGCTTGACGCGCTTCTTGCTCCTTTTCACCCTTTGCGAAAACGATCACTCGCACTTTCTTCCCTGTACCATGGGGAAGCGACGTCGTCCCGCGGACCATTTGATCGGACCGTTTTGGATCAACCCCAAGGCGGATCGCGAGATCGATCGATTCGTCAAATTTCGCGTATGCGGCACTCTTCACGAGCGCGACGGCTTCGCGAAGCGCATACGGCCGCGGTTCCATCTTCGTCAACGCCGCCTTCATTTTTTTGCCCATCACAGCTACTCCTTGCTTTGCCGTTAACCTTGGACCACGACTCCCATGCTGCGGGCGGTCCCCTCAATGATCTTGACCGCGCCCTCGAGATCGGCGGCATTCAAGTCGGCCATCTTCTTTTGGGCGATTTCCGTCAACTGCTTGCGCGTAATTTTTCCGACTTTGTCCTTTTGCGGGACGCCGGATCCTTTAATGATGCCTGCCGCCTTCTTCAGCAGGTCGGAAGCCGGGGGCGTCTTCATGATGAAGGTAAAGGACCGGTCTTTGTACACCGTGATGATGACGGGGATAATGCTGTCTCCCTCTTTTTGCGTTTTGGCGTTGAACTGCTTGCAGAATTCCATGATGTTCACGCCATGTTGGCCCAACGACGGGCCGACCGGAGGGGCCGGGTTGGCCTTTCCAGCCGGAATCTGTAATTTGATTTGAGCCGAGACTTCCTTCGCCATGCGCTACTCCTCTATATGCGTTCGACTTGGAGAAATCCCAGTTCGACCGGGGTGGAGCGTCCAAAAATGCTCACCATCACCTTCAACCGGTTATGGTCCTGATCCACTTCATCAACGACGCCGTTAAAACCGAGAAACGGCCCATCGACGATGCGGACGTTGTCGGTTTTGATGAATTTGACTTGCTCGCGTGGCCCTGCGCTTCCGGCATCCACTTGTTTAAGCAGCTCGGCCACTTCTTCGTTCGTCAACGGAGTCGGCTGAGCGCCGCCGCCCACAAACCCCGTCACCTTCGGTGTTTCCTTGATCATTTGGAGCGTTTCGTCAGTGAGGGGCGTTTCCAGTTCGACCAGCACATACCCGGGGAAAAATTTTCTCCGGGAGGTGCGCCGCTTACCGTCCTTGATCTCGATCACGTCTTCCGTCGGAACCAGGACTTGCCCCATTTTGTCTGTGAGGGACATTTGATTAGCGCGTTCGAGCAAGCTCGTCTTCACGCGTCCCTCGAACCCGGCATACGTATGAATCACGTACCAGTTTTTTCCCGTGCCGGCCTTTGGTTCCTTGGTTGACACGCTTTCACTCATAGGATTTTCCCCACCAGCCATGACAAGAACGAATCGATGACGGAAAGATAAATGGACATCAGCACACAGAACACGATCACAACGGTTGTCGATCCGACGGTCTCTGCTTTTGTCGGAAAGGAGACTTTCTTGAGTTCATTTCGCACATCACCAAGGAATTCTTTGACGTTTTCGATCATCCGTGTGAACATCGTCCGTGACTCCCTGTCACCGCTCGCTAGGTTGCTTGAGGACCCTGGCCACGCTCACTTCAAGCAGCCGTCCCGCGTTTATCCCATTGGGGCCAATACAATAGCCTCGGCGTCGAGCAAGCTCTCCCATTTAAACCAACTCCCAAAGTTGCTTCGTCCATCTGCCAGGAACCATCCAATGGCAGCCGGTACGAGCAAGCTTGGGGTGGCAGGGGCACTAGGATTTGAACCCAGACTCTCGGTTTTGGAGACCGATGTGCTGCCATTAACACCATGCCCCTACGCTTGCGCGGCCAAGTGACAGGGGTTAGGGGCGATCACGCGCTTCCTGCTTGCTCTTGCCTCGTACCCCCGGCCCATTCCCTATTTCACTTCCTTGTGAGGCGTGTGCTTTCGGCAGAACTTGCAAAACTTATTTCGTTCCAACCGATCCGGATCGTTTTTCTTGTTCTTCATCGTCGAATAATTGCGCTGCTTGCAGGTCGTGCAGGCCAGATCGATGATTTCTCGCATCTCGTATCCTCTTCGCTTTGCCGATTACGCCAGAATTTCGGTGACGACGCCGGAGCCGACCGTCTTGCCGCCTTCGCGCACGGCAAAGCGCAGGCCTTGGTCCATGGCAATCGGGCTGATCAATTCGGCCGTGACACTCACGTTGTCACCGGGCATCACCATC
>DATJGE010000123.1:0-4091 GCA_035495295.1 Nitrospira sp. | reverse complement strand
GAACGGCGGACCATCGATCTGCGCGTCATCCGGCAGGTGTATCGCCTGCTCGTCAACCGGTATGACTACCTTGTGGTGGAAGGCATCGGCGGTGTTCGCGTCCCGATCGCCCCGAAGGCCGATGTGATGGACCTGATCGGGAGTCTCAAGCTTCCGGTCGTCGTCGTGGGCCGCGCGGGACTCGGCGGGATCAACCATGCCTTGCTCGTGATCGACGCGCTTCGACGGCGGAGAATTCCGCTTATCGCGCTGGTGCTCAATCGCACAGCGCCAGTTCGATCGGCCACGATGCGTTTTCAGGAAAAGGCGACCGTCGAGGCACTTCGGAAGCAGGCAGGCCTACCGGTACTCGGTCCCCTCGCCTATGAGCCGGGGTTGGCACGAAGTTTCCGGCGCTCGGTGGCTCGCCTGGCGAAAATGTCGGCGATGACGGCACTGGCCCGATTGGTCAAGTCATCTGCTCGGTAAACCCGGTTGCTGCCGCTGCGATGTCGGGCGCACCGCAGACGGCGGAGATCACGGCGATCCCATTCGCGCCGGCCTCCATGAGCGGGCGCACATGCTGTGTCCGAATGCCTCCGATGGCGAATACGGGGAGCGACGTGAGGGCCCGCACGCGTGCGAGTCCTTCAACACCCACCACCGGATCATGATCGGTTTTGGAGGCAGGCGTGAAGATCGGGCCAAACCCGATATAGTCCGGACGCAACTGCTCAGCCTCTTTCACCTGGCCGGCGGTATGCGTGGAGAGTCCGATGTATTTCTGCCCTCCGAGAAGCTGTCGGGCTTTGAGGTACGGCAGGTCTGATTGACCGAGATGGACACCATCCGCATCAATGGCCAGTGCCAGATCGCAGCGGTCGTTGACGAGAAACAGGACGTTCAGTTCCCTGGCTCGGTTGCGCAGCGGTCCGGCCTCGGCCAAGGCCGCTTTCATGGACGCTGTCTTGTTGCGATACTGGAAAATCCGGACGTGACCGGCGGCCGCCGCGTTCAGCACCTCCATGAGCGATCGATCAGGTCGAACCGACGGGTCGAGGATCACATAGAGACCTGCAAGGGGAATGGTTCGCTCGCGACCGGAGGTCATGAACCGGCATTGTAGCGTGCGCCATTGAAAGGACGCCAGCGCAGACCCATGACTCGCCGTGTCGATGGTTCCGTGCGATCACTTGCCGTCACATCTCTCGTCACTCTGCTCGTTCTGTGGGCCATGGGGTGTGATTCGCCTGAGCAAACGGTCTACATCGTGGCAGAGGATTTTCGCTTTACTCCGGCCGAAGTGCGCGTGGCGGCTGAGCGTCCGATTCGACTGAGGATTGTCAATGCAGGTCGGGAGCCGCATGAGTTCAAGAGCGTGCTGTTGGCGCATCAAACCGACGTCACGGACACGCCGTCCAGCAGTTTACCGGTGTTACCCAACCACAAGGCCGAGGCCGTCGTTCGACCCATTCCCGGTGTGTATCTCTTTTACTGCGCGATCCGCGGGCATGCCCGTATGGGCGGCACTATTATTGTCGAGTGAGGTATTGCGGTCGATGACAAAAGCAGGCCGGAGTGGCAGCGTCAGCCGGCGAGAAAACGCTCGAGGTAGGTGGTTGAGACGTGACCCTTTTGAAAGTCCGGATCGTTCAGGATCCGTTTGTGAAGCGGGATCGTCGTCTTGATTCCTTCGATCACAAATTCATCGAGCGCCCGACGCATGCGGGCCATGGCTTCTTGACGATCCCGGCCATGCGTAATGAGCTTGGCGATCATCGAATCATAGTGTGGGACGACCAGGGCATTCGATTCCATAGCCGAATCGACCCGGACGCCGAAGCCGCCCGGAGCGCTGTAGCGCGTGATCAAACCGGGGGATGGCGTGAACTTTTCCGGGTCTTCGGCGTTGATCCGGCATTCAAGGCTGTGCCCGTTGAGCCGAATATCGGGCTGCTTGAAGGAAAGCGGCTGGCCGTCGGCAAGCCTGATCTGCTCCTTGATGAGATCGATGCCGGTCACCATTTCGGTGATCGGATGCTCCACTTGGATACGGGTGTTCACTTCCATGAAGAAGAAGTTGTGGTCCTTGTCGAGCAGGAATTCCACCGTTCCTAGATTGCGGTAGTGCACCGCTTTCATCGCCTCCACGGCCACGCGCCCGATGTCGCGGCGAAGTTTCTCATCCACGGCAGGCGACGGGGTTTCTTCCACGAGTTTCTGGTGGCGCCGTTGAATTGAACAATCACGCTCCCCCAGATACACAATGTGGCCGCGTGCATCCGCCGCAATCTGGACTTCGATGTGGCGAGGTTCGAGGAAATATCGCTCGAGGTACACGCTGTCGTTGCCGAAGGTCGATTTGGCTTCCGCCTGGGCCGCCTGGAAGGCACGACCGAGTTCGTCAGTGCTGTTCACGACCCGCATGCCGCGCCCGCCACCGCCAGCCGCGGCCTTGATAATGACCGGATAGCCGATCTTGGTAGCGGCTTCCCGGGCCTCCTGTTCACTTTTGAGTTCTCCCGGGCTTCCCGGCGTCACCGGCAGTCCTCGACGGGAGACGATCTCGCGGGCCTTGGCCTTATCACCCATCAGAGCGATGTTTTCCGAGGTCGGGCCGATGAATTTCACGCCAATGGATTCGCAGACTTCGGCGAAGTGCGCATTCTCGGAGAGGAACCCGTAGCCAGGATGGATGGCATCGGCGCCGGTGATTTCCGCGGCGCTGAGCACATTGGGGATGTTGCGGTAACTCAATGCCGATTCGGCCGGGCCCACACACAAGCGCTCGTCTGCGGCGCGGGTGTGCATGGCCCCGGCATCGGCTTCTGAATGGATGGCGACGGTCCTGATGCCGAGTTCTTTGCAGGCACGGATCACCCGCAGCGCGATCTCTCCCCGATTGGCGACGAGCACCTTCTTAAACACGTCGGCATCCCTTCCATCGGCGGAGGGTGACGCCGTCCCCGGGGCGCTGGCAAGGCTGGTTGAGGGTCCGGGAGCGGCTAGAACGAAGCTGAACGATCTGTGTCAACATCCGTGTTTCAAGGGGTGGCTTTCGGATCGATCAGGAAGAGCGCCTGACCGTATTCCACGGGCTTGGTACTTTCCACCAGAATCTTCGTGATGCGGCCGTCCACCTCCGACTCAATCTCGTTCATCAATTTCATGGCTTCCACGATACACAAGACCTGTCCTTTTTTCACGTAATCGCCTTCTTCGACATAGGGATCGGCATCGGGGGAAGGCGACCTGTAGAAGGTGCCCACAATCGGCGAGGTAATCGTAATGTGCCCGGCGGCGACATCCAGCAAATCGCTGGCCGGAACGGCCTGCGGGGTCACGGCAGGGGCAGACGCCTGACCGGCCTCGCTCACGCTGGCCGACACGGTCTTAATCCCGATCTCATGTCGGACTCTGATGCGGATGCCAGCCCGTTCAATCTCGAGTTCGGTCAAATGGTTGCGTTTCAGCAGGTCGATCAGCTCTTGAATCTGCCTCGTTTGCGCTGCGGCATCCTGGGCGCTTTTGGTGCCGAAAGACCCTGGCAGCACGATGGGGGTGCCCGGGATGCGGGCTTTGCGGGGCTTTTTCCGGCTCACCGAACGCGCTCCACGTAGGCTCTCGTACGGGTGTCGATCTTGATGACCGTCCCGACCTCCAGGTAGAGGGGGACTTTAATCGTTGCGCCTGTTTCGACGACGGCGGGTTTCGTGCCGCCTGACGCCGTATCCCCGCGAACGCCGGGATCGGCATCGACTACTTTGAGCTCGATGAAGATGGGCAGTTCGACATCGATTGGACGATGTTCGTAAACGAGGATCTTCACGTTCATGTTTTCTTTGAGGAGGTCCGCGTTGTCGCCCAATTGCCTTTTCTCAAAGGTCAACTGTTCGTAGGTGTCCGTGTCCATGAACGTGTAGTCGTCGCCGGTCGCATAAAGGAATTGCATTTCGCGTTCTTCAAGATCCGGCTCCTCAAACCGCTCTCCAGACCGAAACGTGCGATCGAGCACGTTGCCCGACAGATAGCTCTTGAGCTTCGTCCGGACGAATGCCCCGCCTTTACCCGGTTTCACATGTTGAAATTCGACGATGTAGAATGGCTCGCCG
>DATJGE010000122.1:0-19227 GCA_035495295.1 Nitrospira sp. | reverse complement strand
TCGAATCCCCGAACTCGACTGACGCTGACCCTGGGTGTGATCAATCATGCAACTGTGGTACTGTTCCTCGCCAGCGGTGACAACAAAGCCGCGATCGTTCAACGGATCCTCGAACCACGACATGAAGCCGACCGGCAATTGCCTGCTGCCCTCGTGCGTCCGCAGCGGGGCCGGCTCATTTGGCTGCTGGATCGTGCTGCCGCCGCCAATCTGACCGGAGAGTATCAGGAAGATCGCCCGAGGCCCGCATGATTTTGGCTGGAGACATCGGAGGCACGAAAACCCACCTGGCGTTGTACGAGTGGACGAAGGAGCGGATCGAGCCGTTCCGGACGGAAACGTATCACAGCAACGACTATGCGTCGTTGGAGGAAATGCTGACCGATTTCCTTGCCCCACCGAGAGATCCGCTTCCCCCCGAGCAGCCTCAGGAAGCGAAAGAGGAAGAGACGTCGCCTGTCTCCGAGCTTCCGCCCCGCCCCTTGGAAGCCGCCTGTTTTGGGGTGGCTGGACCGGTATTTGAGAACCATTCACGAACAACCAATCTGCCGTGGGTGGTTGACGGTCCGGCATTGGCCAAACAATTCGACATCCGACATGTCCGGTTGCTCAATGACCTGGAGGCCATGGCTCATGGCATCCTGCTGCTTCGCGCGGACGAGCTCGTCCCGCTGAACGCAGGAACGTCCCCTGGCCACCAACAGGCCATCGCGCTGATCGCCGCGGGCACCGGTCTGGGGGAGTCCATCCTGTTTAGTGACGGCACGCGGTATCGTCCGATGCCGTCCGAAGGCGGTCACAGCGACTTCGCGCCGAACAGCGATCAGGAAATCGAGCTGCTCCGCTATCTTCGCAGCCAGTATCTGCATGTCAGTTATGAACGCGTCGTTTCCGGTCCGGGCCTTCTTGCCATTTACGAATATCTACGTGATGCGAAGAAAAACGAACCTACCTGGTTGGCGGAGAAAATTAAGGCGGGCGATCCGGCAGCGGAAATCGCGGAAGCCGGGCTCAAAGGTCAGGCGGAAATCGCGAAACAGGCGCTGGATTTGTTCGCCTCTATATATGGAGCGGAAGCTGGAAATCTCGCTCTGAAAGCAATGGCCATTAACGGCGTCTACGTCGGGGGAGGCATCGCTCCAAAAATCCTGACGAAGCTGAAGGACGGGACGTTCATGAAAGCCTTTACAAACAAAGGCCGTTATAAACGGCTCATGGGCCAGATTCCTGTCCATGTCGTGATGAACCAACATACCGCGCTCCTCGGTGCAGCCGCGACCGCAGCTCGACTCGCTCAATCATGACCACCGCCGATCTTGAGACCTACAAGCGTGCCGCGGCACTGGCGGCCGTCGCCTATGTGAAGGACGGCATGGTCGTAGGCCTTGGGACAGGTTCCACAGCCAAGCATGTTGTGATGGCATTGGGGGAGCAAGTGAAGCAGGGCCGCCTTACTGTGCAGGGCGTCTGCACGTCCCAAGAAACGGCCGCCCTTGCCGCTCAATATGGAATCGTCTTGAGCGATCGCGATGCGAGGTGGACTATCGATGTCGCCATCGACGGCGCGGACCAAGTGGATCCCTCGTTCAACCTCATCAAGGGGGGAGGCGGCGCCCTGCTGAAAGAAAAAATTGTGGCCGCTTCGGCCAAGCAATTTGTGGTGGTGGTTGATGCGACGAAGCGGGTATCCGTTCTGGGAGGGTCCTTTCCATTGCCCGTCGAGGTTGTCCCCTTCGGCTGGGGCAGCACGGCGCAGCACATCGAAGCACTCACCCACGGACGCGTCGTCTTGAGGGAACGCAACGGCGCGCCGTTTCGCACGGAAGAGGGTCACCTTATTGTGGATGTCCACCTGGCAAGAATCGACCGGCCAGAAGAATTGGAGACCGCCCTGAACCGAATTCCGGGCGTGGTCGAGACCGGTTTGTTTGTCGGCCGAACCGACGTCTTGATCGTGGGAACGCCCCATGGAACAGAAACCCACATCGCCAAACGGTGATGAGCCGTCGCTCGAGAGACGTGAGGTGTTTCGCCGGTTTGCCGAGAGTCTGGGCATACTCCTGGCCGCTCCGCTAATTACAGCGTGGACTGAATTCCTTCCGACCAGAGTCTGCGTCAACAGAGAATCACCTAAAGAGGCACATATGAACCGGATATCTCAACAGCCGGACGATCCTTTTCGACTCCCGCGCCACGTACTACCGACGCGATACGACTTGAGACTCGAACCCGACTTGGCTGTCGCCTCGTTTGCCGGACGCGTCACCATTGCGCTCACGGTGGTCGAACCGACCGACCTCATCCTACTAAACGCGCTCGAGTTGGACATCAAGGACGCCGTCATCGACGACGGACATGGCAGGACGCCGGCGGCTTCTGTCGTCATGGATGAGGCTCTCCAGCGCTGCACGCTGAAGTTCGGACGGTTCCTCGCACCTGGACAATGGCAGCTGCACATAGAGTTCCGCGGCACGCTCAACGACAAGCTTCGTGGCTTCTACCGAAGCACGTATAAAGATGCGAACGGGACGACATACACGATCGCCGCCACTCAGTTCGAAGCGACCGATGCCCGTCGGGCGTTCCCCTGTTGGGATGAACCCGATTTCAAAGCGGTATTTTCGACCACCCTGGTCATCGATCCCACCCTCACGGCTATTTCCAACAGCAGGCTCGTCTCCGAAACGGCGGAGGGGACCAAGAAAATGATCCGGTTCGCCGATACTATGAAGATGTCCACATATCTGGTTGCCTTTGTCGTCGGCCGGTTGGAAGCGAGCGCTCCGACGTCCGTCGGGGCGACGACCATCCGTTTATGGACGGTCCCGGGCAAGAAACACCTCACGGGCTTCGGTCAGGAGATCGCAACCGCGTCGCTACAATTCTTTGAGCGCTACTACGGCATTCCCTATCCTGGCGACAAACTCGACTTGCTCGCCATCCCCGACTTTGCGTCGGGCGCCATGGAAAACCTGGGTGCCATTACGTTTCGTGAGACCGCCCTGCTCGTCGACCCGCGGAGCGGCACCCATGGGGAATTGGAGCGCGTTGCCGATGTCGTGGCGCATGAAAACGCGCACATGTGGTTCGGCGATCTCGTCACGATGTCCTGGTGGAACGGATTATGGCTGAATGAAGCCTTTGCCACGTTCATGGAGATGCTGGCCGTCGATGACTGGAAACCCGAATGGAAGCGCTGGGACACGTTCGGCGTCTCGAGGGCGGCCGCCTTGTCGGTCGATGGGTTGCACAGTACGCGACCCATCGAGTACCCCGTCCGGGCGCCGAAAGATGCGGAGGCAATGTTCGACGTCCTGACCTATGAAAAGGGCGCGTCGGTTCTTCGTATGCTGGAACAGCACATCGGTCCCCACGTGTTTCGCGACGGTGTCAGAAATTATCTCCGCTCGCACGCCTATGGGAATGCCGACACCAGGGATCTCTGGATCTCGCTCGGCAACGCCGCCAAACAGGCGGTACCAGACATGATGGACGGCTGGATTTTTCAGCCGGGCTATCCGTTGGTGACCGTCGAGCTGAGCGAACGATCCGAGCTGGTTTTGACTCAGCAGCGGTTCACATATCTTCCGAACCCTGAGCCGGGTGTTTGGCAGGTGCCGGTCCAACTTCGCATTCACGCGGGGGAAAAGACGGAGAGTCGAAGGCTATTGTTGACCGGCGCTGAACAACGGGTGACATGTCCTGAGGGGACGCAGTTCGTCGTCGCCAATGAAAATGGCCATGGCTTCTATCGAGTACGATACGGCCCGCTCCTTCTCGAACGACTCATCCAAGACGGGCTCGAGACACTTGCGCCGATCGAACGATTCGATCTGGTCAATGATGCCTGGGCTTCGACGGTTGCTGGCTTGATGCCGTTGCCTGTCTATCTCGACTTCACTGGCCGGTTTACGAAGGAGCGGGATAAGAACGTCTGGGCCGTCTTGATTGATTCCTTCGGATTTTTGAATCGAATCATCGAGGCTTCTCACCGGCCTTTGCTGGAAGCCTTCGTTCGGACAAGAGTAAGTCCGGCCGCCGAGGCGGTGGGCTGGTCGCCGCAAGCCGGCGAAAGCGATCTTACCCGGCAACTGCGAAGCGAACTGATCGGCGCCCTCGGGCGACTAGGCAACGATGCCGCGACGCAAGCCCGTGCCGCGGAGTTGTATGCCGCCGCGCGCGACAACCCGAGGACCGTTGATCCGAACCTGCTCCCCGCCCTCGTGGCGATTCTGGCGTTTACTGGGGACGCCGCTCGCTATGACGAGTTCGACGAACGATTCCAGACCGCTTCAACCCCGCAGGAAGAGCGGCGTTACCTCTTTTCTCTGGCCATGTTCCGGCATGAAGCGCTTCTCGAGCGGACACTGGCGAAGACGCTGGACGGCCGGATCCGCACCCAGGACGCCCCTTTCATGGTCGGCGCAGTGATGGGCAATATCTATGGACGCGAACAAGGCTGGCGCTTCGTCAAGAACAACTGGGATGTGCTGGATCGGCGGTTCCCGAAGCAGGGACTTCGGCGCATGTGCGGCGGAATTACAGGCCTGGCGAAACCCGAGCTCGAGCGCGACGTCCGGGAGTTCTTCACAGTCCGAAAGATCGACCTGGGCGGAAAGACCCTCGAACAATATCTCGAACAGCTTCGGATCGGCGTCTCTTTCGGCGAACGCAATGGTCTGGTTCTCACGGAGTACTTACAGAGACATCGGTAAGATTTTAATTCCGGGACGCATGTTTCCACATTGAGTGGGACAGCGTCTCATAGTACCCTGATCGCATGTCCCGAAGTCTGTCACACATCGTCCTTCTCTTGTCCGGCGTGCTGCTGTTTGGCGCCTGTAATGGGGACAGCGGCGGTGGCGGAACGACTGTTCCGCCTCCTTCTCCTGTGGCTTCAAATGCTTTGCGGCTGGAGCAGGTTGGGGCCTCTGGTGTCCTGTCTTCACCAGTATTTCTTACAGCGCCTCCCGGCGACCAAACTCGCCTCTTTATCGTCGAACAGGGAGGACTGATCCGGATTTTAGACGCCACAACCGGCACTCCGAGAGGTACTCCGTTTCTCGATGTCAGCACACTGATTACAAGCCCTTCGGTTGGTACTGAGCGCGGGCTGCTCGGAATGGCCTTTGATCCGGGCTTTGCCCCGCCGACTAGTAATCGCCGTTTTTATATTTATTACACCGACGTCAATGGGGATATCGTCATTGCACGGTATCTGGTAAACACCTCAAATGAAGATTCGGCCAATCCGGCCGCCGACGCGATCTTAAAAACGATCCCTCATCCCACGAATGCAAATCATAACGGCGGAATGCTGGCCTTTGGCCCAGACAGGTGTCTTTATGCTGGCATCGGTGACGGCGGAGGCGGCGGCGACCAACCCAACAACGCGCAAACGATCACCATACTCTTGGGCAAGATTCTACGACTCGATCCTGAGACCGGGAACGCTTGTACAAACCTCACCAACAACCCGTTTACGCTTCCCGGCGGAGCACCGGAGGTATGGAGCTACGGCCTGCGCAATCCATTTCGTTTTTCCTTCGACCGCACGACTGGAGACCTGTATATCGGCGATGTCGGACAAAATTGCCGAGAGGAGGTCGATGTCGTTCAGGGCCAGAATGCCGGCAAGAATGTAAACTTTGGCTGGCATTTGGCTGAAGGATTCGCACTGTTCGATCCCAACCATCCAGGCCCGCCTTGTGCGGGACCCACTACGCCACCCGATACGCCGCCAATAATCGATTACACGCATGACGGCGGCGCCTGTTCGATCATCGGCGGCTATGTCTATCGGGGAACTAAGAATGCCATTGCGAACGGCACCTACTTCTACGGTGACCTTTGCGCGGGATTCGTGAGAAGTCTTCAAATGCAAAACGGCAAGCTTGGTATGGAGAACAGCTGGCCTTTACTCTCACCACCGGCCGGGCAGCAGATCACCAGTTTCGGCGAGGACGCCCAGGGCGAGTTGTACATCGTGACACAACCGAGCGGGCTATTTCGCGTCCTTGCGAACTGAAGAGCGCAGTCTAATCATGCCGGAGGATCGCCAGCGGCCTCTGTCCGAGTATCCGAAATGTGCTCAGCAAACCGACCAGCAGTGTCAACAGGACCGTGCAACCAAGACCGGTCAACAGCACGGCAGGATGAAGACGCCAGGTTAAGTCAAAGACGTGGGTCAGCACGAACCACGATAGAACGCTGGAAAATCCGACCGCCAAAATGCCGCCGATAAGCCCTAGCAAGGCATACTCCGCCGCAAACGTGCGCGCGATCAGACCTCGCGTGGCTCCCACTGCTTTCAGGATGACCGATTCATAGAGGCGTCGGTATCTCGTGGCCGCGAGCGCCGCCGCCATGACAAGTCCACCGGTGACGACACAGAACAGCCCGACCGCACGAATCGCCATGGCAAGCCGGTCCAGCACGTTGGCAAAATTCCGAAGCACGTCCCCGACATGAATCGCACTCACGTTTGGAAACGCGGCGACGACGGCCTGCTGGAGCCGAACCTCTTGCTCAGGGTCGACACGAATCGTTCCCACATACGTGATCGGAGCGCCGTCCAGCGATCCGGGCGAGAAGATCATGTAAAAGTTCGTTGAGAAGTTCCCCCAATCCACCTTCCGGATGCTCGACACTACTGCCCTGATCGTCGCTCCCTGAATATCGAGATCAATGTGAGAGCCTACCTCGAGTCCCAACGACCGCGCGGCCTCCTCTTCGACGGACACCTGCGGAGAAGGAAGGCGCTGTTCGGGCTGCCACCAGGTACCGCGAACGATCTCGTTGCCTTTCGGAAGCTCCTCGAGAAAGGTCAACACATACTCACGCGACAAATACCACTGCTTGCGCCGCTCTTCCTTGTTCTCTTCCCGCCGCTCTTCTTGCTCACGTTCCTCTTCGACTTTCACTGCTTCGCCGTTCACGGCATGGAGCCGCGACCGGACGAGCGGCGTCAGTTCCGGCACTCGTCCGCCGGTGTGGTTTTCAACGAGCGTCGAAAACGCCTTGGTCTGATCCGGTTGGAGATCGATGAAAAAAAACGTCGGCGCATCGACCGGACGCGTGTCTGCCACCTGCCGCAGCAGCGCCTGCTCGACCAACGATACGGTGAGAATGACCATCACGCTGATCCCGATCGCCACCAGGATTCCCGCCGTATGCCCACCCGGCCGCAACACATTTCCCATAGCATAGCGCAGGCTGAGCGAAGCCGGTTTCGGCATCATACCCAAGCCCTGCACCAGCAACCGTGCACAGGCGAGCAGCGTGAGCATCGCAATCGCCACGCCTCCGATGTACCACCCGCCGATTCGCCATGAACCGGCCTGCCACATCGACAGCCCAGCCAGACCGCATAAGAGCGCCCCCGCCGTGCTCACACTCAAGCGGTCTCGCAGCAAGCCTTTGACTCTGCGGAAGGTGCTAGGAGCGACAACCGCATCGACGTCCCGCCGCAAAATGGCCCCAGGAGCAATGTCGCGGATCCGCAGCAGCGGCCAGAGCGCGAAGAGGAGGGTCGTCAAAACTCCCAACGCGCCGCCTTTGAAAAGAGGCCACAGGGACGCCGCCGAGAGGTGGCTCGTCGCGCCCACTTGGTCAAGGACACCGCTCACGAAGCCTCCCGCCAGCAGCGGAGGAAGCACGCGCTGAAGCAGGATCCCGAGCAGCATTCCCGCGATGCTTCCGACCACTCCGAGCCCCATCGCCTGCAGGGCATACACCCCGATCAATGACCGCGAATCCGTGCCGAGAGTTTTCAAAATCGCGATGGTTTTCAATTTCTCGCGCATGAAGGCATGAATCGACATCGCGACCCCAAGCCCGCCAATGAACAACGCCGTCAAGCCGATCAGACCGAGGTAACGCGACAATTGCTCGAGAAACTGCTTCAGCTGGGGTTGGGCGTCCCGATAGCCAGAGATGCGCACGTGGTCGGCGGCCAATCGGCCGCGAAGTTCCGCCTTCACGGGATCAAGCGGCATGGCGGAGGGCAATCTCAGCAGATACCGTTCACGCACGCGGCTCCCCGGCTGCACCAATCCCGAAGCCTTGAGACCGGCTTCGGAGATCATGACGCGCGGGCCGAGACTGAATGCATTGGCCATGCGATCGGGCTCAATGCGCACGAGGCCCATAATCAAGAACTCGGCCGCTCCGATTTTCACCCGGTCGCCGACCGCCAGTCCCATCCGAAGGAGCAGCGCCTCCTGCACCAACGCGCCGTGGCAAGGCGGGGTCGGGCAACTCGCCTTGTCCGGATTCAGCAAGGCGTCTAGCGATGCGGAGGGTTCGACGTGTAACAGGCCGTACAGCGGATACGCGCCGTCCACCGCCTTGAGTTCCACGATTTGCGTCGTCTGCGCGGTCGCGCCCGCAGGCGTCGTACGCGCAGCCATGGCGATCAGCTCACTGACGTGGGCTCGTATGATTCCCCGCTGGGTCAGCGTCTCTAGGACCGCCAGGCTTTCTGCGCTCACCGGATGAGAAGAGCGAATCTCAACATCACCACCGAGCAGTCCCTTTGCTTGCCTGGAAACTGCCCGCTCAACATGTGCAGCAAAAAGCGATACGCCGACGAGTGCACTCACGCCGATGGCGATGCAGACGAAAAAGTACAAAAAGTGGCGCCAGCCCCCTCTCGTTTCGCGCCAGACCATGTTCAACATGAACCGGCTCACGGTCAGGGCTCACCTTGGTCGGAGCTTCTGGGCAGGATGTCATCGGACTCTATGCGCCCATCCCGGAGAGCGATGACGCGATGCATCGAGGTCGCAATGGCGCGGTCATGCGTCACGAGCACCAGGGTCGTCCCGTAATCACGGTGCAGCGCCAAAACCAGATCCATGATGTGGCGTCCCGTTTGTGAGTCCAGATTGCCGGTCGGCTCATCCGCGAGCAGGATCGGCGGCCGGCATGCAAACGCTCGAGCCACCGCGACCCGTTGCTGTTCGCCTCCCGACAGCTGCACAGGGTAATGGTCGATGCGATTCCCCAAGCCGACAGTCTGCAACCACTCGATCGCTTCGGCCCTGGCGGCAGCATTCCCTGCCAATTCCAAGGGCACGAGCACGTTCTCCAATGCGGTCAACGTCGGAATCAGATGGAAGGATTGGAAGATGTAGCCGATCTTCGTGCGTCGGAACCTGGCCATACGACTCTCTGACAAGGAGGTAATCTCCGTGCCGTCGAGTACGATCGACCCTGACGTCGGCCGGTCGAGACCGGCCATCAGGCCCAGTAACGTCGACTTTCCGCTTCCCGAGGGACCCATCACGGCCACGGTTTGCTTGGAAGGAATCTCCATCGTGACGTCGTCGAGAATCGTCACCGGCCGACCGCCGGCCGTCAGACGCATAGACACATGTTGAACGGCGATCATGCGAACGCTCCTTCACCCACCGCAGTCAGCAGACGATGAGTATCAGATGATATTATACTGAAGTCCAATGCCGTTCAGGCTATCCCACATCGTGTTTCGCATCGGCTTCGCCGCACAGCTCGTGTTCGTGCTGTTCCTGGCGACGGCGACGACATCTCTGACGTCGAAAGTTTCCGCCGACGACGAACGTCCGCGCATCGTCGCGTTTGGGAACAGTCTGACGGCAGGCTTAGGCGTGGCCGCCGAGGAGGCGTACCCAGCTCGGCTGCAGCGCCTGTTGCAAGAAGACGGGCTCCGTTATCGTGTCATCAATGCAGGAGTGAGCGGAGACACCACGGCGGGCGGATTGCGCAGGGTCGATTGGGCGCTCAAAAGCCGTCCGGACATGGTAATCCTCGAGCTCGGCGCGAACGACGGGCTTCGTGGACTGAACCTGCAGGAGACGAAAACCAACCTCGAGCGAATCATCCAGCGCTGTCAGGACGCATCCGTGACGGTGGTTCTGGCAGGCATGAAGCTTCCACCGAATTATGGCGCGGATTATACGAAAGGATTCGAGAGAATCTATCCTGAACTCGCCCGTCGATACCGTCTGACGCTGATCCCGTTTTTTTTGGACGGCGTTGCGGGATCCGCCTCACTCAACCAAGCCGACGGCATACATCCGACGAGCGAGGGCTATCGCATCATTGCGGAAAGGGTGCTTGAGACGGTCAAGCCTCTCCTGCAACGAACACAGGGAAGAAATGACCACGCGCGCTAGAAAGAACGGCGCAAAAACGACCCCCGAACTCACCGATGAGCCGGGGGACGCTCGAGAGGGTAGTTCAGTTCAGTTTTTCTTGAAAAACGTATCGTAGACGCCGTAGGCAAGCACTACGCCGATGAGCGCGTAATACATCGTGCTGATGCCGCTGTAATCCGGGGCCCCACCCTTCGGCTCGTTGGCGAACGCAGAAGAAGCGCCGATGATCAGCGTCCCCAGTATTCCACTGACCTGTCCAAACATCCTGTTCATGTGACCCCCTCCTGAAGTGGTGAAAAAACGAGCCGCATTGTACTCAAATCACTGATGTCGGGCAAGGGGCAGGAGGCAATGAGGGCGAGGGTTTCAACGGAAGCGCTACGACACCGGCCCTGACTTGGTAATGGTTTTGAGCGCAGCGGCAACTTCTCTGAAAGACGTCGCGAGTTTATCGAGTTGAGTCCCCTTGTTGATCAGTTCACCGGCGATGCTCTTAATCTGGCTGTCGTAGCCGCCCACTTCCGAGGCAATTTCAGCTACTTTGGTGAACATGTCTTGAAACGCCGCCATGTCCTGTTGCAGCTGCTGTACCTGCGACTGGGCGGCTTTGACTTCAGCCATCGACGCCTGAAGCTGCTGCGTCATTCGCTCGACGTACGCTTCGCGATCGCGCCGTTTGGATTCCAGCGTCAACTGGATCTCTTCGCTTTCGCGACGGCGCTCGTCCAAGTTGCGGATGACCTGGATCGAGGCCGCCAGCTCGCCTGTCAACCGCGAGGCATCGGGGAGCGGGAGGCCCTTTTCCAACGCTGTCGTTGCCGGCTGCAACCATTCGATGAATGCGAGGACCTCACTCAACCGTAAGTCGGAGAGAGCCGATGGCGGGGGAACGTCGGTCTGCGAAGATTCGGGAGCAACGGGAGCCGCCGGTCTGGGCTTCTTGGATCGCGGTTGAACCCAGCGGTGGTACTCCAGAAGGACCGCGATGCAGTGCCGGCACATCGGCTCTTCAGGCAGAGAGCAGCTGCACTTAGACACGAGGTGGCCGTCTTTCAAACGGATGGTCTGCTCGTAAAGGCCGGAATTCCCGATGACGGCCGACGAAATTTGCGCTTCATCCGCCTCGACGATGCGGACGCGATTTTCGGAGAGATACTGGTTCCCCAAATGGAATGCATTGCGGTCGACCACCCCTTGGATCATCGGAGGATCGAGAAGGCTGAGGCGCTCCGCCGAACAGGGAATCTTGTTTCGCATCCAGTCCCTCGTCTTCGCTGGGTAGTGTGGAACGCCGGACCGAAAGAGTCAAGGAGAGCATGGATATCCGCGCGCCCGGCAGTGCGTCAACGGCACCGCCGAGGCGGCCCTTGTCCGCTGAGAGGTGTGAGCCAGATGTAATCGGCGATCTTCGCGTCGAGCATCTCCCGAAGTTCTTGCCGGCGCCCCTCCTCATATGACGTCATATAGATGCTCGTCTGTCGAACGACGCCGGAGAGCCGCCGGCCCGCTCGTTGAGGAATCGGCAAGTTGTATTGAACGTGTCCTCCACCCGTGTAGCTGACCACAGGGCCGGCCGTCTCGCCAAGACGGCGCACGGCTTGAACCAGCTTCGCAATCGTTCTGGCCATGCCTTCGTCTCGAACCATCGACGCCTCGTACATCGTTTCGTACATCTCATCAGACCCTCCGCCATGACACGCACGAAGCTGCTCAAAGATTTTCTGACGGTACGAAGGATCGTCGATAATCGTTTCCTGCTCCATATTCCAACGGGCCCAATCGTCCTCCCGCCGCGCTTGCTCGAGGCCTTTTTTTGCGACGAGGCGTACGAGCGGTTTCGGCGGATTGAGCGCCACCACGCGTAGGTGTTCAGTCTTTGCGAAGGCGACCAGCGGCTCGTAGGACTCAAACGGCCCTCCCCAGTTTTGAGCCCAGCCTGACTGACTGATAAACTCCTCCCGCGTCAGATCATCGCCTTGGACATACCGGTCGAGCAACGGCTGACTTTCCCAACTGAACATTTCCATCCCAATTACCGGGCGGCGCCCGGCAGCAGTGAGGCGATTGAATACGGAAAGCGCCGCCTCAATATGGAAGCGATTATGGTGTTCCTCACCCAAATACACGACTTCCTGATCGAGGAGCCGGCTCAACAGCAGCTCGAGAGAAATCGATTGCGCGTTGGCCGTGTCGATGATTTGACCCGGTCGGAACTCGGACGCCGGCATGGTGGAAGGCGCCGGCACGGCGGCTGGTTCTCTTGCGGCACAGGCGGCCAAGACCAGTGCTGCGGCAGCCAGCCATCCCATTAACGAACAGTAAAGCGATCGAAGCGTCGTCATGGTGATGCACTCGGGCTGTTGTCCTAACATACGGATATACGCTCGGCAAGCCAAGAAGCCTTGACCCGGCGGCGTGGCACCAATTATCCTGCATCGGCTCGCACACGTAAGCCTCCCATCATTTGCCTCGCTGAGTCCATGACCTCGCACGAGCAGCTTCTTGCCACATTTCGTTCTCAACTGACCAGAGGATTGAAAGGACGCGACAAGGACTGGGAGACTTCGCGCCGCCTTGTCAACGCGTCACATTTGGCCGACACCTTACACCGTCTTATTGAGCGAGTGCGCCACGCCGACCTGCCGTCGCCAGTCGAAGCATCCCTGCTGGCCGTCTTGAACGATGGCCGGGCTCAACGCATACAGGAATTGTCAGGCCCCAGGCTCAAGGCAGTCACCGGACTCCCGCCGGCCAAGGCACTTCGCGCCTTGTGCGTCTACTTTGACGTGGTCGAACCGGCGCCCTCCCGGTGGCCCACTCCGTCGCTCGAGAGCGACAACGTCTCCGCGTTCGTTCGAACTCACCCGTCGCCCTTTGATCTTCTGTTGACGGCAAATGTCGCATCGCTACTTGACTTAGGGTCCGGCGACCTTTCCTTCGCCAAAGAAGTGGCGGATTTTTACGGGCCGCAGATTCATCGTGAGGACAGAACGCTGATCCTGCATTGCGTCGACCGGTTGCACCCCCAGTCGAAACTTGGGGGAGCTTTGCATCCGCCGCGGGAACTGCTTGACGTGCTGCGGTCAAGACCGGACCTGTCGTTCCAGTTTTTGCCCGATCAGGACATGTGTGAATTCGAGGAGCTGGTTGGCGCCGGAAGACTCGCCGCCCGCTATGCGGTCACCACTTGTTGGGCGCCTGCAACACCCACTTTTGCTTACGAACCGTCGCGCCTTTCCGCCGATGTTATTCAGCGGCACTTACAAGAGACGAAGGGAGCCTTCCGCAAGGCGCGATACAGCGGCGAGGAGGCTCTCGAAGTCCAACATCGTGAGCGAACGCTCCTCTTTCCTCCCTGGAAGTTCGATATTCGAGGGCCGTTGGCCCTCCTGGACGTGGTCGCTCGCTCCAGTTGTGTCGGCCTGTTGGGAGCCGTGGATAGCCAGGTCTTTTGGGAGTTGCTCGCACAGCTCCTTGACGACGAACGGTTTAGACCCGAAGATGCGCCGTTCACATTCGAAAATCTGCCGACGATCTTCGGCGATGTTCACCAACGGCTTGTAACGCTTCCCATCGGAGACACGCTTGATCTATCGACCTGCGCAAGTCTCCGGAGTCGCCTGCCATGTGTCCTGTCGCCAAAACCGGCACCCGAGGGGTATCGGTTTCGGTCTGTTTTGATCCGTCGTGGAGCCGTGTTTCCAAGCATGCCGGCGAGCAGCACCGCCAGACGCTTTATCGACATGATCGAGGAGGCCCCTCCCTGGATGGTCATCCTTGTCCCCGACCGTTGATGCGCGGCATGCCGGAAACGGCGTAAAAATTGACCGTCCAACGACCCTTTGTTAGACTTCAGCGGTGTTACGACATACCGACTTTCTGGCCGCCAGAGCCGATAATCCCCGATGAACGTACCGCGCCCTCTCCAAGCGATTCAGGACAATATTGCCCGCGTCATCAAGGGCAAGGCGCACGTCATCGAGATGGGGGTGGTCTGCCTCCTGGCTCGCGGCCACTTATTGCTCGAAGACGTCCCGGGCGTCGGCAAAACGACGCTCGCGCATAGTCTCGCTCGCTCGCTTGATTGCTCCTTCAAACGCATCCAGTTCACCAGCGATCTATTGCCGTCCGATATCGTCGGCGTGTCCATTTTCAACCGTCAGCAACAGGCGTTCGAATTCGTGCCCGGACCGATCTTCGCCAACATCGTGCTCGCGGATGAAATCAACCGGACCACGCCCAAAACGCAAAGCAGCCTCTTGGAAGCGATGAGCGAAGCGCAGATTTCAGTGGACAATCAAACTCATCCCCTGAAGCAGCCCTTCATGGTAATTGCCACCCAAAACCCGGCCGAGTATCACGGCACTTTTCCACTCCCGGAATCCCAACTCGATCGGTTTCTCATGCGTTTGCGCATCGGGTATCCCTCGATCGACGAAGAACGGAAGGTGCTTAATCGTCCTTACGCCCTGCATCCGGCCGACATCCTCGCACCTGTCCTGTCGGCGCAAGACGTGCTGGAGCTTCAGCGTCGCATCGGACACGTACACATCGACGACAGCGTCGGTGAATATCTGTTGAGCATCGTTCAGGCTACGAGACAGAGCGAGTTGTTGTCGCTCGGCGTCAGCACGCGAGGCGCGTTGGCTCTCAACAATGCGGCCAAAGCCTTGGCATTAGTGCGCGGGCGCGAGTTTTGCCTGCCCGACGACATTAAGGAGCTGGCTCCCATCGTTCTCTCTCACCGTGTCATGCTGAGCCGTGCGCAAGGCATGCGCCTCCAGAGCTTTGAGCAAGCCGAGCGGATCATCCTCGACATCGTCGACACGATTCCAGTTCCGGTCTGAAGCCAAGGACCATGGCCAGGCGCGCGATCAATTGCTTGTGGCGTCTCCGCGCCGGCCTACAATCACAGCTGCACTATCTCGTTCTTCGCCGGTCGCTCCGACTGACTTCCGAAGGTATGCGCTTTCTTTTGTTCACGATCGGCATCGGCGTCGCGGCCATCAATACCGGCAACAATCTGTTCTACCTGCTCTTGGCGATGATGCTGAGCCTCGTGGTGATATCCGGGCTTCTCTCCGAGCAATGCTTACGGTGTCTTGACTTCCGCCGGCACGTACCCGATCTCATCATGGCCGACCAGCCGACCACCATCACGGTATCCGTCACAAATCGCAGCCGGTGGCTTCCGAGCTATTCGCTTCGGCTCTTCGACGTCGCGCAGGGTCAAGATCTCGACCGAGGATTGTTCGTCCATCACGTTCCTCCGCAGCGATCGGCACTGCTGTCCTATCCGATTTCGGCCTCCGCCCGCGGGCGGCTGCGTTTCGACGGCGTCAGAGCGGACACACTCTTTCCCTTCGGATTATTTCTCAAGCGCGCGCTGTATCAGGTGTCGGCGGAAATCCTTGTGAGCCCGCCGATTAGACCCCTTTCCCTTCGATTTATCGATGAACTTGCTAGTGAAGGACAGGGGCTCTCCCTTGCCCGGCGGGGACACGGCACCCAGCTGTACAACCTGCGACCATATCGGCCCGGCGACGACTCGAGAGCCATCCACTGGATGTCGACGGCCCGCACCTCCACTCTGATCGTACGGGAAACCGAAGCTGAAGATCAGCGTCGTATGACGATCGTGCTCTCAACAGTGGCACCGGATGAACAGGAGCCATTGTTCGAACGCAGTCTCATATTGGTGGCGTCGCTCCTCTGGCAGCTATCGCAACAATCGTATCCTTTGCGGCTGATCGTCGATACAGAGGATTCCGGCCTTGGATCGGGCGTAGAGCATCTGGCAGCGATGCTTCGGCTACTTGCCCTCTGCGAGCGCCGCTGGCCGGAGTTCGGCGACGGACAACTTCCGCATGCCCTGCCAATGGTCGGCCATGACGGCGATCTTGGCTACACCGTGGTGGTGATGCCCTGGTGCCAGGGCGCGCCTCACCTGTCCGTGGCACCCAATCGAATGCTGCTCGGCGCCCACATCGAGGCCCTCACGCATGGCTTTTGAGCAAGCGCTTCGTACTAGCGCAGTCTTGTTGGCAGCCACGGGCTTTATCGGCCTGCTGTTCGCACGAAGCATTCCCCTTTGGCTTGCGGCCGTCACCTCGGCGACATTGCTCTATGCCCTCGTAGAACTGGTTGGATGGCCGGCGCGCCCACTGACAGGCCGGCGCGTCTCTCCCCATCTATGGAATGCGCTGTTGATCGGCGCCTTCGTGATGTTTCTATTGGATGTCACGACAATCTCGAGAGAGCTTCTCTCCGCCGGCATTCACTTCCTCGCCCTCCTTCTGGCCGTAAAACTTATGACGTTGCGTGATCGCAGGGACTACCGCCATCTCTATGCCATCTCTCTGATGTCAGTCGTCGCCTCGGCTGCCTTGACGACGGACCTGTGGTATCTGGCCGTGTTTGCGGTCTATCTGCTCGCAGCCACATGGAGCCTGCTTCTTTATCATCTGACAGGCAAGACAGCCTCCCACATTGCCAGCGTCACCTTGGCAACGGGGCAAAGTGCCGTCCCGGCCACGGCTCTTGGAGACAGCGGCGTGTCCGCGGTTCCCGATTCCGGGCCACGGATCACCGGGAAGTTCTTTGGGCTGACAAACGCCATCGCAGTGTTGACATTTTTCTTGACGCTGATGATCTTTTTTCTCCTTCCCAGAATCAGTATCGGCATCCTGCAAAAGCCGAAGGGAGAAGGACTCCGGACGACTGGATTTTCCGAACGAGTCGATCTCGGAATGATCGGCTCTGTCAAAGAGGATCCGCAGATCGTAATGCGGGTAGAACTGCCGGACCAACCGGCCGCCGCGAGAGAGCGTCTATACCTCCGAGGTCTCGCGTTCGATCAGTACAACGGGCGGTCCTGGAGCTCGGGCATCCGGCAGCGTCGGAATCTGGGACTTCTCTCCGACGGTACGTTTGTGATTCGGCCAGCAACAAACCGAAACGCGGCCGCGCTCACCGACCCGTTGCGACAAGACATCCTCCTGGAAGCACTCGATACATCTGTACTCTTCGCCGCCCCCTTCGCCGAATCCATCAACGGCGAATTTATCGGCCTACAACTGGACGGAATGACCGGCCTTCATCTGCCTTACGCGTCGCTGTCGCGGATTCGGTACTCCGTCGTGTCGCGCGACCACCGGCTAGTTTCGGCTGAACAGACTGCAGTGGTCGATTATCCCGCGTTCATCCGGGAACGGTATCTTCAACTCCCTCCGGAGTCTGAGCGTATCACGCACCTCGCCCGAGGTATAACAGGTACGCTCAGTTCGACTTACGAGAAAACTTCCGCCCTGCTGAACTACTTATTGTCTAATTACAGCTACAGTCTCGAGGCGGAGACGACGGCTTCCAATCATCCGATTGACGAGTTTCTATTCAGTCGCAAGACCGGATATTGCGAACATTACGCCACTGCCATGGTGCTCATGCTGAGAGGCATCGGCATACCCTCGCGGCTCGTGACTGGTTTCCTGGCGACCGAATGGAACGAATTCGGCAGCTATTACACCGTCCGGCAACGCGACGCCCATGCATGGGTGGAGGTGTATTACCCGCAATCAGGATGGATTACGATGGATCCGACGCCGTCGAATACAGCGCTCTTGACCCCCTCGCTTTGGGTGGCATTCCAACGCATGGGCGAATCTCTCCGCCTTCGCTGGGATCGTCTGGTCATCCGGTACAGCGGCCAAGATCAATTGGCCGTTCTCCAGAATCTTCGGGAAGGAAGCGAGTCGGCCCGCAGAACGTTAGAACAGTGGATGTCCAGCGTTGGTGAGGCGTCTATCCGGTATTTGCGGACGTCGAGCGAGCGAGCGAGGACGGCTTTTGACGGTCTGCTCTGGATCTTGATCGTCGCGGCAGGTATCGGAGCGGTCTTCGTGATCGGCTGGAGGTACTACCGGTGGCCGTATGTCCGATCCGCCGGCCGACCTGCTGCGCGAACGCAACAACAGATCGTGCAACTCTACAAGAAGGTGCGAGAGCTTGCGGTAAGGCGGGGGATTCGGATTTCACCATCGACGACCCCAACTGAGTTGACGCATCTGGTAAGCGAGCAATGGATCGACGCCGAGTCGACAGTGCAGAGAATCACGGCGCTCTACTGTCGCGCACGTTTTGGACTTGGCCTGCTTTCAAGCGAAGAACTCAAACAAGCAGTCGAAGACATCGGACTCTTAAAGCGGCTCACCCACCACTCTCACTAACGTCGTTGTCGTTGAACCACTCTCCCTCGTCAGCTCGGCTCTGAATTTGCTTCGCTGACTCTTGCTGAAGGGGCCGCGCCCCCCTCGCACGTTCCCCGCGAAGGGGCGCACCTGCTTCGAGAAACCCCCGGTCTGGGGTTCAAATCTCAAAGAAAATGTTTGAGAAGTTTGGAGCGGGAAAAGGGATTTGAACCCTCGACCCTCGCCTTGGCAAGGCGATGCTCTACCACTGAGCTATTCCCGCTCGCGAAGGAACGTCAGGAGAGGAGGTCGGATTCTACTCAGCACCCTTGGGGCTGTCAAGCAAAGGCCACCCTTCGCGGGCATGCCTATACCGTTACATCTTCGATGCGCTGCTACGAAACGGTAACAAGGCAATTTTTTTCATAAGTAGTTAATTTTTTGTATTTTTTGAGTTACTCCTCTTTGGCATGCCTGCTCACGATACACCAGGTACCCAAGGCGCCACCCGAGAGGACATTTCGTCCAAGCGGGTCGAACGAACTAAACTTTACATTTCAATCACTTACATTACTAGGCCGGGCACCAGCAATATGGGGCTTTTGGTGCATATCTTGCCAATCCTATTGGCCGATATGCTGAAACCGTCAAAAAAATCAATGTTGCAGCTGCCAATTCAGGGGCTGTCGGCTCGTTTTCGACGAGATGGCGGCAGCAGGTCTCGAACGAAGGGAGGTGGGAATCGTTGTGGTGTGTCGGGCTAGGAACGTGGGCTCTTTGAGAGCCTCAACTTAGGAGGTGTCACCAATGTTTCTGTCACGCAGACAGTTTTTGAAAGTCACGGCAGGCACGGTGGCCGCGGTCGCGGTCGCCGATAAAGTCCTGGCGTTGACGGCTCTGCA
>DATJGE010000121.1:0-2028 GCA_035495295.1 Nitrospira sp. | reverse complement strand
GTCGGGGGTACCGAGACCTTCGATCGTCGTGATCCGCTTTCCGGCTGCCTTCGACACCGGTATGCGGCACGAGCGGGCGGCTTCGTCGTCGACGATCACCGTGCAGGCGCCGCATTGACCGAGGCCGCAGCCGAACTTGGCACCGGTCAGCGCCAGCGCGTTGCGCAAGACGTAGAGGAGCGGCTCGTCCGGATCGCGAACCTCGACGGTCCGGGATTCGCCGTTGACGTTGAGTGTGAAGCTCGGCATCACATCCGCCTTTTCCTCGCAAGCCGTGGAAAAATAATCGCATCGGCCTGTCGCTTTGTCCAGTCGGGATGCGGACGAACGGCGATGCCGGCTGCGTGGCGCATCCTTGCTACTATCACGATTCCTCGACTCGGGGGAATGTAAAAGGAGGGCTCCGTGAACAAGATTCTGGGTCTGCTTATCATCGCCGCGATTGCCATCTATGCACTTCACGCGTTCGCACAGATTCGAGCGGATGTCCGCCCGTCAGCGACGCCCATTGCCAGCTCGTCCTCCAATGGGGTTTCCTTTGCCTGGTTTTACGACAGCGCCGAGCGAACAGTGTTTGTTTGCCGCATCAGTCAGAGTCCGGCGGAAAGCCTGGACTGCAAGACGAAGACGACGTTGCCTTGACGCCATCGAGTCTGAACTTGTACTTGCTCCGCGTCGCGACAGCGATCCTGTTGGCCTGTACGGCGGCGATGCTGCAAGCTTGCGGCGACGGCGGCAGGAGGTCGGCTCCGATGAAATTCGCCGTCGTACTGGAAGACGTGGTCCAGGTTCCGGCGAGCAGCGACTCGCCGCCGCGGGCCAGGATCAATTTCCTGTTCCACGCGGGCGACGGGTCCCATCGTCTCTTCGTCAATGACATGACCGGCAAAATTTATGTCATCAGAGACGGACACGTTCTTCCGCAGCCCTTCCTCGATATGGCAATCGCGAGGAAGGGAAGCTTCACGAGCACCGATCTCTTCGAGCAGGGTCTCAATACCTTCGCATTCCATCCAGATTTTGCGCGGGGCAGCCGGCCGGGCTCTGGAAAGCTTTATACGTTCAGCACCGAAACCCCGCAGTCCGGCATCGCCGACTTCCCGACACCGGACGCGGCAGGAGGCGTCGACCATCACGACGTCGTGGCCGAATGGTCGATCGACCCGGCCAACCCCAATCGCATTGATCCCTCTTCGCGCCGAGAGATCCTCAGAATTGCGCATCCTCTGCACGATCACGTCGGAGGTCAGCTCGGCTTCAATCCCAATGCCAAGCCGGGCCAATCGGAATACGGGCTGCTCTACATCGGTGTCGGTGACGGGGCAACACGATTTTCCGGACCGGCAAGGTTGACGCTTGGCGCACCGCCCAGAATCTATTGAGCCCCCTAGGAAAGATTCTTCGCATCAGCCCGCTGCAGGATGGTCGCTGGAAATACGGCGTTCCACCCGGGAATCCGTTTGTCAGCGACGCCCAGGTTCCGGGAGCAGTTTGGGCCTATGGGCTGCGCAACCCTGTTCGCTTCAGCTGGGACACGGCAGGCGACGGAAAGATGATGATCGCCGACATCGGCCAGGCGACCGTCGAGGAGATCGACATCGGCGTGGCCGGAGCGAACTACGGTTGGAGCATGCGGGAAGGAAGCTGGGTGGTGGATCACAACGATGAAACGCGGCTTTCACGCTCGGCACTCGACGATATCGTCAACGGCTTGACCGATCCCGCAATCGAATATGGGCATCATCTCGGCCTGGCTGTCACCGGCGGATTTGTTTACCGCGGCAAGGCCATTCCCGCGCTAGCGGGCAAGTACTTCTTTGGCGATATAGCATCTGGTCGGGTCTTCTTCACCAATGTCGATCAATTGGCGAAGGCCACGCCGTTCTTTGAATTGCCGTTGATTTACAGCGGAAAGCAACAATCGCTGCGCGAAATAATGCACGCGGATCGCGCCGATCTCAGATTCGGCCAGGATGAGCTCGGAGAAATCTACTTGCTGACCAAGCAGGACGGCGTAATTCGGAAGCT
>DATJGE010000120.1:0-9299 GCA_035495295.1 Nitrospira sp. | reverse complement strand
TGGAGCAGACCGTGGGCGACGCGCTTCGGACATTGGCCGGATCCTTCATGGCCACCGGCGCCGGGGTCATCAGCGTCACCGTTGATGATGAAATCAGCCTGCGGTTCTCTGCCGAACAGCGGACACACCTGTTGGCCATCGCCAAGGAAGCGCTCAGCAACAGCATCCGCCATACGAAGGCGGACAGACGGATGGTCACGTTGCGGCGACAAGGCAACAAAATCCGTCTGCAAGTCATCGACAACGGGCGGGGGTTTTTACCATCCCGCCGGCAGACACAGGGCATGGGCCTGCAGAACATGCGGGCCAGGGCACGGAAACTTCGCGGCCGCATCGCCATCACCTCCGTCCTCACCCAGGGCACCACCGTCACGCTCACGATTCCATCGACGTAAGAATTGACAGAGACCGTGCGGCTCTCTAGGATACGGCTCCCATCAGGTCCTTCCAACCGTTGACGCGGATTCACTGACACCAGGAGCATCATGTCGGATCAACACACTGCCTCATCTGTCTCGGACTCGACCAACGCCATCGAACATGTCTTCGAATCCGTCGTGTTTGCCAGTCGCTGGATTCAAGCGCCGCTGTACGGCGGTTTAATCATGGCCGAGCTCCTGTACGCGTATAAATTTCTCGTTGAGCTGTGGGAAATGGTCGTGCACGTTCAGATCCTGGAAGAAACGAAGTTCATGCTCGGGGTCCTGGGATTGATCGACGTCACCATGGTGGCCAATCTGCTGACCATGGTGATCATCGGGGGTTATGCCACGTTCGTCAGCAAATTAAGCCTCGAGGGGCATCCGGACCGGCCGGATTGGCTGACCCATGTCGATCCCGGCACGATCAAGGTCAAATTGGCGGCATCGTTGATCGGCATCTCGAGCATTCACCTGCTCAAGGCGTTCGTCGACGTCGCCAATGAAAATCCTGAGCACATCAAGTGGAAAATATTTATCCACATGACGTTCCTGGGTTCGGCCGTTCTGCTCGCCTGGACCGACAAGATCATGCAGAAGGACAAGAAGCATTCGTCGTCTACCTAGCCGGGACTGTTGCCGTTCTTCGTGATCGAGGTGCCCTTTTGATGGGCTGGCGTCCGATCGCGTGTATACTCCTCGGTCTGCTCTCCGCGGGCTGCGCCCTTTCCGTCGATCTTCGCGATTCCCTCGATCTCAACAAGGCGTCATTTCACAACAAGCTGGCCGCCACACAGGGGCTCGCGGACGAATTTCTCGCCTGCACGGCCAAGGCCTATGACGAGCGTACATCGGTTCCAGCCGAGGCAGATGTTCCGAACACCGATGGACGTCACGAGGGGCCAGTGCACGCGATTCACACGATGATCTCGCGGATCAGGGACGGGCGCCCTTCCCATGCGGAGTCGCTGCAGATCCTGGAGGAGACGCTGGCCGACTGGAAACGCACGTCCTACCAGCGCTTGGATCTCCATAAGCTCCGCAAAATCGTTGACGTCATCAAGCAATGGCACGGGCATTTCGATTTCGACGAAGATGCACTGGCGGAAGATGGATCGCGGTTCTCGCAGTTGTTATTGGCGTATAACAAGGCATATTTCGGCGACATCGCGTATACAGTCGGGCCGGGAGTGAGCTCGGGTCTTCGCCTGGCCGCCAAAGTCACCTCTAACGGTTTCATCGACCGCAATGGCAACGCCTGGAGATTCCCGGGGGTGTCAGTCGAAGCCGTCGAGCAGCCTGGTCAGCGCCTCGCCCTTGAAGCCAATCACGTCGACTCGCAACGGATCACCGCCGATCTGACCCGCGTCTTCCTTGAAGCCTTTTTCGATGCAGCCTTCCGGGAGCCCGCTGTGCACGACGCGACGGCACTCACGATACGTTGGAAGCCCACTGTCCGCCCCTACCCGGTTTTCAATGCCGATCAGCCACCGATTCCCTTGGACGCCCTCGCGCGCGTCACACGCGACGCGCTCAGAGCGGAGGCGGCCGTCACATCGGAAGTGGGCAAAGTCGTCCGCGGCGGCAGCCTGTTCAGTACGCAGAATGAGACGTTCGCCGCCGGCATGGAAACCGCCGCCGGCGTGATCGCGAAAAAGCTCGTCGAGCATGGAGGGTTTTGCTATTTTCAAACGATACAACAGACTGAGCAACGGAAGGAGGGCATCAATAAGTGATGAGTCACCTTGCGGCGGCATTGACCGTCAGTTTTCTCTTGGCCGGCTGCTTCGCCAAAATCCAGGAACTTCCTTCCCGGCCCGACCATGCGGAAGCCTTGTTTGCCCCTTTGCCTGATCAGAATTTCATGGTGGGCTTGGCGGTCTCGGGCGGCGGAAGCCGAGCCGCCACGTTCGCCGCAGGAGCCCTGGAGGCATTGGCGGAGATTCCGATCCGTCTTGGCACCGAACAACTGAGCGTGCTCGAAACCGTCAGTTATCTGTCGAGCGTTTCAGGTGGCAGCGTGGCCACGGCCTATTATGTCACCAAGAAGCCCTCGAGGTCAGAACCGATGCTCGCGGACAATGGACTCTCGCCCAGATACCGCGACTTTTTTTCGGGCTATAAGACAGCGATGCAGGGGAATTTCCAGCGCAGCGCGTTCGTGCGCCAACTCGCCTACTTCCGGGCTTTGAACCCGACCAAACTGGCCTATTCTTTTTCCGAGGTCTGGGATGCGGACTTTCTCGGCGACATGACCTTTGGCCAACTGTATGAGAGAGAGCAGCGTGGCGACATTCCGCGAGCGATCTTCAACGGGACTGTCTATAACACCGGACGGCGTTTTGCCTTCACAACCTTGCCGGACTCGGATTTCGACTACGACTTCATCGATCTGCTGACAAAGGAATTGAAAAAGCCTGACCGCCCGGTCCCGGTGACGCCCGAAGGCCTGGCCATCATTACCACAGGATTGGAAAAGGCCAGACGGCAATTCCTTCCTCTCACGTTCGAGCGGATCGGCGCCGATTACCGGAACCTTCGCTTATCTCTCGCTGTCGCGACATCGGCCTCATTCCCGCCCGTCGTCGGTCCCGTCACATATCAAGTCGCCGGACGACCGACGTATCTGCATGTTGGCGACGGGGGCCTGTTCGACAACCTCGGGACTGAATCGCTCACGACACTATTCCTGAAAAAGATCCCGCAGGGGTCATCAAAAAGAGGTCTCATTATCGTCATCGATACATCCTTCCCCTTCGATGCGGGCGGCCCAGAACTCGACAAGAGCGAGAAGGGCTTTGAAGTCTTTCGCGACGATCCGTCGCGTATCGTCGGCATCATGGAAGAGCGGGCGAATACCTACCAAACGCTGCTATGGCACAGCTTGAGAACAGAAGGCGTCGTCCTCCCCGACTTTGCGCATTTGAGAATCGAAGTGCTGAAACATGTCGACGCCGAGTGGGACAGGGGATTCGACGACCTGCCCGAGCTCTGCCGCGCCGACTTCCCTCGTGATGTCACTCCCGCGCAGATCAAGCAGGCGGTTAGCGAGATTCCGACATTGTTCAAAATCAAAACGCCCTGCCATGGCGCGCTGTTGCAAGAGGCGGCCCGAAGAGCTGTCAAGCAACACCGTGAGCGCATCGTCAGTTTCATTGAAGCGCATATTCAGACGAACCAGCCATGACGATGGATGCAAAGACCAAAGACCCCTTTCCGCTCGTCACCGTCCTGGAAGAAGAATATGTCAAATTGCATGGACCTCTTCCATCCGGGACAACGGTGGCCGAGGCCGACCGGCTGGCTGCGCTGTATCGACACGTCCACAATCTGCCGCAACAGCGAACGGCCCTCTGCCTGTCTGGTGGGGGAATTCGAAGCGCCACGTTTGCGCTGGGAGTGCTTCAAGGGCTTTCCCGGCTCTCGCTCTTGAAGCGATTCGACTACCTTTCGACCGTTTCGGGCGGGGGCTACATCGGGAGTTGGTTGACGGCCTGGGTGCACCGGCATCCTGACGGCGTCGCCGGCGTGATGGACGACCTGCGCCGGCCACCTTCGGATACCAAAGATCCGGAACCGGAGGCCGTCAACTGGCTACGCCGATACAGTAACTATCTGAGCCCGCGGCTCGGACTGATGTCGGTCGATAGTTGGACCCTCTTCGGGACGTATCTGAGAAATCTCACGCTGAACTGGCTCGTCCTCGTGCCGATGCTCGCCACCGTCCTGCTGACGCCAAGGTTGCTGGTCTCGATTCTTCATTGGGAGGTGGCCAATCCAAGGCTTCCCGCGCAAGTCATGTTTGCCGCGGGCCTCCTCCTGGGTGTTGTCGGCCTGACCCATTTTCATCTGTTTCGGCCCAGTCTGGATCACCTGCGCTCATCCGTTGTCTGGAAATACTTCGAGCGGCAGCAATGGTTTCTCATCGGCGGACTGACCCCGATGCTGACAGCGGTGTTGCTGCTGACTACCGCGTTTGCCTGGTATCGCAATGGTGGCGGTTGTCTCAAGGATTTGACACTCTTCTTTCTGGACAGCCGCGGCACCTTCCTGCTGGGAGGCGCCTCCATGCACGGGCTTGGTTGGCTGATCGGGGCCCTGTTGCTGCGACGGTGGCGCAGCGCCGATCTCTGGCTCGTGATCGAATTCATAGTCATTCTCTGGTCCGGCTCCGTCGGGGGACTCTTTCTGTGGTCCATATTGGCCGAAACGCCGCCCGACGTCACCGTCAGCCAGTTTGCTGAGTGGTATGCCGTCTTTGCGGTGCCCGGCTTCCTGACCATGTTTCTGCTGACCGCCACGATTTTCATCGGCGTGGCGAGCCGGTACACGGACGATCATGACCGTGAATGGTGGGGACGAGCCGGCGCCTGGATGCTCATCGCCAGCATTTTCTGGATGGGACTGAACGCGTTAGTCATCTTCGGCCCTGGACTGTTGTCCTATATGCCTGCGCTCATCACGTCTGTGGGGGGATTATCGGGACTGATCTCCCTCTTGTTGGGTTTCAGCTCGAAAACGACCGCGACGGCCAAGGGGAAGCCGAGCATGATCGATGTGCTGCTGGATCGCGCCGTGCGATTGGCCGCGCCCGTATTCATCGCGTGTCTGCTCGTGCTGATCACGCTCTTGACGAGTCTCTTGATGAAGGGGCTGGGCGGGCCTCATAAGGTCTTCGAGGAAAGTTCTCTCGAGGGCCCGGCAGTCGGGCTTCGCATGCCAGCGGACGTCTGGGGCCATGCCGTCGTCCTCCACAACAGTCCGCCGTGGCTGGTGGTCGAAGTCGCGGCGGCCTTCATCCTCCTTGCCACTGCACTGTCGCTGGTCATCAACATCAACAAGTTTTCCCTGCATTCCATCTACCGCAACCGTCTGATTCGCGCCTATCTGGGTGCCTCGCGCCTGTCCGAGTATCAACAAGAGCGTCGACCGAACCTCTTCACGGGCTTCGATCCCAACGACAACATCCAGCTGAAGGAACTGGCGCCGCAGGGTCAAACGATCAAGAAGCCGTTCCATGTAGTGAACATCGCCATCAATCTTGTGCGCGGCGAAAACTTGGCCTGGCAGCAACGTAAAGCGCAGTCCTTCACGGCATCTCCGCTGTTCTGCGGAAGCTGGAATTTGGGGTATCGCCGCTCGGGGCAGTATGGAGTCAACGCACGGGTTGAGAAAGGCAAAGCCATCACGCTCGGTACCGCCATGGCGATTTCCGGCGCTGCGGCTAGTCCCAATATGGGATATCACTCGGCGCCGGCGGTGACATTTCTGTTAGCCTTTTTCAACATCCGGCTCGGCTGGTGGCTGGGAAACCCCGGACCGGCGGGCCGCAATACCTTCGACGTCTCCTGTCCACGCATCGCAGTCCGTCCGTTGCTGGCGGAGACCTTCGGATTGACAGATGCCGAGAATCCCTATGTCTATCTGTCCGACGGGGGACATTTTGAAAACCTGGGATTGTATGAAATGGTGCTCCGCCGCTGCCACTACATCGTCGTCAGCGACGGCAGCTGCGACACGGCCCGTGCGTTTACGGATTTGGGCAATGCGATCCGTAAAATCCGAATCGACCTCGGCATCGACATTGAGATCGAGACGGAGCTGCTGGAGCTGCAGGCGGGGGCTCGAATGAGCCGCGCGCATTTTGCATTAGGCCTGGTCCGATACGACCGTGTCGATGCCGGCGCTCCAGCAGGGCTGTTGATCTACCTCAAGCCATCCCTGACCGGCAATGAGCCGGCCGACGTGACCGAATATGCCAACTGCCACGAAGAATTCCCGCATGAACCGACCGCCGACCAGTTTTTCGACGAATCGCAATTCGAATCCTACCGTGCGCTCGGCTTTCACATTGCCCACCAAGTGTTCACAAGGCCTATCACCAATCCGACGGGAGAAGCCGAACAGTTGTTCGAGCGGTTTCGGTCAGGGCAACCGGGCAAGGATTCAACTGCCGGATAAAAACTGTTGAGATTGTCTACAGCACAGCAATGTGAGCGATGGAGCTATGAAGACCGGCCTGCGCAACAGCCAGCCAAAGTTCAAACATTCAGCGAATCTTAGGTGGAATAAAGCTGAGCGAGGGGTCATCACATCCAGGCAGGAGCTATCGAGCCGTCTGACGACTTCCAGTGCGGCGTCCAGGCCAGCGCGACAAATTTGACCGCAATGTTCGATTTCGCCGGCCTCAGCAACACAGGCTCCAGCCGTTCCAGCAATGGGTCGCTTGCCGCAGCCAGCGCCTCGCTTTCGGCCTTGAATTGCGCTTCGAGATCCGCCAGTTGTTGCCGTAGCGCGGCAACGTTTTCTTCCGCGAAGTTCACATCCTGTGACTCTTTGAGCACGCGGCCTGCGCCGCGAATCGCGGTCGTCGCCCGACCGATATTGGCCGCGCTAATCGTCTTGCGCCCCAAAAACGCACCCAGGATCGATGCCCCGACGGAAATCGCCGCCTGCATCTGACTGGACCGGGCTTCGGTCTGCTGCTTTTCTTTCTGTTGCTCCGCGCGACGAAGCCTTTCTTGTAACGCCGCGATCTTCGGTCCGTATTTCCGGCGGAGCGCATCAGCACTCTTGTCCCGCTGTTCTCTGCCGGATTGCTGCAAGCGGACACGGAAGTCTCTCTCAGATTCCTGCGGGGTGGACACCTGGCCGGTGCTGGGGCTTTTCAACAACTGGAGTTTCTGCGTCCGATAGAGCCAAGCGCCGAAGTCTCTGTTCCATCCCTCATAGCTCTTGGCTTTGCCAGCGGCCGCAGGCAGCTGGAGGAAATGAGCCTCGGCCTGCGGTGCCTGCTCGAGGTCTGCCACGGCCACCTGTGCCACCGCCGCACGATCCCACTCCACCGTGACCGCACCGTCCGACAGGGGAACCAGCATCGTCACATCTTGCATCGTCTCGGCGCTTTTGCTGTCGGTAAAACGGACCTGAGCGGAACCCAGCACCATCGGCGCATAGAGCAATTCGTCTCCCTGCGGCTTCACCCCGCGAATCGGCAGAAAGTGCTGTGGAACGTCGGGAGGCAGCACAGGGCGTGCAGAAGCGGCGAGCGATGGACCATGATAGCCCGTTTCGCGCTTCTCTCCGTTGACCGTTGACGGTTGACGTTTGACCGGATCCATCAGCGTTTTGATCTGTGAGCGCGTCAGCGGCCCTCTCAGGTACGAAAGACACCAGCGCGTTTCGAACACGACCGGCTCATCCTCATGCACGTTGTTCATGAGAAATATCCGGGTGCCGAGCCCGGCCAGCGTTTGCTCCATGCGGCTTTTATCGAACTTTTTCCCTGCGCTCGAGGAGGCCCCTTCCAGTCCTTCGAGTACCCGTGCCTTGTCCCGCTCCGTTTGCAGACGGCCGATGAACCAGGTGCCAGTGTTGGCCAGCCCCTTGTAATCAAGATCGACCGGATTCTGTGTGGCCAACACGACCCCCAGCCCGAACGCACGCGCCTGCTTGAGCAGCGTCAGCAACGGCAATTTGGACGGAGGATTGGCGACCGGCGGGAAATACCCGAAGATCTCATCCATGTACAACAGCGCACGCAAACTGGTGGTTCCGGATTGCGTCCGCATCCAGCCGACCATCTGGCTCAGCAGGAGCGTCACGAAAAACATCCGCTCGGCGTCAGTCAGATGCGCAATCGAAAAAATCGCCAGGCGCGGCTTGCCAGATGCCGTATACAGCAGCTGCTGGATGTCCAGCGGTGCGCCGTCGAGCCACGACTGAAATCCCGGCGCGGCCAACAAATTGTTCAGCTTCATCGCCAAGGCAAAACGATCCTTCGAGGGGAAAAACGCCTCGACATCCATCACGCCGATCTTCGCCACGGGCGGCGACTGAATGCCCTGCATCACTGCGGCAAGGTCCACATCGCTGCCCTGTCCCCAGGCATGGCCGAGAATTGTCGAGAGAAGGATATGCTCGCGGCTCTGAATCGGATCGGCGTCGACCCCGAGCAAGCCGAGGAGACCGGTCACCGTCGTATTGATTCGCTCGCGGAGCAATTCCGTATCGTTGCGGACATCCTCCTCGGGTGCGGCAAACGATTTCAGAACGGAGACGGGCAGACCGGCGTTACTGCCGGGAGTATAAATCACGGTCTCCGCGGCATCCTTGAGCCGCTGAATGCGTGCGCCGTCCTGCCCCCATGCCGCCAGACCCTTTTGCCAGAGCTCCGCCTGCGCGCTCGCATAGTCCGCGGGCGACTGCCCTTTCTTCCGCGCATCGTCTTCATTGATCCAGGGGAGAAAGTCTTCGCCTTTGAGAGAGGGAAAGGTCAGCAGCAGATTTCCGAGGTCGCCTTTGGGATCGATGATGATGGCGGGAATGTTGTCAATCGCCGCCTCTTCGAGCAACGAGAGACAGAGGCCTGTTTTGCCGCTCCCGGTCATCCCCACGCAGACCGCATGGGTCACAAGGTCCTTCGAGTCGTACAATAGCCAACCGGGGTGCGCCCGCTTGGCAGGGAGGTCATACGGTCGCCCGAGATAAAAGACGCCCAGTCGCTCGAAGTCCTGCGTACGCTCAGAGCCGCCGGCGGCTTCCTCCTTCGCCGGAGCAGACTTTTTCCGTGGCATCAGTCCTCCGTCCTCAAGAGAAAGGAAGGGCGCAGCAACGCATTGTATGGCGTGGACTGATCGGCTGCAAGGCCGGGCCGGGGTCGTATCGAAAGGACCGGAACGGCCAACGAGAGAGGGGAAGAGAGATGAGCCCGGCAAGGCGCAGGAGCGCCTTCCGGGGCTCAGGAAGGGGCTAGCTGCCGCACGAAATCTTCATGGACTCGATATCGTTACTCATGTCCAGCTTCCCGAGCTTGGGAACGCGTTGCCCGGGAGCAAAGGCGAGTTCTGTCCCCTTGAAATCCTTTTCTGAGTAGGCCTT
>DATJGE010000119.1:0-39152 GCA_035495295.1 Nitrospira sp. | reverse complement strand
GGCAAACCCCCAACATAAATCTTCGAACCCATTGGGTTCCTCCTTTGAGAAATGTGTTGTCTTGGACTCGAGAAGAGGTGAGGAAGGAATGGGCCGAAGACGCAAACACGATGGCGACTCAGGTCTGGCTTCCGATCAGATTCCCGGGCAGAACCAAAACAACACGAGTATCAAGCCTTGTCACTCTCTACTGTATCACCGCCAGGCCTTTCGCGGTAATACACCACAACAATGTATCGCAAGACCCGAGCAAATGCAAGTCGGAACTGCGATCTGGAAAAAGGAAGGGCTGCGTCAGTATGCGGCGGGATTGGAGACTGGCCGCTGTGAAAACAAGGGCACGGCATGCAAACTGTCGAAATCCAACGGGGATTTTCCGCGAACGATCAGGCCGACCTGCCCCAGTCCCAGTGTCTGATCTTGCACCGACAGCAGGAGCTTCCCATCGAAAAAGACTTCGATCACATCCTTACTGATGATCGTGTCGCGATTCATTCGCAACGAATGCCAATCGACCGCTTTCGGTGTCACTGCGGTCTCACCCAACACCGTGACCTGGTCGTCCAACACGCGCACCACTTCCAGTTTCTTGGCCGCCAAGTCGACGATTGTGGCGTAAAAATGCCGTTCGTCCTTGAGACCGATCACGATCCCGCCCTGTCCGACACGGCCGTCCTTCGGAAAACGCAGTCGGACCGTGACGTCAGGGTATTCGTATTGCAGTTTGTCGGCAACCAGAAGTTGATAACAGGAGCTCGTCAGGCAGGCCGATTGCGCCTTGAGGATATTGGGCGGAGAAGGGGCTTCTTGTTCCGAGGTAATCGTCCACATTGGAGCCGCATCGCCGCCGACCAGAAACTGCGAAAATCCAGAAAGCCCCTGTTCTGGCGTCTGCTCATCGAACGTCCAACGGTGAAAGAGGCCTCCGAGAGCCTGTTGCTTGAAATTCGCTTCTTTCTCAGCGGAGGTCTCCATCTGAATTGCGGCCACGCGACTTGGGCCCTGCGCAAGCAACAGAGCCAGCATCGCAACAAGCCACCATCTTCGACAGCGGTCCATCGTTGCGCTCATCGCCGGTTGTCACTGGAATGGCGTGTCTTCATGTCGATGATTTCCCGCTGGAGCCGGTCCCGTTCACTCAAGATCTTTTTCCGGCGCCGCCAGCGATCAAGCGTCCACCAACGTAACTTGTCTTGAAAGGTCACACGCGGTACCTGGGCGCTGCCCATGGGGGCATGCTGGAAATCATAACCTTGATGCCGGTCACGATTGGCGAAGAACCGCCGGTAGAGATGATCATAGATGCCGCGTGAACCGTCGCCTGTCGCCATTGAAAGTCCCTACAGCTTCGCCTCGAACTCGCGCACATCCGTCACCGGTGGGGAGCAGGTCTGGCGATGACAGATATATGCGGTCGGACGGCCATCGGAGCGAAGCTTGCCTCTCATCAGCGGCAGCTCTCCCGTGGTGGACGGCTCGCCCGCCAATACCACACGATTGGGAATGTACCGCCGGTACACGGTAGTCAACATGGCTTCCGTTACGGAGTGGCTGCGAGCGCCGATAATCGTAATTTCGGTGGCCCCTGCGAGCCACCAATCCAATGAGCAGAGCAGCGCCGCTGAACTGTACGGGTTCTGCGCCATCACTCGCTGAAAGACCGTCAAAATCCGCCCAGCCCGGTCATAATACCGCTGTTCGCCGGTGAAAGAGAAGAGTCTCAACAGCACCGTTGCGGCGACGGCATTACCGGAGGGCACGGCGCTGTCCAGCCCAGGCTTCATCCGTTGCAGCAAGCGCTCGTGATCATGACTGGTAAAAAAACAGCCGTCGCCGGCTTCGTCCCAAAAATGGGACAAGAGACTGTCGGTGACGGCGCAGGCTTGCTCAAGATACCAGCGGTGAGATGTCGCTTCAAACGCGTCCAACAGCGCCACCGCCAACCACGCGGCATCATCGAGATATCCGTTAAGACGCCCCTGGTGTCCGGCCACGGTGCGACAGACCCGCTCTTGAGCGAAGGCATAGTCCACGAGGAAGGTGAGCGCCTTCTCCCCCGTAGTCCGATAAGCCGGAACGTCGAACGCGACAGCAGCCTCAAAAAAGGAAGAAATCATCATAGCATTCCAACTGGTGATGATATTCTCGTCCCGGTGCGGCTTGACGCGCTTGTCGCGAGCGTCACGCAATTTCATGCGAGCCGGCGTCAGCAAGGATTCCTCCGCCATCTGAATCGGACCCTCTGCAAGCCGCTGCGGCACGTTCTTGCCTTCAAAATTGCCCTCCGTCGTGATGCCGTACATCCGGCAAAATTCGCCGCCAAGCTGCCGCCCGAGGACCACCTCGACTTCCTCCGGTGTCCACACATAGAACGCCCCCTCCCGCCCTTCACTGTCGGCGTCCTGAGCGGCAAAGAAGGCACCGTCCGGATGCGTCATCTCGCGTCGCACGTAATCGAGTGTTTCTTCCACCACCTCACGAAAACGCTCTTCTTTCGTGAGGCGCCAACCGTCCAAATACAACCGCACGAGCTGCGCATTGTCGTAAAGCATCTTTTCGAAATGTGGAATTTTCCACTCGGCGTCGACAGCGTAACGATGAAATCCACCTCCTAGGTGGTCATAGAGGCCGCCCGCGGCCATGGCACGGAGTTGTTGCAGCACTTTCTCGCGAAAGGAAGGATCGCCCGTCCTGGCGGACTGCCGCAACATCACGCTCAGTGGCGGGACCGTGGGGAATTTCGGTCCATCGCCGAAGCCCGCGTGAACGGGATCGAACCAGCGCCCGAGTTCCTCAGCGGCCCGATCCAGTAACCGATGGGTCGGAGACTGGTTCGCGGGGATCAGCGTTGCAAACCTCGCCAACCCGCTCTTCACACGATCGATATTCTTGCGCACTTCGTCCGGATGGTTTCGATACGCGTCGATTACCCCGTCCAGCACGTCAGGAAAAGCCGGCAGTGAATGACGGGGGACGGGCGGGAAATAGGTTCCTCCGTAAAATGGTTCTTGATTCGGCGTCAGGAACATCGTCAGCGGCCACCCGCCACTTCGCCCCGTAAATACTTGCGCCGATTTCTGGTAGATGTCGTCGAGATCAGGACGTTCTTCACGATCAACCTTGATATTGATGAAGTGCCGGTTCATGAGCGCCGCGATTTCAGGGTTCTCAAAGGATTCATGCGCCATCACATGACACCAATGACAGGCCGAATAGCCGATCGAGAGGAGAATCGGTTTGTCTTCCGCGCTGGCGCGCGCTAACGCTTCGGCGCCCCAGGGATACCAGTCAACGGGATTTCCGGCATGCTGTTTGAGATATGGACTTGATTCGATGACGAGACGGTTGGATGCAGGATCGGTCATGAAAGATCCACGGCCAGGCCTTCGGTTGAGCGCTGGTCATCGTACCCCGCCGCCAGCAACGCTGCAACGAATCTCACAGTCCGTGCTATAGTGCGCGACCGAGCGCGGAGATATGAAACGTTTATGGATCAGCTGCCTGGCGTACGGCATTTTCGGCTGTCTAGCCGTCCCTCTCTTCGCCGACTCGCCGCCCGAATCGAGCCCATCGGCAAGTGATTGGTTTGCGACGGGGCTGGAGCAGATCTCGACCGAGCGGATGCTGGCGGATATTCGGGCGTTGAGCGGACGGGAATACGGGGGCCGGCTCACCGGCAGCGCCGATGACGAAGCCTCTGCGGCATTCGTCGCTACTCGGTTCAGTGAACTTCGCTTGCATCGCACACCTGCGCCTGTCCCCGCAATCCAGACGAATCCCTTGCCGCAGCGTGAATGGAAGCAGACCATCCCTGTCCCGATGAGAACGATTACCGAGCAGTGCCTCGTCGAACTCAGCACCTCGCGACAGCGATTGGCCCTCGAAAAAGGGTCACAGGTCCTCCCCGTTCTCGATTCCCCTTCGGCCGACGTCCGAGGACGCGTCGTGTTTGTGGGCTACGGCATCGTCGATGAATCCCAAGGCATCGACGATTATGCCGGCGTAGATGTACGGAACGCCGTTGTGTTGTTCCTACGCGGCAAACCTGAACACTACGCAAAGCCTGTCGGGCATGCGGACAAAGAACGCCTCGCCAAACAGCACGGCGCTATTGGATATCTCACAGCGACAGGACCCATTCTCACCGCGTATGAACAGCGCAAAGGCGTCACGGGACTCCCCAGCGCCTCCTATTCGGGAAGCACATTCGACGACCAATTACCTGGCGCATGGATCAACACCGAGGCGGCCGACTGGATCCTGACGCAGGCATCGGGATCGGCAACACTTCGCACTCTCCAGGAAGCGCTAAACCGTTCCGCGGGTTCGCGGTCGACCACAACCGAGGCCACGGTCGAGATGAAATGGACCACCCGCATTGAGACCGGCACCCTGTTCAACGTCATTTCGGTGATCAGAGGATCTGCCGCCGACGATGAGACGGTACTGATCGGCGCCCACCGGGATCACTTCGGACAACAAGCCGGTCTATTGTTTCCCGGCGCCGACGACAACGCCTCAGGCACCGCCGTCATGCTCGAAGTAGCGCGCGTGTTGGCGCTCGCACCGGGGGCGCCGAGGCGCTCGCTCCTATTTCTGTCTTTCAGTGGAGAGGAACAGGGACTGATAGGATCGCGGCTCTACGTTTCAGAGCCAATCGTGCCGCTGGCGAAAACGATAGGCATGATCAACATCGATCATGCGGGAATAGGAAATGGACGGCTTACCGTCGGCGTGACCGGCTTTGAGAAGCAGGTCGCCGAACACATTGCGAACCAAGTTCATCTCTCGGACAAAGTCGACGTGTTTGGGTTTTTCCCCGGCGGCGATCACGTACCGTTCAAAGAAGCCGGCGTACCGACCGTTACCGTCGTGAGTGGCGGCATCCACACCAACTTCCACCGGACAAGTGATACGATTGAGACAATCAACCCCGATATTCTGGAATCCGTCGCGCGCTACGTACTCATCCTCGCCTGGCATCTAGCCAATCAGCCCTGAAACCTTTCTCGCTGATGAAGCGACTTACTCGTGATGAGCCGATGCGGTTATTCGATTGCCCGCCCGTTGTCTCGGCCTTGGATCGTTACGGGATGTCGTCGAGCAACGAGGATTCAATAGCGGGAAGCGGCGGGAGTTGGCGAGGCGGAGCAGGAATGACTGTGGGGGATGACAACAACTGGAAGGTCCCCGTACTCGCATTGAACGAACTCTGAACCCCTCCGGCAATGAGACCGGGATTGAGTTGGGGGCCGAGCGTCGTCATGCTCCCGATCCACGTTGGGCCGTTAGGAGTTTTGAAGATGTACGACTCAAATGCGCCGCCGTTTCCGGCTGGATTGGACAGAAAACCTTGGGTACCTTGACCGTCGATATAGAGGCTGCTCGTGCTGCCGGTAAGATTATGAAGTGCTGCGACTCCGCCATTCACGCCCCTGATACCGGAGACCGCTTGAGCCCACACTGGAGTCGTGAACAGCAGCATGACGGCCGAGAGGATGACGATCCGTTTCATCGCGTTCCTCCATGCACAATAATCGATGACAGCCACCAGCACCTATCGTATAGTATGACCCACCGCTAACCACATAGCAAGGGAGACCGTCATGTTCACACTCGGTCGGTGTCACTGGCGGCGCGCGTGGATGGGGGCAGTCTTCGTGCACACGCTTCTGTTCCCTGCTGCGTACGGCTCAGGTGCCGATCTGCTGGAGAAGCCAGAACCAGTTTCAAGGCAATCCATCTCTTTAGCAGACGCCGCTCTTCGTGCCCTCCAAAATAACTTAGACATTTCCATTAGCCGCCGCACCAAGGAAAGCCGGCTGACCGATATTGTCTTCGAGCAGGCCAAATACGACCCGTTGTTGAGCTTCAACGGCCAATACAACCGGTCAGTTGCTCCGTTGAACCGACCGGTCCTCGGGTTTGGCGGAAATGTTCCGGGTGTCAGCGGGCAGCCGCAGCCCTTCGATCAGAACGTCATGCAGGGAACGGTTGACATGACGCAAAACTTGCTGACTGGAACCAACTTCGATTTGAACTTCAGCCCGTCACGGGTATTCGTGGCGGGGCAAAACCAATTTCTCTTCAATCCGGCCTATCAATCCGGATTGGCGTTGACGGTGACCCAGCCGTTGTTGCGAAACATGGGCACTGAGGTGAATAAGACCTTTATTCGCATCGCCCAAAACAATGCGAAGGTGGAGGAGCATGTGTTTTTAGACCGTGTGTTGACGGTCATCGCCACCGTCGAGCAAACATTCTGGGAATTGGTCTTCACGAACGAAAATCTGAAGGTGGCCGAGGCGGCCTTAAAGGCTGCTCAAAATCTTTTAGCGGAAAACAGGGCCAAAGCCAAAGCGGGCGTGATGTCGATTGTTGATGTGTTGCAGGCTGAAGCCGCCGTTGCCTCGCGCGTGGAGCAAACGTTGATTGCGGACAAGGCGATTCGTGATCAGGAAGATCAACTACGACGCCTGATGAATCCCACAGAGGAGGAGTTGCGAGTGGACGTCCGATTGACGCCGGAGGACCACCCGGTCGTATCGCTTGACCCGATCAGTCTGCAGGAGGCGATCGATGCCGCCGTGGAACGGCGCCCCGAAATTCTGCAAGCCAACAAAAACATCGAGAGCAGTGACCTCAATGCCAAGTTCGCCAAGAATCAGCTTCTTCCAAATCTCTCTTTCCAGGGCACGGCCGGCTTAGCTGGCTTGGGAGGAACCACAGGCGACATGTTTAAGAGTAACGGTTCTGGCGACTTTTACAACTACGGAGCGGGGCTCGTTTTAAGCTTCCCGCTCGGGAACCGGTCGGCCATCAGCACATACAACAAGACCCAGCTCGAGGCTCAGAATGCGAAGAGTGCGTTCCAAAGTGTTCGTCAGCAGGTAATCGTTGGGGTCAGGGAAGCGGTTCGCCGCGTGCAAACGGATTTCAAGCGGATCGAGACCACACGGTCCGCCAGGATTTTATCCGAAAAGCAGCTCCAAGCCGAACAGGAACGGCTGAAGGTCGGCCTCAGCACCACGCGCTTCGTCCTGGACTTTCAGCGCGATCTCGCGACAGCGCAGGGCAATGAACTCCGCGCCGTCGTCGATTACAACAAGTCCTTGTCCAATCTGGCTCGTCACAAAGCCACCACCCTGGACCGCTACAGCTTGCAAATCGACTAACCGCCGATGCCCGCGCTCACTGGCCCGTCCGCGTCTCGTTTGATGGACGAACGGGGCGCGGCGTTGGCGCTGCTTCCCGTCGCCGCCACGCTCGACTATTACGCCTTACCCGACTGGCTGCAGGTCCAGCCGCTGGTGCAGTTGGCACCACAAATGATCAGCTACCTCAGCTTTGGCTTGTGGGTCTCTCACAACAGATCCATCGGTGCGAGGCTCGGGTTGCAGCCATCGAACATTCGGGTGGGAGCGAAGCTCGGTCTGCTCACCGGCGTCATACTCGGATGCCTCAACACCGTGGTGATTCTGCGTGTAATTCCGTGGCTAGGATTCGACATCACGTTCTTGAGAGACACCCCTCATGCACGCGTGCCGTTGCTGCTTATGGTGCCCTGGGTCATATGCGTGATCGCCGCCTTGGTCGAACTCAATTTTCGAGGCTTCTTGCTCGGCAGGCTCGCTGCGCTCGAATCGACGATCTGGCGTTCATCTGATGTCAGGCGTTTATCTCCCCTCGCCCTGCTGGCCAGCGGCCTACTGTTCGCCTTCGATCCGTTTATGGTCGCGACCTTCCGCCACCTCCATTGGATCGCCGTTTCGGACGGTGTCCTGTGGGCGCTTCTCTGGCTGCTGACGAGGAACCTGTATGTGACGATCATTGCCCATGCGGTCGAGGTCATCATCGTGTATAGTGCGGTACGGTCCGTGTTGATGTCGTAGGAACATGACTCCGTCATTCTCCAGTTACCTAGTGAACGATTGCTTCGGCGATCCGGGCGTGTATGTGGAGGTTCGGTGGTCGAAGCGCGCCCTACTGTTCGACCTCGGGCAAAACGATTCACTCGGGTCGACCCGGCTGCTGCGGGCGGCTGATCTGTTCGTCTCCCACACACATATGGACCACTTCATCGGTTTCGACGCCGTCGTCCGCGTGGCGTTGGGACGCGGGAAAACGCTTCGCTTGTACGGCCCACCCGGACTGATCGAGAATGTCCACGGGAAACTGCGAGGGTACACCTGGAATCTCGTCGATGGCTATCCGTTGACGATCGAGGTTCGCGAATTTTGGCCGCAGGAGGTCCGGCAAGCGATTTTTCATGCTGCCAACGGCTTTCTTGCGCCAGTTCCTGCCGTGCACCCGCTTGCAGTGCATCATCGCACCGGGCTTTTTACGGTGCTGGACGATCCGATGTTTACGGTGACAGCCGTCGCCTTGAACCACCGTATTCCCTCGTTCGCTTATGCGCTGGAAGAGCGCTTTCATATCAACATCAACAAGCAGAAACTGCACGACGCCGGGCTGCCGGTGGGCGGCTGGTTGAAAGATGTGAAACAGCATCTCTGGGCGGGGCAACCAAGCGACTTCCGGTTCACGGCGGTCTTGTTTGACGAACACCGCCGCATGGAGCGCGAATTTATGCTCGGCGACTTTGCGCGTGAGTTCTTGACCATTTCCCGCGGCCAAAAAATTGCCTATGTGGTCGATACTCGCTACGACGATGAGAACGAGGCCAAAATCGTCGCGCTCGCCAAAGAGGCGGATGTGTTCTATTGCGAATCGCCCTATCTCGACATCGATGCCGAAAAAGCTCGGGACCGATATCATCTGACCGCCCGACAGGCCGGCATCATGGCACGCAAAGCCGGCGCGCGCGACCTTGTCGTGTTTCATTTTTCCCCGCGGTACACGGGACAGGGCGACGCAATCGAGCAGGAGGCTCAGGAGGCCTTTCGAGGACATTGACGGGAGGAGCTATACATGAATAATTCGGCCAAGTACCTGCTTTATTTTGTGTTGGGAGGCACCGTCGTCAGCCTTTCGACCTACTTGGGCGCACAGGGGCGGCCCTACCTTGCCGCGTTTGCAAGCACGTTTCCCGCCATCACCGGCGCGACGTTTGTCCTGCTCTACCTCAATGGCGGCGGCGATGCGATTGTTGCCTACGCGGAGAAGCTCTTCTGGTTTTTGCCACCGTGGATCGTCTACGTGATGGCCATGATTATTATCGTGCCCCGGGTAGGCTTTTGGCCCGCCATGATGGTCTCCATGGCGCTGTACATGGCCTGCGTTTGGCTCGTGAAAATGGCTCTCCGCTGACCATCCGACCGTAGGGTTTCTCGAAAATCCATTCAGAGTCAAAAACCATCAGCTTTCTTGCAGGCATCTGCCTTCTGACCCCCTTTAGAAGTACCCTCTTCGGTTGTCTATCCGAGAGCCTCCCGGCGCGCTAGCCTAAAAAGTGGGTGCGCCGAAAGGAGGTAGCCATGATCAGCTTAATGGAATTTGTATTGATTTGCGGTCTGGCGACGATGACGGCCGCAGGAGCCTTTCAAGGCCTTCGCCTCCTACGGCGATCCCGCCGTCATCACTCCGACCGCCACCGCGATTCGCGACAGAAGGAGGAGTCCGGACGTCCAGCTCCCGGCGCATGGCATGAACCGCGCTATGGCAAACGGCACGCGGTGAGCTGTCGCATTGAGTATGTCGTCGGCGACGTCCGGTATGAAGGCACGTTGGTCGATATGTCGCAGGCAGGGTGGCGCGCTCAAGGGCGGTCACCGGGATGCAACGGAACGGCTATGCAGGTACAAATCCTCTGTTCCCCTCCCGTTCAAAACCTCAGAATAGATGAAGCCGTCGTCCGGTGGACGGACGCAATGGAATTCGGCGTCGAAGTGACGCGCATCAGTCCCGAGTCGGCAGCAAGGCTCAGCGATTACCTGAATATGCGCTATCCGCCCAAAAGGCAGGCGCTGGCCTATGCCCTCTCCCCCTTCTCCTATAATTAGTTAGACCGATGGCTGGCATAAACGAGGAGGCATCACGAACGGGTGACATGAGTGGAAGCGTCAGGCGGCCCGCCCAAAGTGGCGCCGGCTCATGTCAGTCATCGCCGACACGAGATGGTCGAGGGTTTCCGTGACGCAGGTGCTGGCCTTGTGGGACGGGCCCTTGCCGCCGGCCCAGATGTCGGGGGGATGTTCGATCTCCCGCACGTTTTGACAAAACTGCGCAATAGACCGCTTCCAAAACACGCCGTCGCTTCCTTCATCCAGAAAATGTTCCCGATCCTCGGTGAACGGCCGGTCAAATTGCTTGGCCCGCATTTGCCACATTTGCTCCATCGCGTCCTGCCGTTCCTGGCTGAACTCAAGGCCGGTGGCCCGCTCGTTCAACGCGGCAAACAGGCCGCCGATCACGCGCTCGACCTCCGGGCCGGGAAACATTCCGACACAGGTCTGAACGATGAGGTACTTGTGGAAGAGAAAGACTTCCGCGCTGATGCGCGCTTCATTCGCAGAGGGATCGTAAGCACGGGCCAGTTCTTTGAGCGCCTCCCCTGACGGTCCATCGAGGCTCGAGCCTAACAGTCCCGCGAGTTGACGTCCGATGCCCAAATAATCGGTCGGTACGGTCGGTTGAGTCATGGATACAGCAATTCCCTTCTTAAAGGATCACCCTCTCACATCCTCGGACTCGAGCCATGTCATCCTCTCATTCCACGTCGGATTCCCAAAGACAAAGTACAATTCCCACCGTCCACATAGACAAATGACATCCTTCCCGCCGAACACGTGCTGGCAGTGCCGGAGACAGCCTGCTAGGATGGCAGGTCATCCTCAAAAGGGATACGTCCACGTGCCTCACCTTGATACACCGACATTAGCTTCAGACACCCTCATTGTCGAGGGTGCCAGGCAAAACAATCTAAAAAATATCTTCCTCCGCATTCCCCATGACAAAGTGACCGCGATTACCGGTCTGTCTGGATCGGGGAAATCCTCATTGGCCTTCGATACCTTGTTTGCCGAGGGCCAATGGCGGTACATCGAGTCGCTTTCCACCTACGCGCGGATGTTCCTTGATAAGGTTGCGCGGCCCGATGTGGATCGAATTTTGAATGTGCGTCCAGCCATCGCCATCGAACAGAAAAATCAGGTCAGGACGGCACGATCAACGGTCGGCACGGCAACCGAAGTCGCCGATCTCCTTCGCCTGCTGTTTGCCAAGATCGGCAAACCGATCTGCCCTGACTGTTGCGAGGAGGCACGCTCGTTTTATCCGGACACCGCCGCGACCGATTTGCTTGCACGCTTTCCGGACGCGAAGGCGATACTGCTGTTTTCAGTGCCCTCGCCCACGGCAAAGACGGAAACCGCCTTTGTCCAATCGCTCATGACCAGAGGCTTTACCAGGGTCAGGCTCGCCGAGGAGACGATCAATCTGCACGAAGGACAACTTCCTCTCTTCAATCGTCAGACAACTGTCGATGTCATCATCGACCGTCTCGTCCTGCGGGAGGACAACCGATCGCGACTGTGCGAGGCCATCGAAACGGCATTCCGCGAAGGTGATGGCCGCTGTGCGGTCGAGATTATCGGTCATGGGCCGCAGATCTACCATGCGGGGTTTCGCTGCCAACGCTGTGGGCGTGCGTTTGCGCCGCTGCGTCCGGTGCTGTTCTCATTCAACCATCCGTTGGGAGCGTGTCCGGAGTGCAAAGGTTTCGGCAACGTGCTGCGCTACGATCCCGCGCTCGTGATTCCCGATCATAATAAATCGCTCGTCCAGGGAGCCATCGAGCCGTGGAGCAAACCCGGCACAGACTGGTGGCAGAAACAGATGCTGCTTGCCATGAAGCGGAAAGGCGTCGACCTGACAGCTCCCTTCCGACTTCTCGGTCAAGAGACCCAGCGCCTGTTGTGGCAGGGCGACAAGTCATTCGACGGGCTCAACGACTTTTTTGAATATCTGGAAGGTAAGCGGTACAAGCTCCACGTCCGGGTCTTGCTCAGCCGATACCGTACGCCGTTCGAGTGCCCGAGTTGTCGGGGTAGCCGCTTGAAACCGGAGGCCGGCTTCGTGAAGGTCGCGGGTAGCGACATCCGACAGGTAACAGACCTGACCGTCGAACGTGCAATGGCCTGGCTCACCTCCTTGGCCTTGCGCCCCTATGAATACGGGGTGGCGGCAGATCTTTTGGCACAGCTCAAAGCCAAGCTGGGATTTCTTTCGCGGGTCGGACTCGGCTATCTCACGCTCAGCAGACAGACCAAGACGTTATCCGGAGGCGAGGCTCAACGCGTGTCCCTGGCGAACCAGTTGGGCGCTCGCCTCGTCGGCACCTTATATGTCCTTGACGAACCGACGATCGGCCTCCATCCGCGCGACACCGAATTGTTGGCCGGTATCTTGAAAGACCTCGCCGCCGTAGGCAATACCGTCGTCGTTGTTGAACACGATCGGCAAATGATCGAATCGGCCGACTATATCGTTGAACTCGGGCCGCAATCCGGAGAAAAAGGCGGGGAAGTCGTCTGCGCCGCCCCGTCCCCGGACTTTGTGAAGGACCGGGGTGCGATCACCGCACGCTACCTCAGAGGCGAGGAACAAATTCCGGTCCCACGCTCCCGCCGGTCGGGCTCCGGCAAGTTCCTCGTCATCGCCGGGGCCAGCGAACACAATCTCAAGGACCTGGTCGTGCGGTTTCCGCTTGGCATGTTGATCTGCGTCACCGGCGTCTCGGGTTCGGGCAAAAGCACACTCGTCGAAGACACTCTCTATGCCGCGCTCGCCCGCGCCTTCCGCGTTGAGAACTTGCCGATGGGACGCTTCAAGGCCATGAGGGGTATCGAACATCTCAAGGGCGTCCGATTAATCGATCAGCAGCCGATCGGACGGACGCCGCGATCAAACCCGATCACCTATCTGAAGGCCTTCGACGACATCAGACAGCTGTTTGCGACAGAGCGGGAGGCCCTGCGGCACGGATTCACGGCGGGACATTTTTCGTTCAATACGCAAGGGGGGCGATGCGAGCGGTGCGAAGGAGCCGGCGTCGAGAAACTCGAGATGTACTTTTTTGAAGACCTCTACGCGCCTTGCGAGCGCTGCGAGGGCCACCGGTTCAAACCCGAAATCTTGGCAATCCGCCATCGTGGCAAGACGATCTCCGAGGTGCTCAACATGACCGTCGACGAGGCACGAGTGTTCTTCAGCGGGACTTCCCGCCTTCAGGAGCGCCTGCATCTGCTGTCGTCTATTGGCTTAGGCTATCTGCGGCTCGGCCAATCCGCCACGACGTTGTCCGGCGGGGAGGCGCAGCGGCTGAAGATCGCGGCCGAACTGAAGAACGCGGGCGCAAGGGATCTGCTGTACATCATGGATGAGCCCACCACAGGTCTGCATATGGATGACGTCAAAAAACTGCTCACCGTCATGCAGAAATTGGTGAATGCCGGCAACACGCTCGTCGTCGTCGAACACAATGTGGACATCATCAAGTCCGCCGACTGGGTGATTGACCTCGGGCCTGAGGGAGGCGATGCAGGCGGTCAGATCATCGCCGAGGGACGGCCCGAGCAGGTAATGAACAACAGCGCATCATTTACCGGGCGCTATCTCATGCGTACCCTGGCGGCCAAATGCGCTTATTAGGTCACGCCAGCACCGGGCCCCGATTCCTTGGATGAGTGCTCGGCCGACAATTTCTTTTGCAAGTACTTCTTGCTGAAGGTGGTGATCCCGAAGGCCAGACCGATTGCGATCGGCACAAACACCGCCGACGCGAGGTTCGCATTGCGCAGCCATCCGAGGTCCTGAAAGCCTTTGAACAGATATCCGGCCAATCCCGCCACATAGTAGGCAATCACGATCACGGACAGTCCTTCAACCGTGTGCTGCAGGATTACCTGGCTCTTCGTGGTCTTGTCGACGCTCTGCAGCAGAGCGAGATTTTGACCCTCCAGAATCAAATCGACCCTCGCACGAATGATGGAAATGATGCCCTCGAACCCCGCCCGGAGGGTGTCAATGCGTCTTAGCAGCTGCTGGTATCCTTCGGCGACTCCCGTGATTCCGCTGAGCACATAGTCGGACACCGGGCGGTAGTCATCTAGCGGCTTTTCCGTCAACGAGGCGAGGGTGGTATGCACAATCTTATCGTACGGCACGGAGGCGGAGAGTTCGAAATGAAGCTTGCCGGCGATCCGGTTGGTTTTCAGCAAATCCTGGGTCAGGCTGTTGAGCCATCGCTGCAGCGTCTGCGGGTCAGCGTGCGCGATGTGCCCGCTGATGATTTCCCGCTGCTTGAGATGCACCTGCTCAAATTTATATACCTGGTCAATCGCCGCAGAAAACAGCGGTTTCTGCATGAGGAGAAGATGATAGTACGTCTCGATCCGCACGATGGCATCGACGATCTCCTTCAACCGCGACGCTTCTACATGCGAGGGCCCAAGATTCACCCAATACCGTTCACGCTCGAACTCGTCGTGGGTGAAGCTGGTGACTACACTCGTCTGCTCATCGAGAATGCGGCTGCCATATAACACGGGGCCGGGCAGCATCAAATGCATCTGCTCGCGGGACGGCAATGCCTCCGACGAGAGGAGAATATCCAGACGGCAGACTTCGGTTCCAAGCGGCTGAAGCGGAAATTTATAGTCGGGAAACGTCAAGGGCCCGAAGGCCGCACCAGAACTTGGCAAGTGCCAGATTTGATAATTGTAGTATTCGGTATGCGCCTGCCAAATGATGATCAGCCGCTCGCCGCTGGGCGCTTCCTTCATGCCGTAGCCGAAGCTTTCCCGGATAACCATACTGTCCTGCGGTACAGCGAACGCGGTGAGGCAGGATTGGAACTCTTCGCGGCTGGATTTGCGCTGCAGCGGCGGGTCGGCCATGCGAAACGCTTTGTAATGCACATGCGCAGGCGCTCGGAGCCACCCCGCGAGGGGCATGTGCGGCCGCTCATGCAACTTCTTGATCAAGGCGTCGGCGCCCGATTGCCGGAGATTCTGGGCCATGCGGTTGTTCCTCCGTCGTCTGCTATAAACCCGGCCGCTTCTCCGCGGTCACGGACAATTCCACCGGCCTATTGGCACGACGGACCTCCAACTGCAGCGTTTCTCCGGCCTCAACGCGGCAGAGCCGCTTGGCATCCCGATCGTTGTTGACCGCGGCGAGCGAGACGCCGTTGCAGGCCATGATGCGGTCGCCGACTTTGAGCCCAGCCTTTTCCCCCGCAAGCCCGCTGCGAAGCTCCCGCACGAAGTAGAATCGCGTCCCTTTTTCTTCCCGCAATTCCCAGTTCACGCCGATACGGCCGGACGCCAGGAGGCCCGTCTGCGAGCCGAAGCGGGCCAGAATGCGATGCACGATGAGACGGGCAGAGGCTTCCGGATCGTCGCTCGTAAAATCGGCCAGATGACCTTCGCCGTTAAAAAGCAACTGGCCTGATTCGACGTCGATCATGCGTAACGAGAGCGACACATTATTGGCACGTCCCTCCTCATGACGGTCCCACTGCTGGACGCCGCCAACAATGATGGCCTGCGCCCCGACCAGTTTTCCGACCTTGAGCACGTTGCCGTCGTCCGCATGCGTCAACTGAATGACCTGTTCTTTGAGCACCTCGTCGAGTTTCGCCCGTTCCACCATGTTGATGTCGAGATCCAGCAACAGCGTCGTCACGATGCCGGCCACACGCGATCCGGAGCCCGGCGCGCCAGGAGCGTCCTCCAGCAGCATCACCGCCATCGTCTTGTAATGATCAACGGTGTCTCGGTTGATCGGCCCAAGACCGGTGATGACCGGTTCTGGGCGTCCGGCGCCGTCCGCCGTGCCGGCCGCTTGAAAGCCGACAGTCTCGCAGGCCCTTCGCCGCTGAAGAATGGCGGCGGGAGTCCCCCAGGCGCAGAGCTCATCATTGATCATGACCACGTGATGTGGATACTCGCGCTGGTGGTCCATTGCGATGTTGGTGAATGGATAAATAATGCATCCTCCGATCCAGACGGAGATGGGACACAGTCCCAGCTCGTACAACCATTGCCGGCGAGCCGTGAGGGAATATTCCCAGACAAGCATTCGGCCATCGTCTCGCAACACCCGATCTGGCCTGCCGATTTCATCGACGACCGCCGCCTTGGTCATGGGCACCGAGAGTTTGTCGAGCTTCGATTCCGACTTGACGATGGTATAGGCCACGCCGCAGCCGGCGACCGTTCCCGACAAGGCCGAGAGGAGCAGGATGAGGCGGGAGCAGCGACACAGGAGAGAAGCATCATCGGACGGATCGGACATCGCGTCGAGGGTACCATCGGGGCGCCCACGGCCGCAACCGCGTGTGGCCACGGAGATTAGTTCAGAGAGGGATCAAACGGCATGTCGGCGTACAAGCGAAATTCGTCGCCCAAAGTGCTGACAATCTCGGACCAGACGCAGGAGGGGTCTTTTTCGAATACGATCGCCGGATCAGCGGGAACCGTGATCCATGATCCGATTCTCATTTCCGATTCCAGTTGGCCCGGCCCCCAGCCGGAGTACCCGACATAGGCGCGAAACGCTTCCTTGCCCTGAGTCGTCGTCAGGATTTTGTCCACCAACTCCATGTCTCCGCCAAGACAGACTCCGTCGAACACGTGGTGGGAATTGTCGGGCAACCGATCGAGCCTATACAGCAGCATGACTTGATTCGGCTGCACAGGCCCGCCTGAGAACAGCACGTGGCGCTGCCCTTCCAACACCGGCACTTGTGGCAGCGCTTCAGATACCGACATCGCCGTTGGACGGTTGACAACGACCCCGAGCGCGCCTTCAGCGCCGTGTTCACACAACAGGACGACCGTCTGCCTGAAATTGGGATCGCGAAGGTTTGGTGCGGCGACGAGGAAGATGCCTTTCCCGAGTTGGGCCTTCAAGGGAATCTGCATGAGAAACATCCTATCCTGCCGGTGTCTCACGCGCAAGATAGGGAAGAAGGGACAGTCGTGCGCGTCAGGTATACAGCGCTGTTCGTCGATCCCTCATCAGATCGTTGTAAGGAGTGACCGATTTGTTGCGGGCTTCGGCGGGATCGATTTCCACGACGCAGAGTGCTTCCTGATCGCGCGATGCCCGGTGGAGAATGGTGCCGCGCGGGCTCACGATTTCACTGCTGCCGATGTAGGTCAGGCGCTCTTTGCCCTGTCGCGCCTCACTGCCCGTCCGATTACTCGTGACGGCAAATACTCGGTTTTCGAGGCACCGCACGGGCATCGAATCTGGGCAATTGGGCAGCACCAAATTCGACGGGTGACAGATGATGTCGGCGCCTTTAAGCGCCAATGTCCTCGCCGACTCCGGATAGTACCAGTCGAAGCAGATCATGATCCCAATTTTCGCACTGCCGATGTCCCAGACCCGAAACCCGGTGTCGCCGGGCAGGAAAAACAGCGTTTCCTCGTAAAATAGATGCGTCTTCCGGTAACACCCGATGAAGCCTTGCGGCCCAACGGCCACGGCAGAGTTGTAGCAGCCTGCACCCGCCCGCTCCGGAAGACCGGCAACGATGACCATCTGCCGGCGCTTCGCGAGATCGCACAAGCGCCTTGTCGTCGCCCCATCAGGAACCGGCTCCGACAGCTCGCCCACCTCCTCGTTAGACACGAATTGATAGCCGGATGCGCATAGCTCAGGCAGGACCAGAAGATCGGCTTCCGCCGTTTCCAGCGTCTCGGCAATCCGATCCAGATTATCGCCGACCTTGCCGAACTGCGGATTATTTTGATAATACCCAACGCGCATAGAACCCTGCTTGACGATTACAATCTCCTCGAGCACAAACACGAAGGGCAAGAGACAGGCATTCAGCTCCGTCTCTTGCCCTTCGTCGTGGAAAGCTTACTTGACTTCAGAGAGATGCATGACGGCGGCTTCCGCATGTTTGGTAGCCACGTCTGCATGTCCGGCCTTTCCGTGCGTGACGGCTTCCTTCAATTCCTTGATGCCCTCATCCAGGTGGGGATTCTTCACGCCGGCGGCTTGCGCATGCTTTAACGCCTCTTCCGCATGCTGGGCCACCGCGTCGGCGTGACCCTGCTTGCCGTGGTCCACGGCGCCTTTCGCATGCTGCACGGCCTCGTTCACATGTTTGTTGTCGGCCTGGGCCACCAGCGGCAAGCCCAGCAATGCGACCGCAGCCAAGGCCACGGCTCCGCGTCGGATGCTCATTATCATGGGTCCCTCCTCGTGGTTGAGTGCATATCGAACAAACGCGAAAGAAATCGTAACTAGCCGAATCACCTTACACAGCCAGTTTTTGACTGTCAAGAAGGCCGCGCCGGCGCTTCGATGCCCAACACTTTTTGGAGACCTTGGAAATCTTTTTCGACAGGGCAGGCGAAATCACGGCTCCATTCCCACCAGGACCCCGGATAGTTGCGCACGTTGCGATACCCTGCCAGCTTCAACACAAAGTACAGCCACGAGGAACGGACGCCGCCGGTGCAGTAGCAGATGATCTCGTCCTCCGGCTCGAGGCCCTTTTCTTCCAGCCCGGTTTTAATGGCCCTAAGATCCTTTATGGTCGCATTCGTATTCAAGAATCCGTTCCAAGCGACATGGATCGCTGAAGGGATGTGTCCCGGCCGAGGAATGCCTGATACTTCCTTCCCGAGATATTCCTCGAGACTTCTGGCGTCGAGGATCTTCATGTTGGGTTGCGGACGCTTGACCAGCGCGCGGAGTTCGTCTTTGGCGATCATCGTGTGGCCCGCCGGCCTGGGTTTAAAATTGCCCCGTTTCGACGTGACACGCCCGTGCTCGAACGGCCGCTGCTCGGCGACCCATTTGACCCAGCCGCCGTCGAGAACGCGCAGGTTGGTATGCCCAAAATATTCAAGCATCCAATACATCCGTCCCTCGTCTCCCCAGTTATCGAAGGGGTTTGAGTAAATCACGACGTCGCTATCCTCGTTCAGGCCAAGCGCCTGCAACTTCTGCTCCATCTGGTTCATATCGGGATCCAGCAAGCCCTTCGCGACGGCTTTCGGATCACTATAGTGGTGCCAGGTCGTGTGCACTGCGCCTGGAATGTGCCCGCCATATTCATAGGCAGCATCGCCTCGCACATCGATCACGAGAAGGCCTGGCCTTCCCAATTGTTTCTGCAGGCTGTCGGTATCAATGAGCATCGGATGGTTCATGGTACTCCTTCAATCACAGAGACTGACAGTTTGGGCGAATCTCGTTCTGCACGTAGGTCCAGACTTTCAACCCCTCTCCCCTATTCGGCAGAAGAAACCACGGTGAGTTCGCGGCTCCCGCGAACGGCAAGGCGGTTATCATACAACTGCCCAGCGGGCGACTGCCACAGATCCATCGGCACGGAGTGGCGTCTAGCCCCCTACCTCCCTGCCTGAACACTTGCTTCGGGTTGGCTCCAGAGAGCGGAGACCGTGATCTTGGATGAATAATCATCATGCATCTTTCGCTGCTGCGTCATGCGGCGAGCAACGCTTTGAGATGAGCATCCACTGACCCCGCAAGCGCGGTGAGATTGTATCCACCTTCAAGAGAGGACAGCAGACGTCCCTCTGCATGACGCCGCGCAATGCCAGCGACGAGGCCGGTCAGGTCGGCATATCCGGCCTCCGTCAATCCCATGTTGGCCAACGGATCGTCGCGGTGGGCGTCGAAGCCGGCGGAGATGATGACGAATTCTGGCTTGAACACATCGGCTGCCGGAAGCAGGACATTCATAAAAATCGCATGGTATGCCTCGTCGCCCTCGCCGGCCTCCATCGGCACATTAATAGTGAAGCCTTCGCCTGCCCCGGCGCCGCGCTCCGTCTCCCGGCCGGTGCCGGGATAATGAGGATACTGATGAGTGCTGAAGAACAGAATGGAAGCATCCTCCTCAAAACTATGCTGCGTGCCGTTGCCATGATGCACATCCCAATCGACAATGAGCACGCGCGACAGGCCATGTTTTTTCTGCACGTAGCGCGCTGCAATGGCGACATTGTTAAACAGGCAAAAACCCATGGCCCTGCCGCTCTCCGCATGGTGGCCGGGCGGCCGCACGGCACAAAACGCATGCTCCACTTCGCCGCGCATGATGGCATCCACCGCCGCCAGCGCTCCGCCTGCGGCCAAATACGCCGCCGGCAAAGAGCCGGCCGACATGGAGGTATCCGGATCAAGGGCAACTCTGCCACTCAGGGGCCGGTGCTTGCTCAGGGCGGCGACGTAAGAGGGACTGTGGATTTCCGTGACCCATTCGTCTTCGGCTTTGCGGGGTTCAATCCGTCGTACGCGCGACGCCGTACCGCTTCGTTCCAATTGCCGCATGATGGCACGAAGACGCTCAGGCGACTCCGGATGGCCGGCCCCCATGTCGTGCTCGAGATAGGCGGGATCATAGACGAGGCCTGTTTTGCCCATGATCGATTCCTTCGTGGACGCTCCAGGAATTGCCGACGAGGTGCATCCCAAGCTGTGTTTGAATCGCTCGCTTCGTAGAATGTGAGCGAATATACCTCGTTCAGGCCTCATGCGACGCGAGAACGGACGTGCAGACAGGCAATCGTAGCATGTAGGAATCGGCATAGACAACGCGCGTTTGGCGCTGCTATCGTTTGTCGCGGAGGAACGCGATGCCAAACCCGAGAATTGAACCGCTCAAGAAAGTGTTATCGATCGATCCGAACGATGACGTGGCCTGGTTCGGACTGGGGAAAGCCTATATGGAAGACGGCAACTTTGAAGAAGCTCAACGAGCGCTGCGTCAGTGCATTGCCGTCAAACCCGGCTACTCGGCGGCCTATTACGCGTTGGCGCAATCGCTGCGCACGTTGAATCGTCTCGACGAATGCCGCGATGTATGTGTGGCAGGCATCGAGGTCTCGATAAAGAACGGCGATGCGATGGTGACGAAAAACCTGGAAGCCCTGAAAAGCGCGCTTTAGAGCAGTTGACAGAACGCCTCCGACTGAAGGTCGCTCAGAGGCGCACTCGCAGCGGGATTTTTGATCAACATCCGCACCCGAGGATGTCCTCGTTGCTGGCTGTTCCGTTCGATCAGCTCCACGTTGGCCAACCTTGTGCCGGCCTTTGCAGGCATCGGTACCACGTCCCAGCAGATAATGAAGACGGCGCTCACCGCGGTCAATTTGGTGAGCCGCAGCGTCACGGCGCCGGCCAGTGATTTCAGATCCAGCCAGATGGCTTCCGATCGGGAACTCATCTCACCGCGCAAATCCGCTCGCGGAATTGAAATGCACAAGACGACCGGAGCGGCGTAGCCGGCAAGTTGTTTTGCTTTTTGCTGAATACGCGCGAGAAGTCGATGAATCAGAATCACGCCGCGGTCGGTCTCATCAATCGCTTCTTCGTCTTTGAGCAAGCCGCGCAAGGGAAGCCGCTGACGTTCGGCCGAGCCGACCATGGCGGTGATTTCGACGAACAACCGCTCCGTGCCGAGACGGCATTCCAGATCCGCCGTCCGTGCTTGCGATTCGGGTAGGAAGGTGACTCTCGCGCCGACGCGGATCAGCTGCGTGGCCAGCTCCAGCTCGGCCAATGCGGACTCACGGACACCGTAGTCTGCATTCGTGATGCGCCGAACGAGACGTGCCAGCCGTAGGTGACTGGACTGATCGATGCAATGGTGGCGAAGCGCAGTCCATCGTTCTTGCAAATCCCTTGACAGGCCCAGTTCCTCGCGCTTCCAGCCTGGTATGGACTCATGGTGCCCGTCCCGCAGATGAGCGACGAGCCTGAATGACTTGCGTGGACGAAACCGTGGCATGTGAAGACTCGGCAACGGTCAGACCGGCTCGGCACCTTCATCATCATCGGACGACGAACTCAGCGGTTCAGGTTGTCGCTTGGAAACTTCTTCGTACATTTCGTCGAGCCAGCGGCCTGCGCAACCTAATACTTCTCGCACGAGCGGTTCCGGCTGACCGGTTCGTTTGATCGTCCACTGTGAGACGTACTCCAGCAACGCATCCCGCTCGAATTGACGCGAGGACTGAACCGCCAAGTCCGTCAATTCTCCGAGGCCGGTTCTCAAAATTACGGCCACGGTGTCACGGCCGTAGGAGGTACTGGCCGTCACGTACTGGACTGCCCGATTGATCTCTTGGTCGTTCATCAGCAACGCTCTCAACGATTGTCACATCCCGTCCAGCAGCTGTCAAACGGACGCTGGTATTAACTTCGGACGCACCTGCACTTTTTTTTGCGCCTGGCCGCGAGACGAATGATAAGATTCGATGATTATTCATCTCTGCCGACAAGGAGTTCTTCATGCCCGTAACCCAGGTTCGCCACAGACGTTTATCCTCCACGATCCCGGACCGTTGGAATTTGACCGATCTCGTGAAAGAGCCGGTCCGCCAACTCGAGGCACATCTTTCCGTCATCGACGGGCAAGTGACTCAGATTGAAACTGCACGCAACAGTCTCAGTCCCGAACTGTCCGAAAGCGAGTTTGGCTCAATCCTGCGTCTCACTGAATCCGTCGCAGAGAATGCCGCGCGCCTCGGAGCCTATGCGTATCTTTGGTTTTCGGGTAATACGAAAGACGGCAGCGCACGCGCTTTTAAGGCCCTGGTCGAAGAACGGCTCACCGCCTTGCAGAACCGTCTGCTGTTTTTCGAACTCTGGTGGCAAAGCATCGACGAAAAAAACGCGGCCCGCCTGCTGGTGACATCCGGCGATATACGGTATCACCTCGAAACGATCCGCAGGTATAAGCCGCACACCCTCACAGAACCCGAAGAGAAGATCATCAATGTAAAAAACGTGACCGGCCGAAGCGCCGTGAACACGCTGTATGACGTGGTGACGAATGCCTTGGCGTTTACCCTGCGCGTCGGCGGCAGGAAGAAGGTCATCAATCGAGAGGGGTTGATGACGTATGTACGGAGCCCAAAGGCGGCCATGCGTGAGGCCGCCTATCAGGAACTGTATCGCGTTTTCTCGGGCCAACGCGATGTGCTGGCTGAGACGTATAAAACGCTGGTCAACGACTGGAAATCCGAAAACGTTGGACTCCGGCGGTTTGCTTCCCCACTTGCAGCGCGGAATCTTGGAAACGATGTGCCGGACTCGGCCGTCGACATGCTCTTATCGGTCTGCGCCGAGAACGCGGCCCTTTTCCAAGAATACTTCAGACTCAAGGCGCGCATCTGCGGTATCAGATCAATGAGCCGTTACCATATCTATGCGCCCCACCGAACAGAAGTGAAGAAATACGCCTACGCGGATGCCGTGAAAATGGTGCTCGAGGCCTATCGTGGGTTCTCTTCCCGGCTGGCCGACTTGGCGCAGCAGGTCTTCACCGATCGGCATATCGACGCGCCGACGAGACCAGGCAAGCTCGGCGGCGCCTATTGCTACAGCGTTGCGCCGGGCCTGACGCCGTATGTCCTCCTCAACTATACCGGCGATGCCCGAGACATCGCGACGATGGCGCATGAACTCGGCCACGCCGTGCACGGGATGCTCGCCGCCCACCACTCGATCTTTACATTTCATTCAACCTTGCCGCTTGCGGAAACGGCTTCGGTCTTCGGCGAGCGGATTTTATCCGATGCGCTCATGCGACAGGAAACGAACAAAAAGATCAGGCAAGGCTTGTTGATCAGTCAACTCGACGACATCTATGCGACGGTGCTCCGCCAGGCCTACTTCGTCCGCTTTGAGCGGACCGCCCATCAGATGATTGCCGACGGCGCGACCGGTGAGCAATTGGCGCACACCTATCTGAACGAGTTACGCCAACAGTTCGGAAAGGCCGTGAAGGTGCCGGATGAATTCCGGTGGGAGTGGCTGACCATCCCGCATATCTATGCGAGTCCTTTCTATTGTTATGCGTACAGCTTTGGAAATCTGTTGGTCTTGGCTCTCTATCGGACATACCAGCAGGAGGGAGCGTCGTTCGTGCCCAAATATCTCGAACTGCTTGCGACCGGCGGCTCAGACTCTCCCGAACACATCCTCAGGTCCGTGAATGTCGACATGACGTCTAAGGCGTTCTGGCAATCCGGATTCAGCACCATCACGGATATGATTCGACAACTTGAAGCGACCGTTTAGCCAGAAGGCAGGGCGCGCGCAGGAATCGCAAATAATCAAGGCTTTAGGATCTGTTGACAGGGCCAGACGGTGATGGCATACTGAGAATGCTTCTCATAATCGTTGTTGAGCAGGGAGGCAACTCATGTATTTATGCTTGTGCAAGGGAATCACCGATTCTGATGTCCGAAATGCGGCGCGCGCGGGCATTGTGATGCCATGCCAGATCAAAGCTCAATTCGGACTCAAAGACATCGGTTGTTGCGGCCGATGTTCGAAGAACATCCAGGCCTTCGTTGAGATTGCCGCCAGCGAACACCGCCTGCTTAATCCCGTGAACACCTGATCTGCCCTCGCCCATCTGCCCTCGTCAAAACGCAGTGGGTCCTGTCAGTCTCGAAGAATAGTCCTCCCTCCCCACATGAGTTGTATGCGGCTGAGCAAATCAAGGGCAAGAAACCAGCTACTTTGAAAGGAGTGGCTTCATCCAGGCTGCGACTTCCGCGACGCGGCGTCCCAGAGATCGCGCGTCGGCCAATTCTTTCTTGTCGATGCCAGGACTCTCGCCTTCCGTCGTGGCAGAGGCGCCGAATGCGCCTCCTGCGCTCACCACGATCATTTGATTTCCAAGCATGGCTGCGAGGATCGTCAGCATGGTCACTTCCTTGCCACTCGAGATCTGACCGCCGGTGGCAAAGGCGGCGCCCACTTTGTTTTTCATCTTAAACTCGGGAAAGACGCCGAATTTGAATTGCCAGTTGTCGAAGAACGTTTTGACTTCTCCGGACATGTTGGACCAATAGACCGGAGAGCCGACGACAATGGCGTCGGAAGAGAACAAATCGTCCGCCGTCACCTGCCCTACGCGTTTCAGCACGACGGTCGTATCCGGCAAGCTATTGGCACCCTCCACGACGGCTTCTGCCATGCGCTCGGTGTTTCCAGACTGCGAATGATAGGCGACCAGCACCTTGACGGGGGTCCGAGCAGCCTCCTCAGCAGAGACGGGCGCGAAGTCAAATGTAACTTGGGATGTAAGAAGGCAAAGCGCAATGAGAATGGGAACGAACTGATTCCGGATGCTCAGGATCACCGACGGAACGTTTCCTCTTCCATCCGTTCTTCGACGGAGACATCGGTCAAGGCGCCGCGATAATCGCAGCGATGACACCGCACGCGCCAAGATTCGATCCACTTTTCCTGGACATAGGATTGACGGCACTTTGGACAGACGAACACGCCTTTCACATAGTGCACTTTTCTGACTTCCTTCATAGGACCTCCGCTGTTAAGTGAGAATCGCACAGGTTCCGGCGCCTTTGCAAGGCTGAGCTGGCTTGTCCCCATTGCGACGACGTCTGCCTTGACTCATCACCAGGGTGCCGATAGGATTCGCGCGTGCACACACGCTGGCCGATCACGTTCTCCTGGGCACTGCTGACGGTGGCTGCTGCCTCAAGTCAGGCCGAGGACGGTCTTATTCCTATTCAGCTTCCTGGAGGAGTCATCATCCGGGCCGAGGTCGCGAACACAATGAAGAAGCGGGCCGAGGGGTTAATGTACCGCGAACATCTCCCCAAGGACCGTGGCATGCTGTTTACCTTTGATCAGGCTCAACCGTGGGTTTTTTGGATGAAAAATACGAAAATTCCGCTCGATATCATTTGGATGAATGACAAGAAACAGATCATCCACATCGCGCGGAACGTGCCGATTTGCACGAGAACGGACGACAGCTGCCCGCAGTATCAGCCGAACGATCCGGCGATGTATGTCTTGGAGCTCGGCGGCGGCGAGGCTGACCGACTCAAGCTCGAGAAGGGATCTCGGCTACAGTTCAAATTACCTAGGGATGAAAGCTCGCGCTGAACATCTCGGTAGTTTTAAGCAGTTCAAAAAGACTTTCGGCGAGGCCGCAACAAGCGTAACCTCGCGGCGTACGGCGTCGAGGGGTTGAGTGAAGTGAGAACAATTGGGGCAAAGCCGAGTCTCGGGCGCCTTGGGTGCGAAGCTTTTTCAACGGCTTAGTTATTTTTCCTGCCAGGCGCGGACCCTTCGCGCGGTAATCACTCCATCCACCCGCTCGATGGCTTTGAGAACCTGGTCCAGATGTTCCGTGCCGCTAATTTCGACGATGAAGTCGAGGACGGCTTTCCGGTCCTCTCGTGTCGCGATCTCGGCCCGGCTGATGTTGGCATGACATTCGGCGATCGCGGACGAGACGTTCGCCAGCACCCCGGTCTTGTCCACCGCCATCACCGACACCTTCACGGCATGCGTGCTCGGCGTAGCGCTGTCCCATTCCACCTCCACCAGGCGCTCGCGGTCATAGTCGAGCGCCTCCAGATTGGGGCAATCGACCGCATGAATGGTCAAGCCGCGTCCCCGCGTGATATAGCCCAGGATCCGGTCGCCGGGAACCGGATTGCAGCATCGCGACAGCTGCATCAAGACATCGCGCGCCCCCTTCACCTTCACGCCTTTGTCGTCCGATTTGCCAGCGACCGCCTTGCGGGACGGGGCGGACCGTGTTTCCAACGGTGTTTCCTGAGACGAAGTCAGCTTTTCGAGAACATTGGCCGCCGGTAGGTGGCCGAATCCGACGGACGCAATCAGCTCATCGGTGCTGTCATAGCCTGACTGTCTCGCCGCTGCCGCAAACTCTGGAGACTTGAGCATCTGTGCCGGCGGCATGCCGCGGCGGCGGAACTCGGATTCCAGAAGGCGTCGGCCGATTTCGACGCTGCGCTTCTGCTCCTCTACCCTGATCCAGTGCTTGATCTTGGTCTTGGCCCGCGACGTGCGGACGAACTTCAGCCAGTCTTTGTGCGGCGTTTGCGTCAGCGACGTGAGAATTTCGACTGTGTCGCCGCTTTCCACCTGGTGCTTGAGCGGAACAATCTTGCCGTTGACCTTGGCGCCCACGCAGTGATCGCCGACCTCGGTGTGAATCGCGTACGCGAAATCGACCGGGGTCGAACCCTTTGGAAGTTCCTTCACGATGCCCTTGGGCGTGAACACGTAGACGACGTCGTGGAAAAGATCCAGCTTGACCGAATCCATGAACTGGCGGTTGTCCGGCAGATCGCGGTGCCACTCAACGAACTGATGCAGCCACCCGAACGTCTTGCTGTCTCGGTCGGTCACGCGGCCCTGTTCCTTGTACTTCCAGTGCGCCGCAATGCCGCATTCCGCCACCCGATGCATCTCTTCAGTGCGGATCTGAAATTCGACGTGTTCTCCCTTCGGACCAACCACCGTCGTGTGGATCGATTGATAGAGATTGGATTTTGGAATGGCGATGTAATCTTTGAACCGGCCGGGCACCGGGCGCCAGAGCGAGTGGATCACGCCGATCAGCGCATAGCAGTTCATTTTGGTATCGGTCACGATACGCAGGGCGGTCAGGTCGTAAACCTCTTCGAATGAGATCGACTGCTTGTTCATCTTTTGGTAAATCCCGTAGAGGTGCTTCGGCCGGCCATACACTTGGCCCGGCAGGCCGTGCTCGTCGAGCGCCTTCGTCACGTACTCGATGACTTCGTGGATGTACTGCTGTCGGTCCTCGTCCCGTTTGGCGACGCGGGTGCGGAGCATCTCATAGACGTCCGGCTTCAGATGCTTGAGGCACAGGTCTTCCAATTCGTTTTTGATCCAGCCGATGCCAAGCCGGTTCGCCAGCGGCGCATAGATCTCAAGGGTCTCTTCTGCAATGGCTTGTCGCTTCGCGGGGCTCAAATGCTCGAGCGTACGCATATTGTGCAGGCGATCGGCGAGCTTGATCAGGACCACGCGGATGTCGTCCGCCATCGACAGCAGCATTTTGCGGAAGTTTTCGGCCTGCTTTTCCTCATGACTCTTGAAAGTGATCTTGCCAATCTTGGTCACGCCGTCCACGAGATGGACGACATCCTTGCCGAACTCGCTTTCGAGTTCTTCCGGTGTGGCCACTGTGTCTTCGAGCGTGTCGTGGAGCAGCGCGGCAACAATCGCCGTCACATCGCTCTTCAGCGAGGTGAGCACACCGGCAACCGCGATGGGATGCTGAAGGTACGGCTCGCCGGACCGGCGCCGCTGTCCCTCATGCACCTTGGCTGAGAATTCGTACGCTTTACGGACAACGCCGAGATCCGCGTCGGCATTGTAGCTTTTCACGCGGTCCAATAGCTGATCGATGTCCATGACCGTTTGGTTCGGCATTAGGCGTTTCCTCGGTCGCTGATGCGGAGATCGCGGATGCGCAGCTGAATACGGTCATAGCCGTTCCAGCGATTCAGCTCAGGAAGGAACGCCAGATCGAGCGGAGTCCTGTCGGGTATGCCGCGGTCGAGCAACGACTTCATCCCGAATCCGATGGTTTCGAATGCCAGAGATCGACCCTGCCGCACCGTCATTTTCAAGTGTTTCTCTCCTACCGTTCTCGACTCCATCACTTCGAGGCCTTTGACGGCGAATATCGGTTCGGGATTGCCGGCACCGAAAGGATGGAACGCGCCGATCTCCTTGACCAGCCTCGCCGTCACTTCGGACAATTGTACCTCCGCATCCACATGCAATGTCGGGACAGCAGTGGCTCCCTTCGTCCATTCCGCGACGACAGCCGTGAACCGGTCCCGAAACTCGTCCAACCGTGATTCTCGTACCGTGACCCCCGCCGCTGCCGGATGTCCGCCAAAGGCCTCGAGGAGGTCCTGGCAGGCGGCAAGCCCTTGATAAAGATCGAATCCTCCCGTCGTGCGTGCCGACCCCTTACCGACGCCTTGCTCGTCGAGTGCAATGACGATCGCCGGCCGATGAAACCTCTCCACCAGCCGAGCCGCGGCAATGCCGACGACACCGACGTGCCAACGGCGAGATGCCAGCACCAACGCCGCGGGCAACTCGTGCTCATGTACCGCCTCAACGGCCTCCGACATCAGGTCGGCCTCGATTTTCTGCCGCGCCCGGTTGAGCTCCTCCAACCGCTCGGCCAGCCGCTGGGCTTCGGCCGGCGACTCGGTGGTGAGCAGCTGCACACCAAGCATCGCATGGTCCAGCCGTCCGGCGGCATTGAGTCTTGGTGCCAGCTTGAAGGCGATCGTCTCCGCCGAACAATCGCGCATAACGCCGGCCACCTGCTTCAACGCTCTGATTCCGCAGCGTGCTCCGCGCGAGATCTGCGCGAGGCCTTCCCGGACGAAGCCGCGGTTTTCGTCCTGTAAGGGCACCACGTCAGCGATCGTGGCCAGTGCCACAAGGTCGAGTAGCGATTCCAGCGGCACACCCGCATCGCCATAACGCATTCGATAGGCTTGCACCACTTTGTAGGCAAGTCCCGCGGAACACAGTCCGCGAAACGGATAGCGGGCGCCTGCTCGATGCGGGTTCATCACGGCCACAGCGGAGGGCAGTTCCTCGCTCGTCTGATGATGGTCGGTCACAATGACGTCCACGCCAAGCTGGTTGGCCAGGTCGATTTCACGATGCGACGTCGTTCCGCAATCGGAGGTCACGAGCAATGAAACGCCTTCGTCGTGCAGGCGCTGTACCGCCCCCGCGTTCAAGCCATACCCCTCCCGTTTGCGATGCGGCACGTAGGCCCGTACATTTGCGCCCAGCGATGCAAAGAACGACAGATACAACGCTGTCGCCGACATGCCGTCGACGTCATAGTCGCCATAGAAACAAATCGGTTCTTTCGCGGACACCGCCCGGTGCAACCGGGCAACCGCCGGTTCCATGTCGGGAATGAGAAAAGGATCGTGGGGCGCTTGATGAGACATCCACTGGGCGGCTTCGCCAGGCGTGGTGACGCCGCGCGCCAGTAGTAAGGATGCCGTTGCCGAGGAGATGGAGAGGGCTTGCGCCAAGGCAGCCCGATGAAACGGATCGAACTGCCGGAAGACCCAGAGCTTGGACTTCATGCCGCCTCGGACGAGCCTGAGCCTATGAAAGCCGTAAGACGCTGAGTTTTCAGCGGATACGACTCGTCGGGGCGGATACTATAAGGTCACTTTGGCTTTGTCAAACGAGGTCGGCGAACGGAGGGCGGGGAAATGATCTGGCTCTGGACCGTGGTTGAGGGCAGCGTCAGTGGCGAGGAAGAGCGCTTACTCTCCACCTTTTTGGACGTAATTCTTGACAAATTCTTCGGCGTTTTTTTCAAGGACGTCGTCGATTTCATCGACTAGCTTGTCGATGTCTTCTTTGAGCTTCTTGCCCGTCTCGACGACTTTCGGGTTGGCTTTGACTTCCTCTTTACCTTGCGGCTCTCTTCGGACTTCTTGCTTCCGCTCCTGTTTTTCCATCGCACACCTCCCTCGGATGGAACTTGGAACCGCGCTCCAAACCTAAGATCACGATACTCTAGGAGGTCTGGGGCGTCAAGCGAAGCCGATGAAGCGCCGGAGGCGACTAGAGGTTTGCCGGGTTGCGGTTCGCTCCTGCGTCATTTCGCGATCAACGACACGATGAGCAGCGCCACGATGTTGATGACTTTGATCATCGGATTCACGGCAGGCCCCGCAGTGTCCTTGTAAGGATCACCGACCGTATCACCCGTGACGGCGGCTTTGTGCGTCTCGCTGCCTTTTTTGCCCTGCTCTTCAATGTATTTCTTCGCATTGTCCCAAGCCCCGCCGCCGCTCGTCATGGATATAGCGACGAAGAGGCCCGTCACAATGCTTCCGACAAGCACGCCGCCAAGCGCTTGGGGCCCTAGTACGACGCCGACGACGACCGGAGACACCACAGGGATCAATCCTGGGATCATCATCTTTTGAATGGCGGCCTGCGTCACGATATCGACGCAGGTACCGTATTCCGGCTTGGCGGTACCCTCCATGATTCCCTTGATCGTCCGGAACTGTCGCCGCACTTCCTCGACGATCAGCCCTCCCGCTTCCCCAACGGCTTTCATGCACAACGCTCCGAAGATAAATGGCAGCATTCCTCCTAGGAACAAGCCGACGAGCACGCTGGGATTTGAGAGATCAAAGGCGGCCAATGTCGAGTTGTGAGCGGCGACTTCCCGAGAATATTCCGCGAAGAGTACCACGGCGGCCAAGCCGGCCGAGCCGATGGCGTAGCCCTTGGTGACCGCCTTCGTCGTGTTGCCGACAGCGTCCAACGGATCGGTGATGTCTCTCACAGCCTTGCCCAGATGCGACATTTCGGCGATGCCGCCGGCATTGTCGGTGATTGGGCCAAACGCATCGATTGCCACCACGATGCCCGCCATTGAGAGCATCGACACTGCCGCCACGGCAACGCCGTACAATCCGCCGGCTTCCGCCCCACCGCAAATCCAGAAGCTGCCGAGGATCGCTGCCGCTATTACGACGACAGGCGCTGCCGTCGCCTGCATCCCCACCGCGAGCCCGGCGATGATGTTGGTCGCGTGACCGGTCTCGCTCGCCTTGGCAATGTATTGCACGGGCGCGTAGCTCTTCGATGTGTAATAGTCAGTGATAAAGACGAGGGCCAATGTCACGGCGAGGCCGACCAACGCGGCAATGTAATAATTGACCCCGCTCACGCCGCCGACGCCTTGCATAATTTGCGTCGTCATGGGATAGAAGGCGATGGCCGCAATGCCGCCGGCCACGAACAATCCTTTATAGAGCGCCGGCATGATACCCCCGCCGGGGCTCACCTTCACAAACAGAATGCCGATGATCGTCGCGAAGATCGTGACGCCGCCCAGTGCCAACGGATACAGAATAGGCGCACTCATACCTTTGAACATTGTAGAGGCAAGGACCATCGCCGCCACTGTGGTCACCGCATAGGTTTCGAACAGATCGGCAGCCATCCCTGCACAATCGCCTACGTTGTCGCCGACGTTGTCGGCAATCACCGCCGGATTGCGCGGGTCGTCTTCTGGGATCCCGGCCTCGACCTTACCGACCAAGTCAGCCCCCACATCGGCCGCCTTTGTGTAGATGCCCCCTCCGACGCGCGCAAACACGGAAATGAGGCTCCCCCCGAATCCAAGACTGAGCAGCGCGTGAATGGCTTTTTCCTGGCCCGAGATCGACTGGGCAATCGTGTAGAAGCCGGTGATGGCCAACAGACCAAGGCCGATCAGCAGCAGGCCGGTCACCGCCCCGCCCCGAAACGCGACCGTCAACGCGGCGTTCATGCCCTCATGCGCCGCCTGTGCCGTCCGCACGTTGGCCCTCACGGCGATGATCATGCCGACGTATCCGGCGATCGCCGATGCACTGGCGCCCACGAGAAAGCCAACCGCCGTCAAGATGCCGAACTTATCTGACACGGCGCCAGCCGCGGCAAGGAGCACAAACAATACCGACGCGACGATGCCCACCGTTTTGTACTGCCGGTTCATATAGGCTCGAGCGCCTTCTTGAATTGCCTTGGCGATCTCCTGCATCTTCACATTGCCCGCGTCCAACCTGAACACCCACATCGCAAGGTAGAGACCGTAGCCGATGCCGGCCACCGCGGCAATCAACGCAAACGTCACAATCGCTGAATCACTCACGAGACGCCCTCCTCAAAGGTTTAATCGAGACTTCTTGTTGTCACACGCTTCCCGCTGGCTTCACCGTCTACCGTCCATGAATCAGGGGGAACAGGAGGTGGTGCAGAACTCAGCTGAGGCAAAACTGGAAAGTGGCGCCATTTTATACGCGTGCGCGAGACGGATCAAGCGCAAACAGATTGCGCGTGGGGGCACATCAGGCACGTCCTCTAGGGTAAAGGCCCAGCTTGCCATTTATGTCGAGATCGCTATAATACCGCCGCAGATGACAGGCAAAACCCTAGTTCACCACTCGTACCGACCCTTGCTTTCCCCCTGCCTTTGGATGGTTCTTGGATTCGTCTCGCTGAGTGCTTGGGTTCCAGTCTCTGCTTCGGCCGAGCTGCTCGAGCTCGCTGAGGTCATCGCCCACCCCCAGCATTACGACCGGAAGGAAGTGGTCGTCATGGGCCAGGCGACCGACGTCCAGGCGATCACGGACAAGCAGGGACAGCCGGCCTTCCAGTTTCTCTTGAAGGACAATGCAGGAACGTTGAAAGTGATCAGCCGGGTTCCGGTACAGGCTGGTGACCAAGTCATCGTCGGCGGCACGTTTACGCGCCGGCGCCAGGGCGGTCGCCTTGCGGTTTACAATGAAGTGAATGCAGTCGTGGTCCGTCCCGTCAATGAGTTCGATGCCGACCTCGTAGGATAGCCTTCCTGTTTTCTAGGTCCTTTCCTAGTACCCAGCCCCCGAATCACGTAGGACAGTGGATTAGAGAGGGGTGTGCCTCTCGCTCGTGATTCTCATCACCACAAGGAGGACTCCATGAAATCAGTCATGATGTCAGTGTTGGCGGCCGGGCTTCTCTGTTTCGGCATCGGTACTGCGCAGGCCGCAAATCCGATGTCAGAAAAGGAGGCTTCGCCGACCATTAAAGAGCGGATTACGAAAGACACGGTTAAGGGCACCCTGATGAAGACCGAAGGTGAATATTATTGGATCAAGGACACCGACGGCAAAGAAGTCAAGATCCACGTCGACAAGAGCACAAAGATGGATAAGGTCGTCCCTGGCGACATGGTCAAGGCCTACATCACGGACAAAGGTCACACCACCACTCTGCAACGGGCAGACTAGGACCTGATCGAGCCAAGCAAGCGGGCAATGACGCCGGCGCTAGCGCCGGCGTTTTTCAATCATGTCTTCACTGACAGCCTGCCTGAAGGGGGGTGTGTGAATGGCACGCTACGGTAAGAGGGCCCAAAAATCCGTGAAGCGAGCAATGCACAAACGGAAAAAGGGCACGTTGAAAAGCGGCAAAAGCGGCAAGCGAGTCAAGAACCGCAAGCAAGCGATCGCGATCGGCTTGTCGGAAGCTCGACGTAAGGGCGCCAAAGTTCCCCGAAAAAAAGCTGCATAAGGATACCTCGAGTCACGCTGATTTCTTGGTGGCCATCCTGGATTCGTGCCCAAGGGATGGCCACTACTTCTGTTGCCCTCTCCTCACGATGCATCAAAACCAGGCACTTACCACTTTGCAGGAGGATGTATGCAGAAGCCGCAGAAAACGCTGAATGACGCTTTTCATGAGTTTGCGAAGACGCTCTCAGGCGTTGTGGGCTCGCCGTGGGCGTTCATCGGATCGCTCCTGATCGTGGCGGTGTGGTCCGTTACCGGTCCTCTCTTTCACTACTCGAATACCTGGCAACTCATCATCAATACCGCTACTACGATCGTCACGTTCTTGATGGTGTTCCTGATCCAGAACACCCAAAATCGAGACGCCAGAGCCATTCATCTCAAGCTCGACGAGTTAATCCGTTCCCTCAAGGGTGCACGCAATGCGTTGATCGATCTCGAGGAGATGTCGGAAGAAGAACTGGACCGTCTGCAGCGGCAATTCGGTCGGCTGCGTCGCCGGCGTTGAAGAGAACTCATCAGGGGCATTCCCAGTTCTGAGTTGTGATCAACTGTTGTACACACTGAAGCAGGAAAGGAGGTCGCACATGCCGAATACCAATGCATCGTTTTCGCCGCGCATGCGCAGCGACGAACTCAAAGAGCAGATCGGCAAACTGGAGCAGCTCGATCATCGGACGCCGGTCCTTCCGACTCTGGATGGATTCGACGCCGAGACTGAGGCGCTGCTCAGCCGGCTGTATGGCGATAGCCACAAGTATGTGGAAGCATACAAGTACGCGACCGTCGCCGAGGCGGAAGCACTGGTCAACCTTCCGGAATCGGCTCAAGAACCGCTCACCAATGACCTCCCGAAAACCGCGGTCCAGCAACGGCGTCAGGTGCTACTCGGAATCCTCACCGAAATGAAGGACATGGAAGCAAGGGAAGTGTCCATGTTGACGGGAGAAGACCGCGAAGACCCGCCCCAGTTATAGCTTGGCCCGCCGATAACCTTTCTGAGTTCGCTGTTCCGCCGAGGGCTCTTGACCCGATCGCCGGAGTGATTATTTTATCACTCGTTTCGTTCATGAAGATTTGCACCACGCTTGGGAGGTCACCATGAACGCGGTCAGGAAAGAGATTCGTGATTTGATTACCATCAACGAAAAAATTCAGAGCGCCCTCGTGAGTGGCCTTCGCATCACCGACGATGAAGCCATCCTCATCCGACAGTGCGCCGCCGAGCTGTTGAATAACATCCCCGCGCCCCAAGCATGGGCGGGCCACTCATCCCCTGGAGAGCCATCAAGGCATCCATGAACGAGTACCGAACGCACCGCCGGAGCCCTGAGATGCGGTATAGGGTTCTCAAATCGTGTCGTCGGCTGGAAGGAAAGCGACAAAAAATGTGCCCATTTGTACAAACCTCGCATGCCTTCGTCTCTAATTGAGGTAGCTTCTACGCCCTGTTTTCGCCTCCCTGCCTCAAACTGCTGCCATTATCCGCAGTCTTGGTACTCCGTTCTATGAACGCCGATGGCACCTCCCTTGCTTATCAATTGGTTACCAATGACGTTCCTTTGGGCAAGGAGGCGGCATGAAGAAATCGGCGGAAATCATATTTTTGGGCGCACTCGGTCTTGGATGCTTGTTGCCGCAAGGCTGCGCGACGCAATCCGGCGCTGTCGGCGGTGATGAATTCGCTGAGGAACTCATCGACGAGCCGATGATCAAACACATTCCTCCTCCCGAGTACGGCGGCCTGCTCGCATCCCGTCCACGGTCCTCGGCCCGGGCGGAATTGTCGGCGGTCAATGCGACCGGACTTCCACCCGGCGCCTTGTCCGATGTACTTTTCGACTTTGATCAAGCGGTTCTCCGAAGGGACGCCCTTCCGATTTTGGAAGCAAATGCCGAGCGGCTCGATCATGACGGCGTAAGGCGATTGACGCTCGAAGGTCGAGGGGATGAAGCTGGCACTGCCGCCTATAACCTCGTATTAGGCGAGCGGCGTGCAAAGAGTGTGAAGGCCTATCTTCAAGAACTCGGCTTAGGGCTTCAGTTTAAGACCACGAGCTATGGCAAGGATCGGCCGCTCTGCTACCAGCACAGCGAAGGGTGCATGCAGAAAAACCGGAGCGTGCACTTCGTCGTGAAAGAATAGCGGCGGGAATTTTGGGACAGGGGCATACAAAAAGCCCGCCTCTCATCAAGGCGGGCTTTTTATTTCCGTTCGGCAAACGCGCGAGCACCATTGGTATACCACCGCATCGTTAAATGTACGGGGGAAGTGGACCGCTTGAAAACGGTTCCGATCAGACAAGGACAGAACCTAGAAACCTACGTTTCCGTTCCCGTTTCTTTAATGTTCGCGGCTCAGAGATGGTCACCTCTCAAAAATACGTGTAATTTCGACAAAACTGCGTCTGCCTGCGTTGCTTTGCCAACGCAAAACCAGTGCGACTACATCTGGGGGACTTCCTAGTACGCGCCCACGACGAGCCAGCCTATGATGCGCATCGGCTTAAGTGAATCCGAGTATTTTTTACGTGAGGAGGGTGCCATGACGCGTCAATGTGCGTGGTGCGCAATGTATCTGGACCTGGTCCAATCGGAAACCTGCGTCACCCACGGGATTTGCGAGAGCTGTGTCGAACGAATCCGCCGGGCCACGCTCGAGCAACTGGCTCCTCCAGCAGAGAGTGTTCTTGTCAGCGAGAAGGGACGACCCGAGCTTGCGCTTCATTGACCATCGCGCGAACGCCGATTCATGGGCGTTCACGGCTGAGTAGGTCGCGTTGGAACTGTTCCAGCTGCTTGGTCAGCCGATCCAGCTCATTGCGGGTTTCTTCCAGCCGATGTTCCGCTGAAATCACTTCCCGCTCTTCTAAATGACCGAACCGCTCTTGGAGGCGGCGGCTTTCCTCCACGAGGACGTTGGTGAGATGCCGGCTAAGCTCGTGTTCGGCGAGCGGCGTCGACGCTTCACGACTCTTCAACCCCATTTCTGCTTTGAGCACCCGGACGGCGCGGCCTAGATCCTGCGTCCGTTCAAACAATTCCTGACGTAACTGCTCGGTCAGCATCGACAGCCGGCGGGCCAGCAACCGGTAGGCCAGAATCAACCCGGCCAAAGCCAGAAAGGTCACCGTCCCCAACAGACGGTTCGTGAAGGCGATGGAGGGAACGACCAGCGGCGGGGAAAGTCCGTACCCGATGAACATCAACGCGATGCACAGGGCGGCGACGACGAGCGGTGCATAGAGCCATGAAATCCAATAGGTGAGGCCAAGCGGCAGAACGTAGAGCAGCCAGGGTGTGAACCCGAGACCAGTACGGACGTCGATGAAAAAAACCCCGGCAAGTAGCCCTCCGATGCCGGCTGAAAGACCGATTTCCTGAGACTTCATTGACGTTTTACGGAGATTCAAGCGAAACACACGGCTCGAGCGCTTCCTGCAGCAGCGCCTGTCGTGTGATCGCGAGATTACACGTTGGACAGGTCAAGAACCCTCCATTCGGAACGAGCGCCGTATCCTTGCAATGTGGACACGCCGGCGTTCCGAGTACACACGATGGACGAGAGGTCGTCGGCAAAATAGCCATAGAGCCGCCTTTCAGCTAAGTGAACTGCTGGTGACGTCGTCCGAAGAAATGAAACGATGCAGGATGAATAAGGAATGAGAACGCGGAAAGAAAAAAACTTTCCGGCTATTGTACAGATTTGGGATTTTTTGTAAAGGTCGACCGGCGAGAGGAGTGCAGGCCTTCTCCAGCGGCGGGCCCTCTCGCTTCTTGGTCCGCAACTGGTTCCATCCTGAGCTTTGTCCGAACGCAACTTCGAACACTGCTCGCCATCGCCTCCAAGGAAAACGGCGCGTCTTGGCGCGCCGAAGGTTGGGCGGGTTAGAACAGCGACCGTACCGACAGCCCGTGCGACCCGTCGCAAGCCGCGACCACTGCTCTCTCCGGGAGAGTAAGGAAACTTGACGGACCAGAATGTAAGAGGCAGGTAAAATAAAAAGAGCCCGCCTCCCTTTCGGAAAGCGGGCTCCCTCTCTTGGATCTGGCAATGTTTCCATTGCCGTTTTCTAAGATGACTTCAGCTTACCAGGCCTCAATTCGATCAGCTCCTAGGAAAACGACTAGAAATTCACGCCGGAAGTACCAGCTACTCTTGAACCATCTCATATACGAGCGTGACCGTGGCATCCACCCTGATTTCGCCTGAAAACACCGGTGTCTCAGGACCCGCAGCCTCGAGCGCCATCATCGAGCGGGCGATCCTCGGCACCGGCCTGACCACACGACTGTCTTCGCTGACGGTTAGCAGCCGAACCAGTTTCACCTTCAGGGCTTCGCTCAAGGCGGTGGCCTTCTCGCGGGCGTTGAACGCGGCCTGTTTCAAGGCATCGAGCTTGGGCTGCCGTTCGTCTCGAAGCGCCCAATGGAGGCCTTGGAATTGGTTGGCCCCGGCTGCCAAGGTTTCCTCGATTACCGCGCCGACCTTGTCCACATTACGCACTTCAATCGTCATCGTATTGCTGGCGACATAGCCGATGATTTCCGGAGGACCGCCAGAAGGCTCGGAACGTTTGGGCGGTGGTTTGTACTGCGGCGACACGTTGAAGGAGGACGTTTGAATGCGTTCATTTTCGATTTGCAGCGCTTTCAGCCTTTCCACCACCTTGTTCATCGTCGCACGATTTTGCCGCTGGGCATCGGCAACCGTTCTGCCCGTCGTCTCCATTCCGAGCGTCACGAAGGCGGTGTCCGGCGTAAGCGACATGTGGCCATATCCGGTAACGGTCAAAGCCGGCTTCTCCGGCGTCTCGTCGTGCGCTGCCGCGGCAATGGGAACTGCCAGCACCACGATGAGAAATACCAACCCCAGCATATACGATCTCCTTCCGACCGGGCTTCCGAGACTCAAGTGCTCGATTACCCGGTCTGTCACTTCAAGTTCCTCGCTGCCTGACTCTTGGACAGCGCCGCTCCGGCGCGTCGTTTTCCTCGTCCAGTTCCCCTGTGCATCATATATACGTCGATATGGCATCGAGCGATGCATCCAGGCGATTGGTGGGGCGCTCCGTTGCAAGCCGGCCACGTGCGGTTTGTCCCTGACCGGCCAGTTCGAGTTGCTCGCTCAGCCGGTCCCAGTCATCATACCCATACTGGATTGTCGAAAGGAGTAGCCCATTCTTGTACAGGAGGACTGCTCTCGGACGTCCTTCACTGTCATAGTCGTACACGCGTTTT
>DATJGE010000118.1:0-3348 GCA_035495295.1 Nitrospira sp. | reverse complement strand
CATTCAGCCCGCGCTGCCGGGGGATGCGCATGTCATTGCTACCATGGTTGGAGAGCTACTTCACGAAATCATGACGGCCGTGAGCGACAAGGTCTTTCACTTTGATCACCATGAAACGGAAGCTCGCGCGCGCGCCTGGCTCTCTGACGGATCCTATCTGGTGTGGCTTGCAAGAGACGGTGGAACATGTGTCGGATTCCTGGCCGTGTATGAGAGCTATGCGCTGTATACGGAGGGAGTCTACGGCACGATTCCGGAATTCTATGTCCGTCCGTCGCATCGTTCTCGCGGAATAGGGACAGCATTGATTGCCGAATCGAAGAAAGTCGGACAGGCCAGAGGATGGCGACGTCTTGAAGTCACAACGCCTCCCTTGCCGCAATTCGATCGAACGCTCGCGTTTTACCAACGCCAGGGATTCACGATCTCGGGCGGACGTAAGTTGAAAGTGGACTTGACATGAAGCCGGTTGTGCAGCTCGAGCGGACCGGCTGCGGCATCGCCAGTGTGGCGGCGCTGGCTGGCGTCCGCTACAAGGCTGCGCAGCGATCAGCGCGGCGCTTGGGCATTGTCGCCACTGATGACCGCTTGTGGTCCGAGACTGGGTATGTGCGGCGCCTGCTTGCGCACTATGGCCTGAGGGCGCAGGGGGCAGAGATGCCCTTTGTGTCCTGGTCGGCGTTGCCTTCGAAGGCCCTGCTTGCCATCAAGTGGCATCGCGATCGGAGGCGGTCCTACTGGCATTGGGTGGTCTTCGTGCGCACCCATGAACGCGCCTATGTGCTCGATTCCGCTTCGGCGCTCAAGCGGCATATAAGGACCGATTTTGGCCGCATGAAACCGAGATGGTTTATTGCCGTCAGGGAAACGATGTCGCGAGTCTGACAGAGATTCACGAACCCAAGGAGGCATGAATGGGGCGGTCGTTAGGGGATCCGATCCAGCGGTTGATGGGTTTGATGTTCAAGGCCCATCCCTGGCATGGCGTGTCCATCGGAGAGCAGGCGCCGGAAGTAGTGACGGCGTATATTGAAATCGTACCGACCGATACGGTGAAGTATGAGGTCGACAAAGACAGCGGATTCCTCAAAGTCGACCGTCCGCAACGGTTCTCCAACTATTGTCCGGTCTATTATGGTCTGGTGCCTCAGACCTACTGCGGCGAGAAGGTGGCGGCGATTTTCTCGAAGCGGGCAAAACGGAAAGACATGGTCGGTGACGGCGATCCTCTCGATATCTGTGTGCTTACCGAAAAAACCATTCCGCACAGCGACATCCTGCTGACGGCCATTCCCATCGGAGGATTCAGTCTCGCGGACGGCGGCGAAGCGGATGACAAGATCATCGCGGTCATGAAGGATGATGCCGCCTACGGGGATTTTAAGGACATCGGCGACTGTCCGGTGGCGTTGATCGATCGATTGCGGCATTATTTTCTCACGTACAAACAAGCGCCGGGCGCGGTGAGTCACAAGGTCGAAATTACCGGCGTGTATGGGCGGGTAGAGGCTTTGAAGGTATTGCGCGCCAGCCATGCCGATTATCGGCAACGGTTCCCGGAACTCGAATCCCTCTGGCCCAAACAACTCGGGTGATGACAAGGTCGCAAACCGCTGCAACGCGATGACGATGAAGCACGAACAATCCCGTCCGCCGGAAACGGCTGCCGTGCATGGATTTTCCCCGGGCTTTGCGGCTCTAGGCTTGGAAGCCAGACTGCTCGCCGCGCTGGAGACGTTGGGCTACGAAGAGCCGACGCCGATTCAACGAGAAGCCATTCCCCCCTTGCTGGCGGGAAACGATGTCTTGGGCCAAGCCGCCACCGGCACTGGGAAGACCGCCGCGTTCACGCTGCCCTTGCTGCAGCGTATCGCCCATGGCGCGAAGACCCGGCCTTCGGCCCTCATTCTGGTTCCGACGCGCGAGTTAGCCATTCAAGTCAGTGAAGCGGTGCAACGGTATGGGAAGGAATTGCGCACGAGCGTGCTGGCTGTCTATGGCGGCCAGGCCATCGGCCCTCAGTTTCATGCGCTGAAGCGCGGTGTGGACGTGATTGTGGGAACGCCGGGGCGGATTCTCGATCATATCCGTCGCCAAACGCTGAAACTGATCCATGTCCAGATTGTCGTGCTGGATGAAGCCGACGAGATGCTCGACATGGGATTTGCCGACGATCTCGATGCCATTCTGGAACAGACCCCGGCTGTAAAACAAACGGCCTTGTTTTCGGCAACCATGCCGCCCCGCATCAAGTCGATCGCGCACCGGCATCTCAAGCATCCGACCGAAATCACCATTGAGAAGGAGCCGGTGAAGGCTGGCGCGGCTCCTCGGGTGCAGCAAACGGCCTACATCGTCGCGCGGCCCTATCGCGGAGCCACATTAGCACGCATTATCGACATCGCCGGCCCAAAATCGGCACTCATCTTCTGCCGCACGAGGCTGGAAGTCGACGAAGTCACCCAGATGTTGAACAGCCGTGGATATCGAGCAGAGGCCATTCACGGTGGCATGAGTCAGGTCCAACGCGATAGGGTCATGCAGGCGTTCCGTACTGGGCAGACGGAATTGCTCGTCGCCACCGATGTGGCCGCCCGCGGCCTGGACATTCCGCACGTCTCGCACGTCATCAACTACGATCTGCCCTCCTCGGCGGAGGTCTATGTACATCGCATCGGCCGGACCGGCCGGGCTGGACGGGAGGGCGCGGCGATCACGATTCTCGACCCGCGTGAGCAACGGCTGTTGAGAAGCATCGAACAGCACACAAAAGCCAAAGTGACTGTGGCGTCTGTGCCGTCCGCCGCGGATCTTTTGGGCAAACGGTTGGAGCGTACGAGAGCGGCGGTGCTGGAAGCCCTGCAGACGGACAACATCGATGAGTTCAAGGGAGTCGTCCGGGCCATGGCTGATTCTGGCGACGCCACCGCGATTGCTGCGGCCGCGATGAAACTGATCTTCCGCGCTCAGGGAGGCGAGCGGGTCGAAGAAGACATTCCGGCCATGCCGATCAGGCCGCATGATGCGCACCGGCCGAACCCGCGCTATGGGGCTTCGTCCCATGACCGGCATCGTCAAGGGCATAGCGGCCCGGTCGAACGTCCGTCTGCAGGCCGAGCCTCCACTCGGGGACGAGAGGCTGGCATGGCACGCATCTATGTGGGAGCCGGACGGGACACGGGCATCCGGCCAGGCGATCTCGTTGGCGCCATCGCCAATGAAGCGAAAATAAATTCCAATGTCATCGGGGCGATTCAAATCGAGGAGCGCTTCTCTCTCGTGGATGTCCCCGAACCCATGGTGAAGGGCATTGTCGAGGTCTTGGGTCGGACGAGAATCAAAGGACGC
>DATJGE010000117.1:0-5142 GCA_035495295.1 Nitrospira sp. | reverse complement strand
TTCGTGCTCAGCCATGAGTTATTCCCAACTGCCGCCCATAAGCGCCATAAGCTGCTTCCGGCACCGCAGATCCCAGGTGTAGATCGTATTGATGGACGTCTGTCCCATCAGCGTTTGAATTTGGGGAAAGCTCTTTCCTTCCAGTTTCCATCGAAATAGCTCACGACACCGCACGCCGAGTTGTGCCACGGCTGCCATCAGCCGCTCCACGCGCTGTTTCTGATCGAGCTGCGTCTCGGGCGAGGCGTCAGGCGCGGCAAGGGAGAGATCGTCGACCGATTCATGATTATACTCGCCGCGGCGAAGCGCCTTGCGGTGGGCATCGAGCATCTTGTATCGAAGCACTTGAAAGGCGAGTGGAACCAGGTCCCTTAGATCGGTCACATGGGCGTATTTTTCGTGAAGCAGAGACAGGACCTCTTGCGTCACGTCCTCCGCCTGTTCCCTCGATATCCGTAATGTCGCAAACGCCAGGATCCTTTCACGCAGGGACGCTAGGATGGAGTCACGATCCATGGCCTACCTGTCAAAAGGGCGCCACCTTGCTCGTTGCGCTCTCGGGCGAATCCGCAACTTGTCCTCTACGGTGACTGCGGCCGTTTCTCCAGCAGGGCCTCAAAGGACTTGAACGCGACGCCGAGCGATGTGCACACCGCATACTGCCGGTCGAACCGATTGGTGGTGCGGATCAGTTGGCCAAGCGTACGGAACGCCAGACGCCCCCAGGCAGCCACATGCATGACCGACAACGGATAGTCGGTCCCGAAGAGCAGGCGATCGTGGATCTCGGGATGGCGGCGCAGATGAAGCAGCATGCGAAAACGGTTGGGCAACGTCAGCGCCGATATATCGGCGTAAAAATTCGGATATCGCTTCGCAAAATCCAACAGCACGGGAAGAAACCGCTCGTAGAGCATCAACCCGTAACTACAGGCATGAGCGGCGATCACCGTCACGCCTTCGTCCAGCGCGATCTCGAGCCGGGTCGGATCTCCCACCGATTGATCCTTGCCGATCAGGCTGAACTCATATCCCACGTGACTCAAAAACGGCAACCGGCGTTCCGCGAGCGCGCGGTAAAACCGCCTGTATTTGGCATCGGCAGGATTAAATTGTTGCGCATTCGGCAGCACCTTCACCAGCACCGTGCCCGCATCAGCGCAGCGATGAACTTCGTCCACGGCATCGCTCCGTTGGGGGTTGATGGAGACGCCCGGGAGGAAGTCGTCCGGATGTGCTCTCGCGGTGGCGAGTACATATTCGTTGCTGATCAGGAAATGGGTCTCTTCCTTGGCAAGCTGGCCGCTGTGATCGTAGACGCCGTCCATGCCGAGGAGGACGGCTTGTCGCACGTGTTTGGACGCACGCAGTTCCGTGAGCAGGTCGTCCACATATTTCTGGTTGGCTTGGCGCGGATTGTGAGGCGACAGCCCGTGCTTCCACAGCAGAAACCGAAAGAGCGGACTCTTGAGCATGTGCGGCGAAATATAGCAGCCGTTCTGGCCCTCCGGCAGCGCCGCGAGATGCACATGGCAATCAATCAGGGATCGTTCGACCATACAGGGAGAATCTCACATCTCAGATTTCAAATCTCGGGTCAAGTTCGGATCGGATTATTTGCGTTTCATTTGAGGTCTGAATTATGTCTGTGTGCCCAGTCGTTCCATCGCAATTCGCTTCAGGGCTCGCAGGTCCATCTTGCCGGTTCCGAGTACCGGCAAGGCGTCGACTTTGACGAAATTGCCGCGGGGGGGCATGAACAAATTCGGGAGCCCGTTCGAGGACAGCTGGCCTAGAATTTCCGGAATGCGCCCGTCGTCTATCGTATGCAGGACCGCAAGCTGTTCGCCCTTGCGGTCGTCGGGAATGCCGGTCACCGCGAACACCTGCGTTTCGCTTTGGACAGCCTGGTGCAGCGCTTCTTCGATCTTGCCATGAGGCACCATTTCTCCGCCGATTTTCGAAAACCGCGAAAGACGATCCGTGATTGTCAAGAAGCCGTCGTCGTCGAGCATGGCGAGGTCGCCGGTGATGTACCACCCATCACGCATCACGCTCGCCGTCAGGTCTTCACGCCCCAGGTAGCCGGTCATGACGTTTGGGCCTCGGACGAGCAACATGCCCGGAGTTCCGGGAGGCTGAGGCGTAAAACTGTCAGGATCGACGATTCTGACCGAGATGCCCGGCAGGGGCTGACCAACGGTTCCACGCCGTGACGCCGGCTGATAGTAGCCAGCTGCCCGGAAGTCCGGGCAATTGACGGCGATGACGGGCGCACATTCAGTCACCCCGTAGCCTTCAATCGGTTCGAGGCCGAATTGATCCTTAAAGGCCTCATAGAGCCGTAAGGGCAGCTTCTCAGCGCCGGTGAGCACGACCCGCAAGGAGCTGAATTGTTCCGGGGTGCACCGGCGGAGATAGAGCTGTAAAAAGGTCGGCGTCGTGACGAGAAACGTGACTCTCTGCCTGCGGATCAACTCTCCGATCGCGGCGACATCGATCGGCGACGGATGGAACACTAGAGCGGCGTTGTTGAACATGACGAACCAGAACACCAGATAACCGAACGAGTGAAAAAACGGCAAGATTCCGAGCACTCGCTCCTCCTGGTGCAGATGCAACACCTGCGTGGCGCCCTGCGCGTTCGCATCCACGCTGTAATGAGAGAGCATCACACCCTTCGGCTCTCCGGTGCTGCCGCTGCTGAAGATAATGGTGGCGAGAGCGTCGACGGACAGGGGAGTGTCTTGGCCGCACGCCTTTTCAATCACGCGCAGCGGGGTAAAGAAGCCGAGCAAGGCCGCGAGCCATTTGTCCGTTCGACTGATGGTTTCCGCCAGATCTTCCATCCAGATGATGGCTGGTCCGGCCGGCAATTCCAGCTTGGCCTTCTCGACAAAGGCCCGGCTCGTGACGATGGTGCGCAAACTGGCCTGGCGGGCTGCGGCTTCCAAGCCGGAGCGGCCGACCGTGTAGTTGAGGTTCACGCTGGTTTTCCCGCACAACGGTGCCGCGACGTTGGCCAGGGCGCCTGCGACACTGGGAGGAAGCAAAATGCCGACATGATGTTGGCCCTGCCACGATGGACGTAACGCTCTGGCCAGGGCAATCGATCCGATCAGCGCCTGCGCCGCCGATACATGGGGCCGACGGTGATCCGCCATGGCGAAGCGAAACGGGTGCCTTCTCATCGCACGGACGAATTCCCGATGTAACGGATGACGATCCGGTTTGCGCAAAGCCCAAGCCGCTTCCCCCAGCGCTCGAATGGCGTTGCGCAACTCGTATGCCGGCGTGTGAGGTGGCAGCGGCGCGCCGAACGAAACGGTCACGGGGTAGGGCACGCGTTCCGGAAATTTCCAGAGGAATCGGCCACGTTCAAAGCTGAAGATGCTGCCCCACACGCGGTCGAGGTGAACCGGGATGATCGGCGCCGACCGGCCTTTCGTGATTCGCTCGAACCCCCGACGGAACGGCAGCAGTGTCCCGGTCCTCGTGATCTGACCCTCGGGAAAGACGCAGACCAGTTCGCCTCTCTCGAGTGCGGCACCGGCGTCTCGCAGCGCACGCAGGACGACGCGCAGACCGCCGTATGAGGAAATCGGAATGACGCCAAACAGCTTCATCAGCGGCTTGAACAGCGCCTGTTCCGCATACTGGGCGTCCACCACAAAACGGACGGGCCGATCGAGACTGGCAATGAGCAGAAGGCCGTCGATGAACGACACATGGTTGGGCACGAGCAGCGCTCCGCCGGCCTTTGGCACATGTTCGTGGCCTACGATCCTCAGGCGGTACAGGCTGTTCGTCAGGATGACGAGCACCGCGCGCAGCAAGGCTTCCGGCAATAACCACAGCGCCCAGGCAGTGCCGGCCACGGTGAACACGGCGGTGGCCGTAAAGATGCCTGTCGTAGACACCCCCGTGCTGGCGAGCGCCCCGGCACCGAGCGATCCCAGGAGAATCCCGGTGAATACGCAGGTATTCTCGAACGCGATCACCGACCCCCGCCGGTCTTGCGGGGCTCTCCATTGGATCAGCGCGTTGAGCGGGACGAAGATCAGGGCGCTTGATGTGCCAAGGACGACCATGAGCGCCAACGTCGCCGTTAAGCCGGGAGCGGTGAGGCCGAGAACGGCAAGCATCACCGCGACGCCTGCTGCGCCAAGTGGGATCAAACCGTATTCGACCCGCGCCTTAGACAGACGCCCGACCCATCGCGCGCCAAGGCCGATCCCGATCGACAGCATCATGAGCGGGAGACCGGATTGCCAGTCGGACACCAACAGCACCGCTTTCGCATAGACCAGGATGTTTTGGGCGAAGAGACTTGCGATCGTCCAGAAAAAGACGGCGCCGCAGATGGCCAGCCGCAGCATGCGGTCGCGGGCGATGGCGGACCAGGCGCCCTGCAGGGTATTCATCAGGCCGCCTTCCGCACGTGCCGGCGGAACGGGCGGAATCGTCCAGGCCGAGCCGAATCCGACCAACGCCAGGGTGGTGAGCAGCAGTGGTGCCACCCACACGGCCGCTCCAGTGAGGGACATCAAAATGCCGGGGGCTGCGGTGCCGGTCAAAATGGCAAAAAACGTCCACATCTCGAGTTGACCGTTGCCGGCCGCCAAACGTTCATGCGGCAGGAGTTCGGCAAGAATTCCGTATTTCGCCGGGCTGAAGAGCGCGCTGTGGACGCCCATTCCAGCAAGGACGATCAGCGGCAGAATGCCTCCGGCAGGGTTAAGCCAGAGGGCGACTGTCGCCGCGCTCATCAACAGCACTTCGACTGATTTCATCAGGATGATGACGGTGCGCTTACTGACGCGATCGGCCAGCATGCCTGCCACGATCGAGACGACGACGAGAGGGAAGGTAAAGACGACAAAGGCCGGTGTCGTCTGCGTTTGAGAGGCGGTCTCGAATTCCTGGCCTGGCGCGATCGTGGCGGCCAGTTGCCGGATGGCGAGAAGGGCGACCATCAGCTTCCAGGCATTGTCATTGAACGCGCCGCAAAACTGGGCGATGAGCAATCCGCGCAATGGATGAGTCATGCGTGCGATTTAATGCGCCTCCGGTGACGTGGGTTTGGGAATAGGCAGTCCTTCCAACTCCATGATCCGCAGGGCATTGGTCGTGGGACAACTG
>DATJGE010000116.1:0-4368 GCA_035495295.1 Nitrospira sp. | reverse complement strand
GTCGTGTGGAAAGGAGCGTCCCATAGCTCCAGCTGTATGATGGCCGCCTCGTTTCGTCAAGAAAATCAGGATTGGGTGTTGTAGGAGAAAGCCCGAATGGCGGCGCTTGACTGGTCCCGAATCGCCGTTATACATTGTGCGCATGATGTGCATCAAATGGTTGGCAGCCGCTGCGTTGACGGCCATCTTCGCCGCTCAGCCGGCGCTGGCGGCGGAGCCCGAGTTTGATCCCGACCAACCGTTTAAGGGATTAGGGCAACGGCTGCTCGAATCCTTTCTGGGCCAGGCCCTTGCCGCCTTGGACGATCATGTTGAGATGTCCGGCAATGTGGATCCCAACGTTCCGCAATCCGATAAAAAGCAAAGCCTCCGTTTCAAGTTTTATCCGAACGGGAAATCGAAGTCGGATGACCATATCGCCGCCGAAGGGTGGTTTGGTCCTTCCACCGATTCGCGTCAGGAGGAATTTCACTTCCGTTTCACTGTGCCGAAGGCATTGAGTGAGTCGTTGTCCGTTCTCCCTGAGAATGTGTTGTAGCTCGCTCCGCGTGACGAAAATCCCTCCATTTTTTTCTTCTTAATCTGATTCTTCGCTAGGTTTCCTTCCTCCAACTTGGGTATAATCCGCCACCTTCACCTAGATCAGGAGGAACTTCCATGGCGGAAAAAGACGACAAAAAGCGCGCGTTGGACCTCGCCCTCTCCCAGATTGAAAAGCAATACGGGAAGGGAGCGATCATGAAGCTCGGCGACGGTGAAGCGCCGGCGGACGTTCCGGCGATTTCGACGGGTTCGCTCGGCTTGGACATCGCGCTTGGCGTCGGCGGGTTTCCGCGCGGTCGGGTCATCGAGATTTTCGGCCCCGAATCATCAGGGAAGACGACCCTGACGCTGCATGCGATCGCGGAAGTGCAGAAGACGGGCGGAGTTGCCGCCTTCATCGACGCTGAGCATGCGCTCGATTTGACCTATGCGCGAAAGCTCGGTGTCCAAGCCGACGATTTGTTGGTTTCGCAGCCCGACACCGGTGAGCAGGCGTTGGAAATCGCCGAAACGCTGGTGCGCAGCGGCGCCATCGACTTGATCGTCGTCGACTCGGTCGCGGCCTTGACGCCGCGGGCCGAGATTGAAGGCGAAATGGGGGATGCGCATATGGGATTGCAGGCGCGGCTCATGTCGCAAGCGCTGCGAAAGCTGACCGCCGCCATATCCAAATCCCAAACGACGGTCATTTTCATCAATCAAATCCGGATGAAGCTCGGCGTCATGTTCGGCAATCCCGAAACGACGACCGGCGGCAATGCGCTGAAGTTCTACTCCTCCGTGCGGTTGGATATTCGCCGGATCGAGTCGATCAAGGAAGGCCAGGACGTGGTCGGCAGCCGGGTCCGCGTGAAGGTCGTCAAAAACAAGATGGCCCCTCCGTTCAAGCAGGCGGAGTTCGACATTCTATTTTCCCAGGGCATTTCGAAAGCGGGCGAATTGGTCGACTTGGGCGTCGACAAAAAGGTCTTGGAAAAGTCGGGCGCCTGGTACTCATACCGAGCCGAGAGGCTTGGCCAGGGCCGCGACGCCGTGCGCGATTTCCTGGTCACCAATCAGCCGCTGGCGCGCGAGATCGAAGGCAAGCTTCGCGAGTTGGCCGGCGTACCGGGACGTGCCGTCGAAAAACAACTCGAGAAGCCTATGGCCGCCTCGACCAAGGACGAGAAGCGCGACGAGAAGCGGCCGCACAAGGTGGGGGTGTAACGGCCGCAGCCTGTAGAGCGGCACGGTGAAGCGGCGCACTCCGCAGTCGGCGGACGACTGGTTCCACCGAGCCGTGCAATATCTCGCTCGAGTCGACCGCACGGCCGCACAGGTCGAACGTTTTCTCGCCAGCAAGGGCGCCTCACCGGCAGATGTCAGTCTGGTCATTTCCCGCCTGTCCGCGCTGCACTATCTTGATGATCGTGCGTATGCGGTTCGATGGCTTGAGACCACGCTCGTGCGCCGCCCGATGGCTCGCGAACAGCTTAAGACTGAATTGACGGCCAAAGGGCTTCCAGAGAGCCTGGTGGATGAGACGATCCTGGAAGGCCTCGAGGGGATGGATGACGAGGCGCTGGCCCGCAGGGTGCTGACACTGAAAGGCCGCGATGGCGGGCATCTTTCCCTCCAGCGCACGGTTCTGCTCCTACGTCGGCGGGGTTTCGGAGAAGAGACCATTGAGCGTATCATAAGCGATTGCTCCCGTAAGGAACGATCATCATGACACAGAGTGCCCAGGACCTCCGGCAGGCCTTCATTCGCTACTTCGAGCAGCACGCGCATCAGGCTGTGCCGAGCTCTCCGCTGATTCCCCAGGCTGATCCGACGCTCCTCTTCACCAATGCCGGCATGAATCAGTTCAAGGGCGTGTTTCTCGGCCAGGAGACACGGCGCTACACGCGGGCAGTGTCTGCGCAGAAGTGCCTTCGCGCCGGCGGCAAGCACAACGATCTCGAGAATGTTGGATATACGCGCCGGCATCACACCTTCTTTGAAATGCTGGGGAATTTCTCCTTCGGGGACTACTTCAAGGAAGACGCCATCGGGTTCGGATGGGAATTCCTGACCAAGACCGTCGGCCTCGACAAATCACGCCTCTGGATCACGGTGTTTCGCGAGGATGACGAGGCTGAACAGTTTTGGAAGAAGGTCGGCGTTCCGTCGAGCCGCATCGTCCGGTGCGGCGAGAAAGACAATTTTTGGCAAATGGCCGACACCGGGCCCTGCGGGCCTTGCTCGGAGATTCATTACGATCAGGGGCCGACGGTGCCGGGAGATGAGAGTCCCAACGGCGAAGGCGACCGGGTGATCGAGATCTGGAACCTGGTGTTCATGCAATTTAATCGGGATGCATCAGGCGTGCTTCATCCCTTGCCGAAACCGAGCATCGATACCGGGATGGGCTTGGAGCGGTTGGCCGCCGTAGCGCAGGGCGTGTACAGCAATTACGATAGTGACCTCTTTGCTCCGCTGCTCGCTGCGATCGGTACACGTGCTGGGATCGAGTACGGACGATCTGATCAATCGGATCGCTCAATGCGCGTGGTTGCGGACCACCTGCGCGCGATCACGTTCATGATGACCGATGGTATTCTTCCGTCGAACGAGGGACGGGGATATGTGCTCCGCCGCATTTTGCGCCGGGCGGCACGCCATGGGCGGCTATTGGGCATCGTCGAGCCGTTTCTTTACCAACTGACGGAAGCGGTCGTTCAATTGATGGGAGGAGCCTATCCGGAAGTCCGCAGCGCCGCCGGGACGGTGACCGAAGCGACAAAAGGCGAAGAAGAGCGTTTCATCGCGACCTTGGATCAAGGACTGCCGATTTTAAACGACATGATCGCCAAATCGCGCGCGACTGGGCGCAACGTCTTGCCGGGTCCCGATGTGTTTAAGCTCTACGACACCTACGGATTTCCGATGGACTTGATCACGGAGGCCTGCCGGGAACAGAGCATGACCGTCGATCAGGCCGGCTTTGAGGCGGCCATCGAAGAGCAGCGGAACCGTGCACGGAGGACGGGCGGGTTTGAACAGGACACCGCCCGCCCGGCCGTCGCTGAATTGGCCGCACGGCTCGGCGTGACACGGTTCGTAGGCTACGACCAATTGGAATCTGACAGCGTTCTACAGGCGATTCTCAAGGGCGACCGTCTTGTCAAGGAGGCGCAAGAAGGGGACGAAGTCGAAGTCGTCCTGGACGTCACACCGTTCTACGCCGAAGGCGGAGGACAGGTCGGAGATCAGGGCATGCTCGTGGGCACGGACGGCCGCCTTGAGATCAAGGAGACCACCCGTCCGGTGCCGACGATGATCGTCCATAAAGGGCGGGTCATTCAGGGGCGCATCCGGGAAGGCGAACAGCTGCATCTGTCGGTGAACCCCGCGACGAGGCAGGATGCAGCGAGGAACCATACCGCCACCCACCTCGTCCATGCCGCCTTACGAGAGATGCTCGGTCCGCACGTCAAACAGTTCGGCTCGCTCGTAGCGCCAAACCGCCTTCGGTTTGACTTCGCGCATTTCCGGCCTCTGTCTTCCCGCGACGTGGACGACATTGAAACCGTCGTCAACGGCGAAATTCGACGAAACGAGCGCGTGCAATCAGAGGTCATGAGCATTCAGGACGCCGTGGCAAAAGGCGCGCTGGCATTTTTCGGCGACAAGTACGGCGAACAGGTGCGGGTTGTCACCGTTGAGTCCTTCAGCAAAGAGCTCTGCGGCGGCACGCACTGCCGCCATACCGGAGAGATCGGCCTTTTCCGCATCGTGTCGGAAACTGGCGTCGCAGCCGGCGTGCGGCGGATCGAGGCACAAACCGGCCATGGCGCAATGGCC
>DATJGE010000115.1:0-103744 GCA_035495295.1 Nitrospira sp. | reverse complement strand
AATGCTGAACACCGAAGAAGAGAGCGTCATGAAAGCAGTCCTAGCAGAAGAGGGCCGGATTATTGCCCAGAGCCGATTTGATGTCAATGAAGAAATTCCGCCTGCCGAGATTTCGAGTGAGTCATGTTCAAGACGTGCAAGCGTTTCCTAAGACGCCATGACTTCACGCACGAATCGGTTCCATGCTCTCGCGCTCCTCCCGTGACGGTGCACTTGGAAACGAGTGGTCGCGTGTGTCTTTTTTTCGAAGCGCCAATTCCGAGGTGTTTGAGGATGGCGACTCCTACCCGCGTCGGCCCACTCATATGTGTCGGACCGTACTTCGTCATCGAGGAAGAATATGGAATGAAACGCCGAGCATCATGGAGTCTCGATGAAGTTTGAAGCCTCGCTAAATCCACTTGACAGCCGTTCAATCGACGGGGTATAAACGATACACGAATTCCTACCGGAATACTGTGGTATGAGGGTATCCCTGCGATCTACTTATGGAATTATGGCCGCTGTTGATTTGGCCATGCAGCCTGGCTCCGCCCCAATCCAGGCTAAAGCAATTGCCCGACGCCAAGGCATCCCTGCGCGATTCCTCGAGCAAGTGCTCCACGCGATGAAGAAGGCCGGCTTAGTGTCGAGCCTCCGAGGCGCACAAGGAGGCTACGTCCTATCGAAGAAGCCCTCAGAGGTCTCCGTCGCCGAGATCCTCGAGGCCCTTGAGGGGCCCTTTCTTCGCATGACCGGGACCAACGGGCGGCTGCACCAAGGCACGAAGTCCGAGGCGTTATTGGCCCAAGTTTGGGACCGTGTGTATGAGGCGGAACGTCATGTGCTGGCGGCCATCACCGTCGAAGAATTGGCCGGACAGCAGCGGCAAATGGAACAGCAACGAAGCCTGATGTACCACATTTGAGGTTACCATGACTCAGTTCACCATCAGCCATACGCCAATCGAAACGCAGCCGGTTCCGGCGGCGATTCTCGAAGAGATCGAGACTTTCGAGCAAGAGGCCCGGCGCATGCTCTCGGGAGACATCGCCGGTGATCTATTTAAGCCCTTTCGGCTGCAATACGGCATTTATGGTCAGCGTCAGCCGGGTGTCCAAATGGTCAGAATTAAGATTCCGTTCGGCGGCATTACGGCCAACCAATTGCGCCGTGTCGCCGAGCTCGCGGAACGGTATACGACGGGAGTCGGTCACGTCACGACCAGACAGGATATCCAATTGCATTTTGCAGAATTGAAGGATGTCCCGACCATCATGCGCGGATTGGCGGAAGTCGGTTTGACGACGAGAGAGGCATGCGCAAATACCGTTCGCAACGTTACCGGCTGCCATTTGGCGGGGGTATGTCAGGGCGAGGTGTTCGATATCACCCCCTATGCAAAAACGGTCGCCTATCATTTATTGCGGAATCCCCTCAATCAAAGTCTGCCGCGAAAGTTCAAGATCGCCTTCTCGGGGTGCCGGCATGACTGCGCCCTCACGCCGATTCATGACATCGGTTTGCTCGCCGTCAAAGCGGCGAACGGCACCCTTGGCTTTCGCATGGTGGCAGGCGGGGGACTCGGTTCGGCGCCGCGTATTGCTCAGGTCTTGAGGGAATTCACGCCGATTGAAGAATTGATTCCGAGCATCGAAGCGGTCATCAAAGTGTTTGATACCCTCGGCAATCGAAAGAACCGCAACAAGGCCCGCATGAAGTTCGTAATCGAGAAGCTTGGGTTTGCGGAATTCAAGCGGCGCTGGGAAGAGGCATATGTCGCGATGGGACATGCGAGGCCGAGCCCACGGCCGTTGACGCTGTTCGAGCACCATGACGAGCCCGTGCCGTTGATTATGCCGACCTCGAACGGCATGAAGGCCCGCGCCAACGGCTCGCCGGATGCATCCGCCCAGGAAACGCCCTTCGCCATGTGGAAGCGGACGAATGTGGTCTCTCAAAAGCAAGCGGGATATGCTGCGGCGGTGGTCAAGCTTTTCATGGGAGATGTGACCGCCGCACAGATGGTGCATCTTGCGGATTTGGCTGAGCGCTATTCGAACGGGAACCTCCGGACGACCATCAATCAGAACATCGTCATTCGATGGGTGCCTGAGGCGCGTCTTGCCGACCTCCATGAGGATCTTGCCTCCCAAGGACTCTCGGATCCGGGCGCCGAGTTGGTAGAGGACATCATCGCCTGTCCGGGAACGGACACCTGCGGGCTCGGCATCACCTCGTCCAAGGGCCTCGCACGGGCGCTGGCGGAAGTCTTTCCGGCCGGCCGTGTCCCGGAAGATTTGAAAGATGTCAGCGTCAAGATCAGCGGCTGCCACAATTCATGTGCGCAGCATCACATCGCAACGATCGGTCTCCATGGCGTCGGCAAGCGCATCGGAGAGCATACGGCGCCGTTCTATGAGTTGCATTTGGGCGGTAAGGTCAACGGCACGGCCAAGATCGGCCAGATGACGGTAAAGCTGCCGGCAAAGGCGGTCTCAGCGGCGATTGCGCATCTGATCGAGGTCTATCGCAGAGACCGTCGCGCCGGGGAGGGACTGCCTTCATTCATCGATCGCGTCGGAAAGAATGCGCTGAAGGATGAGCTAATACCCTATACGCTCGTTCCCCCGTTTGCGGAAGACCCGACGTTTTATTATGACTGGGAGGCTGAAGACGAGTTCGTGCTCGAGGACTTGGGGCCGGGCGAATGCGCCGGCGGTGCGCTTGAAATGATTGAAAACGGCATCTTAGAGGCGGATCAAGAGCTGTATCAAGCCAGGCTGCTGATCGACAATCATCAGTATCCGGTGTCCGTGAACAAATCTTATCGAGCGGTCCTCGCGGCCGCAAAGGCGTTGCTCGTGACTGAAGGTCTTGAGCCGTCCACGGATGCCGATACCTTCGCCGAATTCGACGTTCGGATCGCTCAAAAGGGTGTGGTTCCTGGCATCTACCGCGATCTGAACAACAAAGTCGGCGACCTGGGTCCGAAGGAGACGACGCCGGAGTCTGCGCGCGAGAAAATGACGTTTGCAAAAGGGTTCATCGATGCCTGCAGGGCCGCCACGGACCAGATCGGAAAAGACCTCAAGCTGTCGGCGGTCAAGGAGCAGGCTCCGCCTGCGCCCGTGGCTTCCCCTGCGAAGCCGGCCGCCGTCGTGCCCACCGGCGCCCCCGTCTACGACCTTCGCGGCGTGGCCTGTCCTATGAACTATGTGAAGACGAAGCTGAAACTCGAGATGATGGATGCCGGTGAAAAACTGGAAGTCTGGCTGGATGCAGGTGAACCGATCAAAAACGTGCCGATGAGCCTGAAGAATGACGGTCATCTCGTTCACCTCCAGGAAGCGCTGGAGCCTGAGGCCACGCATTACCGGATTTTAGTCGAGAAGGTGGATGGGTAAGCGCGGCGTCTCGGCGCCGCGCGGGTAGGCGGGTGAGAACAGGGTAAGCGCGGCAGATACATAAGAGAAGAAGGAAATGATCGTTTCTAAAGAAGAGATTCAGACATGGGGCGAATCACTCGAGGACAGCCAGCCACAGACCATTCTCGCTGCGGCGGTCGATCGGTTCGGTCCCGGAATCATCCTGGCGTGCAGCTTTGGCGCGGAGGATGTGGTCTTGATCGATATGATCCATCGAATTAATCCGTCCGTTGGATTGTTCTATTTGGACACGGATTTTCTGTTTCCCGAAACCTATGCGACGCGCGATCGGATCATCGAGCGGTACGCCTTGGAACCGGCCCAAATCCATCAGGTCAAATCGCTGCTCACTCCCGAAGGCCAGGCTGAACAGCATGGGGAAGCGCTCTGGGCCAGCGATCCGGATCGATGCTGTCAGATGAGAAAAGTCGAGCCGCTGAAGCGGATTCTCGCTGGCTATGGCGCCTGGATCACCGGTATCAGGCGTGAGCAGTCGCCGACCCGTGCCAATGCCAGTCCGATCGAGTGGGACGCCACCTTTCAACTTGTCAAGGTCAATCCGCTCGTCCGATGGACTACGGGTGACGTCTGGACGTACATCAAGGTCTATGAAGTGCCTTATAACCCTTTGCATGACCGGAACTACCCGAGTATCGGCTGTACTCACTGCACCAAGCCCGTCATGCCAGGTGACGATCCGAGGTCCGGTCGTTGGCAAGGCCGTGACAAAACCGAATGCGGACTTCACAAGGCATCGTAATGGCCATGCAGGAATTCATCGCCAAGATCGCCAAGGGTCCCAAGGCCTCCAAAGATCTTACATGGGATGAGGCCAAGCGGGCCATGCAGGCCTTGATCGAAGGAAAGGCGACGGCAGCCCAGGCCGGCGCATTTCTCGTGGCGATGCGATTCAAAATGGAATCGGTGACAGAACTGGCGGCATTTACCGCTGCTGCCCGGTCGTACGTCGCGGCGTTAGCGGTCTCGAAGGATGCCGGCCTCGTTGATGTACCCTCCTATGCAGGCAAGCAGGACACCTTTCATGCGCTCGTGGCGGCCGCGATTCTTGCGGCCGCCGCCGGAGGAGCCGTACTCATGCATGGATATGACGGGATTCCCGGCCGTCCTGGGACTGCCGCCGTCCTCAAGAGCTTGGGCATTCCGATTGATCTCGACGGTAAAGGCGTCGCCAACATGGTCGGGAAGCAGGGCTTTGGATATTTGGACATCGCGCTGTATCATCCGCCGCTGTACCGCTTTCTGGAGATGCGGCAGGAACTCGGCGTGCGCAGTGTGTTTCATCCCATCGCGAGACTGCTCAACCCGGCACGCGCCTCGTCGCAAGTCGTGGGTCTCACGCACCCTCCCCATTTCGAGAAAACCGCCGAAGCCATTCGCATGCTCGGCATGCCAAGGGCGCTCGTGGTCAGGGGTGTGGAAGGCGATCCTGAATTGTCGATTGCGATGACGACCAAGGTCTTGGAGTTGCGCGATGAGCGGATTACTCCGTTGACGTTGGCTCCTAAAGATGCCGGATTGCCGTTGGCCACGTCTCGCGAGATGGCCGGATATCCTCCGGAGCAGAGAGAGAAGGAGGCCGAGCTATTAAGACGGATCCTTCACAACCAAATCGGCGGCGGGCAGCGCGACTGGGTCTTGTTGAACGCCGGTTTGCTGCTTTATGCAGGGGCGAGAGGTGCCTCGTTGGCGGACTGCACGTCGCTAGCTCGGCGTGCGCTCGAGGATGGGGCCGGCGCAAAGAAATTGGAAGCGCTCACGCATACGCCGGTGGCAGCCGCTCAAAATTGTTAAGCGATCTACGGAGCTTGATGTGAAGCATCTTCGTCAGCTGGAGGACCAAAGCGTTTATATTTTGAGAGAAGCCTATAAGCATTTCGATAATCTCGCCATGCTCTGGTCGATGGGAAAAGATTCGACGGTGCTGCTGTGGCTCGCCCGCAAGGCATTTTTTGGACACGTCCCGTTCCCGCTGCTCCATGTCGACACCAGCTATAAGATTCCGGCGATGATCGAATATCGCGATCGCCTGGCGAGAGAATGGCACCTGAATCTCGTCGTCGGACAAAACAAAGAGGCGTTGGCCGCCGGTATGAACCATACGCTCGGACGCGTGACCTGTTGCACGGCCCTCAAAACCAATGGGCTCAAGCAATTGCTTGAGCAGAAAGGGTACACGGGCGTCATCCTTGGCGTCCGGGCGGACGAGGAAGGCACAAGAGCGAAAGAACGGTATTTCTCCCCCCGCGACAAGCACGGCGATTGGGATTTTCGCGATCAGCCGCCGGAGCTTTGGGATCAATTCAAGACGACGTTTCCGCCCGGCACCCATATCCGGATCCATCCCTTGCTCGACTGGACGGAGATTAACATCTGGGAATACATCAAACTCGAGAGCATTCCGTTCATCGATCTGTATCTCAATAAGGGCGACGGGACGCGCTATCGCAGCCTGGGATGCGCGCCCTGCACGATGCCGATCAAATCGACTGCCAGCACGGTCGACGACATCATTGAGGAGCTCCGCCACACGACGGTGGCCGAGCGGTCGGGCCGCGCGCAGGATGAAGGGCGAGGAATGGAGTTGCTGCGCAAAGATGGATATATGTAGGCCTCCAATGACTGCCGCCGCATCTAGAGAACATCTGAACATCGTGATCGTCGGGCACGTTGATCATGGGAAGTCCACGCTTCTCGGCCGCCTCTATGCCGACACCGGCTCTCTGCCGGACGGCAAGCTGGAAAAAGTGCAGGCCATTTGCCGGCAGCAGGGCAAGGAATTCGAATACGCGTTCCTGTTCGACGCGTTCTTGGAGGAGCAGGAGCAAGGCATCACGATTGATACGGCCAGGACATTCTTTCATTGGAAGTCCCGTCATTACATCATTATCGACGCGCCGGGGCATAAGGAATTTCTCAAGAACATGATTTCCGGCGCGGCGCGGGCGGAGGCGGCGCTGCTCTTAATCGACGCCCTGGAAGGCGTGAAAGAACAGTCGAAGAAGCACGGCTATCTGCTCTCGTTGTTGGGGGTGCGCCAGTTTGCCGTCGTCGTCAATAAGATGGATCTCGTTGGGTACCGTGAGGATGTCTTCGAGGGTATTGAGAAGGAATATCGCGAATTCCTCGGGCAATTCGGGGCGACCCCCGAGCGCGTTATTCCAGTGAGTGCGAAGCTCGGGGACAACATCGCCAATCGCAGCCAGGCCATGGCCTGGTATAAGGGCCCGACGGTGTTGGATACCCTCAGCATGTTCAAGAAGGAAACAGCGCGTTCGGAGCAGCCTCTGAGGTTTCCGATTCAAGACGTCTATAAGTTCGATGCTCGGCGGATTCTTGCCGGCCGCATTACCGCCGGACGGGTGAAGATCGGAGATCAACTCGTCTTTTCCCCTTCCAATAAACGCACCAGCATCCGGACGATCGAAGCGTTCAACATTGAGCCTGTGCTCACGTCGGCTGAGGCGGGTCAATCCATTGGCATCACCCTCGACGAGCAGATCTTCGTCGAGCGTGGGGAGATTGCCACCCACCCGGAGCACTTGCCGCACGTGTCGACGGCCTTCAAGGCGAATCTGTTCTGGCTCGGCAAGCGGCCGTTGGAGGAAGGGCGCAAATATCTGCTCCGCGTGGCCACCAACGAGGTGGAATGCGAGGTTGGGGCAATCCATCGGATCATCGATACGATGGATTTGAATCAGCAGCAAGGCAGCAAAATGGTGAACCGCAACCAGGTCGCGGAGCTGACGCTGCGCACGAAGGCGCCGATCGCCTTCGATCTGTCCTCCACATTCGAGGCCACCGGCCGCTTCGTGCTCGTGGATGAATATGATATCGCCGGTGGCGGCATTGTCACGGAAATGATCCGAGACGAGCAGGAAACTCTGCGCGAGGAAGCGCGCCGCCGGGATTTTGCCTGGGTCAAGGGTGAAGTCGGCATCGAAGAGCGAGCCCAGCAATATGGCCATCGAGCCGCGATTGTGCTCATCACCGGCGGGCGGCACACCGGCAAGTCGTTTTTGGCCAAGAAGCTTGAAGCAAGACTCGTCGCGGACGGGCGTCATGCCTATCTCTTGGATGGTGAAAATCTAAGGATGGGCTTGGACGCCGATCTCGAGGACGGCCGGCGAGGCCAGGCCATGGAAATGGCCCGGCGCTACGGGGAAGTCGCTCGATTGCTGGTTGATACCGGTTTGATCGTCGTGTCGACGACAAATCCCTTTGGCATGGCGTACACGGAAGCCGCGCAGGCGATCAGAACTCTGGTCCATCCTACCCCAGTCATTTCGATTCACATGAGCAAGCTCCCCGAAGAAGGTCCGCCGGATGCGGATATTGTGTTCTCCGGTCCTTCGGACTTCGATGCGGCGACCAAGCGCATCCTCGACGAATTGAAACGCCGCGGCGTCCTCGCGCAAGCCATCGGCGCGAAGCCCACGTTCCAGTACTCAATTTAACAGGATGCTGAAAAGCGGCCTTCGAGTTCGCCGCCAGCCCTGACAGATGTCTCGCCCAACCCACCGATTGCCGTGCAATCGATGAGGTGACGCGTCTCGCACCGCGCTTCATTCTCGGTCAGGTGTCCTCCCTGCGGCCTAAGTTCGAGGAACGGTGCGGCGTTGGCGCGCGCGGGTGGAGGGTGAGCTTGGGAATGCGCGCGTCTCGGCGTGCGTGGGTGGGCGGGTGAGCTTGGGAATGCGCGCGTCTCGGCGCGCGGGGGGGCGGGTGAGAAGGTGGGCCGTTTTGAGCCTCGTAAGATTTCGGAATGACGGGGTTTCGTCGTGGGCTACGTTTGACGCGCTCGAAACCGCTGTGTTACCGTAACACCTTTAATTTAGGCGGCGGTTACGTTGATGCCTCAAGAAAAAGACCTCAAGACCATCCTCAGTCGGCTCCGCTACACCGACGACGCGAAAGTCGTTGCTCAAATTACCGAACAGATGAAGCAGGTGCAAGCGCGCATGGCCGGCATCAAGCACAAGCTGGTGATCATGAGCGGTAAAGGCGGCGTCGGCAAAAGCATGACCACCGTCAATCTCGCCCTCGCTCTGGCTCGCCAACAGGCTCGTGTCGGTCTGCTGGACGTTGATCTCAATGGTCCGTGCGTTCCCCGCATGCTCGGTCTGCACGGTCGGTCCTTGACGATGACGCCTGAAGGCGCGGTGCCTCCGGTTGGTCCGCTGGGTGTCAAGGTCGCCTCGATGGATTTCTTTTTGGACGCCGCCTCGCCCGTCCGTTGGAAAGGGCCGATGGACGTCAGTCCGGTGTGGCTGGGTTTGATGGAAATGAACGTGATCCGGGAATTTCTTGCCGATGTCGTGTGGGGCGAGCTGGATTATTTGCTGGCTGACCTTCCGCCGGGCGCGGCTGCCGATAAACCGCCGGTCATCGCCGGCTTTATTCCGGATTTAGCCGGCGCCATCGTGGTGACGACGCCTTCCGAAGTCGCTTCCGACGTCGTGCAAAAATCCGTGACCTACGCCCGTGACATGGGCATCAAAGTACTGGGTATCGTCGAAAACATGAGCGAATACCGTTGTCCATCCTGCGGCGAGCTCAACGAGTTATTCGAAGGCAACACCGAGGCCATGTGCGAAGCGCTCGACTTGCCCCTGTTGGGCCGGATCCCATTCGACCGCACGCTGGCGCGCACGTTCGACAAGGGGAAGCCGCTGTTGGACGAGGCCTATCCTACCATTCAACGCTATCAGGACATCGCAGGACGGATCCGAACCTTGTTGGACTACAAGAGAGTCCTCGCGGAGCAATTGTGAGCGGAGAGGAGCTGCCATGAAATTCGTGTGTCTCAACTGTGAAACGTACATGAACTTCGAGAAGGTGGAAAAACCCGGTGAAGGATCGCTGGGTGTATTTTTCGGTTGTCCGTCCTGCGGCGCCAAGTTCTCGATGGTCACCAACCCCGGTGAGACGCAGATGGTCAGTTCGCTTGGCGTCCAATTGGGAGGACGGAGCGCCCAAGCGCAGCCGTTCGAAATGACCCGTGGCACGCTGAAAGAAGAAGCGCAGGCCGGTTCCGGGCAAATGGCCGCTTATCTGAACGAGAAAATTCACGGAGGACAACCGGTGTCGGCGCCTTCCGCTCCGGGGAAAACGGGCGATAAGGCAGGCGGAGGATGCCCCTTTTCCGCCATGGTCGCCGAAATGGGCTTAACTTCCGGCGGCAAGCCTGCCAATGGCGGAACGGGGAACCCGGAATTCACGTGGACACCCGATGCGAAGGAGAAGTTGGATCGGCTACCGGCGTTCGTGAAGCCGATGGTGCAGAGCAGTGTCGAAGCCTTTGCCGGTAAACACGGCTATCAGACCATCACGTTGCAGGTGATGGACGACTCAAAGAATGATTCACCCAACGGAATGTCCTGGACGCCTGAAGCGCAACAGCGTCTCGACAACATTCCCGACTTCATTCGTCCCATGGCCCGAAAGGAAATTGAGCGACTCGCGAAAGAGCGCGGCGCGGCCACGATCACGGCTCAAGTCATGGATGACGCCAAGGACAAATTCATGAAGTTCATGTAGCGTGAGACGCCTGCTTGCCTCGAAAGATGAAAGGCCCATTCGGTTAGACCGAATGGGCCTTTCCGTTGCCGCCCGTACGGGCAGCAACTCTCCATGGATTCGATTTGCCATGGTCATTTACCGGGTCGCCTTGTTTGCGCTGCTGACCTCCGGTGCTGGCTTGGCCCAACCTGCCGCTCCCCTGCATCCTGACGCTCTCCACGCCGGAGGCCATGATGGGCATCATCGGGCGGAGGCGGCTGATGCTTGGGAGGGCTCGGAGACGGGCATCGCCTATTCCGAGCGCAACCACCACATCGCCGGATTCATGGTCGTCTTGATGGGGCTGGCCGAATTGAGTCATCTGTTGAGGATGGCCGCTCTGGGTTGGGCTAGGCTTCTTTTTCCATCGGCGCTGATCCTCGCCGGCCTGTTCCTCATGATTTGGAGCGATCATGAAGCCTGGCCGATCGGCTCACTCAGTTTTACCGAGACGTTCGCGGGCGGCGACCACGAGATCCTGCAACATAAGGTGTACGGGATTCTCGCCCTTGGCGTCGGAAGCGTCGAGTTGTTGCGTCGCCTGGGGCGAATCGGCAAGAAAGTGTGGTCCTCACCTCTTCCCCTCATGGCCATTGTGGGAGGCTTCATGCTCTTCGGCCATTCGCATGGCGGTCACCCTTCAGCAGAGAAAATCGCCATGCATCACGCGATCATGGGAACGATGGCAGTGACGGCCGGCTCTTCGAAGCTGCTCTCGGCCTGGGTCGACCCACCAGAACGCTCCGTTCCAACGAACTGGGAATGGGTCTGGGTTTCGCTCATCCTTCTCATCGGCGCACAGCTGCTGATCTATTCAGAGTAAGCCGCCGGTCTTGCCCGCTCATAATTGACACCCTTCCAAACGCTGTGTTAGGTCTACGACTTCACTCCCAGCCATTGCGGAATGATCAGCCGTCCCCGGCGGCTGAATGGAGTTGCACTATGGGCGGACATAGTCACTGGGCGACCATTAAGCGCCATAAAGGGGCACAGGATGCCAAGCGGGGGAAGATTTTCACCCGGATTATCCGCGAGGTGACGATTGCGGCGCGCATGGGCGGCGATCCGGACGGCAATCCACGGTTGAGGCTGGCGATCGCCAAAGCGAAGGAAGCGAACATGCCGGGCGACACCTTGAAAAAGGCGATTCAACGGGGCACCGGCGAACTGCCCGGCGTGACGTACGAGGAATTCACACTAGAGGGCTACGGTCCGGGTGGAACGGCCTTGTTGATCGAAATTACCAGCGACAACCGGAATCGAACCGTGGCCGAAATCCGCAGCGTGCTGACGAAAAACCATGGAAACATGGCGGAGGCGGGAGCGGTCTCCTGGCAGTTTCATAAAAAGGGACTCCTTGCCGTCGACAAGTCCAAAAGCGATGAAGATACACTGCTGTCGGTCGCCCTTGACGCCGGCGCGGAAGACGTGAAAGTGGGCGAGAAGACTTTTGAAGTCATCACAAACCCGCAGGATTTTGACACCGTCAAGAAAGCGCTGGCTGACGCAAAAATCGATGCTTCTCTGGCAGAAATCACGTACATTCCGCAGAACACGATCAAGCTCGAGGAAAAGGGCGCTGAGCAAATGCTGAAACTCATGGAAATCCTCGACGAGCACGACGATGTGCAGAAGGTGCATGCGAATTTTGATATTCCCGACGATGTGATGGAAAAGGTCGCGGCCACGGCCGCAGGATGATGAGCACGGTGATGCGTGACGAGTGAAGGGTGAAAAGTCATGAGGATTCAGTGCTTGCAAATGAATCCTTCATCCATCACGCTTCGCCAATCGCGGATCACTTGACCTCATGATCGCCCTTCTGACAGGCCGATTGGCCTTCAAGGCGCCCACCCATCTGGCTCTTGACGTTCACGGAGTCGGATACGAAGTCTTTATCCCTCTCAGCACGTACTACAACCTTCCGAACGTCGAGGACAGCCTCACCCTGAGCATCCATACTCACGTTCGCGAAGATGCCATCCAATTGTTCGGGTTCAGCACGCCACAAGAAAAAGACGCCTTTGTGCTGCTCCTGAGCGTCTCGGGCATCGGCCCCAAGTCCGCCTTGGGCATGTTGTCCGCGCTTCCAGTCTCGGATCTCGTGTCGGCGATCCAATCAGGCGACGTGGAGAAACTGGAAACCGTTCCGGGCATCGGCAAAAAATCGGCCGGCCGCCTTGTGTTGGAGCTCAAGGATAAGATGGTCAAACTGCATCCGACGCTCGCGCCTTTAACCGACGTCATCACGAATAGCGAGGACGGTACCTTTGAAGACGCGCTCTCTGCGTTGACCAACCTGGGATATCGGATGTCCGACGCGAAAGAAGCGCTGAAGGGCGTCCAGCGCTCATGCTCCGGTCCTCTGAGATTGCAGGAGCTGATCAGGGAAAGCTTGAAGAATCTGGCGAGGGGGTGAGCATGTCCCTAAAGACACCGACTCGTGTATGGAAGGCGTGCTGCGCCGCCTTCTCGCTCATCAGTGTTTTGCACGGAACGCCGACGCTTGTCTCATCGGCGGAAGAACCGGCGGCCGAGCCAAAGAGCATCCGCAAGACCTGCGGCAAGTGTCCGGATGGTTATGCGACCACGGGCGTCATCCAGGCACCCGAGATTTGTAAAGACGGCGACGCGACGCTGGTGCAATGTGTTCCGCTGGGCGCGAACATGCTTCCAGTCTGCGGGTCTTGTCCTGACGGCTATCGCGAGATTGGAACCTCATCGGTGCCGGCTCGATGCGGGAATCAGGACGCAGGGCGTCTATCCCAATGTCAGCTTGAGCGGATGGAGCTGAATCTTCCGGATGCGACGCAAGGTGCAAAAACCTGCCCGCCGGATTGTGCCGGTCTGCCGGCGCCTGGTCAGGGCGCCCTCCCGCCGCCTCCGCGGGTGCCGGCCCCGCAAAAGCCGTGAACTTCTGAGCCGGCTCAACTCAGGAGATACAACCGTCATGTCGCAACGAGTCGCGAATGCGCAATTGACCGACGATGAGCGCAGCATGGAGCAGGCGCTCCGTCCGCAAACGCTCGACGAATACATCGGACAAACGCGCATGAAGGATTCGCTGCGGATCTGCATCGAGGCGGCGAAACAGCGGAACGAGCCGCTCGATCACACCATTTTCTATGGCCCTCCTGGGCTCGGCAAGACGACAATTGCGCACATCATTGCGCGGGAAATGGGAGGCACATTCTGCTCAACCTCGGGACTGGTCCTTGGCCATGCGGGCGATCTTGCGGCGATTCTGACGAACTTACAGGAGCATGACGTCCTGTTTATCGATGAGATCCACCGTTTGCCGGCTTCCGTCGAAGAAGCGCTGTATCCCGCGATGGAGGACTTTCAGCTGGATCTCGTCGTCGGCCAAGGACCGGCGGCGCGGACCGTCAAGCTCGATCTGCCACGGTTCACGCTCGTGGGCGCCACGACGAAGGCCGGCGCATTGACGTCGCCGTTGCGCGACCGGTTTGGGCTTGTCCATCGTCTCGAATTCTATTCCCCGGCGGATTTGGAGGTGATCGTGATGCGCTCCGCCCGCTTGCTGGGAATTGCCATCGAGAAGGCTGGCGCCGAGGAAATCGCCCGTAGGGCCCGGGGCACCCCCCGCATCGTCAACCGGCTCGTCAAACGAGTCCGGGACTATGCCCAAGTGAAGGCGGAAGGACGGATCACGTCCGCCGTGGCGCAGGAGGCACTGACCTGGTTGGGAGTGGACGCGGCGGGCTTCGACGAGATGGATCGGAACATTTTGCTGACGATCATCGACAAGTTCGCGGGTGGCCCTGTCGGCGTCGAATCCCTGGCAGCCGCCGTCCAGGAGGATAAAAACACGCTTGAAGACGTGTACGAGCCTTATCTGATCCAGGCCGGTTTCCTGGATCGGACCGGCCGCGGCCGTCAGGTGACCAAGGCCGCGCTGGACCATTTCAAGAGGCCCTCGACGCTGTTGTATTGACCATCTCGCGGTCGTTCTCCCTACGCTCTCATTCGAACCGACAAGGACGCGCAAGTTCCTGAAAGTCTTGGACTCTCCTTGCATTCCGCGAAGCCGTTCCTGTATTATTCGTTGCTTGCTCGCACCCGTCCTGCCTCTGGACGCTCGTCCAACTCATGAGGCAGGGGTGGAGGGGGTCCCATTCATGCCCGGTGACCTTTCCGATTACCGGAAAGAGATCGATCGGATCGACGACGAGATCTTGCGTCTCCTCAACGAGCGCTCGAAAAGCGTTATCGAGATCGGCAGACTCAAAAAGCTCCAGGATGCCGGCGCGAATCTGCATACCCCGGCCCGCGAAGCCGCCATCATTGAGCGCCTCATCGCGCAAAATACCGGTCCATTCCCTTCGGATGGGATCCGCCCGGTGTACAGGGAGATAATGTCGGCGTCGCTTTCCCTGGAAGGTCCCCAAAAGGTGGCCTACTTGGGGCCCCGCGCGACGTTCACGCATATGGCCTGCACTCAGAAATTCGGCGCCTCCGCGCAATATGTTCCTGTCAACAGCATCAAGGACGTCTTCAGTGAGGTCGAACGGGGACGGGCGAACTTCGGAGTGGTCCCAATCGAGAACACCACCGAAGGCGTAGTCAACCATACCCTCGATATGTTCATCGACTCTAACCTCTTGATTTATGGAGAAGTGCTTCAGGAAGTGTCGCACCATCTCATGTCGAAGTCAGGTGCCGCTGAAGAGGTGAAGAAGATCTGCTCCCATCCCCATGCGATCGCCCAATGCCGCAACTGGTTGGAAACGAACATGCCGCATGTTCCGGTGTCCGAAGTTGCCAGCACGGCGCGCGCCGCTGAAATGTGCCTCGATGACCCCTCAATCGCGGCAATCGCTTCCGAATTGGCCGCGCAGTTGTACGGCCTCAAGGTCATCAAGTCGAGAATCGAAGACAATTTGAACAACTTTACGCGCTTTCTCGTCTTGTCTCAGAAGCCGCCGCAACGCACCGGCAAGGACAAGACCTCGCTCATGCTGTCAATCAAGGACAAGGTCGGTGCGCTGTATGACCTGCTGCGCCCCTTTGCCTCGCACGGATTGAGCATGACCAAGATCGAGTCCCGACCCTCCAGACGTAAGGCGTGGGAGTACATCTTTTTCGTTGATGTCGAAGGCCATATCGAAGAAGAACGGGTCAAAAAGGCCGTCGAAGAAATCACCGGGCGCTGCCTGTTCATGAAAGTGCTCGGCTCCTACCCGGCCCATAGCTAATCCCATGACACTTCACGTTCATCCTGACATCGCCGCCTTGACTCCGTACGTGCCCGGCAAGCCGATCGAGGAGCTGCAGCGCGAGCTTGGGCTTGCCCGAGTCATCAAGTTGGCGTCGAACGAAAATCCGCTCGGCCCCTCGCCCAGAGCCATGGCTGTTATCAACGAGGGAGTAGCGACGCTTCACCGATATCCGGACGGCGGGGCCTTCCGCTTGCGCCAAGCGCTGGCCGATCGCTGGAAGGTGACGACGGATCAGATCATTCTCGGCAACGGCTCCGATGAGATTCTCGGCCTCTTGGCCCGTACATTCCTCTCACCGGGTGACGAGGCCGTCATGGCCGATCAGACGTTCGTGATCTACAAGATGGAAGTCATGGCCGCTCATGGGACACCCGTGGTCGTGCCATTGGTGCAATGGCGCCACGACCTGAACGCCATGGCTGATGCCATCACGGAGCGCACGCGCCTGCTGTTTCTCTGTAATCCCAACAATCCGACAGGCACCATGGTGACGGCCGACGCGGTGGACCGACTGCTCCTGCGCGTACCCGATCACGTCGTGGTCGTCTTCGACGAGGCCTACTTCGAATATGTCCGCAGTTCGGAATTTCCGGATGCCCTGGCCTATGTGAAGCACGGGCGGAATGCGATCGTCTTGAGGACATTTTCAAAGATTTACGGCTTGGCCGGCCTGCGCATCGGCTACGGCGTCACGACTTCCGAAATCGCGAACTTTCTCAATCGCGTCAGGCCGCCGTTCAACGCGAACAGCCTCGCGCAGCGAGCCGCGCTTGCCGCGTTGGAAGACGATGAACATGTGGCAAGAAGCCGAAGCGTCAATCAGGCCGGTATGGATCAGGTGGTCGCTGGCCTGCGGGCGCTCGGCATTACGCCGATCGCGAGCGAAACGAATTTTCTCTACTTTGATGTCGGGCGTGACGGCCGGTCTGTGTTCGACGCACTGTTGCGGCTGGGCGTGATCGTCCGTCATATCGAAGGGCGTATGATCCGGGTGACGATCGGGCAAGCGGAAGAGAACAGATCGTTCCTGGCAGCGCTCGGACACGTGTTACAGCCGGGCGCAACGAAGACGAGGACACCATGATCATCGTGTTGAGGCCGGATGCATCCGAGCGTGAAGTCGATCATATCGTCGATCGGCTTCGGGAACTGGGATTGAAATCGCAGCTCTCGACAGGGCAGGAACGGACGATCATCGGCGTCATCGGAGACGACCGCATTCTGCAGAACCAGCCGCTCACGGCGCTGCCCGGAGTGGAAAGCGTTCTTCCCATCCTGGCGCCTTGGAAGCTGGTGAGCCGTGAATTCAAAAAAGAAGGCACGATCATCGACGTCGGTGGGGTCAAAATCGGGGCGAACCGGCTCGCCATCATGGCCGGCCCGTGCGCGGTCGAACGGCTGGAGCTGACCGTCGGCATCGCGCATGAAGTGAAGGCCGCCGGAGCCAGCATCCTGCGCGGCGGCGCGTACAAGCCGCGCACGTCGCCGTATTCGTTCCAGGGATTGGGCCGGGAAGGGCTGGATTACCTGGCCGAGGCGAGGAAGCAGACGGGATTGCCGGTCGTCAGCGAAATTCTTGACACGCGCGATATCGAGCTGTTCCTCGAAAAGGCCGACATCATTCAGATTGGGGCAAGGAACATGCAGAACTTCGAGCTTCTCAAGGAGGTCGGGGCGTACGACAAGCCCGTATTGTTGAAGCGGGGGCTGTCTGCCACGATCAAGGAATTTCTTTTGTCGGCCGAATATATTATGTCGCGCGGAAACCGGAACGTCATGCTGTGTGAACGAGGCATCCGCACGTTTGAAACGCAGTACCGGAACACCCTTGATCTTGCCGCGATCCCGACGTTGAAGGAATTATCGCATCTGCCGGTGATCGTCGATCCCAGTCATGCCACCGGAAAATGGAACCTCGTTGCACCCATGTCGAAGGCCGCCGTCGCTGCCGGCGCCGACGGCATTCTGATTGAAGTCCATTCCAACCCCGAGTGCGCCCTCTGCGACGGCGAGGAATCCATCAAGCCGACCAAGTTCAAGGAACTGATGCACGACATGCGCAAGATCGCCCATGCGGTGGGAAGAGACGTGTAATGAAACTGCATTTCAGTCGAGCGGTCATTATCGGAGTCGGGCTGATCGGGGGGTCCCTCGGCATGATTCTGCGGCGCAAAGGATTGGCGGCAAGCGTCGTGGGTGCGGGGCGGCGTGTTGAAAACCTCAAGACGGCGGTGACGGTGGGCGCGATCGATCGGTACGTGGTCGATCCTAAGGAGGCGGTACAAGATGCGGACCTCGTCATCCTCGCGACGCCGGTCGATACCTATGAACGCCACTTGAAAGATTGGGCCTCGTGTTTGAAACCCGGTGCGATAGTCACGGATGTCGGGAGCGTCAAAGGCCAGCTGGTCGAACGGTCGGAGCAATACATGCCCGCCGGCGTGCACTTTGTCGGCGCGCATCCCATCGCAGGCAAGGAAAAGACGGGCGCGGCGGCGGGATCCGAAGACCTCTTTTCCGGACGACGCTGTATCCTGACGCCCACCCCGCGCACCGATCCAGAGGCTCTCGAGCGCATGCAGGGTCTCTGGCAGGAAGCCGGCGCCGTGGTCCTTACGATGGACCCTCATTTGCACGACAAAATCTTGGGTGCGGTCAGTCATTTGCCGCACGTCGCGGCCTTCGCCCTGATGAATGCCCTCATTGAGATTCGCAGCAACGTTCCAGCACTGGATTTAGCCGGCCATTCGGGCGGAGGCTTGCGTGACACGACGCGGATCGCCGCCAGTTCGCCTGAAATGTGGCGGGATATTTTTTTATGGAACCGCGAGAACGTCGTTGCCTGTATCCGTGCCTATGAGCATGCTTTGGCAGAATTGAGACAGCTCATACAGATGAGAGATGCGGCCGGCATCGAAAAGCTGTTGGAGCGCGCGAAACAAGAGCGGGAAAAATTTCCGATTCGTACGTAATTGTGGATCTAAAGGGCGTCTGGGCCGACACGCGGAATTGACCGAGAGAGGTAGCGACGAGCGCAATGCAAGAAGGCAAATCGGCCGCATTGAGGATCAGGCCCGGTCAGGCGCTTAGGGGAACCGTTGCCGTCCCCGGCGATAAGTCGATCACGCACCGTGCGCTGATCTTGACAGCGCTCGCCGAAGGCAGGAGCAGCCTCAAAGGATATTGCCGCGGAGAAGATTGTCTCAACACGATGCGCGCCCTCCAGGCGCTGGGAGTGAGAATCGACGCAACGGACAATGAGCTGCAAGTACATGGAAAAGGGCTTTGGGGACTCGCCGAAGCGGGGACCGTCATTGACTGCGGTAACTCCGGGACCGGCATTCGTCTGCTCACCGGTCTCCTCGCCGGCCAGGATTTTTTCACCGTGCTCACTGGCGATGGCTCCATCCGCCGTCGTCCCATGGGACGGATCGTCAAGCCGCTGCGTGAGATGGGCGCCGTCATCGCCGGTCGGAAGGGCGGAGAGTTGGCGCCATTGGCGGTGAATGGGACGAGGCTGCGTGCCATCACCTATGCATCGCCGGTGGCCAGCGCCCAGGTGAAGTCGTCGCTGTTGCTCGCGGCATTGTACGCCAAGGGCACGACCCATCTCTCCGAGCCGCGCCTCTCGCGGGATCATACGGAGCGTCTGTTCGAGTTTTTTGGATTGCCGGTTACTCGCGACGGGCTAATGTTGACCATGGAAGGCCGACCGTCCGTCGGCTGGACGGCAGCGCCGGAACTCATCGTGCCCGGCGATCTCTCCGCCGCCGCGTTTTTTATCGTCGGCGCCACGATTGTTTCTGGCTCGGATGTGACGATTAGAGGGGTCGGAGTGAATCCGACCAGAACCGGACTGCTCGACGTCTTACAGCGCATGGGCGCCGATATTCAGTTGGGAGAACGCCGTGAACAGGCGGGCGAACCGGTGGCCGACATCCGTATCAAATCCGCTCCGCTTCGCGGCGTGACGATTGGACCGGACCTCATTCCACAAACGATCGATGAATTTCCAATTCTGTGCGTGGCCGCGGCGGTTGCCGAAGGGCGAACTGTTGTCTCCGGAGCGGAAGAGCTGCGCGTGAAAGAGAGCGATCGGATCGCCGTGATGGCCGCTGAATTACGCGCAATGGGAGCCCGAGTCGAGGAAAGAGCCGACGGAATCACCATCGAAGGTTTGGGACAGGGCGGCGAAAACGGACGGCTCAACGCCACGAGCGGTCGCAGCCATGGAGACCATCGGGTGGCGATGTCCTTGGCGATTGGCGGATTGACGGCCGAGTGTGACTCCTTGATCGAGGATAGCGCGTGCATCGAAACGTCTTTTCCGGATTTTCTGGGCTCGCTGATGCAGCTCATGACGAGCGGCGAGTAAGAGGGGATTCCGAAAGGTGTCGGACACATGATCGTTGCGATCGATGGGCCCGCAGGGGTCGGGAAAAGCACCGTGGCCAAGCTCCTGGCTGCCCGGCTGAGGTTTCTGTATCTCGACACCGGCGCGCTCTACCGGGCGGTCGCCTGGGCGGTTCTCAAGCACGGGATCGAACCCGGCAATGCTGAGGCGGTGGCCGCTTTGCTTCCGAAATTGTCACTCCAGATGCAACTGCCCGGCAATGACGTCGCGGTTTCCGTGAATGGACAGGATGTCAGCACAGAGCTTCGGACGCCGGCCGTGTCGGAGGCGGCATCCGTGGTATCGGCGATCCCGGCCGTGAGAGCTTGGCTTCTGCCGGTGCAACGACAGATCGGAGAACGGGGATCCGTCGTGGCCGAAGGACGCGATGTCGGCACCAACGTGTTTCCGTCGGCACCGGTCAAGTTTTTCTTGGAGGCGGATCCATATGTCCGCGCCCAGCGGCGACACCTGGAACTCGTCGCTGCAGGGCACGGCGCGGCGATCGAGCAGACAAGTGCTGAGCTGGCGGGGCGGGATGACCGCGACCGGTCCCGGTCGATGGCGCCTCTCACGGCGGCCGAGGATGCGCATCATATCGACACATCACGCTTGTCGGCCGAAGAGGTCGTCAACCGGATGTTCACGGTGGTGACATCCAAGTTGTGAGTTCGGTCGCGTACGGAATTTTATGGGTGCTCACGCGCGTGGTGGCGTGGCTCTGCTTTCGGTATCGCGTCAAAGGCGGCGTGCCGAAGCAAGGCGGCTTGCTGGTGGCGGCGAACCATGCGAGCTATTTCGATATTCCGCTCCTGGGATGCGGAATGCCCAGGCGGGCATGGTACCTGGGACGCAGCGATCTGTTCATCCCCCTGTTGAAAGGGGTGTTGCAATGGCTCGGATGGATTCCGCTCAAGCTCGGCCGGTTGGATCGCAAGGCGTTCGACCGGGCCATCGCCCTCATCAAGGCGGGCAAGGTTGTGGTGATCTTTCCTGAGGGAAGCCGCAGCCTCGACGGGCGATTACGCCAGGCCAAGCCGGGTTTGGGCATGATTGTCGCCCAGACGGGCTGTCCCGTGGTGCCGGCCTACCTCAAGGGCACGTTTGAGGTCTTGCCGGCCAGTGCCAAACGGCCCCGCTTCCATCCGGTGTCCGTGTCGTTCGGCGCGCCGTTGTCTTTTTCGCAGGAAGGTCACAAGGAACCAAAGCAGTTTTATCAGGAAGTGAGCCGAGTCGTGATGGAGGGGATCGCCGCACTCGGCGGGGTGGCCCCGCCGACTGAGCATCACGTCAGTGTCGGCGCTCGCAACGCTGAGTGAGCGCCGGCGTCATTGATCATCAGCACCCGACGGTCGTCGGAAGAGTAGGACAGTCCCATGAGCACCGTTTCGAAATCGAGTGAGCCGCAGTTGGACCGCGAGGCCTTGGCCGCCCTTTACGAGGAAACCTTCAAAAACCTCGAAGAGGGTACCATTACCGAGGGTCGGGTCGTCGCATTGACCAAGGACAAAGTTGTCGTCGATATCGGCTACAAATCTGAAGGCATGATCCCGAGCGATCAATTCTCGAACGACGATCTGCAGCATCTCAAAATCGGCGACCGCATTCAGGTGTATATCGAAGAATGCGAAGATGCCGACGGCAATCTAATTCTCTCCAAGGAAAAAGCCGACAAGATGAAGATCTGGGAGGAATTGGAGAAGCTGTACAAGGACGAGAAAAGCATCGACGGCAAGGTTGTCTCGAGGATCAAAGGCGGCATGATGGTGGACATCGGAGTGAAGGCATTCCTCCCCGGGTCGCAGATCGATCTCCATCCCGTCCGGGATTTGGACGGCCTGGTGGGCCGCACGTTTCCCATGAAGATCATCAAGATCAATCACCGCCGTGGTAACGTCGTCGTCTCGCGCCGGGTGTTGCTGGAAGAAACGAGGGACAAGAAGCGTCAGACCACCCTCGCGACGCTGAAGGAAGGGCAACTAATCCAGGGCATGGTCAAAAACATCACTGACTACGGCGCCTTTATCGATCTGGGAGGCATCGACGGTCTCCTGCACATTACGGATATGTCCTGGGGCCGTGTCGGTCACCCGTCGGAAATGTTCAATGTCGGCGATCGTGTCGAGGTCAGCGTCCTGAAGTACGATCGTGAAACGGGCCGCATCTCGCTCGGCCTCAAGCAAAAATCTGCGGATCCCTGGACGAACGTCGCAGGAAAATATCCGATTGGGACGCGGGTCAAGGGACGCGTCGTTAGCTTGACCGATTACGGCGCCTTCGTGGAATTGGAGCCCGGCGTGGAAGGCCTGGTTCACGTCTCGGAAATGTCGTGGACTCATGAAGTCAGGCATCCCTCTCGCGTCGTGGCGATCGGCGATCAAGTGGAAGCTGCGGTGCTGAACGTCGATCCGGCCAGCCGTAAGATTTCGCTCGGCATGAAGCAGACCGCGCCGAATCCCTGGGACATGGTCGAAAGCAAGTATCCGATCGGGACACGTATCGAAGGGAAAGTGAAGAGCCTGACAGATTTCGGTGCCTTTATCGGTCTGGACGAGGGCATCGACGGGTTGATCCATATTTCCGACATGTCCTGGACCAAGCACATCAAGCATCCGTCGGAAATTTTCAAGAAAGGCCAAAAAGTCGAAGCCGTGGTCCTTCGTATCGACAAGGAGAAGGAGCGCCTATCCTTGGGCTACAAGCAACTGAGCCGCGATCCGTGGGACGACGAGATTCCGAGCCGCTATCGGGTGGGGGATTCGGCCAGCGGAAAAGTCAGTAAAGTGGCCGATTTCGGGATCTTCATAGAGTTAGACGGCGGTATCGAAGGGTTGATTCACATTAGCGAGGCGGCGTTGGATCAAAACGCCAAGCTCGAAGAGAAATTCAAATTGCAGGATGATGTCACCGCCAAGATTATCAAGGTGGATCGGGAAGAGCGGAAAATTGCGTTAAGCCTCCGGGATCACCAGTTGGATTCTGAGCGGCGGCATGTCGATGAATACCATGCCTCGCAGGGTGCGCCAGATCAGAGCCTTGGGCGGGCGGCCAAGCAAAGCCGCAAACGCGGCTCTGCGGACGACGACAAGTAGAGTGGAATCACCGGCGGAGAATCCTCAGGATCCCGCCGGCCTCCTTACAGAACCTTTATGACTGAAGAGACGCCAGGTAAAACCGCGAAGCGGTCGCTTGTTCGAAAGATTTTTCTGCTGGCGGGCATCGGGATTGCCCTGCTCTTGCTCGTGAATCTGCTCTTCCCTGATCTCGACCTGTCGACCGAGGATCGTGTGGCGCTCATTCGCGTCGAAGGCGTGATCTTGGACGCCCAGTCAACCGTGACCGAGTTGAAGCGGTTTGGTGAGAACCCGTCCATCAAAGCCATCGTCCTGCGTATCGACAGCCCCGGGGGGGGCGTCGTGCCGTCGCAGGAGATCTATGATGCGGTACAGCGCGTCCGCAACAAGAACAACAAGGCGGTCATTGCCTCGATGGGTACAGTCGCCGCGTCCGGCGGCTACTATATCGCCGCAGCCACAGACCGGATCATCGCCAATCCGGGGACGCTCACAGGCAGCATCGGCGTCATCATGGAGACGGCCAACGTCGAAGGATTGCTGAAAAAAATCGGTGTCGAAGGCATTGTAGTCAAAAGCGGGAAGTTCAAGGATGTCGGATCCCCGCTCAGAAAGATGACCCAGGAGGAACAGGCGCTGCTTCAGGCCGTGATGGACGATGTGCATCAGCAGTTCATCGACGCGGTCGCTGAAGGCCGGGCGCTCGAGCCGGCGACCGTCCAGGCGTTGGCCGACGGCCGCATCTTTACGGGGCGGCAGGCGAAGGACGCGAAACTCGTGGATGAACTCGGCAATCTGGACGACGCCATTCAGCTTGCCGCCGAACTCGCGGGCATTGAAGGCGAGCCGAAAGTCGTCGAGCCGCGGCGCCGTTTCTCGATCCGGGAATTCATCGAATCCCGACTGTCGGTGCTGGTTCCCAATCTCGATTTTTATTCCGGCGTCAGCTTCAAGTACCTCATGGCCTTTTAACCAGATGAAACGGCGCGCGCGCTCGCCGTAGCGAAAGGGGAGTCCGAATATGACGAAGGCGCAAATTATTGAGCGAGTCTCGGAGCAGGTCGCGACGTTGACCAAGCGGCAAGCGGAGATCGTGGTGAACACGATTTTCGACTGCGTTCGCGATTCCTTAAAGAACGGCGATAAGACGGAGATCCGGGGGTTCGGAAGTTTCCGTCTCCGATCGCGACGGATGAAGGAAGGCCGCAATCCGAAAACCGGCGCCACGGTGGCCGTACCTGCCAAGAAAGTGCCTTTTTTCAAGGCGGGCAAGGAGCTGAAGGAATTGCTCAACCAATAAATCGGATATCAAGGAACATCCAATGCCTGCACCAGAATCCGACAACACAGTCGCTGCCGAGGTCCGGTGGACCGAAGGCGCACTCAAGCGTATGGAGCGTGCCCCGATTTTCCTGCGCGGCATGGTCCGTCGGCTCGCTGAAAAAAAGGCACGCGAGCTCGGCTATGCGGAAATTAACGAAGCGACTCTCGAGCAGTTCAAGAGCCAAATGATGGGCGGAATGGGCGGCGCCTCAGGCATGACCGAGGCGGCGGAAGCGATGGCACAAGGCCGTCTGCCCTGGACCGCTGCAGCGAAGGAACGTCTCAATGCGGTGCCCGACTTCATGCGGGGCATGATCAAACAGATCGCTGAGGAAGTTGCCAAAGAGGGCGGACACATGGAGGTCAACGTAGAGCTCTTCGATCGGGTCGAAGCCTTGGGCGACGTCCGCGAGGCCGCTGCCGCGCCGCTGCCGTGGACGGAACGCGCGCTCGAGCGTCTTCGGGAGAAACTCAAGACCTCGCCGCCGATCGCGGTCGAATTTGTCACCGATATGCTGAAGCGGGACACAGAAGATTTGGCTCGGGACAAGGGCCTGACTCAGATTGACGAAGAGACGCTCGTCCGACTTTGGGACGCGCCTCAGGAACGCATCGCCTGGACAGACGAGGCTTGGAAGCGTCTGCAGACATCGCCCGACTTCGTCAGAAGCGGCATACGCAAGGCGGCGGAACGGCGAGCCCGCAAACTGGGTTTGAAGGAGATTGATTCCGAGCATCTCACAGGGTTTCGCAATCAAGCGATGATGAAGGCTGTGAAACGTATCCGGTCGTTCGGATACAACGAGCTGACCTTCAACGCGTTTGATACTGCGCTTGAAAAGACGAAGCGGCTTCAGGGCAACGAGCAGGCCGAAAAGCGCCTGCAGGAAATCCGGAGCCACTTCGCCGATCCAGAGACGAAGAAGCCTGAAGGCGGGACGCTGGGGGCTGAGCTGATGGACCGGTTCCGGCGGTATCTCAAGGGAGACGGCACGCTGTAGTCAGCATGCGACAGGCCCTCCGCAGAGCGGCCGGAGGGCGGAACAGCGGTTGACGGCCGTCAATGCGCGGCCGTCTGCTGGGGCCAGAACTTGTGGCGAATCTGCGGGAGGGGTTCGTTGTCGAAATTCGGGATGTCGTAGAGACAGCGGTCGATCAAGGCGACTTCGTCCTCGGTCAATTCAAGGGCGACTCTCTTCTTCCAAAACTGGTCGAGCGTAAAGTAATCGCCCGACTGCGGCTTTTCCGCCAACAAGGCCTTCATTTTTTCGAATCCGGCGGTATCCACGCCCGGGATGCGCCCCTTGTTGCGATCGTGACACCAATGCAGCACTTCGGCGATCCCATACATCGTAATATCAATCTTCACTGTCTTGCCCATGATCTCCTCCTTGCGAAAAAGGGAGTGTAGTCTACCCCAGACCCCAGCCCAGTTTCAAAGGCCCTTCCGGTCGTAACGCCGTTCGTGGACCCGCAGCGGCTTAGGTCAATTCATTGCCATGAGAAAGCCGCCGCCGCTATACTAACACCCCTTTCATGCAGCGACGGTGACAAGAGGTGTGTGCAATCGGAGGCCCGATGCTGTGGGGACGGCGGGAAATGACAGGGAGAGACAATTGGCGGCAGTTCGCGACCGCTGTTCTCGTTGTGATGCTGGCCTGCGGCTGTTCCAAGCAGGATCCGTACGTGCCGCCCGACCTTTTTTACTATTTCGCCAGCTATAAAGTCGGGAAGAATCCCACAACCATTACTCCGCTGGATATCAATCAGGACGGCGTCACCGATCTCATGACAACCAATGTGAGCAGCAACACACTGTCTATTCTCATCGGAAACGGCGACGGAACCTTTCATGATCAGGTACAGCTCCATGTGTGCCAGGAACCGAGAGCGCTCACGACCGGCGCCTTCAATGCGGATCCTTATCCCGACATCGTGCTGGCCTGCGCCGGCGGAGATCACATCGCCGTGCTCTTCGGGCGCGCCGACGGCAAGTTCGATGAGGGTCCCCAATACCCCGTCCACCGCACACCCGTGTCCATAGTAAGCGACGATTTGAACGGCGATCAGATGGCGGATCTGGTCGTGGCATTGCGTAACGATAAAATCAAGGTGTTTCTCGGCCAAGGGAACGGCGAATTTCGCCACGGAGCACAGTACGAGTACGGCGATACGCCGACGTCGGTCGCGTTGTCGGATCTCAACGGCGACGGGAGAACGGACCTCGTCGTCACCAACGGAGGCCCGATGTCGAATGCCGTGTCGATCTGGATCGGCAACGGCGATGGCACGTTCCAACCGCCCACCGATTACCGGTCGGGCAGACGCCCGCTCGGAGTCAGTTTTGCCGACTTCAACAACGACCGCATTCGCGATCTGCTCGTCATCAATGGAGAACGGGACAGCTTTTCAACGTTTTTGGGGAATGGCAATGCGACGTTCCAGGCGGGCCGCGACTCGGGCGCGAACGCCGGCCCAAATTACGGACTCGCGCGTGACTTCAACGGAGACCATCGGGCCGACGTCGCGATCGTCAATCTCCAGTCCAGTGATCTCTCGATTCTCTTCGGCCGAGGCGACGGCACGTTCGAATATCCGCCCAGGAACTACCGGACCAAGGCGGGCCCCTTCGCACTCGCGTTGTACCGAGTGACGAGCGGTGAAGTCGAGGAGCCCGGCCTCGTCACTGCCGACAACGGAGACGGCTCCGTCTCCATATTTCTCCATCGCGGGCTCAAAGCCAGACCGGCTCCAGCGACGGCAGCCTCATCCAGCAAGGCCGGTCAGTGATCGCGGTCGAAACAGCGCTCTCAGCTTGACAGCATGAGACCCCTCCGCTAGAGTGGCCGGCAGGCGCGGCCTTTTGGTCTGTGGGCTGCCCCGCGAGGACAGCGGTGAGATCGTTTTCATGGTGGTTCGGTATGGGCGCCCTGCTCACCCTGTCGGTCCTGATGGTCCAAGGAGGCGTCCGTGATTTGTTCGACGGAGCGCATCACAGCGCCGGAGCCAGTCCCTACGTCTCGTTTGCGACGACCATTTTCGGCGGAGGGCTCTTGGCCGGATGCCTTGCATTGGTGATGAAGCGTATCCGATAAGTTTCTATATGGATTGCCTCAAGTGCAAAGGGTTCATGATGGTTGAGCGGCACTATACGCTCATGAATCGGCGGCTGTATGCCCGTTGCTTGAACTGTGGTTTTTGGATCGATCTGGCCGACCTCCTTCGGTTCTTCCATAAGGTCATCGACAGCGGATTTCGCGGAGCCAAGGTCCGGGAGTCCTTTACGCTCTGAGCCAAGAGGCCTCGATGTTCTTGTGTGCTCACGCCCCTCGCATGCGCACTTCTCTTTTGGCGGTGATGTGTCTCGTCCTGCTCGTTCCCGCAACGGTCCAGGCTAAACGCACGAGTGGAAAAAGCAGACCCTCGCTGCGCATGATCAGCGAGGGGAGCCAGCCGCTGCCATGGCGCCGGGTACCGGCACACAGCATCCTCCTGAAAGAGCTGAATACGGGCCGAGTGCTCTATGAGCACGAGCCGGACAAACGGTTGTCCCCCGCCAGTCTTACGAAAATTATGTCGGCGCTTGTTATTCTCGAGCACGGGAGACTTGATGACCTGGTCACTGTCAGCCCTGCGGCTGCGCGGGCCCACAAGACGCACCTGCGACTCAAAGCTGGTCAGGTCTTCAGACTGGACGACTTGCTTAAGGCGATGTTGATTGTCTCCGCCAACGATGCCTGCTTGGCGGCGATTGAACATGTCGGTGGAGACGAGGCCCAGTTTGTCGGTTTGATGAACGACAAGGCGGCGACCTTAGGACTGCACGATACTCACTTCTCCAACGGCTGCGGATTCGACGGCCCTGATCACTATTCGACTGCGGAGGATCTTGCTGCCTTGAGTGTGATTGCGCTTCAACAGCCGATCTTTCGGAATTTGGTGAAGGAAGAACGTGCCATGATCATGCCGGTAAACGGCAACCATGCGTACGTCCTGCACACGACCAATCGTCTGCTGGGCCGAATCCCTGGCGTGGAAGGCATCAAGACAGGCTTTACCTCAAAAGCCGGGCGGTGTCTCATCGCCAAAGTCTCTCAAAACGGCAGTGATCTTCTGCTGGTCATTCTCAATTCAAGCCGCCGATGGAATACCGCGACGAGCTTGATCACCTATGGTTTGCGCGCCTCCGGGCCTTCGTTGTAGCGATACACCCCGAAGAAATGCCCATACGAGGCACGAAGTCGTATGCCGTCTTTTCAAGACATGTTGTGGAGAAAATTCAGCGGATCGGTCAGTGAATCGGTGAGAACTCGATGTTGACGTCTTTGCCCAGATAATTGATGACGAACCCCTGCTTGTCGTAGGCCAATACCGCCCCCATTACGTTTTCATCCCCATAGTCTTCATGGCCCAGCAGCTTGCGGATGTCTTCAGGGCTTTCACTATTCAGCACGTTCCGAAAGAGCCCCCGCGTCTTGTAGGCAAAACGGTTGTTGATGAAAATCATATCGACTTTCCCATCCTGTACGCGCACCCCAGCCATGGGACCGGTGGGCTTGCGCTGGTCGACCAAGAAGATGAATAACGCCTCTTGCTCGACCTTAATGCCGGGAATCTTTTCGTTGACCAACACGTCCATCGCCCTCGCTTCGCTGTCGCCGATCTTGACGCCGAAGAGAGAAATGTCCGGGCTCTTGATCGCCTTCGGATCCATGACGTCGTTCTTGCTCAGTTCGTACGGTTCGGCGAATGCCGAGGCTGCGATCAGCCCGACCATGCCAACCACCAGGCATGTGTGAACGTACGACCGTATCATCGCCTTCATCAACTCCTCCTCACTTGAAAAATGTGAACGCCCGTCAGGACATCCGATGTGAATAAACTGCGGTAAATCTTGATGTTTCTTATTCTATCGAAGGGACAATAAAGTTGCAAGGAACGGTTTAAGTCGACCCGGACGAACGTGCAGGCTTCGCTTACGGTTTCGGAGGCAGGAGAAGCAGCAGTGCGCCCAGCTCATGCAGCCGCTGGAAGTATGAAAGACACTCCTCCTCGATTTCTTGTTCAATCGTTTCCAGGTCGGCCAGACAGTCTCCGAGCATCGCACGCCGTTTGTCATCCAGGCCGTCCTGACTATCTAAAAAATAGACCACGCAGCCGCTGATGACCGTATCGAGAGTCATCAACGGCCCTTCGAGATGCGCCGCCACGCGAGGCCACTCTTCCTGCTTATGCAGCTCCCATAACCGACCCACCGTCTCGCGGTCCACGGCACGGCTCCTTGCTCGACCACCGGACGAAATTATGGATAAAGCCCGCGGTTCAGGTGAGCCTGCGCCACCTTATCGATGCCCGTCATGAGCGCGGCCATGCGCATGGAGGTACGCTTGGCTGTGGCAAAATGCAGCGTCCGTTGAAAGGCGGATGTCATGAGATCACGCAGCCTCTCCTGAATGTCGGCGGCTTTCCAAAAAAACCGCTGGGCGTCCTGTACCCATTCGAAATAGGAGACGATCACCCCTCCGGAGTTCGCGAGAATGTCGGGAATCAGGAAGATGCCTTTATCCTGCACGATACGGTCGGCTTCCAAGGTCGTGGGGCCGTTGGCCCCTTCGGCCAGCACACGGCAATTGAGGCGAGCCGCGTTATGCTCAGTAATCTGCTCCGACAAGGCTGCTGGTACAAGGACCGTAGATTTCAGTTGTAAGAGCTCGGCATTCGTCACTGTGTCGCCCAGCTTCGTATCCGCAAGGGTTTGGGCGGTAGCTTTGTAAGTCGAGAGCAGTTTCGGAATGTCGAGGCCGCGAGAATTGTAGATGCCGCCGCTGACATCGCTCACTGCGATAACTTTTACTCCCGACTCATGCATGATGCGGGCGGTATGCGTCCCCACATTGCCGAATCCCTGGATCGCCGCCGTCGTTTGAGCGATGTCGATCCGTAGATGAGTCAGGGCCTCGAGCGTGACGTATGCGACGCCGCGTCCGGTCGCCTCCTCTCTGCCCAGGCTGCCACCGATCGAGAGAGGCTTTCCAGTCACGACGCCGGGGACCGCATACCCCACCTGCTGACTGTAGGTATCCATGATCCAAGCCATCACCTGCGCATCCGTCCCGACGTCCGGAGCGGGCACGTCCTTGTCCGGTCCGATCAACGGAAAGATTTCCGCAGCATATCGGCGTGTCAGCCGTTGAAGCTCGGAGCGAGAAAGGGTTTTTGGGGCGACAGCCACCCCCCCCTTGGCACCGCCGTAAGGCAGATCGGCGAGTGCGCACTTCCATGTCATCCACATTGCGAGAGCGGCGACCTCCCCCAGGTTGACGTGGGGATGATAGCGGATACCGCCCTTCGATGGTCCGCGTGAGGAATCGTGTTGAACCCGGTAGCCAGTAAACACCTCGACGCGATTGTCGTCCATTCGGATTGGAATACTGACGACCAGCGATCGCTGCGGGTACTTTAACCGCTCACGCAAATTCGGATCCAGGTGCATCATTTCGGCCGCTTGGTCGAATTGTGCCACGGCAAGCCGAAAGGTTGGAGTATCCAGTTCATGTAGCGAGGCCATTCAGCGATCTCCAATGGCACCGACCGGTTGGCTGTCGGCGACGGTCGTCTGCGAGTCTTGAGAGATTTTGATGGCCCACTCTAGCCCGAAGACTGCAGAAAACTCATTGGCCACGCACTCGGCCACAACCGGTACGTTGCACTGCGCCCCGGTGATTTCTATTAGAGAGGTCATTCGGCGTCCGTCCAGTCCGCAGGGGACAATGTCAGAAAACGGACGAAGGTCGTTCATGACGTTCAGTGCGAAGCCATGCAAGGTGATCCCACGATCGATGCGTGCACCGATGGACACGATTTTCGCCACGCCTTTTTGGTCGGTAACCCATATGCCCGGCATCTTCGCCAGCCGATAGCCATGGATGTTCCAATGACGCAGCGTCCTGATGAGCACCTCCTCGAGCATGTGCACATAGGTTTTTGCCCCCGGCGCATATCGGGATAGCGCAAGAATCGGATATCCGACAAGCTGCCCTGGGCCGTGGTAGGTCACCGACCCTCCGCGGTTCACGGCTTCAATTGGAATTGAGGCAAGCTCTGAGGAAGCGCCTCGGGACTTGAGGTGCGCCGGCCTCGTACCACGGCCGGCCGTATACACCGGCAGATGCTCAAGCAGCATGAGGGTGTCGGCGCGCCTGTTCGAGAGACGCTCGGCATGGCATTGCAGTTGAAGCGTCCATGCGACGGAATAGCGGACAGGATTTTGGAAAATCACCAACTCGCCTGCCCATTTGGAAAGACTGCGAGAAGGTGGCACACCAGAGGGGAGTTGCGCCGCGGCCGCTTCCGCTGCCCTCATTGGGCTGCCTTGAGCGCTGCGGGTTTGGGCAACTGCAGGGTCGCGGGGCCGCTTTTCCCATGCAACGTCAATTGCACCGTGGGCTGATCTCCTGAGCGAAGCAGCGCATGCCAGAAATCGCCAACGTTGAACACCTGGTGTTGATCGACGGCGGTAATGATGTCGCCACTTTGAAGTCCGCCGACGCCCGCGGGTTTCGCGGAATCGACTTGCAAGGCGAGGACGCCGCGATCACCTTCCAGGCCGAAGCTCGCCATAATGCTGGGCGTGATGGTGACCGGCGTAAAGCCCAGGTCAGGCCTGTAAATCGATCCGCGCACCATCATCGATTGGATGTGCGGATAAATGGCTTCCATTGAGAGTGCGTAGCTGATGGCCTGTGCCGACGGGGCGATGATCACATTGATTCCTACAACTCGACCGGCCAGGTCAACCAGGGGACCGCCGCTATTTCCTGGGTTGATGGCCGCATCGGTTTGAATGAGGTCGTAGAGAGTTTCTCCATCGGGCGTCAACACCGAGCGATCCAGCGCGCTGACGACGCCCACCGTGACCGTCGATCCACCCTTTAAGGCCAAGGGATTGCCGATCGCGACCACTGACTCACCGATTTCCAGATCAGGCTTCGGGTGCAGATTGGCTGCGACCAAATCGTGCGCATTGATCTTGACGAGCGCAAGGTCAAGGAGAAAATCACGGGCCACGACCCGGCCAGGTGTCAGCCGGCCGGTCGACAAGCCCACGACCATGCTCTTCACTCCGGTGACCAAATGGTTGTTGGTCAAGATGTATCCGCCGTCGTCGATAATGACTCCCGAGCCCGATCCTGACTGAGTCTGCGAAGGACTTGCCGGAACCCCGCGCGTCAGAATTGTGACAACGGAGGCCCGGACCTTCGCGACGACGGCGGGGACGGAGAGACTTTTCTCCGACGAGCCGAGGGTTCCGGATGATGCACCGAATGCGAGGCTGGGAAGAACAAACGAGGTGATGAAGCTGGCAATCCCTAGCAACGGAAAGAGAAGGCGCGTGGCTCTGAGCGGTCGCATAGGCTCGACATCATTCTCGCACAACCGCTCTCCCAGGAAAAGCCGTGAAAAAACGGGGTGAGGAGCCGGCTCTTCACCCCGCCATAGGTTGTTGGATCCGATTGTGTTCGATGTTTATTGGATGGCGGCGAACATCTCTTTGATCGCTGGCGTCTTGAGCTTTTTGAGCGCTTTCGCTTCAATCTGTCGAATCCGTTCCCTTGTCACGGAGAGATTCTGTCCCACCTGCTCAAGCGTGCTCGGTTGGTCGTAGCCGATGCCGAAGCGGAGCCGGATCACCGTCTGTTCCCGTGGCGTGAGATTTTCAAGAATGCGATCGAGCTGCTGCGTCATTTCGGTGCGATGCACGTGCGCATCAGGAGGTACCGCCTGGAAGTCCGGCAGCAACTCGCCGAACTCCGTACCCCCGTCGCCGACCGGATGTTCCAAGGCCACAGGTTCCTGGAAGGCCTGGACGGTTTCGTGCAGCCGCTCAGGCCGCATCCGAAGGACGTTCGCAATCTCGTCCAGCTTGGCCGGACGACCGAGCTGCTGTCCGAGTCGTCTCGTGACGCGTAAAATCCGATGAGAGGCTTCCGTCTGATGGACCGGAATGCGGATCGTACGAGATTGGTCCGCTAACGCTCGGGTGATGCCTTGGCGAATCCACCAGGTGGCGTACGTGCTGAACTTGAAACCTTTGCGATATTGGTAGCGTTCAGCCGCCTTCATCAGGCCGATGTTGCCTTCCTGAACCAAGTCCAATAGCGTGAGCCCCCGCCGCGTGTAATGTTTCGCCACGTCGACGACGAGTCGAAGGTTACATCGCACTAACTCGTCCTTGGCCTTTTCGAGCACCTGTCGAGCCTCCCTGACGGTGGCCAGATGGGTCTTGACCGTTTTGACGACAGACGCGGGCAATTTTGGCCCATCGCCGGCGTTGGTCAGCGTCAACAAACCATGCTCCACTTTATCGAGCGCCGTTGCGGAGAGCCCGCTCAGCCGCCGGACTGTTTGAAGCATGTCTTGCGCTTCAAGGATGGCCTCTGATCGTTTCACCCGTGACAGCAGGCGATGGGCATCTCGTAATGTCGTCCGAATCGTGCTCGACCCTTGATCAATTCGTTTCGCCAGGGCCGTTTCTTCTTCCCTCGTCAAAAGCGGACGCTCGCCGAACGACTGGAAATAGAGCGACTCCAATAGAAATGGGCTGCTCGATTCAATCTGACGCTTCGGCGATTTAGGCGGTGCTTGCGATAATTCCGGATCAACAGCATCTCGTCCGATCATGTCCAGCAAATCACTGTCTTCCGAGTGATCCGCGTCCACTTCTTTGATGTCCGGTGACTTAAGCTCCGGACCGTCGGCAGTGAACAGGTCGTTTTTCATGTGATCTCCTCCTCAACTCCTCTTTCAGCGCTGTGTTTGTCGGTGACTCATTACGTGAATAAGTCTCCTTAGCTGAGAGGCAATGCCGCCGCAAAAGGATTCACTCGAGTGTCCTGCCGATATTTACGCAGCAATTCCTATGCTGGATTGATCATGAGAAGAGCGCCACCCCATCGTCATGAAATAATGGAACTATTAGAAAGCGTTAATGAGCGTGGCGTTTCTCAGCCTGAGGCAATCGTGCTGCGGGTGTGTAGGGTTTGAGATAGCGTCGGGCCGATTTGTCACATACGGGATAAATTGTCGCGAAAGCATCCCATCCGGAGCGGCCGGGTACGGCGCGGCAGAGCGGAGTGGCCGGCGGCTGTTGTTGAAAAGCCGCCGCCTCGCTTCTAGAATGGCGCGCATGTTCCACCCGACATTGCAAAACGGAGAGCGCATCCATCTCGTTGATGCCAAAGGCCGCCACTACGCGTTAACGCTCAAGGCCGGCGATGTCTACCAGTTGAGCGGTCATAAGATTACGCATGATGAACTGATCGGGAGGCCGGACGGTTCGATCGTGACCTTGTCTGGAGCCAAGTCGATGCTGATGTTGCGGCCGACATTCGGCGAGTACGTGCTGAAAATGCCCCGCGGCGCTCAAGTCCTCTATCCGAAAGATTTGGCTGTGATTCCGATGTGGGCTGATGTGTATCCCGGCGCGCGAGTGTTCGAAGCTGGCACAGGCTCCGGCGCATTGACGATAGCCCTTCTCCGGGCCGTCGGACCGCGCGGCGTCGTGGTCACGTACGAAGCGCGCGACGATTTCGCGCGAACGGCCGCACAAAACATCCAACGCTACATGGGCGCGGTACCGAACCTGCGCGCAGTTCGCAGCAACGCCTACGAAGGGATTGAGCTTCTTCAAGACGGGGTGCCATTCGACCGTCTCGTGCTCGATCTCGCTGAGCCCTGGCAGGTTGTGTCGCACGCGGCGCGAGTATTGAGATCAGGCGGAATCTACCTGAGTTTTGTGCCGACCGTGCCGCAGGTTCAGCAGACGGTAGCGGCGTTGCAGGCCGCTGCGGTGTTCGCGATGATCGAGACGTTTGAAACGCTCCTTCGTACCTGGTCCATTGAAGGCCGCAGCGTTCGACCAGACCATCGAATGGTGGCACATTCTGGATTCATCACCGTGGCCAGGAAAGTGGACCCCGGTTTCTGCTCGCATGCCCGCCGTTCGCCCCCTGCTGCTGATGACCTCGTGGCCGGTGAAGAAGAGGGAAAGGAGCTTCCGGGATGAATCGCCTCGAGGGCAAGGTTGCTATCGTGACCGGCGGGAATGCAGGAATCGGAGAAGCGGTTGCCAGGCGCTTCTCCGAGGAAGGCGCGGCCGTCGTCATTACCGGTCGAAGGCAAGCCGAACTCGACCGTGTCACGACTGGAATCAGGCACAACAAAGGAAAGGGTTTTTCCGTGGCAGGCTCCGTCACGGACGAATCGCATGTCCGGGACGTAGCCCAGCGAACCTTAGATACGTTCGGTCGCATTGATATTTTAGTCAACAACGCAGGAATCGGAGAATTCGGCAAACGTATCCATGAGACCGACGATCTCGTGTGGGCGACCATCCTCGATGTGAATTTGACCGGCGTCTTTCGCATGACGAGAGCCGCTGTCCCTCAGATGCTAAAGCAACACCGCGGAGCGATTGTGAACATTTCGTCCGTCGCCAGCCTAGTCGGCATACCCGGGGCACCGGCGTATGCTGCGTCGAAAGGCGGCCTCGACGCCTTCACCCGCGCCCTCGCCATCGATTACGCGCAGGACGGCATCCGGTGCAACGTCGTCAATCCCGGCCTCATCGACACGCCAATGGCGGCTCCGCTGATGGCCAATCCCGAGAAACTTCAACCAATTCTTAGCCATTATGCCCTTCGACGTCCCGGTACGCCGGAAGAAGTCGCCAACATGGTGCTCTACTTAGCGTCCGACGAAGCCGCGTGGGTGACGGGAGGCACATTCACCATCGACGGAGGAATGACGATTTCCAAAGGATAAGCATGTGATGGACATCGATGCAACGACCCAATTTTGCGGAGTGATCGGAAACCCCGTTGAACACTCGCTGTCCCCCGCCATTCATAATGCGGCTTTCCGCAAGCTGGGACTCAATTTTGTCTATCTCGCGTGGAAGGTTGAAGCCATCGGTGATGCTGTGAAGGGTCTTCGCGCGCTAGGCAACTTTCGAGGGGCGAGCGTGACGATTCCGCATAAGGTCGCCGTGCTGCCGTTTCTGGACGAGGTGGAACGGACCGCAGGACACATAGGCGCCATCAATACGATTGTGGCAGAGAAGGGGAATCTCCTCGGTATCAACACCGATGCCACTGGCGCACTGCGCGCATTACACGAGGCGAATGTGCCGTTGCAAAGCGAACCGGTGGTTATCCTCGGCTCGGGCGGAGCGGCGCGTGCCATTGCCTTTGCCCTTGGCGTGCAAGCGGGCGTTCACCGGTTGCATCTCTTGGGAATCGATGACGTGGAGCGGATCGCGCTGGCAACGGATTTGATGGAGAGGACGCCAATGCGGGTCGTCGATACGTTTCTCGACGAACAGTCACTCAAGGCAGCGCTGGCCGACGCGAGACTTCTGATTCACTGTACCCCGATCGGCATGTCGCCCAAGGCAGGCATCAGTTGCGTCTCGCGCAGCCTTCTCCATCCGGCCCTCACGGTCATGGACATTGTCTACAATCCGCGTGAAACGAAGCTGCTTGCTGACGCAAAGGCCGCCGGCTGCCGAACGATTTCCGGCCTCGAGATGTTTCTGCATCAGGCGGCCGGTCAGTTCGAACGTTGGACCGGCCAAGCTGCACCGACACAGGTGATGCGCGCCGTCTTGGAGTCTCGTTTTGCATGAGCGATCCAAGCTCAGTTTGTGCTGCGGTTCATGGTAACCGATGAACATTGTTTTGATCGGGTATCGTGGGACCGGCAAGAGCACGATAGGCAAGGCGGTGGCCGCTCGTCTTGGCCGCCAAATGGTCTCGACAGATAAAGAAATCGTCCGACGCGCGGGGTCGTCAATTCCGGAGATCGTGGCGGCTCATGGCTGGGAGTACTTTAGAGATTTGGAGAGCACCATCTGCCAGGAGCTGGCGGGGAGAGACGACCTTATCATCGATACGGGAGGAGGAGCCATCTTGCGTCAGCAAAATGTGGATGTTTTTAAACGGAATGGTCGGCTTATCTGGTTGACGGCCTCGGTTGAGACTATCGCAGCGCGCATCGGCGGTGACCGGCAGCGGCCTTCGCTCACCGGGACGAAATCCCATGTGGATGAAATTCGAGAGGTACTCACCGAGCGCATACCGAAATATCAGGCCGCAGCAGATGTGACCATCGCAACGGACGGCCAGTCGGTCGAAGAACTGGCGGCAAATGTTATTCTGCACTGTACCTCGGCCCCGCCCCATCCTTGACAATTTCCCGAGTAAGGTGCTTGAAATAGCGCCGTGCGCCCGTAGCTCAGTTGGATAGAGCGTCGGGCTTCGAACCCGCAGGTCGCAGGTTCAATTCCTGCCGGGCGCACCAGAAAAACCAGAACTCAGCGGAATGTGCCGCCCCGAAAAACTGTAAAAAACCGAAAGTGTGCGTGAAAGTGTCCGTGTCGATAAGGAGACAGGGAGACTTTTCACCACATTCCTGCTGGCACCGTGGCGATTGTCGAAACGGCCAGCGCGAGCAACGACGGAGCGTTCTGCTTCACTGTTCTGTGGCTCAATGCGCCCCTGGCACTCGTTCGCGGCCGATTTCGGACTGGAGCTTGAATCTTTGGCTTCTCGAGAAGTTTGAATGTCCGCAGACCGAGGAAACACAATCCATCCTAAGGGCTCACCGTCCATCCGCTGACACTGAGCCACGAAAGCTGATCCAATTCCGGCTCTTTGAAGACATCTACGCTCGACCGGTGAGACCCATTCTATCACTCGAAATAAAGGAAATTAACGAAATAAGGGCCTGTCGTGACTCAGCCGGCAACCAAGGACACGACTGCCCGCACCATCCAAAGTGTCACTAAGATGACGCCGCCAACGACGCTAGGAAGGATTCCCCAGGCAACGCTAAACGGCCATATCGGTAAGGCGATGCAGACACAGGCCAGAACGAACACTAATAGGAGGGTGTACGTTGTCGCCGAAAAGGTCCTTACTGAGCTGAGAGGCGCGATTACCGAAATTAGAAGGTGATTTCGATTAATTTGTAATCGAAAACGGAGTCCATGAAGGTATCCAAGGTATCCAATGTGCTGTGGAATCTGTTCAACAGCTAACCGTTGAGCTTGTACACGTTCAGCAAGGCTTAATGCTTGTTCATCGAAATTAGTCTCTGCCGACGCTGCCCTAACAAGTGCCGTGCTCTCCATATAATCCTCCATGTACTGTAAGACAGACGCTTATAGGCTTTCGCTGATATTTCCTAAAGAGGCAGACGCCCCTAGGCACTTTGGTGGCTTTTGGACCTGAAGGTGCTTCTTAACTTACCTTCCTCAAGGGAGAATGCTGACTGCGAGGAGAACGTAAAGAACGAGGATCGGGGGGGGAAACCTTAGTGTCAGGAGGCGTTATCATTCTCCGCCTCGCTGGCGCCTCATGGCAAGCAGCGTCTGCCTAGGCGGCCTTTCGTTTCATATGTTTCATATGATGAGCAGCATGGCGAGCCTTTTTAGGGGATACCCCGTGCACTTTCTTAGCGACACTGTCAGGTACGCATAGTTCCCAGCTGTGTCAGCAGGAGCGTTTGAAGGTTTTGGAAAACGCCAAAAAGCAAAATCCGCCCGCCGCGGCAAGAGACGGGGCAGACCCTCAAAAGGGTCCGTTTCTATCACCTCGATTTGACCAGCCGATACCTGTATCCTTCTGACGGTTCATAACAGATCATCGTCGCATGTACGCTCAGGGCTGGTGAACCATTCTCCTTACTTTTATCGCGCTCCATCCTCCGCGTCGTCCACGGCTGAAAACTCTCTCGGGTACTCTACGCCTTGTGTTCCTCATTACGGGCCTGGCCTGGTTGAGCATTGAACATATCGCCTGGGCGCAAGTGGCTCAACAGGCACAGCGTCCGCCAAAGGACATACAAGGCCCTCAGTCTCCGCCACCATCTCCAGCTGGAGCCGATCCGGTGGAATCCTTGGATAAACGCTTAAGCATCATCGAAGAATGGAAGGCGAGAATTGAGAGACTCCCATCATTAAGCGATAAGTTCAATATTGGTCTGAACGCATTGCAGTTCTTATACTCACACCAAAACGCCCAAGTCGCTGAGGGAAAAAGCCAAGACAATTTATCGATCCGCCGATCCGAGTTTCTCATGTACGGAAAAATCAACGAATACATCCCGAAATGGCATGCTTTGTTTGAGTTTCAAAGTATCAGTTTAGCCAGCAACACGCCCGGGTGTGAAGCGGGTACTCCTTGCAACACTCAGCCAGTAGGCACTCCGCTTTCCGCCACATTCTTTCGAGAATCATATATTGATTTCCGACCGATGCCCAGCATCGCGCCGAACCTGAATTTCATCCGAATGGGAGCTTTCCGTATGCCGTTCGGCATATTCACGGAAACCTCCGGCGGTATTCGGGATGTGATTAGTTCCCCGTTTCTTACCTCGGTAGGTAGCGGGACCATCAATCGAAACGGATCAAATTCCAGTGTCGGCACAATCGAGTTTCTTCAAGAGCGTGACTATTTCGCTGATGTGAGAGGAACGCTGTTTCATAGGGTTGAATATGTGGGCGGTATTATGAACAACAACAACTTCACGGCTAACGCGAGCGCGATTGGAGCCAACGGCGCAAAGGTCGGGTATGGAAGGGTTCGATTTATGGCGACAGACATCTCATTTTTGAGTTTCACGCTGTTGGCTGGAGAAAGCAATAATACCAACACGCAAATCAATGGGCGTGGCAAGGGCGCATTTGACCGGTACGGAGTTGATTTCCGGTACACGTCTCGCTACCTGCCCGGGTTTATGATGCAGGGTGAGTACTGGCAAGGCCACGATGGGGCCAACCAGACTTCTGTGGGTATCCCGGCACAAGGAGCGTGTTTGGACGTGGCTCAGTGCGGAGGTAATTCTGCGCCCGGAGTGATGAGGAGAACATGGTACATGCTCGGAAAGTACTTCATCTCGAGCGGGCCCCTCGAGAATTTTGAGCCAGTCGTCATGTACGATTGGTTCGATCCCGACACGAAGTTGAGCAATGATTTATACACGCGCACGATCGTAGGATTTAACTATTACTTCGAAAATCTTCCCCCGAAAATACAGACGAAGCTGCAGATCAATTACGAATTTCGGCATCATTCGGGCTCGGGGCCTGGAACGTCCGTCCCGAACACGGATCAATTTGCGCAAAATGCCTTCTTCGTAATGTTCCAGGTCCGTTATCAGTAGAAGATGAAGGAAGAAATGTCCCGCAGGAAGCTCACAGATTCAGACATACACGCACGAGTCATAAAAACCCCTTGGAGCGGTCGGCCCTCCTTCAGGAACATCCGCTACTGGTATGGTGTTGTGGGTCAAGGGCGCGGGAGCATCATCAATGAAGCGCCACTGGCAAACAGCGACAGCCACTAGAGACAATCTCCGCCGCTTCGATCCACTCTGAGCGAGCAGCCTAGCTTCCGTTCGCCTGCTGAACTACTTATCAGACCATTCAGCAAGCTTACCCGAGTTATCGAAGATCAAGTTTAGACGTTGACATTGAGGATTGCCGAGATAGGTGCCTTGCGGACAATAATCATACGTCCAAAGATCACCGCCCTTATCCAATGTCACAGTACGATGAGGAGCCCCCATTTTCTGCGCAACGGCATCATGGCTATCATGTCCCACAGCCTGGTTCAAGTATTCGGCGTATGGGTGTAGATGCATATGCAAAGAGTCGCAACCTATCAATAGGACGAAGGCGCAGAAGGTGAATAACAGATGTCGCATAAACCTCCTTGCCGTGGATTACTGATTGTCTGGCATTTCTGGCGTTGCGACCCATTGTAATTGGCTATTCATGCTTTCACCACTACGGCGGCATGGGATGATCATCGGCGTTCCCTGCTCGTCGCTACTCGTCACAGCATCGGGGCCTCCACGTAATGTTCGCCCTCATGCTGACCCGCCCGACCGTGATTGCGCCCCGGAAGCCAGCGACGTCCTGTCACGCCCGTTCGGAACATCCGCTGCACCGAACACCTTTTCCTCTGGCTTGCTGCAGAATTTTGCCCTGTCTTTTTGATTCGCCACTAGCCAAAACGGCTCGGATGGCAGATTCTTTACCTTAGAGTCTCAATAACTTTACCTAGATTAGAAGACGCTCTAACACTGCTTGGTTGCACCCATGCTAGCTTCAGGGAGGAGGGATGAATGGGGCGGCGGCGAATGCGGCGTAACGATTTGATCTGGAACGGGAATGAATGGGGCAGGGCATGGGATATAGCCCTGATGCGTATCAAGGGAGCGCCCCCTGCGGTTTCAGAGCACATCGCCTTTCACCATGCCATTGATATGCTCGACGGAGCGTTTGCGCGAGGCGATGCCTTCCAATTTCAGCTCGGTATCATCATGATTCTCGATTGCTGCAATGAGGCGATCGAGCGAGGTGACTGCTCTCAGTGGTGGATTGAGTAATGAGCTGCCGTCTCTCGAAACGGCCGCTTGACTCGCTTCAGTCCACGTCGGTACCACCCTTGTCGACGCGTTTGGCCGCTTCTTCCACGGATCACTGACTCCTACGGGACATTTTATCTCCAAGGCGAGGACAACTTATCCCGCCAACCGGCCTGACCCAATAAATCCTTAGTTATTCGCATTGTCCTGCGGGTCGACAAACGGCATGCGCTTTGCCTAGCTCACGTGGCGGGAACTAGTACCGCAGACACTCTAGGCTGGCGGCCTCATGGCGTCGTCACAGCATGATCCGCAGACGGGGCATTCGCTCTGGCTTCAAAGGCGTTCGACCCGCCGGTTTGGCCGCAGAGCGGAATGGCGAAGCGACTGGACGCCGCTTGGGCTATTGGTCGTTTTATTGGGGCTCCTGATTCTGCTTTCTGTGATGCTGCCTTCTCACGAAGCTGTTCAGAAATTCGAAGAAGCGGCCGAAAGCGAGCAAAGTGGTGCTCAGTTTCCTGTAGTGGGAGTCGTGAGCCAACCCTAAAAAAGGAGGCGACTGTGTGGAATACAATGGAAGAAGAAGTCGAGCATCGTCGTACGTTGCTCCGTCTGGCTGCGAGAGGGAATGCCCAGGCCCGTAAAGAGCTGGAGCAGGAGTATCATGCGCGAGTCTATTCACCGGCGCAGGTCGCAAAATTTGTCCCTCAGGTAGGGCAAAAGGTCCTATCTGCAGCAGTTCAGCGGACCTTGGACAATCTAAATGTAATGGATGTCGACTTAGACGTCGCATAGTCCGATTCGGGCTCACTCTTGTCAGCGTCTCTAAGCGGGCGGCGAATCCGAATCCAAAGGGTACGAGATTGCCTCCTTACGTCCTGTGAGCCCTTTGTTGACGGAGGCCCTATGATCCGACGCTCCCCACCTAAAGCTGCATAGATTTTTGCCAGGTCGCGTTGTAGGCTGAAGTCAGTGGTTACTCAGGTCCCTTCAGGGACGGAGGGCCTAGAACGTGCTACTCTATAGGCAACACCTCGTCAGATCTCATGACGGAACGTCAGACGGACTAGCAGAGGAGCGCAAGAGACAGGTTTGGACGAGACACTGTCCCTGCTGTAGACGCTGGTTAACGAAAGGTGATCCGACGTTCCCGTGGCGATGCGGCTGCGGATGGCGTACCGGATGAATTCGATGGACTTAGGAGGGAGGGCCAGAACATGAACCATGTGATCCTCCAAGATGTGCGGGCCGCGTTCTTTTTGATGATGGGTCTCCTCATGCTCGCCATGATCTGCGCGGTCGCAGCAGCGGGGGCGGTCATGCGCCCTGTCCGGTGGGCCGACCGAAGATCCGCTCAGTTTTAAGTTTGCCTTAGTTCAGCGGCCTCCTCGCCGCCTTTGACCGCGTCTCTCCATTCTCTTAGTAACACCTCAATTTTTCAGCGGTTTGCCATACATCCGGTCTTCGTCCGCGGCCTCATTGAGCGGGTGCTATAGTTGTTTTAGCGCTGATTCATCCAAATTTGAATGGGGGACACCATGAAGGTCCGTCTTCGAAAAGCCATCCTGACAGCGGTTTTGGCCGCAATCACCCTGAGTCATTCTGCGTGCGGTATGAAATGGTTGCAGTCCGATGGCGATGAAATGGCAGGTGCGGCGCTCGAACAGTCATCTGGCACCGGCTCGGGATGGAATGGCCACGGCGTCAATCCCAATGTTCCCGGCTTCTCCCAGGACAGCTCGCGAAGCGAGTTGAGCGGATTTTCGCAGACTCCCGCCGATGAGTATCTCGCTCGGGGCGGCGGAATCATGTCAGTCTCGCCTGCGGCAGTGGGCGGGCGCCACCGCGCGGAATTAACGCGAGAAGAACAAGCGGCGATCGAGGCAGGTCTGAAGGATGTATTCTTCGGGTACGACGCGTGGACGTTGTCCGATGATGGACGACAGGCGCTGAATCACAATGCGGAATGGCTCAGAGAGCACCCCGCAGCGGTGCTGAAAGTTGAAGGCCACTGCGACGAGCGAGGGACGACCGACTACAACATGGTGTTGGGAGATAAGCGATCGAAGAGCGCCCGGACCTACCTCGTTGAGCTGGGTGTCAACCCGAAGCAAATCGGCATCGTATCGTATGGCAAAGAGCGTCCCTTCTGCATGGAACATGATGAGTCCTGCTATCAACTCAATCGACGCGGTCATGTATTGCTAAAAAGAAAATAAGTTTTCACGCATCGATGCACCCCGGCGGTTCTCGAACTGAGAACGTCGGGGTGCGTTGTTTAGGGCAGGCTTCGGCCGGTGGGAGGTGCAAATCGATGGCGGTCAAGGTTCAGGCGACAAAGAAGCGGCGCTCAACGGAAAAGCGATCGCATCCTCGGTTCACGGCTCAGTTCCGCAGCACATTTTCTGGAGGGCAACGCGAGGGACAGGGGAAAACGCTCGATCTGTCCGATGGAGGATGCCGCATCCAGTCGGATCATCCGGTCGTAGCCGGCGCTTCGTTTGAGTGCAGAATCTACGCCCCGGGGCTGAGCTGGCCACTGCGGATCGATGAAGCGCAGGTTCGCTGGGTTAAAGGCAACACCTTCGGTCTGGAATTTACCGCCATGCATCCGGATGAGCGCGTGAAATTGAAACAAGTCCTCATGAATCTCAACGCCGACAGCCTTGGCTGATCTCCGTCCTTCTCGCCCGTCGCCCGCCATGCCTCGCTCCGTGTCTCTCCCTTGTGCTATAAATCATCGACCGACGCCTGTCCGACGTGTCGACGGTAGAGTGCAGGATCGGGTTGAAGGGCTTGACGCCATCATGCAGGAAGAAGTCGCGACGCTGGCCGGGGGATGTTTTTGGTGCTTGGAGGCGGTCTATGACCAGATGCTGGGGGTGCGTTCGGTGGAATCGGGGTATACAGGCGGCCATCTCGACCGGCCCACCTACGAAGCCGTCTGCGGAGGGCGCACGGGGCATGCGGAGGCGGTCAGGATTGTCTTCGACCCGTCGGCGATCAGCTATCGTGACATCTTGCAAGTGTTTTTCGTGATCCACGATCCGACGACGTTGAACCGTCAAGGAAACGATGTCGGCACTCAGTACCGATCTGCAATTTTTTACCACAGCGCCGAGCAAAAGAAGATCGCCGAAGAGGTGATCGCCTCGTTCACGCGAGAAAAAGTGTATTCCCAACCGATCGTCACCGAGGTGGCCGCCGCATCCACCTGGTATGAAGCGGAAGGGTACCACCAGGAATACTTCGTGAGGAATCCGTTTCAGAGGTACTGCACGGCCGTCGTTGCCCCAAAGGTGGCCAAATTTCGCAAACACTTCACGACCAAGTTGAAGACTTAGTCGTCCTCAAGCCAGCCCTCGTCGTAATCTGGGACGGATTCTTTAAGTCCTAGCGATCGGAAGTCGAAAAGCCGACCGTCCAAGAGTAGGGCCGGCGCGACATTCGAGAGCGCCGCAAACATGCTGTCTGTACAGCCCGGCACTCGACCTTCCCACTCCCGAAGAAACGCCTTCGCCTCTTTCCGCTTGAGATCCTCTTGCGAGCCGCATAAGTCACACGGGATGATTGGAAAGCAGCGTCGCGCGGCGTAACGAGCCAGATCGGCTTCACGCACGGCGGCAAGCGGCCGGATGACGATATGCCGCCCGTCCTTCGAGCGCAGTTTGGGAGGCATCGTCTTCAACTTTCCCGTGAACAGGAGGTTCAAGAGCAGCGTCTCTAAAATGTCGTCACGGTGGTGTCCAAGGGCGATCTTGGTGGCTCCAACTTCCGTAGCGATGCGATAGAGGTGTCCGCGGCGGAGACGCGAGCAGAGTGAACAGGTCGTCTGGCCTTCCGGGATCAACCGTTTGACGATTGAATACGTGTCGCGCGTTTCGATGTGATATGGCACGCCGACGGATGCGAGATAGTTCGGCAGGATGTGCGCGGGAAAGCCCGGCTGTTTCTGGTCCAAATTGACGGCGATCAGTTCGAAGCGGACCGGAGCGCGACGCTGGAGCACGAGCAGAAGATCCAGAAGTCCATAACTGTCTTTCCCGCCGGAAAGGCACACCATGATCTTATCGCCGGACTCAATCAAGCCGTAGCCGCTGATCGTTTGCCCGACTTGACGCAGCAGCCGCGTTTGCAGCTGTTCAGTCACATCGTCCAACTTCGTGAACGGTAGGTGAGTGGTCGGTCGCATCGGCGGCTATTGTACCGGTCGCCCGAACTGCTGTCGAATTCCGGCGCGGCCAGGCATGGCAACGGTACCAAGCGGTTTGCGTGGAGCGCCGGATGCTTGCAGGCAATGCCCGTTCCGACGGACCTGCTATATTTTCAGTACATGTATAATGGTACGAGGAAAGCGATGACATCGATGGCTCGGAACAATCGGAAGTCCCTCGGCTGCAACCAGTCCCAGCCTGCGTGGGCCTCCTGGTCGGATGAGCAGCTCCTCGATCTTCCGATGTGCCGGCTCAACGTGACAATTGACAGTCCCTTTTTATCTCGACACATTCGGCAGCTTGAGCAGGAGTTGGAAGCGAAAGAGCTGCGCTTTCGCCCACATTTTTGGATTTCGAACGAGTGGTTTACTCCTGACGGCGTGCCGGGGATCGCCATCCCCTTTTATCTCGCGCATCCCCGGTTGGAAAAACTCGAATCCGCACAGATGCTCGAAGTGGAGGGCGGGACTGCCGAGTGGTGCATGCGCATTCTGAGGCATGAAGCGGGTCATGCCATTGAGAACGCCTACCGCATTCGGCGGCTTCGCAGCAGACAACGAATCTTCGGCCGCTCTTCAGAACCCTATCCCAAGTACTACAGCCCACGGCCATACAGCCGAAGCTTTGTCCGGCACCTCGATGTCTGGTATGCGCAAAGTCATCCCGACGAAGACTTTGCGGAAACGTTCGCCGTCTGGTTGACGCCAAACTCGATGTGGGCAGACCGGTACAAGGGATGGCCGGTCATGCGTAAGCTTCAATACATGGACACTCTCATGCAGGGACTGGCCGGAGTGCCCCCGGCGGTGACGACGACCGAGCAGGTGGATCCCTTGCCGGTCCTCAAACGGACGCTCCGCGAGCACTATGCACGAAAGCGCGGGCACTATGGGGTGGCTCGATCCTCGTCTTATGATCCGGATTTGAAACGGATGTTTTCAGACGCTCCCGTCCATGCGGAGGGCATGAGCGCCGCCGTCTTCTTGAACCGGTTTCGGCGCGAGGTGCGCCGAAAGGTGGCGAGCTGGACGGGCGAATACCAGTACACCATCGATCAGGTGCTCGAAGACATGATCGAACGGTGCCGAGAACTTCACCTGCATCTGCCAATCGACCAAGAACAGGCAAAACTCGACTTTACGATTCTGCTCACCGTCCACACAATGAACTATTTGCGGAGCGGGCGTCACAAGGTGGCGGTATGAGGCGCTTACGGGTCCTCGTCCTCATGCATGAAGACTTGGTGCCTCCGGATCCACTCAATGGACACGACCCGTTGCGGGCGGAATGGAAAACAGAATACGACGTGGTGACGACATTGCGGAAGTTGGGTCACGAAGTGAGACCGCTCGGAGTCAAAAGCGACCTCGGCGTCATTCGCGCGGCAGTTGAAGAGTGGCGTCCCCACATCGCGTTCAATCTCCTGGAAGAGTTCGACGGAGTGGCCGTCTATGACCAGAACGTCGTTTCCTATTTGGAGTTGCTGCGTGTTCCTTATACAGGGTGCAATCCCCGCGGCTTGATGCTGGCCCGGGACAAAGTGCTGGCGAAGAAATTATTCTCCTTTCATCGGATTCCGTTCCCCGAATTCATGGTCGCCCCGCAAGGCCGCGCGGTGAAGCGCCCGGCGTGGTTGTCGTTCCCGCTGATCGTGAAATCGGTCACCGAAGAAGCGTCGCTGGGCATCTCTCAGGCCTCCATCGTGGCAGATGACGGAAAGCTCAAGGAGCGGGTGGCGTTCATGCACGATAGTGTCGGCACCGGTGCGCTCATCGAGCGTTACATCGAGGGGCGGGAGCTTTACGTCGGCGTGATTGGCAACGGTCAGCTGGAAGCGCTGCCGGTCTGGGAGTTGAAGATGGACAAGCTGCCGGAGGATGCCAGACGGATCGCGACGGAGCGCGTGAAATGGAGCCGAAAGTACCAAGACAAGTACGGCATCACGTCGGAGAGAGCTAAAAACCTTCCGCCGGGCGCATCAGAGCAGATTCAACATCTCGCCAAGCGGGTCTACCGCGCGCTTGGGTTGAGCGGCTATGCGCGCATCGATTTACGAATGGATGTTGACGGCGGACTGTACGTGCTCGAAGCCAATCCGAACCCTCAAATCGCCCGTGACGAGGACTTTGCCGACTCGGCAGAGAGTGCCGATTACCGGTATGAGGAGCTGCTCCAGGAGTTGCTCAATGCCGGTCTCCGCTGGCGGCCGGCCAAAGCTGCTTAAACCGGCCGCCGGTCTGGATTGCGCTACATCTTGAGATGCTTTCTGAGAATCTCCGATTGCTGAATCTCCATGTTGTCCTTACCGAGTGTTTGAGCGCGTTGGAAATGTTCGACGGCGCTCTTGTGATCTCCGGCCTTGTCGAGTGCCAACGCCAGATCGTAGTGTGCTTCTGCCGACTGCGGATCAGCCTTCTCAGCTTCTGAGAAGTGCTTCTTCGCTACGTCCCAATGACCTTTGCCGTAATGTTCAATGCCGGCAGCGATGTGAGTTTCCGCCTTGGAGCCGGCGGCGGCTTTCAAAGGCATGGCGTCCTTACCCATGTCCGCAAAAACGGGAAAGGCGGAAAACCACACTGCCGTAAGCGCGACGACTGAAAATGCGAGCTGCATAGGAAACCTCCATTGGTGAGGGTGAACCGCCTCCTCCTCTACGGGACGCCCGGCCTCCCGGACGTACACAATGGGGTTCTCGGCGGCATAAGACAACTAGGAACCCCACGAGACGGCAAACGTATGGTGGAAGGAATGGGACCGAGAAAATTGCCAGCGCGCTTCCATGGAAGCGCGCTGACCCTGGCCGCTACAGGTACCGGTGGCTGGTGACTCGGCCGGCCGAATCTAGTTCGTAGAGCAACGGAGCACCCGTAGGAATGTTGAGCTCCAACACCTGTTCCTTGGTCAGTCGTTCTAATTCCATGACCAGCGCTCGGAGACTGTTTCCATGGGCAGCAATGAGGATCGTTTCGCCGTCCAAGAGATGCGGTTTAATCGCCTTTTCATAGTAGGGCAGCACCCGCTCGGCCGTGTCTTTGAGGCTTTCTCCGCCGGGCGGGCGAACGTCATAGCTGCGGCGCCAGATTTTAACCTGATCGTCGCCGTACTTTTTCGCGGTCTCAACCTTGTTGAGACCTTGCAGCTCCCCATACATCCGTTCGTTCAAGGCTTTATCTTTCTCGATCGGAATCGCAGTTTGACCGATGACTTCGAGCACCAGCCGGAGCGTCTCATTCGCGCGTTGTAAAACGGAGGTGAAGGCGCGGTTGAATCGGTAAGAACGGAGTTTTTCACCCGCATTCTTGGCTTCTTGAATACCTCGCGGGGAGAGCGGCACATCCACCCAACCAGTGAACCGGTTTTCGAGGTTCCACTGCGATTCGCCGTGACGAAGCAACACGAGACATCCCATCGCATCTACCTCCGGATAAGCAGCTATACCGTCGCCGCGGCAAGAATACTGAATCACAATACCAAGTCAAGCGTTGCTTTCAGCCAGGTCCGGCAGTAGGATGCCGCGATTTCAGCGGGATCTATTGATCGTATGAGCAATCATCAGATGTCCGACAGCGGGTGGCGCGTGCTGGAACAGTGGTGGGCCAGTATGGGCGAGCGACTGCAAGTCCTCGACCGAGCGGAGGCGTTTTTCAAAGCCGCTGCCTCTGGCGGGCTGCTCGAACGCATTGGCCAGTTAGGCGCGCAGATCGACTACATACTCTTCGTGCTCATGCGCTATTGGGTGCCGACGGTGCTGCCGCCCGCAGGCCGTGAGCGCATGACCAAGAATGACCCCGATTACTGGCTCGAATCGGAGGATCTTCTCAAAACAGCAGCGAAAAGGCTGCGGGAACTCAAGCCCTTGATCGAGTTGCTCGCGACGCCCAACCCCTTCTCCGACCGTCTCTCGAGCCGCAGCGCGGGCGCTGCTCCTATGGCCGAATTGGAATTATCAAGCATCCTCGAGGGCATTGCTGAGGCAGCGGGCACCTACGGCGGCCCCGATTATACCTCGATCATCAAGGCTTTCGATCCGGTGCCCTTGCGGCAGACGCAGCCGTTCAAACACAATAAGAAGCACAGCGCGGAACTGTGGGTGGTATTTTTATTGCGGGAGCATTTCCGAAGCCTTGGGCTCGGCAAGGATCGTTACTGGCCGCTCATCGCGCCGCTCATCGCTGCAGCCGGCATTTTGGCTCCGAACGGTCAACCCTACGGCCCTGATGAGCTCAAAAGCTGGTGGCAAAAAAACTGGCCGCGCACGTATACGCAGTTGGAACAGAAGCAGGAGGCTGCCGATTCAGGCGGGGCCGCGTATGAGCAGGATTGGGCCTGGTTTCAGGCCTGGATGAGCTGGCAACGACAGCGCTAAAACGGGGACAGTGGCTGTTGTCTTAGCCCGTTTCTTGGGGAGATGCTCCACATCCAAGTCGCCTCCTTCAAGCATTTTGAACATCATGATGGAAAACAGCAGATAGAGCACGACCCCCACCCAGATGACGTACTGTTGGACGCCGCCTTCTTCTCTCATGGCTGTCTGCTGTTGGGCCGGGTTATTCCAAGCCTGTTGTTTAATGGCCGTAATGTGCTCTCTGCAATGCCAGTAATACACATAGTTGCCGGTGGCGCCCGCCACGACGCTCCAAACAATCCCGCTGGTCATATCGCCCGTCAAGTAGGTGGAAACCATCGGTCCGATCGCATAGACGGCCGCATACAAATACATTTTGCGATACAGAAACCAGAGAAATGAGACATACAGAAAGGCAGGCCAGTTCCAGGTCAACGCAAACCGAGGAGACTGAGGCGTGCCGAATTTCTTGAAATGCTCCAGATAACGGTCGGCGTGTGGACCGATGAATTCACGCCATAAGTCGCTCTCCGCCTGACCGCTAAAGGCCGTCGACGGAGCGACCGAAGGAGCGGAATCTGGCAGCCCTGTGCCGCATTGATAGCAAAAATTGGCGTCGTCTTGATTTTGCTGCTGGCATTGGCCGCAAGATTTCATTTGTCGAGAGCGTACCACACCGTCGGGTCATGAGGCGCCTGAAGACCGTCGCCGAGTTCCGGCGGGCAGTGATTTGCTTTCAGCACCGTTGCTGTGCTACGTTCCCTTACTTTACAAGGGGATACGTCTTCCATGCCGACCGAAGAACTCATGCAGAGTGCCGAGCAATACGTGATGGGCACGTACGCGCGCCAACCAATTTCGATTGTCAGAGGTCGAGGGACCAAGGTGTACGACCTCGAAGGCAGGGAATACGTGGATTTTGTGGCAGGCATTGCCGTCAACCTGCTCGGCCATGGTCATCCGGACCTGGTGTTGGCGATTCAGAAACAGGCGGCCCAGCTCATTCACACGTCGAATCTCTATTACAGCGAGCCGCAAGTGAAGCTCGCGCAGGTCCTGGTGGACCATTCGTTTGCGGACCAGGTCTTTTTCTGTAACAGCGGAGCGGAGGCCAATGAGGCGGCAATCAAGCTCGCCAGGCGCTATTCGCACGGCAAGTACGGCGCCGGCCGCTTTGAGATCATCACGATGAAGCAGTCCTTCCATGGTCGCACCATGGCGACGCTCACCGCGACCGGACAGGAAAAAGTGCAGAAGGGCTACGAGCCGCTCCTTCCGGGCTTCAGCCACGTGACGTTTAATCATCTGGCAGAATTGGAACAGGCGGTGACCGAGAAGACGGCGGCCATCATGCTGGAACCCATTCAGGGTGAAGGCGGTGTTCATGTTGCCTCCGGCGACTATCTCAAGGCCGTTCGCAACCTGTGCACCGCACGCGATATCTTGCTGATCTTTGATGAAGTGCAGACGGGCATGGGCCGGACGGGAACGCTCTTCGCATACGAGCAGTTGGGCGTCGAACCCGACATCATGACTTTAGCCAAGGGGTTGGGCGGCGGTGTTCCGATCGGTGCCTGCCTGGCGGCTGCGCCCATTGCCAAAGCTTTCGGTCCCGGTTCACATGCCTCGACGTTCGGCGGCAATCCGCTGGCCTGTGCGGCAGCGCTGGCGGTCTTACGGGTGCTGCTTGACGGGCGCGTGCTGGATCAGGCCCGACGTATGGGCGAGTACCTTAGCAAGGGCTTGTCGGAGTGCAAGGAGCGTCACCACGGTGTGAGGGACATCCGGGGGCTGGGTCTGCTGCAAGGAATGGAAGTCGAGATGGACGCGAAAACCGTCGTTGCTGAATGTCTCAAGCGAGGCTTGCTGATCAACGCTGCCGGCGACCGCGTGCTCCGTTTTGTTCCGCCGTTGATTATTTCTCAGCGTGAAATTGACCGCCTGTTGGAAGTCCTCTCACAGATTTTTGATCGACATGCCGCTCACCCGGCGCATTAAGGGCCGACGTCCCATGAAAACGGGGATGCAAGGAAAATCACGGCTTGCCAAGGATTTGTTGGACGTCGCCGCTGTCCCCAAGGCCGAGGTCGAGCGTCTTTTGACGCTCGCGGCGGAGCTCAAGCACAGGCAGCGTCGGGGAATTCCTCACCCTTTGCTGAAAGGAAAGACGCTCGGCCTCCTGTTTCAAAAACCGTCCACGCGGACGAGAGTCTCGTTCGAAGCAGGCATGCATCAGCTCGGCGGCCATGCGCTTGTGCTGCCGATGGCCGATATCCAACTGTCCCGCGGCGAAAGCGTCGCTGACACCGCTCGTGTGCTGTCGCGATATCTCGATGGGATCGTGGTGCGCACGTATGACCACGCCACTGTGGAAGAATGGGCCCGCGAAGCCACCATGCCGGTGATCAACGGACTTACCGATCTCAGCCACCCGTGCCAGGCGCTGTCCGATCTGCTGACGATCAGGGAGAAAAAAGGGAAACTCAAAGGCATCAAAATCGCCTACGTCGGCGATGGGAACAACGTGGCCAATTCGCTGATTGAGGCGGCAGCGAAAATGGGCATGACGATCGCGCTCGGTTGTCCTTCGGGGTATCAACCTGACCAACATGTGGTTGATCTTGCCAGAGTCGAAGCGGCCAGGACGGGCGCTGTGATCGAGCTTACCCAGGATCCGTACGTCGCGGTTAAAGAAGCCGATGTGGTCTATGCCGACGTCTGGATCAGCATGGGCCGTGAACGAGAACAGGCAAGGCGGCTGCGAGTGCTCACTCCGTATCAGGTCAACAGCCGGCTTGTGGCCAAAGCGAAGCCTGGTGCGATCGTGATGCATTGCCTGCCCGCCCACCGCGGCGAGGAAATTACCGCCGATGTGTTGGACGGTCCGCAGTCGGTCGTCATCGACCAGGCGGAAAACCGCCTCCATATGCAGAAGGCGATCTTGACGCAACTTTTGGGGAAAGGAAGACAGGGGCGACGATGAATCGCGGGATCAAAAAAATAGTGCTGGCCTACTCCGGAGGCCTCGATACGTCCGTGATTTTAAAGTGGCTGCAGGAGACGTACGAGGCGGAAGTCATTGCCTTCTGCGCCGACCTGGGACAGGGCGAGGATTTGGAGGCCGTCAAGGTCAAGGCCCAAAAGCTGGGCGTCAAGAAGGTCTATGTGGAGGATCTGCGTGAAACGTTCGTCAGGGACTATGTGTACCCCATGCTGCGCGGGAACGCCATGTACGAGGGGTCTTATCTCTTGGGCACCTCCATCGCCCGCCCTTTGATCGCTCGCCGGCAGGCCGAGATTGCCATGAAGGAAGGGGCTGAGGCCGTTTCTCACGGGGCGACGGGCAAGGGCAACGATCAAGTCCGCTTCGAGTTGACTTACATGGCGCTGGCGCCAAACTTAAAGATCATTGCGCCCTGGCGCGAATGGACAATGCGTTCTCGTCGGGAGTTGATTGAATACGCCGATCGCCACGGCATTCCCGTCACGGCGACCAAAGCCAAACCCTACAGTATGGACCTCAATCTGTTCCATGTGAGCTATGAGGGCGGCATCTTGGAAGACCCCTGGGAATCCCCTCCGGATGAAATTTTTCAGATGACCGTGTCGCCCGAAAAGGCCCCCAATAAGCCGCTTGAAGTGGAAATCGACTATGATTCTGGGAACCCGGTGGCCGTCGACGGCAAGAAAATGAGCCCGGCGGCGCTGCTCGCGCATCTGAACAAGTTGGGCGGCGCCCACGGCATCGGACGTGTCGACTTGGTGGAGAACCGCTACGTCGGCATGAAATCCCGCGGCGTCTACGAAACACCCGGCGGGACGATCCTCCATGTGGCTCATCGAGGGCTGGAATCGTTGACGATGGACCGTGAAGTGCTGCATTTGAGGGACAGTCTGATCCCTCGCTACGCCGGGTTGATTTACAACGGCTATTGGTTCAGTCCCGAGCGCGAGATGGTGCAGAAAACGATCGACGAGGCGCAGCAGGACGTCACCGGCACGGCCCGAGTGAAGCTGTACAAGGGCAGCTGTACCTTGGCCGGACGCAAATCGAAGCGGTCGCTGTATCGGCTCGACATTGCAACCTTCGAAGAGGACGAGGTGTACAACCAAAAGGACGCGGAGGGCTTTATCCGTTTGAATGCATTGCGGCTGAAAATCCGCGCCCAACGCAAGAAGGCGTCGTCCTGATGGCGAGAGGTCGGAAGGACAATGGATTTGGCGACGGGAAGGCGTGGAGCGGGCGATTCACAGAACCGACGCACCGCCTCGTCGAAGCGTTCACCGGATCCGTGGCTGTCGATCGAAGGCTGTACGCACAAGACATCCAAGGCAGCGTAGCGCATTGTAAGACGCTGGAGCGGGCGCGAGTCCTCACGGCCCGCGAGACTCGGAGCATCGTCCGGGGGCTCGAAGCGGTGAAAACGGAATTGGACCGCGGCCGGTTCAAATTCGCTCCGCAGGACGAAGATATCCACATGGCGATCGAGCGGCGGCTTACGGAATTGATCGGCCCGGTCGGCGGCAAGCTGCACACAGGACGAAGCCGCAATGACCAGGTCGCGCTGGACGTGCGGCTCTACCTGCGCCATCATCTGGAGGATTTTGTCGAGCGGCTATCAGATTGCCAGCGGGTCCTCGTGGCTAAGGCGAAGGCGCACCGCACGCTCGCCATGCCGGGCTACACACATTTACAAAGAGCCCAGCCCGTTTTGTTTGCGCATCATCTTTTGGCTTACGTCGACATGCTCGAGCGCGACAAGGGCCGCGTCCAGGATGCGCGTAAGCGGCTGGACGTCATGCCCTTGGGCTCAGGAGCGCTCGCCGGCACCAACTATCCCGTCGATCGGCGGTATACGGCGGCGCTGCTAGGGTTTCCGCAGGTGAGCACGAACAGCCTCGACGCCGTCTCGGACCGGGATTTCATGATTGAAATTGCCGCGGCGCTGTCTATCACGATGATGCATCTGTCCAGGCTCAGCGAGGAGCTCATCGTGTGGTCTTCCCAGGAATTCCGTTTCGTCGATCTCCCGGAGGGATTTTGCACCGGCAGCAGCATGATGCCTCAAAAAAAGAATCCGGATGTGCCTGAGCTGATCCGCGGGCGAACCGGCCGCGTGTACGGCCAGCTCATGAATCTTTTGACCATGATGAAGGCGCTGCCCTTGAGTTATAATCGGGATCTCCAAGAGGATAAGCCGGCGCTCTTCGACGCCCTGGACACGGTGACCGCTTCACTTCAGGTCTTGACGGAGTTGATGCGTCGGCTCAAAGTAAACCGAGAGAGTCTGAAGCAGGCGGTCGGGGGCGGGGGATTGCTCGCGACCGAGGTCGCCGATTATCTGGTCGGCAAGGGCATGCCGTTCCGCGAAGCACATGGCGTGACCGGCCGGGTGGTCCGATCGGCGCTCGAGCGCGGACGGGAACTCACGTCGTTGACCCTCGAGGAATTGCGGCAGTTCTCCGATCGCTTCGATAAAGGCGTCTTTGCCCGGTTAACGGTGCAGGCCGCGATCGATCGTAAGGCCCAGATCGGCGGCACGGCCAGGGGACAGGTCGAGCAGCGGATTCGACAACTTGAACGGATGCTATCGTGAAGACCGCGATCGTGATACTTGCGGCTTGGGCATCCGCGGCTTGCGGGGTCATGGGAATTCCGATTCCGCCTGAAGACGTGGGAGTGGCACCGCTGATCGAGCGCCAAAAAAAGCTCGACGCTTTGGACGCAAAGAAACGTGAAGCCGAAGCGGCTCCGCCCGAACCGGAAACCCAAGGACAGGACGTCGAGCTACCAGACTTACGCCCAGTAGGAACAAGATAAGCGATTAGCAGAGAAGACCGAAACTCCGCACGTAACTCGATGCTGAAGTGGAGGAAGGACCGATGGCACTGATCCAACCGATGCGACAGGGACAATCATTGAAGCCGCAGAGAGCCAAGCGGCTGCTGCTCGTCGATCCCTATCCGCGCAATAATCCCTATCATCTCACGGCTTCAGAGAGGCGAGCCGTCTGGTTCCCCAAACTCAGCTTGCCGACGATTGCGGCGTACACTCCGGAGCACTGGGATGTCGACTTGGTCGATGAGGCGGTAGAGGACATTGACTTCGATGACCCGTGCGACATCGTCGGTCTCTCGATCATGACCTGCTATGCGCCACGGGCCTATGAAATCGCCAATGAATTCAGGAAGCGCGGCAAGACGATCGTCATGGGCGGCGTGCATCCCACATATTGTCCTGACGAGGCGCTCCAGCATGCCGATGCGATCGTATGCGGCGAGGCGGAGGACCTATGGCCTCGCCTCGTTGCCGATTATGAAGCCGGCGCCATCCAGCGGGTCTACAAGATGACGGCGTTTCCGTCCCTCGAAGGGTACAAGCCGCCTCGTGTCGAATTACTGAGCCCGGATTCGTACATGACCCGGCAGTGCAGCTTTACGACGAGAGGGTGTCATTTCGACTGCGAGTTCTGCAGCGTCTCTCCGTTCAACGGCAAGACCACGAGGCGCCGGCCCGTCGAGGAGGTGGTGTCTGAACTCAAGAACGTGCAGCGGTGGGTTCGAAGCGAACTGGTCGAGCGCATCCGTGACGAACCGCTCTGGCGAGCCTTCCTCTCGACGCTGAAGATCAGAGTGGGTCTTGAAGATGGCAGCATCGTGGCCTTCGTCGACGACCTACACAACAGCAACCGGGCGTACTGCCGCGAATTGTGGACGGCCCTCAAACCGCTCAAAATTAAGTGGGGCTGCCAATCCACGCTGTTTTTGGGCGACGACGAGGAGATGGTCAAGCTGGCCGCGGAGAGCGGCTGCGTTTCCGTCTTCGTCGGCATGGAATCGCTCGACGAAGATTGCCTCGATGAAACCAACAAGCCGTTCAATCGCGTGCAGAAGTTCGCGCAAGAGATCAAGATGTTCCATAAATACGGCATCATGGTGAACCCGGGCATCGTCTTCGGGTTTGACAACGACGACGAAGCGGTATTCGAGCGGGCCGTCGAGTTTTTGACTAAGAACCATGTGGAGTTGGCCTATTTCAACGTCCTGACACCTCTGCCCGGCACGGCGCTGTTCGATCGGTACAATAACGCCGGCCGGATCTTTGACCGGGATTGGTCGAAGTACGACGGCAAACATGTGGTGTTTCAGCCGAGCCGGATGACCCCCGAGCAGCTCCAAGAAGGCTTCCACTGGGCGAACCATCAGTTCTATTCTCTCCCGAACATCTGGCATCGGCTCGCCGGCACCAAGCAGCGGCTGATTGCCCGCTGGGAGATGAACCGCGAATTTCGAAAGCTGGTCAAGCGGAGCTGTCCGAAAGGGCGGCTTTCTCCGCTGGCATCCGTCCTTAAGAGCCTGCAGGCAAAGCTGCCGGTCCTCGATACGGATCATCTCATTCCCAGCGCGTTGCACGCGCTCAAGCAGCGGTTTGATCCGAAGGGTCCGTCCGCCCAGCAATTGACGTTGAACATCAAGGTCAAGCGGCATGATAAATTCGCCGCCTTGTTCATGGATCTCGAGGGGGCGCTCGACCACCTCAACGTGCATGAACTCATCAAGCGAATCCGGGAAGCGGCCGAACAGGCGAAGATGGACATCATCGTGAACTTCGAACACTTGAAGCTCGCGGCACCGGACGCCCTTAAGGCGCTCGCTGATTCTGACGCCATCAAGGCCGCGGTGCCCGACGTCAAGGTTCGATACCGGAAATTCCGGGACGCCTTCGAAACCTCCATGCACGGCCTCTCATTGGCCGGCCTCGAAATGTTGACCGAGGATCTTCAGGATGCATAATTTCGAATACCATCAAGGAGAGTTGTACTGCGAGCAGGTGGCGGTGAGCCAAATCGCCAAGGAGGTGGGCACGCCCTGTTACATTTATAGTCATGCGACGCTGACCCGCCATATTCGCGCGTATGACAGCGCATTCAAAAATGTCCCGCATCTGATCGCCTTTGCCATGAAGGCGAACTCAAATCTGGCGATCCTCCGCCTGATGGCGAACGAAGGCAGCGGTGTGGACATTGTCTCGGGGGGGGAACTGTTCCGGGCCATGAAGGCTGGCGTGCCGCCGTCAAAAATCGTCTTCGCCGGTGTCGGGAAAAACGCGGACGAGATCAGGGACGCCTTGAAAGCCGGTATTTTGATGTTCAACATCGAGTCGTCGGCGGAAATGCATGCGATCAACGACGTGGCGGCCTCGATCGGCAAGATCGCTCCGGTGGCACTGCGCATCAATCCCGACATCGATCCCAAAACCCATCCTTACATCTCGACGGGGTTGAAGAAGAGCAAGTTCGGCATCGCCGCCGACCGCGCCTTGGAAGAATTCCGCATGGCCTCGACGCTCCGCCATGTTCACATTGTCGGCGTCCATGCCCACATCGGCTCGCAGTTGACAGAAGTGGCGCCATTCGTCGAGTCCTTGAAAAAGGTGCTCGTACTCGTCGACGCGTTGAAAGACCAGGGAATCAACATCCGCTATCTTAACATCGGGGGCGGGTTAGGCATTACCTACTCCGATGAAAAACCGCCTTTGCCGCACGAATTGGCGGATGCCGTGTCCCCGCTCGTGAAGGGATTGGGCCTGACATTGATCATGGAACCCGGCCGGGTGATCGTCGGCAACGCCGGAATTCTCGTCACCAAGACCTTGTACGAAAAGATCGGCGAGAGCAAACGGTTCATCATCGTCGACGCCGCAATGAATGACCTGATCAGGCCGAGCTTATACAGCGCCTACCATGACGTTCGTCCGGTCTCGGAAGCCCTGTTGCATCGGCCGAAACATTCCGTCGACGTTGTAGGCCCCGTGTGTGAATCGGGCGACTTCCTGGCCAAGGATCGTTCCTTGCCTGAAGTGAAACCCGGCGACTTGTTGGCCGTCATGAGCGCTGGCGCCTATGGGTTTGTCATGGCCTCCAACTATAATTCACGGCCGCGCGTGCCCGAAGTGTTGGTCAAGGACGGGGAAGTGCATGTGATTCGTGCGCGCGAGACTTATGAGGATCTCGTCCGCGGAGAAACGATTCCGGCCTTTTTAACCTGAAGCGCAGCACCGCCCCGTTTGACGAGGCGCGGTTCATTCTTGAGTCCCATGGTGGTAGGTGTCCATGTTTAGCGGCTCAATCATCGCAATCGTTACACCCTTTCGCAGCGGCAAGGTCGATGAGCGCGCGTTCGGCGATCTGATCGAATGGCAAATCGCCAACGGCACGAACGGCATTGTCCCCTGTGGCACCACAGGAGAATCCGCGACGTTGACGCATGAGGAACACCATCGCGTCGTCAAATTGGCGGTCGAGGTCGTCAATCGCAGAGTTCCGGTCATTGCTGGAACCGGTTCGAACAGCACTGAGGAAGCGATCTCGCTCACGCGGCATGCCCGAGAATCCGGTGCAGACGGCGCGCTGTTGATCACTCCCTATTACAACAAGCCGACGCAGGAAGGCTTATACCGTCACTACAAGGCCGTAGCCGAGGCGGTCGACATTCCGCAGGTGCTCTACAATATCCCCGGCCGTACTGGCGTGAACATGCTGCCAGCCACCGTCGCGCGTCTGGCCGTGATGAAAACGATCGTAGGCATCAAGGAGGGCAGTGGATCGGTCATCCAAGCTTCGGACATCGCCCAATCTTGTGGTGATCGGCTCACCGTTTTGGCCGGTGATGACGCGCTGACGCTTCCCATGATGGCGGTCGGCGCGAAAGGCGTCATTACTGTCACGGCCAACCTCATGCCGAAGGAGATGGCGCAATTGGTCGCATCGTTCCTCGCCGGCCGGATCGAGGAAGCCCGCCGGATCCATTTTTCGCTGTCGCCGCTGTTCGCCGCATTGTTTTCCGAGACCAATCCGATCCCGGTCAAGGAAGCGTTGGGTATGATGGGCAAGATCGATCCCGAGCTGCGCCTCCCGCTGTGCGCCATGAACCCGGAGAACCGCAATCAGTTGTCCAGGGTCATGAAAGAGCTGCGGCTGATTTGACGGGCCGCCATCCCGAAAGTTCACGTCCCATGATCACAGTCATCGTTGTCGGGGCTGCTGGCCGAATGGGAAGTCGGTTGGTTGCCTTGATCAAGGAATCCACCGCACTGACGCTGGCTGGAGCGATTGAGGGAAAGGGCCATCGAGCTCTGGGGCACGACGCGGGCGAATCGGCCGGGGTGGGGAAAATTGGTGTTTCGATCACCGACGATCTGCAGCCGCTGCTCGAGCGCGGACAAGTCGTCATTGATTTTTCGGCGCCGGAGGCGACGCTTGCCCATCTTCGCGCGGTCGCGGAGCATCGGCGAGCGATGGTCATCGGCACGACGGGAGTCAATCAGGCGCAGTTCGAGGAGCTGAAGTCGCTCGCCGGACGAGTCCCCTGCGTCTTTTCACCCAACATGAGCGTGGGAGTGAATCTCATTTGCAAGGTGATCGCTGAAATGGCCCGGACGCTCGGGGATGAGTATGACATCGAAGTGATCGAGGCCCATCACCGGCTCAAGAAAGATGCGCCGAGCGGCACCGCGCTCAAGATCGCCGACGTGTTGGCGCGGGCCGTCAATCGCGATCTCGATCAGGTCGGCGTGTATGCCCGCAGGGGATTGATTGGGGAACGGAAGAACCGAGAGATCGGGATTCAGACGATTCGCGCCGGCGACATCGTCGGCGATCACACAGTTCTGTTCGGAGGAATGGGAGAACGGATCGAAGTCACGCATCGAGCCAGCAATCGGGACACGTTTGCGCGCGGGGCGTTGCGTGCAGCGCAGTGGATCGTGAAACAGCCTCCCGGGCTCTACGACATGATGGATGTGCTGAATCTCAAATAGGGCGACGGAATTCGAGTGGCGAGTGACGGATCGGAAGCCGGAGCTCCGCCGTTGCGGCTGGTAGGCTCGTTACAAAGAATCGGAAAGATGAGTCATCGCGTCAATGTCTGGCCGTGATCGGACGAGGTTCCTGATCCGCCACCATGCGACGACCGCAGTTCAAACACGCAAACACGGTGATCGCCAGTCCGGCATCCAAGTCCACTGCTCGCTCCCGGTACATTGTCCCGCGGCATTTGTCACAGGTCTTCATGCGTGTCACTGTAGCATTGACACCAAAAGGTGCCTATCCATCGGAAGTACGGGGAAAGACGGGATTTAGGCCTGGAAGATGGGCGTTGAGTAGGCCGTTGGAGCTATAGCAGGCCAGCGAAACCGATTCGTTGGTATCAGCACGCACCCGGCGTCAGTGTTGACAGGGGTACGACCGTCCCATAGGATTGTGGCGCGAGCCGTATCATTCCACTATGTATAGAATCATCTTCATTCTCATCCTCCTCATCATCCTCTATTTCCTGCTCCGCAGCGCGTTTCGGGAATTCGGAGGCAGACCGAGCGAGCGCGCTCTGCCCAAAAGTAAAGATCAGATGGTCCAGGATCCCGTCTGCAGGGTGTTCATCCCTCGAGGCTCTGCCGTTACCGAGGTCATCGGCGGACAAACCTACTGTTTTTGCAGCCAAGGGTGCGCCGCGACGTTTCAAAAGCAGATGACGGGATGAGAGAGGCCAACGCGGGTCCTGTCGCCGGTCAGCCGATCCGTCCTTGCACCCGGTCCGGTGTAGGGGAACCCCCGCTGCGGGCGGAAGGGCGCCCAGAGCTGCGCCACCCGGTTACGACAATGGAGAAGAGAGAACGAGCGAGCTTGGAGGGAACAATTGACTGCGAAACGGTCAGCAACCTGAGTAGCTGTAGTCGTCGAGTTTTTCTTCCTTGTCGAATTTCAGGGTAATCTCGCACTGATTGGGCTTGAAGTTGAAGAGCGGCGGACCTGACTTTCCACCGGCGATGCGGTAGTACGTCCACGTTTCACCACCGAAAAAGCGCGGCGCCTTGCCACTGGGTTCGCCCCAGTTCTTCAGGAACCAGGCCTTGTCCTTCCCCTGCATCTCAGCCGGCTTCAAGGATTGTTCGAGGTACGGATTACCTCCGCAACCGGAGAAGAACAGACATCCAGCCAGCACCCACACCGATCGTCGCATCATGAGAATCTCCTGGGATTGAACAGTATGACGCTTGCTTGGACGGCCTGCCGTTGGCGAAAGGATTCTAACCGCGGGGTCCGGAGGTGTCAAACAACGAGCTGTTTACATGATCTGCCGGTTCTTTTTACAATGAGTGCATCGTTTCTTCCATGCGCCTCTTCCATGAGCGCATGCTCTCTGCCACGAATCGAAGCCATGAAAGGACAACAACGATGAAATTTTATCTTGATACAGCCAGCGTAAAGGAGATCAAGGAGGCTGCAAGTCTCGGCCTTCTGGACGGCGTCACGACCAATCCATCCTTGGTCGCGAAAGAAGGCCGGGTCTTTCGCGAAGTGCTGGTCGAAATTTGTAACATCGTCGACGGGCCGATCAGCGCGGAAGTGGTGAGCATTGAGGCGGACGCGATGGTAAAGGAAGGTCGCGAATTGGCCAAGATTCACAAGAACATCGTCGTGAAGGTGCCGTTGATTGCGGAAGGACTCAAGGCAACCAAACGGTTGGCCGCCGAAGGCATTCGAGTGAACGTCACCCTGTGCTTTTCACCGACGCAAGCGCTGCTTGCCGCCAAAGCTGGCGCGTGGTGCGTGTCTCCCTTCATCGGGCGGTTGGACGACATCAGCTCGAACGGGATGGAGCTGATCCGCCAGATCGTCACGATCTATAAAAACTACGATTTCAAAACCTACGTGCTTGTCGCGAGCGTGCGGCATCCCCAGCATGTGGTCGAAGCGGCCCTGGCCGGTGGACACATTTGTACGATGCCCTTTGTCATTTTCCAACAGATGATCAAGCATCCGTTGACCGACATCGGTTTGAAAAAGTTTCTCGCTGATTGGGACGCCCAAAATAAACAATAGGCGATCGCTCAATTTCGGCGGGGCAGGAAACGTTCGGCGTGCCGGAGGGGCGGGATTGAGGCGCCTCGGATCGCCTTGCGTGCGGCGGCGAATATGGCATGAAACATTGGTCTCGTGAGTTTGCCAGTAAACGTATTCTGCTGGCTGGGATGATACGAGCCGATGAGTGTGACGCCCCACGGCAGCCGATACGTTTCCCCGTGACCGAAGCTTGGGACCGGTGACGGAAGCGTGCGCCCCTGTTCTCGGCAGACCTTGAGATAGTGATCAAATGCGATTTTACCCAGGCTCACCACCACGCGCACGCCTTCCAATAGCCGCAGCTCCTCCCTGACATACGGACGGCAGCGTGTAAACTCATCGGGCAGGGGTTTATTGTCCGGTGGAGCGCAACGCACCGTCGCGCCGATGTAGCAATCGGTCAAGACTAACCCGTCGTCTTTGTGCTGTGAGGTCGGTTGATTGGCGAATCCGAAGGCGTAGAGCGCCTCATACAACCAATCGCCGCTCCGATCGCCGGTGAAGATGCGGCCGGTTCGGTTGCCTCCGTGTGCGGCCGGCGCCAAGCCGAGAATGTACAAACGTGCGGCCGGATCGCCGAAGCCGGGCACGGGACGGCCCCAATAAATCCAGTCTCGATATTGACGCCGCTTCTCTTTCGCGACCGCTTGCCGATACGTCACGAGGCGCGGACAGGCGACGCAAGAGGCGATGCGTTGGTTGAGCACCGTCAATGATCGCATCGCGAAGGAGTCTAACACGTTTCCGAAAGGCGATCCTGCTTGCCCGAGGCACGGCTTGCTGCTAGCATGCGACCGAGACGTGGACCGTTCCGTCGAATGAGGAGGGCCGCTGTTCATGAACAAGCGTTGGCTGCGCGTGATTCTTGCCGGAATGTTGGCAGTCGTCATTCCACTGTCCACGAAAGCCCAGCCACAGACTGAATCTGCTGCAAAAGAAGCTCCTACGTCGCCGGGCGCCAATGGGGAATCGGAGCGCGATCTTGGCGATCAGCTCGACAACTCTGCTGAGTCGGAAGACCGCTTGGTGATTCTTCCCGAGATCAAACGGGATGGCGAGCGGTTTTATTTGAGCTCTTTCAAGCTTCCAGAGAAGCTGACGTTTGCAGGTCAACCGGTGCCACTGGACAATTGGCAGGTTCGTGAGCGCATCGAGTACGAGTTTTATCAATTCCTCGAGGACCAGGGCGAAAGCATTATTCTCGCGAAACGCACGGGCCGCTGTTTTCCTCCGGCAGAGCGGCAACTGGCCGACGCCGGCTTGCCCGACGACCTCAAGTATATGCTGCTCGTGGAAAGCAAATGCATTTCCGCCGCCTATTCCAGGGCCAAAGCGTCGGGTCCATGGCAGTTCATTCCTTCGACGGGCCGCCGCTATCGGCTGAAAAGCGATGCCGTGCGGGATGAGCGGCGTAATCTGGAAATGTCGACGGAAGCGGCGGTGAAGTATCTCAAGTACCTCAAAGATTTTCAGAGCAACGACTGGTTCATGGCGATGGCCTCCTATAACGCCGGCGAAGAGCGCATTCGCAAGCTGCTCAAGGACCAGAAGATCAGCGATTATTGGAAAATGCACGGGCCGCGGGAGACGATGCGCTATGTACCGAGGATTATCGCCGCCAAGGAGATTTACTCCCAGCCCGAAAAATATCTGGGGCTGAGCAAAAAGGATTTGTATCTCCCTCTCGAGACGGAGACCATCACCGTCACGGTCAAGGAACAGCAGCGCGCGCTCACGTCCATTGCCGAGGAGTTCGGCACCTACTTTTTGGAGCTCAAGCTTCTGAATCCGGAATTCAAGAAAGATTTCCTGCCGCACGGCACCTATCAAATCAAAGTCCCTCGCCAAAGCTGTCCTTCCCGGTGCTTCAAGCAAGATAAATCTCCGTAAACGCCGGAAAGCGGCCGTGCTCGTTCCCCACGGACGGCCCGAATCGACTCGAGCACTCTCGCCATGCGCGTTCCGCCTTCTCCGATTCGCTCGCAACTGACCAAGATGTTGAAGAAGGCGCTGGCATCGGTTGATGCCGCTCACGCCCTCCGACGGGCGGTCCGCAGACATGGGTATGCACTGAGGATTGGGCGTCGACGCTACGATCTCCGTGACTATGAACGTGTCGTCGTCGTGGGAGCGGGGAAAGCGGCCGCGACGATGGCGCGTGCCATCGAACCGCTGCTCGGAGACCGCCTGGACGACGGAATGGTCGTCGTCAAATACGGTCATAGGCAGCCGACGAAGCGCATCGCTGTTGTGGAGGCTGGCCATCCGCTCCCGGATCGGGCAGGTGTCAGGGCAGCACGGCGGATCATGGCACTCGTCCACGGGCTCACCGCCCGCGATCTGTTGGTCGTTTTGCTGTCCGGCGGCGCTTCCAGTCTGATGCCGGCTCCGGCGTCCGGTCTCACGCTCGCTGCCAAACAGCGCGTCACGGACCAGTTGTTGCGCTGCGGCGCCGACATCGTCGAGGTCAACACCGTACGCAAACATCTTTCCAGTCTGAAAGGCGGCAGACTCGCGGCCTTGAGCGGCGCGACCATTGTCACGCTGATCTTATCGGACGTGATTGGTGATGATCTGAGTTCCATCGGGTCTGGGCCGACCGCCCCGGATCCGACGACCTACGGCGACGCTGTTCGCTGCTTGCGGCGGCATGACCTCTGGTCGACCGTGCCCGCGAGTGTGCGCAAACATTTGACGGATGGAGTGAAAGGCAAGCTGCCCGACACCCCGGAGCCGGCAAACCGGCGCTTTCGCCGAGTGCATCACGCACTTATCGGCAACAATGCCGTGGCCGTCGGAGCCGCCGCTGCGACCGCGCGAGCGGCAGGATGGCGGACGTTTGTCTTGCCTCCGTTCATGAACGAGGCCCGTGAGGCCGGCGCCGAGATGGGCGCATTGGCGAAGCGGATTCTGGGACGGCAACCTCCGGTGCCGCGGCCGTTCTGCGTCCTTGCGGGAGGGGAAACGACGGTCACCGTCAAGGGCCATGGAAAAGGGGGGAGGGCCCAGGAATTCGCGTTGGCCGCCGCCCGATCTGTGGCAGGGTTATCAGGAGTGTATGTCGCCGCCTTTGCAACCGACGGGAGCGATGGTCCGACCGACGCCGCCGGAGCGCTCGTCAGCGGGCGCACATGGGCGCGCGCCAAGCAGATGGAGGTCGATCTCGATGCGGCGCTGACTCGCAACGATGGCTATCGCGCCCTGAAGCGGCTGAACTGCCACATTACTACCGGTCCTACCGGCACGAATGTCAACGACCTTTACCTGCTCTTGGTCTTCTAGTTACTATCGGAGCGATGCCCCCTCCGTTCGTACTTCCCCTTTCACGGTCGACAGAGCCTTCGTTGGTCGGCGGTAAAGCCGCCAGCTTGGCGCGCCTGATTGCCGCCGGTGTCTACGTTCCTGACGGGTGTTGTGTGACGACACACGCCTATGAACACTGCTTGGCCAGCCTTGGCTTTGCGGCGGCAGACCGCTGGCGCGATGCGCTCAGGCGGAGCGGCGATGAGCGGCGCGAGGACCTCAGGCGCTGCCGGGAGATCATACGGCGGAGTCAGCTGGAGGGTCTCGTTGCCATGCTCCTCGACGTCTTGGCCGCCAACAACGGCATAAAAGAGCGGCGGTGGGCAGTGCGCTCGTCTGCGACCAACGAAGATACGGCTCATGCGAGCGCCGCGGGTTTGTATCACACGGCATTGGATGTGCGATGGGCAAGCATTGCCGGTGGCATCACGGACGTCTGGGCGTCGCTCTGGGAGGAGCGCGTGGTCGAGTACATGCTGAACACAGGCCGGGACGATGCGCCGCCGGCCATGGCCGTCATCGTCCAACCGTTGTTGCAGGCCGCCATTGCCGGCGTCGCGACATCGATCGATCCGGTGACGGGACATGCGCGGCATGTGACGATCAATGCCGTGCACGGTTTAGGGCTGCCTCTCGTAGATGGAAGGATGGCGCCCCATCAGTACGTGGTGGACGTTCAGTTCGGACGAGTGATCAGGCATATCGCAGCAGACCAGCATGAACGCCTTGTCGTGGCCGCCGGCGGGATCGCCATGGAGCCGATTCCCTCGGCGGACCGCGATCGGCCGCTGCTATCCGATTCACGATTGCTCGAAGTGGCCGCGCTGGTGAAACGTATCGAAGAGGTCTTGCGCACGCCAGTGGACGTCGAGTGGGCGGTGGAGGCAGAGCGCGTGTGGACGCTGCAAGCGAGACCGCTGACTGCCGTCTCAGCGGCCTCTGAGATTACGAACGACGACTGCGAATGGTCACGCGCAAATTTTAAGGAGACGTTGCCGGAGCTGCCGAGCCCGATGGGTCTTTCGTTTCTCGAACGTTTTATGGACATCTATATTGTCGCCAAATATCGCTGGCTAGGCTGTCGCATACCTTCCCGGCTTTCCCCGGTTCGTGTCTTTGCCGGACGTCCGTACTTAAACGTGACGTTGTTTCATGTACTCGTGGCTCAACTCGGGGGAGATCCTTCGCTGAACGCCGAACACATGGGGGGTACTCCCGTCCGATCGGCGCCTGCCGTGCAGCCGCTGCCCTGGTCAGTACGGCTTCGCGCCGGTTGGCTGATGTGGCGCGAAATGCGCCGAGTCTTCAGGCGTAGTGCAGGCTCTTTTGGGGACATGAAAGCCCTGGCTTCGCGGTACAGTCGTGAAGGGGTTAGGGCATTCTCGCTGGCCGAAGCGCAAGATCGATTGGTCGAGCTGGGTCGCTGGCTCGACTCGCGCGAGGTGACGTTCGGAATTGCAGCCGGCGCAGGCCAGTGTCTCCAAGTCTTTAGCCGGATCCTGCCTCGCTGGTTGGGGACGGACTGGCGGCGGTTATTAAACGACTCCCTCCAAGGGCAGGGCACTGTGATCAGTGCGCAGCAGATTGTGCGCATCGCCGAGTTGGTTCAGGCGGCGGGCAAAGACCCCGTCGCCTGTCATGTGTTCCGAGCCGGGTGGACGCCAGGCCACTATCGACGGAGTTTCGGGGGCAGTCCATTCGTATCCGCCTTCGATCGCTATCTCGAAGACTACGGCCATCGAGGGGTCGGTGAGTCGGACATCATGTCGGCGCGTCTCGCCGATCAGCCTGAAGCCCTTCTCCATGTGATCAAGAGCCAGCTCGAGGGAGCATCCGCGACTCTTGAGCAAATCAGCAGCCGCCAAGAAGCGACCAGAAAGCACGCGTTGGCGGCGATCCGAGCTCGCTGCGGACGGCGTCTGGACCGATGGCTCATTTTTCGATGGTGGCACAGGCGCTTATCTCGGTTTTTTTCGCTCCGCGAAGCCAATCGGCATCATCTCATGTGGTACTCGCTTGCGGCGAGGCATCTGCTGCTTCGCGCCGGCGAATTGCTGGCCGACCGAGGCGTCCTCGTGAGTGCAGAGGACATTTTTTTTCTCAGACTTGAGGAGCTTGAAGCGTTGGACGATGCCTCCACGGACACGTGGGCAAATCGGATAGAGAAACGCCGTGCGGAACGCGAGCAATGGACGGCAGGGCCGGCGCCCGATGTGATTCGAAGTTGGGAAGATCCGGTCGACCGCTTGCTCAATCCACCATTGAAACGCGATCTGGCGCTGCACGGCCTTCCCATCAGTTCCGGTATGGTCACCGGTCCGGTGCGGTTCGTGAAGACCACGGCGGATTGGAGCCGGATTCGAAGCGGCGACATCATCGTGGCGCCGGTCATTGATCCCGGAATGGCGCCGCTGTTCGGCATTGCCGGAGGATTGATCGTGGAAATGGGCGGGACACTGTCTCACGGGGCCATCATCGCGCGCGAATATGGCTTGCCTGCGATCGCCAATGTCAGTCGCGCCATGTCGTTGTTATCGGAAAACGAGGAAGTGACGCTCGACGCGGCGAAGGGTATCGTGAGACGTGAGAAGGCCGCCTCGGGACCCTAACCGCATTCCGTTGCTGAATTCGCCCGCCCGGGGCGCCCGCCTTCTCTTCGTTGGCGGCCGATCGCGAACGGGTCGTGAACAACCCTAAGGAAATCTTCCTCGCGAACCTGCACCAGGGAGTAGGGCCAAACGGCTCTGCCTCCCCACCCTTGACGTTTCCGGGCAGTTTCCGTAACCTCCCGAAAGTACACAGACAACTTCCCGTCGAGACATCCTTGCCCATACGAATGTTGCCCTGCCTTGTGAGGATGTGGAGCGCAATCCATGGTTGAGACGACTGCCTTCATCTGGGCGCTCTACGGAGGCCTGCTGTTCGGCGGCGCAGCAGCCGGTCTGTGGTACAGGGCTCGTCTGCGCGCGCGGTTCCACGCACAATTCGACGAGGCGATCGCACGCGCGCATCGGGCCGAAACGTTGGCCGACGAGCTGCGCCGTTCACGAGCGGAAGACGGAGCGATGCTCGAGCGTCTCCGCGCCGATCTCGCCGAAGCCGTGAAGGCCTGTGCGATCGCCGAAACACAGGCGGCGGGTAGCCTCAAACATGTGGAAGAACAGAAGCTGCTGCTTGCCCAGGCCCGTCACGACCTGGCTGAGTCATTTCAAGCGCTCTCCGGCGAGGCGCTCAAGCAGAACAACGACGCCTTTCTCAGTCTCGCTAAGACGACGTTTCAAGCCTTGCATGCGGAGGCGAAGGGAGACCTGGCTCAGCGGCAGCAGGCAATCGATGCGCTGGTCAAGCCGCTCTCAGAGTCGCTGCACCGCTACGACGAACAGCTTCGTCAATTGGAGCAGTCGCGTCAGGCTGCGTACGGCGGACTCGACCAGCACCTGAAGTTGTTGGCGGAAACACAGCAGCGGCTGCAGCAGGAAACCGGCAATCTCGTCAATGCCCTGCGAGCACCCGCCGTCCGCGGCCGGTGGGGCGAAATCACGCTCAAACGCGTGGCGGAGCTGGCCGGAATGGTCGCGCACTGCGATTTTTTCGAACAGGAATCGGTCCTGTCGGATGACGGGCGCTTGCGGCCTGACATGATCGTCCAGTTGCCCGGCGGCCGTCAGATCATCGTCGATGCCAAAACCGTCTTATCCGGATATTTGGATGCGCATGAAGCGCCGGATCAAGAACGAAGGTTGGAAGGCCTTAGGCGTCACGCCGTGCAAGTGCGAGCACGCATCAACGAATTGAGTCTCAAAGCCTATTGGAGTCAATTTGAACAAGCGCCGGAATTTGTCGTGCTGTTTCTACCGGGTGAGCAGTTTCTCGGCGCGGCCTTGGAACAGGACCCTCGGTTGATGGAAGAGGGATTTGCTCAAGGCGTCGTGCTCGCCACACCAACGACCCTGATGGCGCTCTTGCGGGCCGTGGCGTACGGCTGGCGGCAGGAACGGTTGACGGCGCATGCCGAAGAAGCCGGCCGGCTTGGGAAAGATCTCTACGAGCGCATGGCGAGTTTGGCGGAGCACGTCAACGATGTGGGTCAGTCGTTGGGCAAAAGCGTGCTGGCCTACAACAAGGCGGTGGGCTCGCTGGAAACCCGCATTCTGCCGGCTGCGCGCCGATTCAAGGATTTAGGCGTCTCATCGGAAAAAGAAATTGCCGCATTGCAGCCGGTGGAAGTCGTTGCTCGAAAGGCCTTGCCCTATGACGAAGAATGAACGACAGGAGATGACCGCTCAATCGATGGTGGAACGGTTTCATCGCCTCTTCGACATCCGTGTGCAGGACCAGCCGGGCCCGATCGATGAGCGGACCCGCGTCCTCCGTGAACGGCTGATTCAGGAGGAATTCGATGAATTGAAGCAGGCGATGGCGCAAGACGACTTACCGGCGGTTGCGAAAGAATTGGCCGACCTCCTGTACGTCGTCTACGGGACGGCGGTTTCCTATGGTATCGATATGGGTCCGGTCTTTCGAGAGGTGCACCGCTCCAACATGAGTAAAATCGGCGGTTATAAACGGGAAGACGGCAAATGGGTCAAGCCGCCATCTTACTCGCCGGCGGCGATTGCCCCGATCCTGGCCTTGCAACAATCGCAAATGGAACGCGTGATAGAATCATCAGATTCTAGTCAAGAGGTTGAACGGCGGGCATGAAGACCCTCCATTGCCCCAATTGCGGGACCCCGTTCGTACGGGTGGCGCCTCAAACCGGCATGATGGAGCGCGTGCTGCAGCAGTTGAATGTCTTTCCGTTCCGCTGCCAGCTTTGCATGAACAAGTTCCGAGCCTTTAATCGTGAGGCAAGCCGCAGTGCCGAGACCGTCGATCGCCGGCAATACACCCGGCTGCCGACGTCCATTCAGGCCCAGTTTCTGGCTGACAACCGCGTGCAGTCGACGAATCGCATTACGGACATTTCGATGGACGGGTGCACATTGCAGGCGACGGGCCTCCCTCGCGGCACGTTTATGGGACTTGTGCTGAAGCCGCATCAAGCAGATGAATCGATTCGAATCGAAACCGCCATGGTCTGCTCCGTCCGTCCGACATCGGTCGGACTTCGGTTTCTGGAGATCCCGCTCGCCGATCAGCGTCGCTTGAGTCAAGTGGTTCTCGGCCTGCTGGTCAGTCAGAGCCACCATCCGGTCAGCAGCGCCTAATCAGGCTGTTGAAAACGGTCGACTTTCTTACCCGCCTACCCTGCGCAATCCTTCTCACCCACCGACCCACGGATTGCTGCGCAATCATTTACCCGGGACGTGCGCTTTAAAGTCACCCGCTGCTGCCTTTCGGTTTCGCCACCACGTTGTCGATGAGTCGTACGGCTCCAAGGCGAATGGCGCCCAGGATCACCGTCCGGCGATCGATCCTGTCGAGTGGCTCAAGCGTAACGGGATCGCAGACGGCCAGGTAGTCGATGCGAATTGCCGGCTCCCCTCCAAGGACTTTCCGCATTACGGCCTGAACGGATTCGGGATCCGTCAGGCCGGCGTCAATTGCCTGCCGCCCCGCGAGCAACGCGTGGTAGAAGATTGGAGCGATCCGGCGCTCTTCCGTCGAGAGGAACGTATTGCGGGAACTCATCGCCAGCCCGTCCCGCTCTCTGACCGTTGGCCGTATGATGAGACGAATCCCCAGGTGTAAGTCCGCGATGAGTTGCCCTACCACAGTACACTGCTGAAAATCTTTTTGTCCGAACCATGCGGCGTCCGGCCGCACGATGCTGAACAGTTTCGTGACGACGGTTGCCACGCCGGAAAAATGATGAGGCCGTGATTCGCCTTCCCAGCGGCGTGCGATGTCCGGCACCGTGACGACGGTCTGATATCCCTTCGGATACATCGTTTCTGCCGTCGGCACAAAGCAGACATCAACGCCCTCCTGCAGGCACAGTGCCCTGTCCTGCGCGAGGCGGCGCGGGTAGGTCGCCAAATCTTCGGTCGGAGCAAACTGCGCCGGATTGACGAAGATGCTCACCACGAGGGCGTCGCATGTGAGCCGCGCGCTACGGATCAGCGCCCGGTGTCCGTCATGCAGCGCGCCCATCGTGGGAACAAAGCCGATCACGACACCTTCACGTCGAAGGGCTTCGCTCCATGCGGCCATGGCCAGCGGAGAACGGATGATTTTCATGAGTCGAGGCGAGGACTGCAAGCCGGGCGTGAGCCGTAACGTGTCGAGGGTTGAGGAAACAGCAGGCGGACTTCTGACGGATCGGACGTCTCGGCGAGCATCTGGTTCACCGAACGATGCCGGGTCGGATGCGCCAACAGCGGCGCCAATTCGCTCAGGGGCATGAGCACAAAGCGGCGCTGATGTAATCGAGGATGAGGGACCGTAAGCCGCGGCTCATTGATGACGCGGTCGCCGTAAAAGAGGATGTCGAGGTCGATCGTTCTCGGTCCGGAACGGTGCTCGTCGTCGCGGCCCAGGGAACGTTCGATTTCCTGCAGCATCTCCAAGAGACTGAGCGGTGTGAGGTCCGTTTCCAATTGGACCACGCCGTTGAGAAACCACCCGCTGCCGGGCTCGACCCTATCCTTCACCGGTTCGGTTTCATACAAGAGCGATACCCCGCTCACAAGCGAATGGGGGAGGAGGCTTAACAAGGTCACGGCGCGGTCACAGAAGTCGACCCGGTTTCCGACGTTCGACCCAAACCCGATGTAGACCGTCTCTCTCATGGAAGCGAGTAATCAGTCATGAGTGATGATTGACGGCAACGAACGGCGACTGACCAGTCAGTCATCCGTCGCAGACCACTAAAATCCAGCCTTTTTAATCCGCTCGACCGCTTCGGCCAACCGCTCTTTCGACGTACAGACGGTCATCCGGATGTATCCTTCGCCGGGCGCACCGAAGCCGTTCCCGGGCGTCGTGACGATCCCTGCGTTCTCAAGCAGATAGGCTGTGAACGCGGCCGACGTGTACCCCTTTGGAACCGTCACCCACACGTAGAACGCGGCCAGAGGAGCATCCACTTCCATGCCCAATTTCTTCAGGCCGGGAATCAAGGTGTCACGCCGCTCCTGGTAGATCTTTCTGATGGCATCGGTCACCGTATCGTCGAGCCCAAGCGCCGTAATCCCGGCGGCCTGAACGGCTTCGAAGACGCCGGAGTCGAGGTTGCTTTTCACCTTGCCGAGCCCGGCGAGGACCTCCCTGTTGCCGACCGCAAACCCGAGCCGCCAGCCGGTCATATTGTAGGTCTTCGACAACGAATGAAATTCGACGCCGACATCCTTGGCGCCATCGACTTCCATAAAGCTTGAGGGCCGCTTCCCGTCATAATAGATTTCCGAATAGGCGGCGTCATGGCAGACGATGACGTGGTGCTGCTGTGCAAACTCGACGACGCGTTTGAAGTAGTCTTTCGTCATCACGACGGACGTCGGATTATTGGGAGAATTCAGCCACATTAACTTCGCCTTTCGCGCCACGTCCTTGGGAATAGCCCCGAGGTCCGGCAGGAACCCATTCGCCTTAGTCAGCGGCATGATGTGCGATACGCCGCCACAGAAGGTCGTGCCGACAGGATACACGGGGTAGCCTGGACTCGGGACGAGCACGACATCGCCCGGATCGACGAACGCGAGATGAATGTGGCCAATACCCTCTTTGGATCCGATCAGCGTAAGTACCTCATCGGCCGGATCGAGTTTCACCTGGAAGCGGCGGTGATACCAGTCGGCCACGGCCTTGCGAAACGACAGCATGCCTTCGTACGACGGATACTGATGATGTTTCGGATTCTTGGCGGCCTGAGCCAGGCTTTCAATGATCGGAGCCGGTGTGGGCAAATCCGGATCGCCGATGCCCAAATTGATGATATCGACTCCACGGGCGATGGCTGCCTGCTTCATCTTATCGATGGCAGCAAACAAATAGGGCGGCAGCGTTTTGATGCGCGTCGCAACCTCGATGGGAAAACCGGCCATGATCGAAACGTCTCCTTTCTGCGAACACACCCTGCGTCAGGACGAAGGTCCTAGGCTACTTCAGGTCTACGCCGCTAATCAATGCGGGAAACCATGCGGGCTCTCGCCATCCGGATCCAGTGAACGCATTGACAGGCGTATTTAACCGCACTATGCTCGGCCGCGGTGAGCCCCTACCCTCATGGCCCTCGTCCTTCGTGCAATTCAAGCGGACATCACCACATTGCGTGTTGAGGCGATTGTCAACGCCGCGAATACATCGCTCCTTCCTGGCGGCGGTGTGTGCGGCGCGATTTTCCGTGCCGCGGGTCCTGACTTGCTCGACGCATGCCGGCAGCTTGGAGGCTGTCGGACCGGCGAGGCCAAATTCACGAAGGGCTACCGCCTGCCGGCTCGCTACATTCTTCATACGGTGGGGCCGGTCTGGCATGGCGGGCGACAGGGTGAACCAGAGTCTCTGGCGTCTTGCTATCGCAGTTGTCTTGAGCTTGCCGATGCGCATGGCATTGTGACGGTGGCATTTCCAAGCATCAGCACCGGGATCTACGGCTATCCGGTCGGCGAAGCCGCCAAGATTGCCGTCACCGCCGCCCGTGACTTCACAACAAAATCTACAGGGCTGAGTGAGGTGTTATTTTGTTGCTTCTCAGAGAGCGACGTGACGCTCTACCAAAAGCTGCTCGAGGACAGGGACCTCTAGGAGGTCTGCCGTCTCCGGTCAGAGCGGAGTATACTCCTCGCGAGCCGAGCGTGGCGATACGAGGCGTAGCGGTGTTGGCTCTGGATCTGTCCGCCTGGTGCCTTGCCGCCGTCCTGTTCGCCGGCTGTGCAACTGAAAGCAAGGACGCGGCGAAGCGCGATGTCGCCGGGCCGTATCAGACCTGGGACGATGTCATCGCCCGATGGGTGGGCGGACAAGTCTCTGATCTCGACGTCGAACTTGGGCCGCCTAATCTCCACCCTCATCTCATGGAAGACGGCACGATACAATTGGTTTGGGACTTCGGCATTGATCGCATGCCCGGGCAGGCCGACGCCTACAATCTCTTGCCGCTCTACGGGGGCAACGTCAACTGCCAGATCCATTTCTTTGCCGATCAGACGGGAAAAATCCTCAGGGGTGAACGCGTCGGCTGTCAATAGACGGCCTCTGTGCATCTCTGTCGGCGTCGACCCGACGGCCGTTCTCTAGCCTCCCGCGCCATCCTGCGCTACAATCGTCAGCATGCAGATGCTCATCAAAGATGTCGAAGATCTTCGCTGGCTCGTCGGCCACACAGGCGGGTTCAGCGGCGGCTATGTCACGGACGTGCAGATGGCCAAGCGCCGTCTCTTCGACGAAGATTCGGCCCGTGAAGTCCTGGCGGATACTATGGTGACGGTCGTCGTCCGGTACCATCTTCGGCAGATGGAACGGGTGGCGAAGCTTATGATGCGAGGAGTCACCGACTTCTCTGTCTTTGAGCAGGAGGGCGCCGATTGCTCGAGTCTCGGTGTCATTCAGGCCGAATGCACGGCGGGAAAACTTCGATTCTGGTTTGATCCTCAGGGCGAGCTGTATGTCGTGTGCGACGAGGCGCTGTTCGAAGAGGTGTCGATGCCGTCATCCGACGACTGTTTGCGTGATCCCGTGGCGCGGTGGGCCTTCCAGAGTCCGACGGCCGAATGGCCGACCGTCGAGTGGCTGCTGTGTGAGTTGGACAGCGCCGGCCTGCCCTGTACGTGGAAGCCGGCAAAAGCGCCGCAAGTGGGCACCTCCCTCATCCAGTGGGAAGGCACGCTCGTGCCGGCTCAGGGCGCTGATGCGATTGAAGGATCCGCCGTGTATGTCGTGCTCTATGGACCGCTGGACGGTGTCGGGTTCGGGATTCTGCTGCACGTCAACCGCTCGCACGGCGCGCCGGCAAACCGTCTCCTGTCTTACGTCTCGGACCTCATCGTCCGGCGCTTTTCAGGGCAGTGCCTGGTGGGGAATACGATTATTCCCGGCGGAGAATGGCTGAACTGGAAGTCGCTCGAGCAGCTCAGGTGGTCAGGGAGAGAAACTCGATAACCGACGACGTGAGACGCAGGATTCCCAACACGGCCGTCAGGGGCGAGGAGGCGAGGCCTAATTGAGGCGCCGGTGGAGACTCAAGCGATGCGAGAACAACGCTGACGGTTGTTTTGAAAATCCCTGTCAGGCGAGGGCTTCTTCGTTGGTGGGACCCGCCGCCAGCGCGCTGGGCGTATACACCGTCGTGCCGTTGGCAAAGGCCGTGCCTTTCTTAAGCGCAGGGCTGGACCCGTTTTTGCCATTGACGCATTCCACGAGGGCCCAAAACCGGAGCGGATTGACGTTTTGCTTGCGAGCCACGTGCAGATCAGTGCCTTCCAGCACATTGTCCAGTGACAAGTCCGTGCGCCAGCCCAGATGCTTGGTCAGCGGGGAAATCACCTTTTCAACCGCCGCCACCATCTTATTTTCGTTGCTGAAGTGATTGAGCATGATGATGCGGCCGCCGGGGCGACAGACACGGATCATTTCGCTGACCACTTTGCGGTAGTCCGGAACGGCCGTCACGACATAGGCCGCCACGACGGTATCGAACGTGCTGTCCTCGAATTCCATGGCGCCGGCGTCCATGCGGTGTAAAGTGACGTGCGTCATGTCGTGCTCGGCCGTGCGCTTTCTCGCAATTTCCAGCATCCCTTCGGAAAAGTCGATGGCGACAATCTCACAATGGCGCGGATACATGGGGAGCGCAATGCCGGTACCGACGCCGACCTCGAGGATGCGTTCATTGGGTTGGACGTTCAGGTTGCGGATGGCGGACTCACGTCCTTCGTGAAACACTTTGCCGAATATTTTGTCGTAGACGCCGGCGTAGGACGTGTAGACGCGCTCGACCTTATGTAAGTCCATGTCACCTCCAACCACACATGAGACTCCTGCCTGTGCTCGAAGCAGGGAGCAACTGCGGAATTATTCGATTGGGGAGAATCCGTACCGGCGGAGCGCCTGAATGGAGCGAGGAACCCGCCAACCCTAGAGACAATCGCTACAATAACCAAGTCCAAATAGCGAGTCAACAGAATTGATTTGGACCTAGGGAAATGCTAGGGGTTCGGCAGCGCTTTCGCTGCGGAAACGACTAGGGCCATGATACTTGCCGGACTCTTTGCGGGAGCCCTCTTGCTGGGCCTGATTGTCGGCGACTGGCTGTATTTCGTGCGCCTGACGCCTGACGCGAGCCGGTATGGCTTCGGCATCGCACGCATGGCGGACCGGTTCTCTTTTCAGACCCTCGACCGCCTGCAGGCGCGTGTCGATGCCGACGGCGCACTGACCCTGCCGCATGGCATTGGCCGGTACTACCCGGATCTTCGGCAAATTGCCTTGCGGCCTCAGTACCATTTATTTTCGATAGGCTTCCGCACCGCCTGGCCGCTGAAGGTTCTTATTCAGTTGACGCCCGATGCACACACCCTTCATGCACTGTGCATCAAGAGAATTCCCTGGTCGTCAGCGATCATCACCCTGATGTGGTTCCTCCTCGTCGGTTTGGGCACGATCGCCTTCACAGTCACCTATGCTGCGCAAGGAGGATTCGACACGCTCACGGGCCTCATGATGGGAGCCGGTATCCTGGGGGTCGGCCTCCTCGTGCTGGCATTTGGCGTTGTGACGGTGACTCTTTCCTACCGGCTGGAAAACAGCCGCCTCGGACAGGTGTACGAAGAGTTCAAAGCCGCGGTGGACGGGACCGGAGACGGAGCTCAGGAGCGCAAGGTGAAGAGGCCCAGGAAGTGATCGTACTCCGCGGGCAAGTCGAGCGCTGCTCGATTCCGTGCCAGGCCGGCAATGATGCCGCGATGTTTGTTGGCCAGTCCAGACGTTTCGAATGCCCTGCGGAACTCTTCCCATTTGAGCCGCGGATCTTGCAGCAGTCGGGCCTGGTCAGCGATCGACAGGTGATGCAGGGCGGTTGTAAGTGTGCGGAGGGCTTTCTCGACGCTTTCATAGGGAGGCGCGAGTTTGAGCCGCGAGTAAAAGACCTCGAGGTGCGTTCTGAACTCTTCGCGCAACGCCCTGGCCGGTTCCGATTGCGCCGCAGTTGGCTGGGTCATCACACGTCGATGATACGGGACGCCGCGCCGGCTGGCAACGGCGGTCGCCGTCAGTTGCGGGCGGTTGCGGCCGTCAGCGGCACGGCGGTCCATGTGCCGCCGGCGTCTGTCGAGCGATAAAGACCGCTGCCGTTGGTGCCGGCATAGAGCGTTTGGAGGTTTCTTGGCTCCATCGCGAGCGCTCTGATGTTGAGGCTGCCGAGCCCCTGGTTTTTCGCCTCCCATGTCGTCCCGCCGTCGGTGCTCTTCCAGACTCCACCGGGCCCCCCCGTATAAATGACAGACCGGTCGCTGGGATGCAGGACGATGCTGCTGACATACGGCTCGGGAATCGACTGTCCGATCCGTTCCCAGGAGTCTCCCTTGCTGATGGTGCGGAACAGTCCCTTCGTCGTGCCCGCGTACACCACATCGGGATTGCCGCGGTCGATTTCGATGGCATTGACGCCAAGAGCCATCGAGGCCATCAGCTCGCTTTCGGGAATGAGGCCGTTATTAATCTTCTTCCACGTGGTCGCACCGTCATCGGAGCGGTACATTCCGCCCGTGGTCCCGCCGTAAAGTACACGAGGATCCTTCGGATTAATGGCGATGGCGGTCACGATGTGCACTTCCTTCATGCCGTTCATCCGCTCCTCCCATTCACGTCCGGCATCCTTTGTGTAGAAAGCGCCTACCGTCGTAGCCGCGTAAATTTTTTCGCTCACGGCCGGATGAAAGACGAACTGATTCACGAACGAGACATGTTCCTTGAGACCGACGTTGTGCGGCAGCCAGTGCTGCCCGCCGTCCGGACTCTTGTACACGGCGTCGCCCATCGTGCCGGCGTACACGGTCGCCGGTAACTGCGGATCAATGGCCACCGTCGTCACACGGCGTGCACTGAAGCTCGGGAACTTCTCCCATGACTGCCCGCCGTCTCGGGATTTGTACACGGCATCGTTCGTGGCCACGTACAGAATATTGGCATTCGTCGGGTGGAGGGCGATTGAGACGATGGCCTCGCTGTCCTTCTGACAACCGGTGCAGAGAAGAAGAAAGAGGAGGAAGACAAGTTGAATGATGTTCTGCCGTAACATGGGTGGCAGACGTAAACACAGCCATTGGACGTGAGTCAAGAATGACGCGAGGGGCCAGTGCTGTCGAACGGCCCCACCCTGCTCGCATTCCCTCCTCCGGCGTACGAGAGAGGCAGAGCCGCCTGTTAGCCTCGTGGGCGTGCGTGGGCAAGCGCACGTCTCGGCGTGCGCAGGGCTGGGCGGGTGAGAATGGTGCCAGCCGCGCACGCACGTCTACAATTTTTTGGCGAACCGTTCCGCATAGCCGGTCAACTCCATGTAGCCCACTCCTGTAAGGGGTTGTCCGCCTGACGTACCTCTGCTTTCAATGGCACCCTCCCAATACGTGACTTGAGTGCTGCGGCCCGTCCGAAGCTCCTGTTCCGCCATGCGCGGAATAAGTTCGATCGACAAGTTTCTCGAGGGGACGGTCAGACGCCATCGCTGAGGATACCGCGCGTTGCTGACCGGACTCGTCCAAAAGCTGAGCGGTTCCAACGTGAAATCGGTGATCGATAGCGGATGCGCTCGGCCTTCACGGTCGACGAAGGTACCGCTTGACGCTGGATCGGCGGTTCCGTCCGCACGCCGGAGACGATAGAGCATGAGTTCGGTCTGATCGGCCATCTGAAGGCTGAACCAATCCCATCCGACCAGGTCCGGCCCAAGATCGGCTGAGCCGAATTCGTGATCCATCCAACTGGTTCCCGAGACATCGAACGATTCATCCCCGATCGTGATGCGCCCGTTCGTCGCGAGGCTTGTCCATGAGTAATAATGAGACGCCTGTCCTTCCTGCGGTCCTTTGCGGCTGATCCCGCCGCTGCCATGTACGACTAACGGTTTTTCCGGGACGACCCTCAGCGCCATCGTCATTTCGCCGTCCGACGCTTCCAGGATCTGCGACTGTTGCTCCGCCGCCTGTGTTGCTTCGGCGCGCCATCGATCGATCCAGACATGCAGCCGGTTAGCCTCGGCGCCCGCTTTCCCGAGCGCGGCCCGGCTGAGCTTCTCGCGGTAGAGAAAACGTCCTTGCGCGAGATCGCTGACGGCGAAGTGAGCAAGATAGAGCTGGGTGATGGACCACTTCGAGGGCAGCGTCTCGACCTGGTCCAGCGGCATGGCCCGGCGAAAGAAGGTGAGCTGATAGCCGAACGGGCGGCCGTCCTTGGCGGTGAGATTGCCGGTGTAGTACCACCACTCGGTGCGAAAGCCGTCGTGCGAGCCATGGTCGCGAGGAAACTCGTATCGATAGCCCTCGCGCGCATGAATGAATGAGGCGCTGTCCGCCGACGCGTTCCCCAGCATCCAGAGACTGCAGAGCAGTATCAGTATTCGTCGTCCGACGGTCATCACGGGAGTCATTCTCCACGCTCTCGGCTTATAACATGCGACGACCGAAAGTCACAAATTGCCTGTAACGACAAGGGATTTCTGCGTCGTTTCTCTTTGCATGAATGGTCGTCTCGCCGTTGACAATTTTGCAGGCCATCGGCTATCGTGGCCCATGCAAACCGATCACGAACGTGAACATCACGAGCCGGAGTCCGCCGACAAAAGCGCCCCCTTTCCGATCCCTTCCCAGATTCCGGTGTTCGCGCTGCCGAACGTCGTGATGTTTCCGAAAACCTATCTTCCCCTGCACATCTTCGAACCTCGGTACCGCCAGATGGTCGACGACACCGTGATGGGCGGACAATGCATCGGTATCGCCCTACTCAAGGAGGGATGGGAGTCGGAATACTACGGCAATCCTCCGGTGTTCGCGATGGGATGTGTCGGCCGGCTGGTGAGCGTCCAACCGCTTGCCGACGGTCGGTCCAATATCCTGCTGCAAGGACTTGAGCGGTTTGAGATCACGGAAGAATTTCATGACAAGCCATACCGCCGCGCATCGATCGCCTTGTGTGCACGAGCAACCGAAGCGTCACTGGACGCCGCCGTGCGGCAACGGTTGGTGAACACTCTCGAGGAATATCTCCGGTCCCGTCAGGACGCGCCGACCTGGCAGGGGTGGTTCCGTGAAGACGTCAGCGACGACATTCTCGTGAACACACTGTCGACGTATCTTGATTGCACGCCGCTGGAGAAGCAATTCCTGTTGGAAGCCGTGACCCTCCATCAACAGGCTCGCCGCCTCAGCGATCTCATTCAGTTTTTGATGCACGATCAGCACGGCGCGAAGGGCTGGGGGTGATGGATCGGGCCGTTGCGATCGACGTCTCGCACCTCTCCAAATCGTATGACGGCCATCACGCCGTTACGGACATTTCCTTTCAGGTTTATGGGGGGGAGATCTTCGGTCTCCTGGGCCCGAACGGTGCGGGCAAAAGCACCACGCTTCGCACGCTGATCACTCTTCTGTCGCCCACCTCCGGACGCGCCACCATCTTGGGACTCGACAGCATGCGTGATGCCGATCGCGTGCGACAGTTGATCGGCTACGTGCCGCAGGAGCGGGCGATCGACCGGTTTCTCACCGGGAGAGAGCATCTCGAACTATTGGCGGCCTTATATCATCTGCCCAAGGAGAAGGGACGTCGCCGGATCGCCGAACTGCTCGCACTCGTGGAGCTCGAAGCGCATGCCGATCGTCCGGCCAAGACGTATTCGGGTGGCATGAAACGGAAGCTCGACATCGCCTGCGGCCTCTTGCCCGACCCAAAAGTATTGTTTCTCGACGAGCCGACATTGGGTCTTGATGTGCAAAGCCGGCTGAAGATCTGGGAGTACGTGCGCCTGCTGAAGGCCCGCGGCATGACGGTCGTGATGACGACCAACTATCTGGACGAAGCCGATCAACTGTGCGACCGGTTGGCGATCATCGACGGCGGCGTGATCAAGACCATCGGGTCGCCCGTCGAATTGAAAGTGGGGCTGGGCGGCGATATCGTCTCGCTGACGTTGAAGGAAACGGACAAGGTCCCGTTATTGGAGTCGGCGCTCAAGGGCCAGCCGGCCATTAAGAGCGTCAAGGGGACGTCCAAAGGACTCGATATCCGCGTCGAGTCGCCTGAGAAGGCGCTTCCCGCCATTCTGGAAGCGGCGAACCGCCTGGGCTGCAGTGTCGAGTTTATCCAGTATAACCGCCCAAGGCTTGACGATGTGTTCCTCGCGCATACCGGCCGGCGCATCCAAGAAGTTCAACAGGGGAGCGAATCGTGATGGGTGATAAGTGAACGGATGGTGTTCAGCCAACTCCTCACAATCACTCATCACGAATCACTGATGACGTTATGAAAGAATACCGGCAGGAGATCGGTGCCTTGACGATGCGGTGGGTCCGCAGGCTGAGCCGCGAGAAATTCAGCATGCTGTTCACGCTTGTCCAGCCGATGTTGTTCTGGCTGATCTTTTTCGGAAATCTCTTCCAGCGGGCGGCCGACACCCAGGTCACCCAGGCGCCCAACTACATCAGCTTTCTCGCCGCAGGCGTCGTCGTCATGACGGTGCTCAATAACGGTCTCGCCGGCGGTGTGGATTTGTTGTTTGACAAGGAAAACGGCTTTCTCGAGCGCCTCATGTCGACGCCGATCCATCGGACGTCGGTGATCTTGAGCCGATTCATCTTTGTCATGACGATTACATCCCTACAAGTCCTGGTCATTTTGGGCGTGGCGTTCCTGTTTGGCGTGCATCCGGCGACCGGTCTTCTCGGGATTGCCGCGATTCTCGTCATCGGCATGATGTTCGGCGTGGGATTAACCGCAATTTCGATGGCGATGGCGTTTTCCGTCAAAAGCCATGGTGATTTCTTCTCCGTGCTCGGCTTTCTCTCGCTTCCGATGATATTCTTAAGTTCGGCATTGGTGCCCCTCACCGCCATGCCGGGTTGGATGAGCGTGCTGGCGAAGTTCAATCCAATGACCTGGGCCATCGACGCCGTAAGGCCGTTAATCTTGTCGAGTTGGAGCGAGGCGCTCCCTCATGTCGCAATGGTCGTGATCGTGATGATCGTGTTCGACGCGCTCTGTTTGTACGGCGGCGCGAAGGCGTTCCGGCGGGCCATGGGATAGCAGCTGAGGGCCGTTGACCGTCGCGCGGATGGGCTGGTAAGAAGGGAAGGATGGTCATCCCGGAAAGTCAAATCCGAGCCCTCATTCGACTCCTTGCCGACGAGGACGAAAAAATCGTCCAGACCATCAGCGGGAGATTGATCGACATCGGTCCGTCGGCGGTTCCCCTCCTTCAGGAAGCAGAAATTGAACAGCCGGAGATGGCCGAGCGAATTGCTTCAGTCCTTGAAGAAATCCGCGGCGGTAAGCTCGAGGATGAGCTGATCGATCAAGCGGCTTTGCCGGACGGCCGGATGGACCTTGAGCAGTGCGCCTTTCTCATCGCCCGCTATGCCTATCCGTCGCTGGACGTGTCGGGATACGGTCGACTGCTCGATGAGATGGCCCAGGAAGTGCGGGACCGCATCGGGCCCCGCGCCTCCGGCGAGGAAACCGTCAAAACGTTGAACCGCTATTTGTTCACCGAACAGGGGTTCAAGGGCAATACCAAGAATTATTACGAAGTCGAGAACACCTACCTCAACCGCGTCATCGACCGGCGGACGGGCATTCCCATCAGTTTATCCATCGTCTATTTGCTGATTGGCAAGCGCCTGCAGCTGCCGGTGCACGGCATCGGCATGCCCGGCCACTTTTTGGTCAAATACGAATCTGATCGCTATAAGATTTTCATCGACTGCTTCAACGGCGGGGCCTTACTCACGGAAAAGAACTGTCAGCGGTTTTTGACGGAAGCAGGCTACGGATTCGACGAGCGATATCTTCAGCACAGCGCCGTCCGCGCGATTCTGTCGCGGATGATCAAAAATCTTCTCGCCATCTATGCGAAGCTCGATGATCCGCTTCGGCAGACGCGGCTCACGAAGTTCATGGAAATACTGGGCTGTGAAATCAAGGAAGGCGGCTTGTAGGCCCTGCCTGAGTCGGTGTGAACTCCCTCACTTTAGATTTTGATTTGCAGTAAGTCTCTCGCTTTCACAATCCTCCCACCAAACGCTTCTCCAGCCTGTGCGCGCACGTCGTACCGTTCCGTCATCGGATAAAAGTGGGACAGGATGAGTGTGTCCGCCCCTGCTTCCCGCGCGACCTGTCCGCACTGACCGGCGTGCAAGTGGACAGGGTTCGGATGGCTGGCGGGGAACGAGCAGTCCAATATTGCCACATCGCTGTCGCCGCAGAGGCGCACGAGCGGCGCGCAATATTGGGAATCGCCCGAATAGGTCAGCGCTTTGCCGCGGTATTCGATTCGGTAGCCCAAGCAATGTAATCCGGGACTATGCACAACCGAGGCGGGAACGACCTTCGTGTCGCCTATCCGCAGCGGGCGATCGCCGATGTCGCGATATCGCACTGGAAACGACGCCTGATCAAAGCCAGGCAGCATGCCGAAGATCGTGCCGAACAGGCGACTCGTCCCGCGAGGTCCCAGCACGGTCAACGGGGGCCTGGTGCCGCCTTCGTACTTCGTGAAGATGATCTCGTCGAACAGAAACGTGACGAAATCCGAAAAGTGATCGGCGTGGTAATGCGAAAACAGGATGTGCGTGATCCGATGCCGGTCGACGCCGCTTTTCAGGAGATTCATCAGCGTTCGCGGCCCGAAATCGAGCAGCAAGAGATGATCGGTCTCGACGAGATAGCCGGCAGCTGCCCTCGCCGGATGGACGTTGGTGCCGGATCCGAGAATAGTGAGACGCATCGTCGAGCCTCTGCGCGGATTCAACGACTTAGCCCCGACCGTTATCTCTTCCTTGAAAGCTGTCGCGCATTCGAAGAAGCAAGTGTCTGGCGGTTTCGACTTCCTGCTGCGTCAGCGCCCGCTCGAAGAAGGGCCGAATGAAGGCGATGTGCGCCGCGAACACGTTCTGGTACAGCGCTTGGCCCTTTGCCGTCAGTCTGATTTGTGTGCGCCGCCTGTCGCCTGCGACGGCTTCCCGCCGGATCAGGCCCTTTCGCGCCAGTCGGTCGAGCACTCCTGTCAATGTGCCCTTCGTCACCAGTGTCTGTGATGACAATTGCGAACAGGTCAGGCCCGAGGTGTCTCCAAGCGTCACGATGACGTCGAATTGTGAAGGCGTCAGTCTCAGCGATCGGATATGGCGGTTGTCGATGCGGGAGAACGCCAAGTAGGCTTCCACCAACGGACGGAGCACTTTAAGATGAGGATCATCTTTCAGATGGGGCAGTTCCATGCGGAATCCGCAGAATAGAGCGAACGCGGAGGGGCGTCAAGCCGGCGATATCGTTGACGACGAACGCGGCGGCCTCCTATTATGCCGACCCTATGATGGCACGGGCGGCCGGGCAAGCCAATCTGATGGCGATCGCGCTTTTGTTGGGCGTCGTGATTACGGCGGTATGGGTCTGGAAACGGCTCTCGCTCGACACACAGGACTATGTCGTCGATCAAGCGCTTCCGATCGCAGCGCTCGCGGCCGTCGGTCTGGTCATCGTATGGATGATCGGCAGGACGATACGAGCGCGTACACAGCGCCTCCGCCGGCGGGCGACGCTGCTCGCGCGCTTTTCCCGGGAGACCGCACCCGAGAAGAAGCTGGAGATGGCATTTGCATTGGTCGAGGTGAACGAGTATCGCCTCCAAGGACTCGAGCCCGCCGTTCCGGCGCTCAAAGAGTTGTTCGCAAGCACCTTACAGCGGGCGGTCGGGGACAAGCAGCACCGCGTGAGAGGGATGGCCGCGAGCCATTTGGGAATCTTACAAGATATGACCGTTGTGCCGCTCCTCGTGAAGGCGCTCGAGGACGATCATGCCTATGTCCGTGCTTGCGCAGCCCTGGCGCTCGGACGCCTGCGTGCGATCGAGACGAAGGAACGCCTGATGGTGGTCATGAAAGACGATTGGGATCAGACGGTCAGGAGCCGGGCGAAAGAAGCGTTGGAACGGATGGGCGCGTAACGAGGTCGATGGTCGGCTGCGCGCGAGCAAGCGATCGACGCCACCCGCAAAGAGCACTGGCGGAAGAGGAAAGGGGTAAGAGAGGGAAGGGAAGAAAGAATTACGCGGGGTCGTGTTGCTGATCCGTCCAGGTGATGAGAGTGACTTCCGGACGGCAGTTGAATCGAAACGGCAGGAATGACCATCCGAGGCCACGATTGACGTACAGCTTGTGGCGAGCATTGTGATGCTGACCGGAGATCCGCCCGCGACAACCTGGCGGCAGCCAGAATGTGGGCACGCCACGGAGCTGCCACTGGCCGCCATGGCTGTGGCCGCATAGAATCAGGTCGACGGCGTGTTCATTATCGAGCATGTCGAGGATGTTGGGTGCGTGGGCGAGGAGCAGCGTGAAGCGGTGTACGGCCGGTGGAGGAATACACCGCAGGTCTGCGCGGTGAAGTGAAGGATCATCGACTCCCACGATCGCCAGCTCGCCGGAGCCGGTAGAAACAAAGGTGCTCTGGTTAATGAGCAGGGTGATTTTGTGCCGGTCCGCCAACTCCGCATACTCGGCGAGCGGCACACCGCTGTAGTGGTCATGGTTGCCGAGGGTCACATACACCGGCGCGATCTCCCGCAGACGCCCCAAGAATTGGAACAGCGGCGGAACCCCCTCGGGTACGTTGAGCAAATCTCCGGTAATGAAGATCCAATCCGGACACAGATCCCTGACGGTATCGATGACCTGCTCGTGGCGCGGTTGATGGCGGTCGACATGAAGATCGCTGAGGTGAACGGCGCGGCGGCCGGCCAGCAGTCGGGACGCGTGAGATAATCGGGTGATTTCATGCTCGTCGAGGCCGATTTCCCAGTGGGGGAAGAGACGAAAAAAGCGATAAAACGGCTCGCTGAGGCTGTGTCCGACGTACGTGCGGACTCTATCCGGCCAGGAGGCGATCCGTCTGATCATTTCATGACCCGATCCAGCTCGGCCCGATCGTGGGCAGTCATGCGGTAACCTTGCTCATATAGCTTGCTCATGCCGCTCATGACTTCCTCAAGGCTTCTGCTCCGATACCATTGATCGAAGCGGGCGGTCAATGTCGCGCTGGCGGCGCGCGGGGGCGTGGACGTGTCGTAGGTTAAGGAAAGTGAATGAAACAAATCCCTGAGTTCGACGGCATTATACTGCTGATCGTCGTTATGGTCGGCGACCAAGGCAAACTCATAGACGGTCAGGCTTACGGAGAGCATCGCTTGTTTCCTGGCGAAATCGTCGCGTGCCGTGTCCATGCCGCCGGGGTATTGGCGGGGGCAATCACGATCAGGTTCGAGAAGTACCGGACGACGCCAGGCGATCCCTTGGATAGCCGCCGGAGGCGCCTTCTTTGCCCCTTTGTAGAACCAGGTGAGGCAAGCGCTCGCCTCTGCGAAGGCTTCCTTGTCGATGCCGACTTGTTTGGTGATGTGACTGGTGAAGGTGGGAAAGACGCCGTTGTCGGCGATGACGCTCCGTGCTTCGCCCTCCATGATGGCCGACAACAGAACCGCCAGCGTCGCCGCCGGTATCATCGATGACGTGTGCATCATTTCGAGTATACCATGGACGATGTGGAAGCCCGATCATCAATCGACCAGCCGTATCTGACCGCTGCCCTTGCTGGCATCGGTGGACGGATACGCTCGGAACCTGAGGATTTTCAGGTCGATGAGCGCCCGCTGTATCTGCCCTGCGGGCGGGGAGAACACCTCTATATTAGGGTGACCAAGCGATTACTTTCCACGCCCGATCTGTTGCGCCATATTTCTTCGACGCTTGGCGTCAAGATGCAAGGCATCGGTATCGCCGGTCTCAAGGATGCGAAAGCCGTGACGACGCAAGTCGTATCCCTCCATGGTGTCCCCGACGATCGAATCGCTCGATTGAAACCGGATGAGCAACTCCTCGCCGTCGAGGTATTGGGACGCCATCGAAATCGATTGCGGCCCGGACACCATGCGGGCAACCGTTTTCGCCTGGTCGTGCGTGACGTGAGCGCGGGCGCGGGCGCCAGACACCTCGTGTCTCCCATTCTCGACGAATTAGTGCATCGAGGTGTGCCGAATTACTTCGGCCCCCAGCGCCAAGGCAAGCACGGCCAAAATTACCGACTCGGTGCCGCGCTTCTCGTTGATGCCGCGAAACGGGAGACGATGAGCCGGGCACAACGCATTTGGTACCTCAATACGTTTCAATCGCATCTCTTCAATCAGATTTTGGCCCGTCGCATCGATCGAATCGATCGCGTGCTCCTTGGCGACTGGGCGATGAAAATGGACAACGGAGCCTGCTTTCCTGTCGAAGATGCCGCTCAAGAACAGCCGCGCGCCGACCGCTTCGAGATCAGCCCCACCGGCATTCTGTTCGGGTCGCGCGTCTCCTGGGCCACAGGCGAGCCGGGAGAAATCGAGAAGGCGGTGGTCGCCGACCAAGGCTCGACGCCTGAGCGCCTCGTCGAAGCGGCCAAAACTTGCGGTTTCCGCGGCGAACGCCGGTCGCTTCGTGTACCGCTGGGCGACCTGGAATGGTCGCTCGAAGGGTCCATGCTCAGACTGGCCTTCAGCCTTCCCCCCGGCGCCTATGCGACGAGCGTACTGCGCGAGCTGATGAAAACGCCCGCCACGGGCTGAGGCCTGTGATCGTGCCTGCGTGATAAAATTAACGGCAAGGAGTGTGGATGGGCGCCGTGCAAGAAACCATCGTCCTGACCGGACACATCATCGATTCGCTGATTTTGGCGAAGGTCCTCGATACCATCTTGATGATGGGGGGAACTTTTGACTTGGAACAGGTCTCGATCGGGAAAACGCGCAAGGAATCTTCCCGCGCCCGTATCGTGGTTCGAGCTGGTTCTGCGAAACTCCTCTCGGACATTCTGCGGGCCATCCAGCCTCACGGTGCGACCGTGGAAGGCGAATCCGACTGTCAATTACGGCCCGCGCCGTCGGATGGCGTGTTCCCCGATGATTTCTACACCACCACCCATTTGCCGACGCAAATCAGGTTGAAGGGAGAGTGGATCGACGTCGAACGGATCGAAATGGATTTGGGCATCGTGGTCGACCAGAAGACGTCGCGCGTGAGGGCGGTGCCGATGGCCGGTGTCAGCCGCGGCGATGCGGTCGTTATCGGACGGGGCGGCATTCGTGTGACTCCGCTCCAACGACCCAAGGAACGGGACGTGTTCAGTTTCATGGAGGCGCAGGTCTCGGCCGAGCGGCCTCACGGCCATATCATCTCCGATGTCGCGAAACGGATGCAGACACTGCGCGACGGACACCTGATAGGCAAACCTGGCTGCAAAGTGCTGCTGGCAGGAGGGCCGGCGATCATTCATGCCGGCGGCCGCGAGGCGCTGACATGGCTCATCGACGAAGGCTTCATCCAAGTCGTATTTTGTGGAAATGCATTGGCGGCGCACGATATGGAGGCGGATCTCTACGGCACATCGTTGGGCTACGGATTGTCGGCAGGGAGGGCGCTGCCGCATGGTCATGAGCATCATTTGCGAACCATCAATCGCATTCGCGGGATCGGCAGCATCGACAAGGCAGTCGAGACGGGGGTGATCAAAGAGGGCATTATGGCATCATGCATCAGACGTAGAGTTCAGATCGTCATGGCAGGCACGATCCGGGACGATGGACCGCTGCCCGGCGTCATTACCGATTCCGTTCAGGCGCAGGCGGCGATGCGCGCGGCAATCCCCGGCGTCGGGTTGGCGCTGTTGGTCGCCTCGACGCTCCATGCGGTGGCGACCGGCAATCTGTTGCCGGCGACGATCCCGGCCGTCTGCGTCGATGTGAATCCCGCCGTGCCGACCAAGCTGGCGGACCGAGGCAGCTTTCAAGCCGTGGGACTCGTGATGGACGCCGCGTCGTTCCTGCGCGATCTCGCGAGGGAACTCGGTTGGAGAGGATGACCGATGAGCCGGTTACTCGTGTGCCCACCGGATTATTTCTGCATTGATTACGAAATTAATCCCTGGATGTCGCGCGCCAATTACGTGGATCGCGGTGCTGCGGTCGCGCAGTGGCATCACCTGATGGAAGTGCTCGAACGAGAGTTGGGCGCGGTGCTCGAACGGATGAGGCCTGCGCCAGGACTTCCCGATCTCGTGTTCACGGCGAACGCCGGCGTAGTGGCCGGACGGAAAGCCGTTCCCAGCCGGTTCCGTTATCCCGAACGGCAGCGCGAGGAGGCGCATTTCGAAGGCTGGTTCCGGGAGCAGGGGTACGAGATTTTGACGCTGGATCCCGACATGTACTTCGAGGGGGCCGGTGATCTTTTGAGATTTCCAGACGCCTGGTTCGGAGGCTACAGGCAACGCTCTGATATCCGCGCGTTTCCGATCCTCAGCGAGTTGTTTGAACGGGAAATTCTCCCCCTCGAATTGGTCGACGGCCGGTTCTATCATCTCGATACCTGTTTTTGTCCGTTGACCGGCGGAGAACTGCTCTATTATCCCCCCGCCTTCGATCACTATGCGCAGTTGACGATTGCCGACCGGATTCCGGCAGCCCGCCGGCTGCCGGTCCCTGAAGCGGAAGCGCTGAAATTTGCCTGCAACGCCGTCTGCATCGGCAAGCATGTCGTCGTGCCCGCCGGCTGTCCGGAGACAATGACCTGGCTCGCCCGTCGCGGCTATGAGGCGCACGCCGTTCCGTTGGATGAATTTATGAAATCCGGAGGGTCGGCCAAGTGCCTTACGCTGGCGCTAGATTAGGACAAATCAACGGCCAAGCCGGCTATCTACGACTTGTTCCGGAGCAGGAAGGCGCCATAGAGACCGGCAATGGCGATCGTCACCAACTCGATCGTCATCAGCAGCCGACTGACAACGGCATCGGCCGTCGGTGGTGCGAGGATAAAATGCAGACCCAAGAATTGGGGCGCCTGGGTGGGCGGCGTTTCCCATGGGGGAAACAACAGCGCCAGGACGAGGACGGCCACCATGCCGTAGAGCACGTGAAGATTGAGCGCTTCCGCAGAAAGAACGGGCTTCGGTTGCCTCGCGGGGGAGCCGTCGAGCGCTGCGCCGCATTGGGTGCAGTAGCGGTAGATTTCGGGCAGTTCACGCCGGCAATTCAAGCAGGGCTTCATACCCTGCCCAGGCTACACGGAATCGGCAGCCGTTTACTAGAGTGTCTGAGTATGGAGCGGGCTAAAAGTGATAGCTGAGGCCAAGGTTCACGGTGAAGGCGCTATACGTGGCGCGAAATGCAAACGGATCGGCGTTCGGGTTGCTGTCGTTGGAGCTGTAGGAAAGTCTCGCCCGGTCATAGGTGCCTTCTCCGAACAGCGCCCAACGACGCGTCAGGAAATAGCGGACTCCCGCTTGGGCCTCAACCCCTATGTTTGTGGCGGATTGTCCTGGAGGAGCGGTCGGTCCCTTGAGGGTGCCGAAGAAGAGTGCCGGGCCGACGCCGATGTACGGTTGAAGACGATTGCCCGGATACCGGAACACCACGCTTACCACGTCCCAGATGATCAACTGTTGATGCACGCCGGAAAGAGGAGGCGAGGTCAGTGAGCCTCCTGGTCCGCTAAAGGTGATCGATCCTTCCTTGATATGCGGCGTCGTATAGGAAACGCCGGTTTCAATGCCCAACCACTTGGCGCGTGAGAAATAATGTCCCAGCTTGGCGCCGGCGTTGAAAGAGTCTTTCAACGGCTGATCGGAAATGTCCAGACCAGCGATGCCCTGTTGAGTTGCGACGCCCCCGCTCAAGCTTTGCGGAAATGTGACACCGAACTTTCCTCCGATATACGTCTCCGCCCTCACGGTCTGTGGCCGCCATGCGGCCAGCGTCATGCCGATCAGCAGAGCGAACGCAAGCAAGGCCGTCGTTCTCCGCAGGTAGTGCATCGTTCACATCCTCGCTAACAGTAAATGCCTACGCCATCCTATCGGTCCCGAGCGCAGGCACGAAGTAATTTGTGAAATCCTGATGTGCTGGAGCAAACGATGTGCCAGCGCGAACGTCGAAAAGTCCTCCTAAAGGGCGGATTCGCCGTCAGAGAGCGCTGTTTCCTGTCGTCGAGATCAGTCAGCCCTGTACAATCCCTGACAGCGAGGTTCGTTGACAGAGGAAAGGGCCCCTACCTATAATCCGCCCCGCTCCTGTGGACGCGTACGAAGCTGAGAGCATCCCATCCACTGTACTTCCTCATTCTGAACCATGCCGCCAATCCAACGAATCGCCGTGATCGGTGCCGGAGCCTGGGGAACTGCCCTCGCGAAGCATCTTGCGGACAAAGGGCTGGTCGTTACTCTATGGGCCTACGAGCGGGACGTGCTCGACTCGATCGCTCTCAAGCGCGAAAATCAACTGTTTTTGCCCGGCGTGACCCTGCCTGGTTCGCTCAACGTGACCAATGTGCTTGCTGAAGCCGTGGAAGAGTGTGACGGATTGTTGTTCGCTGTCCCTTCGCATGTCGCGCGCCTCGTGCTGCAGCAACTCTGTCCGTTGTTGTCCCGTCCGGTTCCGATCGTGAGCGCGACCAAAGGCGTGGAGGAAGATACGTTCAAGCTCATGACGCAGGTCATCGGAGATGTGCTGCCTCCGGTCATGCATGACGGCCTGATGGTGTTGTCCGGACCCAGCTTCGCGATGGAGGTCAGTCAAGGCCAGCCGACGGCCTTGTGTCTGGCGGGCACGAATGCAGCGTTGGTCGAATCGTTTCAAACAGCATTTATGACCTCGACGCTCCGCATCTATGCAGACAGCGACGTCATCGGCGTGCAGTTGGGCGGCTCCTTGAAGAACGTGATGGCGCTCGCGGCTGGGGTCGTCGACGGTCTCGGCTTAGGCCATAACACGCGCGCCGCCATGATCACGCGAGGACTGGCTGAAATGGTGCGTCTGGGGATGGCAATGGGCGCCGATCCGAGAACGTTTTACGGCTTGTCCGGTGTCGGCGATCTCGTGCTGACCTGCACAGGGGCCCTCAGCCGGAACCATCACGTAGGCGTCCGCCTTGGTCAGGGCGAGAGACTCGAGCGCATCCTGGAAGGCATGCAGGCGGTCGCCGAAGGCGTGCGGACGAGTCGAGCCGCTGCCGGCTTGGCGCTCCGGCATGGGGTGGAAATGCCGATCGTCCGTGAAATCAACGCCGTGCTGTTCGAAGGGAAATCGTGCCGCAAGGCCGTGAGCGACCTCATGGAACGGGTTGCAAAACCGGAAAAGGGCCGGCCATGAACCGTGAACGCCTCGAACGGCTCCTCATCGACGTGCGGCGCGGAAAGAGTAGTATCGACGCGGCGCTGGAACAGCTTCGCGCATTGCCGTTCGAGGATCTTGGCTTTGCGTCGCTCGACCATCATCGTTCGCTTCGCCAAGGCTTTCCCGAAGTGATCCTCTGCGAAGGCAAGACTCCCCTCCAGATTCGCAGCATCGCGGCCGCGCTTCTCAAGCACCACCGGCCGTTTTTGGCGACCAGGGCCACTCGGCAAGTCGCGGCGCTCATCAAGCGAATTGACCGTCGAGCTGTGTATCACGAGCCGGCCCGCATCGTGGCCGTTCGCGATCTGAAGCGTCGGCTGGAGGGGCGCGTGCTGGTGATCACCGCAGGCACCTCGGATGTCCCGGTCGCCGAGGAAGCGCGAATCACGGCTGAAGTGATGGGAAGCCGCGTCGAGACGCTGTACGACGTCGGCGTGGCGGGGATTCACCGGTTGTTGGGACGTCATAAGCAGCTGTTCGACGCCCGCGTGATCGTCGTAGTCGCCGGCATGGACGGGGTGCTGCCCAGCGTCGTCGGCGGATTGGTCGAGTGTCCGGTTGTGGCGGTGCCGACCAGTAGAGGCTATGGGGCGAGCTTCAATGGCCTGGCGGCGCTCTTGACCATGCTGAATTCTTGCGCAGCCGGTGTAGGCGTCATGAACATCGATAATGGATTCGGCGCCGGTTGCCTGGCGCACCGGATCAACATATCAGGCGAGAGGCGAAGGGGCAAAGGCTAGAAGCTGCCAGGCCTACTTCACTTCCAACGTTCCCCGTTTCGGCCAGGAGAGCATGAGCGTGCGCGGGCCTTTGTCGCCGTTCGATAACAGCTTGGCCCGCAGCTCGAAGTGATAGGTTCCCGCTTCGGCCGGCTCTTTCGTGTGATCCCTACCATCCCATGTCAGTACGACCGGGACCTTGGGCGGCTCGGTGCTGATCGGCGTCGCCGCCGGCACTTCGAGCGGTTTGCGCAGGGAAAGAAAACGGATCGACGTCTTCGACGGCGAGGTGACGAGTGAGGATACTTCGAGGATCGTAGCCCCATCCAGCTCTCGAGGCAGCTGGACCAATGCCGAAAACTCCATTGATCCCGCTGAGACGGTATAGGGATTCGGGGTGATCTTCAATTCCAGGACCTTGAGTTCGGGCTCAGGACGAGAAGCTTTGGCGGCTTTGGACTTGGCCCAGACAGCGGAGTCCTGGAGGAGGAGGATCGTGCAGGCCATCGTCCAGACCAGACAGGCTGAAGAGAGACCGAAGCGGGTCTGTCGCGTTGTTGTGTCCGGCCCAGTGCCCAGCATGAGTCGTGTCTGTGGCCTTCAGGTTTTCGGAGGGAAGGAGGTGCCGACGTGCCGAAGTGGGATAACACAGTGCATGCGCGCTGTCAATGAGAGCGCCGTCATTGCCGTTCACAACCACCGTTGGGTATGATGGCGCGCGCCAAGATGCTGAAAGCGTCCGCCAGCTGGTTCTCGCATCGCTTAGAGGCTCAACGTGATCATGGAGCCTTTGAGCAGGTCGGAGGCAATGAGATTCATCCCTTCGCCAAGAGCCATCGAAAGGGCGAACGGGTCACACGAAGTGCGGTATGTACCTCCTCACCTCCTGTCGCGCTGCGGCCTTCCGCGGAACGGCGCGTCTCGGCGCGACGGGGTCGGGCGGGTGAGAAAGGCGAACTTTTTGAGCACCCTGCTCGATGATAAGGAGTTAGCGTGGGCGCTCATCTGCACTTTGATTGCTTCTCGGGCATCAGCGGCGACATGACGTTGGGCGCGCTCGTCGACGCCGGAGCGCCATTCACTGATCTGGTCCACGGGCTGGGACGGCTGGATGTGCGCGGGTTCAAGCTTCGAAAACGCCGCGTGCTGCGCGGAGCGATTTCGGCCACCAAAATCGACGTGCTGATCGCGCCGATGGCGCAGCGTCCATGGTCGCTCGCGCGCATCCGCAGGGTGCTGGGATCGAGCCGTCTCTCGCCGTGGGTGCGTGAGCAAAGCCGGACCGTGTTTGACCAATTGGCGGAAGCAGAAGGGAAGGCCCATCGCGTGGCCAAAGACCATGTCCACTTTCATGAAGTCGGCGTGTTGGATTCATTCGTCGACATCGTCGGCGGCCTCATATGTTGCGAGTTGCTCGATGTGAAGACAGTGACGGCGAGCGCCGTCAATGTCGGCTCGGGCACGATACGATCTGCGCACGGGCTTCTGCCGGCGCCGGGTCCGGCGGTGGCGGTGCTCGCGAAGCGAGTGCCCATCTACAGCGCCGGACCGGTGCGGGAATTGACGACGCCGACCGGCCTGGCATTGCTGAAAACGCTCACCACGAAATTTGGCCCGATGCCGCAGATGACGCCTGTAGCGGTCGGATATGGAGCGGGCGATGCCGATCCCGCTGGATGGCCCAACGTGCTTCGCGTGTTTCTTTCCAACGAAGCCGCCGCCGACGGCCGGGAACGCGATACCGTCGTCCAAATCGAAACGAACCTCGACGACGTCAACCCGCAAACCTACGAACACATCATGGAACGGCTCTTCCGCGCGGGCGCGCTGGACGTGACGCTCACACCCGTCATCATGAAGCGAGGCCGGCCTGCCATCGTGCTCAGCACTCTGGCGCCGCCCGATCGCGCCGACCCGCTGCTCGACGTACTGTTCAACGAAACCACGGCCTTGGGCGTGCGCGTGCAGGAACTTACCCGCCACATTCTTCCCCGTCGGTTCGCATCGGTGAACATCCGCGGAGGCACGGTCCGGATCAAGATTGCGGCTGTCGATTCTACGAGCACGAAGGCGGCTCCGGAATATGCAGACTGCAAGCGGATCGCCGATCGCACGGGCCGGCCCATCAAGGCGGTGCTAGAAGACGCGACGCTGGCCTATGCGAAAACGCGTCGCACGGCAAAGGGTCGTTCGTGACGCTGCTCTGGTACGTCCTCCTGTTCGGCGCGTCCGTCATCGTCACGTTGGGCGCCTGCGCACTGTTTACCAATGCGATCGAATGGCTTGGAAAGCGGCTGAACCTCTCCGAAGGCGCCGTCGGCAGCGTGCTTGCGGCAATCGGCACGACGCTCCCGGAAACCTCCATTCCCATTGTCGCGATTTTTTTCGGCGCCACGCGGCAAGAAGCCGAAGTAGGATTGGGCGCAATTCTCGGCGCGCCGTTCATGTTGAGCACACTCGTCGTTCCCATGCTCGCCATCCTGTTGATGATCTATACGCGGCTCGGCAAACGCGGGCCGTCGTTCCATCTCAAATACAAGGACGTGAGCCTGGATCTGTCGTGTTTCGCGCTGGCCTACATGGTGGCGATGGGCTGCGCGTTCGTCCCTTCTCAGATGCTGCGGCTGGTAGCGGCGCTCGGCCTGCTCACTCTGTACGCCTACTACGTCAAACTGAAGTTCAGCGACGATGGGTCGGATGAGTCCGCTGAACTCGAGCCGCTCTTCTTCGCGAAACGATCGGCGAAGCCCTCGTACGCGATCATCGCCGTACAGGCTTCGGCCGGATTGAGCGGATTGGCCCTCGGTGCCCACTTGTTCGTGACGGCCGCGGAATCAACGGCGCATCTCTTGGCCATCTCGCCGTTGATCTTGGCCCTGCTGATCGCACCTTTGGCGACCGAACTGCCTGAGATGTCGAACAGCTTCCTCTGGCTGTATCAAAAAAAAGACCGGCTGGCCGTCGGCAACGTCACGGGCGCCATGGTCTTTCAAGGGACGGTGCCCGTCTCAGTCGGCCTCGTCGGCACCGAATGGACGCTCGCGCCTTCGGCATTGCTGACGATGGTGCTGGCGGTGATTGCGAGCGGAAGTTTGCTCTTGCAGGCGCTGTGGTCCGGGCAGTGGCGGCCCTGGTTGCTCACGCTGGGCGCGGTCCTTTATATAGGCTATGCGTGGTACCTCTATGGATGGTGAACGGTTGACGCTCGTTGTTTGGTCGATGTTGTACGTCCGGTTGTAGGAGAACGGGGTGCAGACTCAGCGAAGCCGGCGGGGGAACTGGAAGCCCCCCAAGAAACTCAAGACAGGGAAGCTCCCTCTGCTGGGCATCACGATGGGCGATCCTGCCGGCATCGGCCCGGAAGTGATTGCCAAGGCGCTGAAGGGAACGACCCTCAGGGCGGTGTGCTCGCCGCTTGTGATCGGCTCGTACGACGTGATGCAGGAAACGATACAACGGCTCAAGCTCAAGCTGACCGTCCGAAAGATTGAAGGGCATCAGCCGGTCGCGCGCCGGTCAGGGGAGATCCCGGTGTTGGATCCGCTCGAACGCCCGTTGGTTGCCTACCGGCAAGGCGTCGCAGCTGCGGAAACCGGCGCGGCTTCCGTCACCTTCATCAAGAAAGCCGTGCAGCTGGCCCAAGCAGGCTGCATCGACGGCATCGTCACGGGACCGATCAATAAAGAGGCCATCAACATGGCCGGGTGTCATTACCCCGGACATACAGAACTGCTGGCCGATCTGACGCAGGCCCACGAGTCCGGGATGATGATCCTGGGAGGCCCGCTCAAAATCATGTTCGTGACGACGCACGTTGCCATCAAGGCGCTGCCCTCGCTGCTGACGCAAACCAAGATCGAGAAGGGCATTCGCCTCGCGCATCAGGCGATGACGACTCTTTTTGGGGTGAAGCGGCCCCGCATCGGCGTTGCCGCCCTGAATCCGCATGCCGGCGAACAGGGGCTCTTCGGCGATGAAGAGGCGCGCGTCATTTTCCCCGCGGTGCGCGCCGCGCAGGCCAACGGCATATTGGCCAGCGATCCCATGCCGGCCGATACCCTGTTCGGCAAAGCGGCGCGAGGGGAGTACGATGCGATCGTGGCGCTGTATCACGATCAAGGACTGATTCCGCTCAAGATGGTCGCTTTCGGCAGCTGCGTCAACCTGACCGTCGGCCTTCCGATTATCCGAACGTCGGTCGACCACGGAACGGCCTTCGACATTGTCGGCAAAGGCGTCGCCGATCCGGGCAGTCTCATCCAAGCGGTGAAACTGGGAGCGACCCTGGCCACGCAGCGACCGTCCAGCAACTCACGATAGGAGAGCCTGCATCATGCCCTTCGATCCGACCAAGGCGCTCGTGGTCATCCAGCAGCAACTCAAGGAATTGGATGTAATTTATCAGGACACCATGGAGGGGTCGCTCAACACCGTGTCGGGCACAGAGCGGATCGCCAAATGGCGCGTCCGGACCATCGCCTTGCTGACCGAGTCGATCGGCGAAAAGGAGGCGCAGGAGTTCTCCCGTCTTCAACCCGGCATGGTGTTTACCAACGATCTCGTCGAAGAGTTCACCGACCTTGTCGATTGCTTCCGCGTCCCGCTCAAGACGTTAGGACAGCAAATTTTCAAATCCCGGCAGGTTCCCCCTCCCGGAGGCTCCTAGGTGCCGCATCCGGCCTTCCCCCCGGCCAACAAGCGACTCGGGCAACATTTCCTCATCGACCAGAACATCGTGCGGAAAATTGTCGCGGCGGCGGAGCTCACGTCCGAGGATACGGTTGTCGAAATCGGTCCCGGCAGAGGGGTGCTGACCGAGGCGTTAGCACCCGCCGTTTCCCGAGTAGTGGCGATTGAAATCGATCGACAGCTCCATGAGGTGCTCCAAGGACGCCAAGCCGAGTGGCCTAATGTCGAGCTGATCCGTGCGGACGCGTTAACGTATCCGTTCGAGACGCTGCCTGCCGGGGCCATCGTCGTCGCGAACCTGCCGTACTATATTTCCACGCCGCTCCTCTTCAAATTCCTTGACCACCGCCTTCGATTCCCTCGCTTGGTGCTGATGCTTCAGAGTGAAGTCGCCGCCCGCCTTGTGGCCAAAGCCGGCGATGCCGACTACGGGGTCTTGTCGGTCATGGCGCAGTATGCGGCCGATGTGACGAAGGTCTTCAAGGTCTCAGCCAACTGCTTTCGCCCTCGACCGGAGGTGGGCTCGGCCGTCGTCGTCGTCCGTCCGCGAACGACCGCGCAACTTTCGCCGCCGGAAGAGTGTGCCTTTGCTGCGCTTGTGAAGGCGGCTTTTGCCCATCGCCGGAAGACGTTGGCGAATTCTCTTCGCGACGAAGGGTACGTCGCACCAACGGTGACGAAGGCGCTGGAGGGCATGCACCTGATGCCCGCCGTCCGGGCGGAGAGCTTGGCGGTCGCGCAATTCATCGAACTGGCGAGACGCCTCGTCCGCGCGAGCGCCTCCTAGAGCGCGCATCACAGACACGATTGTTTGAATTGGTCTACCCCCTGTGTTAGCATCCCGCGCATGGGCGTAACCAGTTCGGCCAAGCGGGGCGAGGCCCGGCGCCCCACCGCTCCTCCTTCCCATTTGAAGCGCGAAGTGATCGGCGTGATCTTAATCGCGCTGAGCCTTTTGACGCTCTTAAGCCTTTTGTCATTCGTCCCCGGAGAGCCGAAAGTCGTGGCGACGCCGAACGCGACGGTGACTTCGCCTACGCACAATCTGATCGGTTCGGCCGGTGCGGTCCTGTCTTCATTGATGTTTTCGTGTATTGGCGGCGCGGCCTACCTGTTTCCCCTGCTGCTCGCCCTACTCGGCGCGCGCTGTTTCACCCAAAGCGACCTTTCAATCAGATTGCGCAATGCCGGCGCCTCATTGGCGGCGCTGCTCTTCCTGAGCGGGCTTCTGCACCTGGAGGTGACGGCCGTCCCGACGATTTCCAGCGGACTCGTCCTCCGCGGCCAGGCCGGCGGCCTTTTCGGCCAGCTTCTTGCTGATGGGCTGCGAACCTACTTCGCCAACACGGGGGCGCACATTCTCATCATTTCCGGCTTTGTGGTGGCGCTACTGTTTACGACGCCGCTTTCCCTTGCACAGTTGGCGGTTCAGATACCCGAATGGGGGCGCACGCTCGTGGCAGCTGTGGGCGCCGTACTCGCGCGTCGAACGACGGAGACTGAGGCTGAGGCAGAATCGCCGAAGCCCTCAAAACCGCGGCGGGCGAAATCGATCAAAGCGGTCATCGAAGAAGCGCTTCCGCAGCCCCAAGAAGCGATTCCCATTCAGGTCGCGGTTACGCCGCCACGCCTTGTCGTACCGCCTGAGCCTGTCGAGGAGACTGAGACGGAACAGGAACCGCCGGTCGTCGGCAAGACAGAAGACCCCGGTGCCTATCAGTTGCCGGATGCAGAGGAATTGTTGACGGAGCCCTCAGGGGTGCTCGCCCGTATTACCGACGATGAGTTGAAGACGCAATCGGAGATTCTGTCCAAGGCATTACTGAGCTTCGGCATTGAAGGCCGTGTCACGGAAGTCCGTCCCGGTCCCGTCGTCACGATGTACGAATTCGAGCCGGCTCCGGGCACCAAGGTAGCCAGAATCGTGAACCTGGCCGACGACTTGGCCTTGGCGATGAAAGCCATCAGCTTGCGCATCGTGGCTCCTATCCCGGGGAAGTCGGTTGTTGGAATCGAAGTGCCGAATGCGCAGCGTGAAACGGTGTCGATGAAGGAGGTCGTCACGAGCGATGCCTTTACAAGGGCGAGATCTAAACTGACGCTGGCGCTTGGCAAGGACATTTTTGGTGCGCCGGTGACCGCCGATCTCAAGACCATGCCCCATCTCCTCGTCGCGGGAGCCACGGGCGCCGGTAAGAGCGTCAGCCTCAACACCATGTTAATCAGCATTCTCCTTTCGGCCAAGCCGAATGAGGTCAAGCTTCTGCTCATCGATCCCAAGATGCTGGAATTCCAAACCTACGACGGCATCCCACATTTGCTGCGGCCGGTGATCACCGACCCAAAATCGGCGGCGCGCGGCTTGAGCTGGGTCGTCCAGGAAATGGAGCGCCGCTACAAGTTGCTGGCCGAGGCCGGCGTGCGGAATATCGATTCCTACAACCGCAAGGTCGCGGGCGCCCAAGGTGTGCTTTCCGAACCGGCGCCGGAAGGGAAGCTGGGTCAGCCAGAGTTGCCGATGGGTTTTCTCTCGGATGAGGAGCGTCTGTCCGCCGGCGAAACTGCAATTCCCGACGGCAGTCCCGGCTCGTACATGCCGCCGCCGACGCCGCCGGAACCACTGCCGTACATCGTCGTCATGATCGATGAACTCGCCGATTTGATGATGGTGGCGCCGAAGGACGTCGAAGACAAAATCGCCCGCCTCGCGCAGATGGCCCGTGCATCAGGCATCCATTTGGTGCTGGCGACCCAGCGTCCTTCCGTCGACGTGCTCACCGGGTTGATCAAGGCTAATTTCCCCGCGCGCATCGCGTTCCAAGTCTCATCGAAAACGGATTCCCGCACGATTCTTGATGCCAACGGCGCCGAGGCCCTGCTCGGCCGCGGCGATATGCTCTATCTGGCGTCGGGGACGGGCCGGTTGATGCGGTTACACGGCTCCTATGTCTCCGACGACGACGTCAGATGCGTCGTGGAATTCGTCAAAGAGCAGGCCTCTCCCAGCTACAACCAAGAACTGCAATCCCTGAAGCAGGAGGAAGTGAAAGAGGAAGAGGCGCAGGACGAAGTTTATGAGCAGGCCAAAGAGCTGGTGTTGTCCACCGGCCAAGCTTCCGCGTCGCTGATCCAGCGCCGGCTGCGGGTCGGCTATCCTCGTGCCGCCCGCATGATCGAGCAAATGGAAGCCGACGGCCTTGTCGGCGCCGCGGGACGCGACGGTCGCCGGGAAGTCATCGGTCGCCGCGGTCCCGTCGGAGATGCTCACGAATGAAAAGGTTCTCGGCGATCGCCATCGGTCTCGTATTGGCCCTGGGCGGTGGGTTTCCCGCTGCGGGTGAGGACGCTGGGGACGAACAGGCGCGCAAAGAGGTGCGGGAGGTGATGAAGCGCTTGCAGGCGCGTTACGAAAGGACGAAGGACCTCCAGGCCGATTTCACGCAAAAGACGACGATCGAAGGCTTTGAGCGGCCGATGACGTCGTCGGGCAAGGTCTACATCAAGAAACCGGGCCGATTGAGGTGGCACTATCTCGAGCCGTCGAGCGAAGACATATATGTCGACCGTGACGACGTGAAAGTGTATGTGCCGGAGCACAAGCAAGTGATGGTTGGAAAGCTTACACAGATGGCTGCCTCCAGGGCGCCGCTGGAACTTCTCCAAGGCGCCGCGAAGCTCGACGCGTCCTTCGACGCCGAACCGACCTCCGGGAAGGGCCGGGGCGTCGGCGGCATCAGGCTCGTCACGCTGGTGCCGAAATCGCACGACGGAGAGGCGCACGGAACCGTCCAAAAGATCGTCGTCGAAGTCTTTCCTAAAACGTATTATATCCGGAGTCTCTCTCTTTACGAGGCCAGCGGGAACGTCTCAAGCTTCGAATTCTCATCGCTGGAGTCGAACATCGGCCTGGGCGATGACCTGTTTTTGCCGAAGTTTCCGCCGGATGTGGAAGTCGTCAAGGCGCCGGTGCTGAGTGCACCGTGAGCAGGCAGGTTCCTCTTCAAGGTAGGAGGTTTGCGTGGTTTCCATTGCAACGACGTCGGTAGCCGAGGCGGTCGAGCAGGCGGTGGCACGGTTGAACGTCGACGAGCTGCGTCGCAACTATTGGGAGCAGAACGAGTTCCTCCTGATTCCCCAATTTCTTCCGCGCGACTTCGTCGAGGCCATGCTCGTTCCCCAGGCTCAAGGGGTGAAGTCGCAACTGAACCGCAATTACATTCCAGGGCATAAAAAAGGTGGAAGCGTCAGTTATTACACGGTACAGGAACAAGCGCCGCGGTTTCTCGATCTTTATCGCTCACCCGCATTTCTTGCGTTCCTCAACCGGCTGACCGACGCCACATTAATGCTCTGTCCCGACAACGATCCTCACTCCTGCGCCCTCTATTATTACACTGAAGCCGGCGACCATATCGGGTTTCACTATGACACGAGCTATTACAAAGGGGCGCGCTATACGATTCTGATGGGATTGGTCGACAAATCGACCCAGTGCAAGCTGGTGTGCGAGCTCTTCAAGGACGTACCCGGCAAGACGCCCCGCACGTTGGAGTTGGTCACGGAGCCCGGCGATATGGTCATCTTCAACGGAGACAAGTTATGGCATGCCGTGACCCCTTTGGGGGTCGGCGAGGAACGGATTGCCTTGACGATGGAATACGTCACCAATCCGGAAATGGGCCCCTTCAAACGTCTTTATTCGAACCTCAAAGACTCATTCGCCTATTTCGGCATTCGCGGCGTGTTCAAGAGAGTCTTGTCCTCGCCTTCGAAAACCCGTTGAGGT
>DATJGE010000114.1:0-124506 GCA_035495295.1 Nitrospira sp. | reverse complement strand
CACCGAGCAGCTTCCCGCCGACATATCTGCGGTGACGGACGTTGACCCGACGCAAGCCCCCAGGGAGCATCCATTGCCGGAGGTCATGCCCTGGGAGCTGACGGACGAGCAAGCCGCGGCGCTTTCCCCGCAGGCGGAACGTGACCCATCGTCGCCTGATGCGTCGCAAGTAATTTCGGATCTTGCTCCGACGTCGCCGGGCGATCAATTGGCCGAGGTCCCACAACCATTCTGCTCTGTGCATGAGCAGGGACCTGAGCTCACGCCAGAGCAGGAACCTGAGCCAATGCAAGAGCAGGAACCTGAGCTCACGCCAGAGCAGGAACCTGAGCTCACGCAAGAGCAGGCATCTGTCGCTTGCGAATCACCTATCGACGAACCGGTCTTTACTGTCGCCTTGGACGACTCTGCGCCCACTCCGCCCTCCGGTATACCGTCACCCATGCCCTGGGAGGAGATGGCAGACGCATCAGTACAGATTCCTGACGCTGAGTCGCCCCGCGCGGGCGAGGCCTCGTCGACACTTGAATCATTATTGGCCTCGTTGCGAGCCCAGGATACGCCGCCGCGGATTGAAGCCAGAACGACGGATGCCTTTGACGGCGCCGAGCCTGTGGCCGACCACGTGCACCTTGTGGAGCCGGCGATCACTGAAGTGAACCCGAGCGGCGCTGCTCCGCTCTCCGCACCGATGCCTTGGGAGGAGATTTCTGATCCGGCGATTCAAATCACGCCTCCCGAACCGGAGTTTGTACCTCCTCCCTCCGTCGGCCCGGCCGCTGTTGCGGCAACACAAGCCTCGGAGGCAGTCACCGAACCGCAAGCGACTCAAAACGACACTGCGGCCTTCACGACGGTTGAGCATGCATCCGAAGCCACGACTTCGTCGACGGCTCCGGCAGAGGTTTCGCCGGCGCCGTCGTTTTCATGGAACTCCGTTTTCGATAAGACCTGGAACTTTACGGCCGGCACCATGGCACCGAGCCCGACTGTGCCATTGCCGGATCGACTTGAATCATTCGATGAACCGCGGCCGGCGCCAGCCAATGAACCGCCGCTCGCGGAAGCCGATGAACCGCCGTCTGCGGGCGCCGAGTTCGCGCTGGAACAGATATCGATGGCAGTGCCGGCGGCTCCTGCTCAAGCAGTTGACGAGCACATATTCGTTCCAAGTGTCATGGAGACAGCGGTTTCTCCGGCCGCCCTTGAGCAGGAGCCGGTCGACGACCCTGTCTGCGCTCAACCGACCGAAGCTCCCCCGACGCAAGCCCCGACCGGGCGGCCGCAGGAAGCCGCTGCTCATTGGAACACAGGAGAAGTGGCGGTCCAAGTTCATCGGCCTTCGAAAAAGAAAAAACGCTGGGACAGGGAACCGGAAGAGGCGCAGCAGTCTGAGCCGCCGCCTGAACCGACGCCTGAACCGACGCGGGAATGGAAAACGATTGACCGGCCCCCTGAGCCAGTCGAGCCTCTCGATGCCCGGCCGGCCGACGAGCGGCCTGATTGGATCAAGGCCACTGACGGAATCAGCTTTCCCAGGACGGAACCGTCGCCGACACCCTTGGCATGGAGTGATGGAGCCGTTGCCATGGAGGTCGGCGGCACATCGGCGAGCACAAGCACTGCGGCTATGTCAGCGGTCGATGTGCTGTTTGCTTCGAACGCAATCTCAGACGATTCCCCTTCAGAGATCCCTTCCTGGTCGAGGCCGCGCCCTCGGCTGATGGCACGTATCCATCGTGTCCGGATCGGCATCTCGTCCATCATCGGTTCATGCTTTTCCACCACGCGTTCGCTCACCTTCCTTGCGGTCATCATCACGCTGGCCACGGTCGCAGTGGCCTTTGCCGGCATTGGCGCGGTCGCCATCATGTGGATCACCCTTGAGGAGCCGCCAACTTTGCTCTATCAAGCGCTGACCATATCGCCTCCTCGAAGCATCACGGATCCCAAAAAAAACGGCTATCTCTTCCTGCTGGGCTTCGATGCGCCGGACCGAGACGATCCGACGCAGGTCGGCTACGGACGGAGGGCGCAAGCGGAACATGACCGTGCTGCCCTCGAGATGTGCAGCAGCGAAGACATGCGAATGCCGGCGACAGGCAGGGCGTCGGATCAGATGGTCAAGGGCTGGATCCGAAGCGGTGATCTGCCGGCGACCGTCAGGGGACAGGGCGGGACGCTAAAATCCCTGACCTCGCGAGAGTCGACGGCTCTTGTGCGATATCAACAATGGCTGACAATGTCTTTTGATGATTGGGGCTTTGGACAATCGTTCAGTCCCAACTGCTCGCGGCTGTTGCTGACCCATCGTCTCTTCTTGTTGGAGGGATTTACCCAGGACTTGTCGAGTGGCCTTGACCGCTTAGAAGCCGATCTCCAGGCCTGGCGTGGCGCTCTGGCCCAAGCGAAGACCCTCCCCGTGAAGATGCTTGCCCTGACCGCGGTGCAGGACGATGCTTCCGTGATCTCAGGATTGCTGAGCCGGCAGGAGATGGATGGACCGGCGCTTGCCCGGCTGAGCAAAATGGTCCGTCCGCTCGACCAGGTCGAGCTTTCCATCCGTTGGCCCATGCAAAGCGAGTTTGTGTCGGCGACAAGGGCGGTTCCCGCCGAGCTCAAGGAGGACAAGGCGCAGGATCGTCCTTGGCATGCCTCGCTTGCGGCGGCCATGCGTCTGCCCGTTCAACGGCGAGCCAACGCCTATGCCGAATACTATGACGCAGCCAATAAGGCGGTGGCCGGCGGCAGGTACACCAATCTTCCGAAAGCATCCGCGTTCGTTCGTACGCCGCCGACAGCCTTGACCGACTATTTGGTCAATCCCATTGAGCACATCGTGGGCATCGAGCCGCTTCCTTCGTGGGAACCTTTTGTCTACCGCGTCATTGAGACCGATGCCCAACTTCGCTTGGCGGGACTCCAGGCGTGGCTTCGACGGGGGCCGCAAGACGGCGACCTCCTGATGCGGTTGGCAAAGGCCGGGCAAGCATACTACGACCCGTTCACAGGTCTTCCGATGCTCGTGAATCTGCGCAAGGGCGTGATCTATAGCGTTGGCCGTGACGGCAAAGATCAAGAGGGCGACGCCTTGCGCGATGTCATCGCCTTCATTCCCACGCCCTCTACCGTCGAGTCGCGACGCTCGCAAACTCCCGCGCGATAATCCCCTGTCTGCGTTTCCTTCCGGATCGGCGATCGAGTCATCCAGCCCGACGGCGCGCGAATGGTCGCTTGACAGTGCCAAGCCTATTCCAGAGAATCGCAGTGGTTGCCGCCCGAGAGGCTGTGGAGGTTGACCATGCATCGTCCTTGGACATCGCGATTTCGCCGAGGAACCCATTCGATCGGGCCCATTCCTACTCAAATCGTGTCGAACGAGGAATTTATTCCCTGGCCTCGCACGAAAATGCAGTGGTTGGTCGAAGACATGCTCGCGGCCATGAGCGGGGATGCCTCGAAGCGGTTGGGGATGAGCCGGAGGGATTTCCTCAAGACCTCAGGAGGCATGGCGGCCGCGCTCGTCGCCATGAATTCTGTCTTCGGCAGCCTCTTCGACGTCTTACACACGGAAGTATTCGAACCAGCGGCGTTTGCCGAGCGGCAGGGAGACCCGTTCTTCATTTTCGATGTGCAGACCCATTATGTCAGTGCCGGGTATGATCCCACTGATGCTGAAGCGCGCCGTCGCGGCGCGGTGACAAAAGACGCGTTGTTGGGCTTGCGCCGCCGGGCGAGGGAAACCGGGCTCAATCCGCGGCTCTCAGCGGATCGCGGTACGCTGGATGATCTCTCCTGGCAGAACTTCCTCAAGGAAGTGTTTCTCGACAGTGAGACCTTGATCGGCCTCATCAGTACACCGCCTGGACCCTATCCTCAGGAAGCCGTCGTGCCACCCAAGGAAATGGCTCACATCAGGGACGAGGTCAACCGGGTGGCGGGTTCCCAACGCATGCTCGCCCATGGATTAGCGACTCCCCAATTGGGCGCAGCCGATTTGGAGTTCATGGCCATGCAGGCGGAGCAACTGAAGGTCGACGCCTGGAAATGCTACACAGGATCCTGTCCGAAAGGATTTGACCATGGATGGTGGATGGACGACGAGAAGCTGGCCTATCCCATGCTCGAGCAGGCGAGAAAGCTCAATGTGAGACGGCTCTGCGTGCACAAAGGCTTGCCGCTCGGACCGGTGCCGGAATACAACCACCCCAAAGACCTCATCAAGGCGGCCAAGGATTTTCCTGATATCGATTTCCTCGTCTATCACTCGGGCATGAAAACGGCGGCAGCCATCGATCAAGCGTTCGAGACGACGGGTGAAATTCCATGGACGACCGAATTCTGCCGGATGAAGCAAGCGAACCCCGGCATAAAAAACATCTACATGGAGATCGGTTCGACGTTCGCGCAACTCGTCACCAGCCATCCGTTGGTCTGTGCGCATTTCTTCGGGCAGCTCATTGACGCCTTCGACGTGGAGCATGTCCTGTGGGGCACGGATTCAATCTGGTACGGCACCCCACAATGGCAAATCGAAGCCTTCCGGCGGTTTCAGATTCCCGAGGCGCTGATCGAGAAACACAACTACCAGCCGCTCACGCGTGACTTGAAAGCGAAAATTTTCGGCTTGAACGCCGCCCGTCTCTTTCACGTCGACGTTGGGGCGGCGCGAAACGCTTTGCCCAAGGATGCGGTGGGGCGGCTCCGCATGAGCTATCAAGAGGAAGGACCGGTGCCGAGTCACAGGTTGTATGGGTGGGTGGCAACATAATGGCGGGTCTGTCCCGTCCCGACCAGGCCAGCCGGCCTCGGCACCCGGTCCGGTGTAAGTTGTCGGGATACCGCACTGACGCCTCGGTTCGACCGGTCGGTAAGTAAAGGAGAGAAGAAAGAATGAAGAGCGAAATATTATATCCTGGTGCCTTTCCGATGGTGCGGGTGGAGTTGGCTGGCGGCGAGACCATCAAGGCAGAATCCGGCGCAATGGTCGCCTCGTCCCCGACCATTGATGTCGAGAGTAAGATGGAGGGAGGATTTCTCGGGGCACTGTCCAGAAAATTCCTCAGCGGTGAAAAGTTCTTTTTCCAAACGCTCCGAGCGACTCGCGGGCCAGGCGAGGTGCTCCTGGCGCCGACGGTTCCGGGTGAAATTGTCATGTTGGAGCTCGACGGCGTCAACGAGTACATGGTGCAAAAGGACGGATTCCTTGCGGGCGCCGAAGCCATCAAACTCGACAGCCAAATGCAAAGCTTCACCCGCGGTCTGCTCGGAGGCGAAGGATTTTTTATCCTCAGGGCCAGCGGAAAAGGGACGCTGTTGTTGAACAGTTTCGGAGCCATCCATAAGATTGAGCTGCGGCCGGATCAGGAATATATCGTCGACAACAGCCATCTCGTGGCCTGGTCGGGCACCACCTCCTACAACATTGAACGCGCCGCTTCAGGATGGGTCGCCAGCTTCACGTCCGGCGAAGGATTTGTCTGCCGGTTCCGCGGTCCCGGCGTCGTGTATATCCAGAGCCGAAATCCGGGAAGTTTCGGAGCCTGGATCCGCCAATTCATCCCCGTCTCGGAATGACCGCCAACGCTCTTTGCTTCGGTCAAGAATTCCCCGCCACAGGCGAACCATGTCATGTCGACGTATCTCCAACGGGACTGACGGTTCGTTTTCACGCGGACCATTCGGGACTCGGTCAATTGAGCCTGCCGTTTTCGACGGTCACCGTGTCCGCCGGCGGCCTAGACCACGATCAGTTGGTCGTGCGGTGGGGACTGGCGCCCGATGCGCACACGCTTTATCTCAAGGATCCGACCTTGATTCGGACCATTCGATTGTCCGCGCCGAAGGATTTAACCCAGTCCCTGGATGAGACGGCGGCCAAAGTTCGTCGCACTCGAGGTCGACGCCGAACCGTCTGGGCCCTGGTGTTAAGCATCGTCGGCGGAGTGGCAGTAACCGCATGGTTCAGCACCGATCTGCTGGTCGAATGGGCCGTCGATCGCATTCCACCCGAGTGGGAGCGGCGGCTCGGTCAATCGGCATACCAGGACTTTTTGCGCCAGCAAACGGTGATCAAGGAAGGCGCCTCGGTCGCAGCGGTCAATGAAATCAGCCGACGGCTTCTCGATCACCTCGCCGGGAACCCGTACGCCTTCGAAATTTCGGTCGTCAAGAACGACGCCGTCAATGCCTTCGCTCTGCCGGGGGGATATGTCGTCGTCTTCACCGGTCTGCTCGAGAAGGCCAAGAGCGGTGAAGAGGTGGCCGGCGTCTTGAGCCACGAATTCAACCATGTCCTCGAGCGGCACGGCCTCGAACGGATCGTCAAACAATTGGGCCTCGTCGCCGTGGTGGGCATCATCTTCGGCGATCAGCAAGGCGTAGCGGGGATCATGAAGCAAGTCGGCACGGAATTGCTCTCGCTCAAATTCGGGCGTGCACAGGAAACGGAAGCCGATGTGACCGGACTGCGATTGCTGCACCGCGCGCGCATAGACCCCGACGGGATGATTTCGTTCTTTCAGCGGCTCTCGGAGCAGGAACAGGGGCGGGTGGAATGGCTGTCCACGCACCCGATGAGCGCCGCTCGGGCCGAACGGCTTAAACAAGAAACGGCGTTGTTGCCGACGACCATACCGGAGCCTTTTACCTTCCAATGGGACAACGTTCAGAAGTCCGCCGCGGCCACCGTCGCACGGTAAGGAACGCCCAAGTATTTCGAATCGGAGTGATCACCGATACGCATGGGCTCTACGACCCTGCCATCGAACGGCATTTTGCCGGCGTGAACGAAATCCTTCACGCCGGCGATATCGGCGGCGAACACGTGATACAACGTCTGCGGCAGTTGGCTCCTGTCATGGCGGTGTCCGGCAATGTGGATGACTTTGAAGCCAGCGGATTTCCCCGGCGACTGATCGCGCGCCGGGCCGGCGTGACGATCGCACTCTGTCACATCTTGTATGAAAACGGGAGAATGTCCCCGGATGCTGCCGCGTGGCTCGATCGTGAAGAAGCAGATGTCTGCGTCTTCGGCCACAGCCACCGTCCCATGGTTGTACGACACGGCCGTACGCTGTTGATGAATCCCGGTTCTGCCGGTCCGAGGCGGTTCTCGTTGCCGCGCGGGATCGGCATCTTAACGCTAGCAGGCGGCAAGCCGACAGCCGCGTTGATCCGTCTTGATGACCGGATCGCTGCGGGCGCCTCAGCCTCTAACCGATCAGTTCGAGCGAAAGGAGCGAGAACATGAGTGTGAGACCGGCTTTCCGCACAATTGTCTCCGGCCTGGTCGCGACGGGCGTCATGACGGCAGCTGTTGGATGTTATGGGCCGTTCAACTTGACGAGAAACGTGTACCATTGGAACAGCGGGATCAAGGGCAGCGGTGAGGTCAACGAGAAATGGATGAAGGAAATTGTCTTCTTCGGCATGATCGTGATCCCTGTCTATATGTTCTCTGCGCTGCTCGACGCCTTTGTCTTTAACGCCATCCAATTTTGGAGCGGCGACAATCCGGTCAAGCTGACGCAGGGGCCCGATGGACACATACAAGAGGTTCAATTCAGAGACCAAACCATCCGTGTCACATGGTCGGATGATCATCGTTCGGCCGCTCTGACATATCGGCGGGAGGGGCAGGCAGTCAGCACCGCACTCATTGTGGAAGACGGCAATGAATATAGACTCATGAAAGGAGAACGGATTCTCCTCGTCACCGAACAGGCTCTGGACGGTGGAGTGAACTTTCTGGATGGTGAATGTCGGTTGATCGACCATGTATCTTTCGATCTACTCTGGCGGGCATCCACCAACTTGGCGCGACCATCCTCATAGGCACTGGTCGAGTGGGAACGCCGATTCTGAAGACTCACTGATCGATCTGGCTACGCACAGTGCAGGGCATCACGCCGGCATTGATCGCCACCTGGCCGCTCACCCCGAGAAACCGAACGATCATAGCGATATTGCGGTCTTCGAGAGAGTGACTCCAAATGGGGATTGTATTTTCCAACGTCGTTGCCTAGGCTTACCCGACAACTGAGGTGTCCTAGGATGTCTTCCCACAGCGTAAAAGTCGGCATCCTACTCCTCCTCAGCACACTCACTTCGTGCACCGCTTCACCCACGTCAGAACGCGCCGCCCTCTCTCATCAATCCGGCCCCCAGGAATCCGGTCATCATGATGTGCTTTTTGATGTCGGAAAGCAGTATCCCTCCGAGCTGTACCTTATTGGTATCGGAAAAGGGACTTCTGAGAGAGCGGCCATCGAGCTCGCCCGCGCCGATCTATTGAAGAATGTCCGCACGGAAATAAAAGTGACGTGGACGGATCTCTTGCTGGAAAAAAATGGTCGTGGAGAACAGGAAGTATCGCGGCTGGTAGAGACTCGCGCAATGGAATTGGTCCAGGGCCTTGAAACCGTTGCCCAGTGGAGGGACGCGAGCACCGGAGAAGCCTATTGTGCAGTCGCATTGGCTAAGGGCAAGGTCGCTAAAATCCTTCAGGACCCTCACGGTCAAAGCGACGTGGCCGGTGAGCCTCGAGAAGCTTCTCCGGTGGCACCTGAAGACGTCTGGGTGACAGCCGAGGGAACTGTAGTGTTTCGTGAGGACATGACCATCGCGGAAGCGAGAGCGCGCTCTCGTGATGAGGCCCGACGTAAAGCCAGTGAGCAGGCGGTTGGGGTTTTTGTCAGGGCCAGTACGGTGGTGTACAACTTTGGTCTGGCCGAGGACCTCGTTCATTCGATTGTCCGCGGTGTTGTGATCGAGGAGCACATCCTCTCGGAGGGACTGCGGGAAATCGATATTGGCAAGGGAGAGAAAGCACTGGCCCATGACACGACGCTCAAAGCTCTGATTCGGCCGGTTCGCGCCGAACGCACCACCTTCTTCATCGAGGGTCATCTGAACAAGCCCATATTTTTTGCCAATGAAGAAATGGTGATCACCGTCGCGGCTTCCGAGGCAGCCTACATCCATATTTTCAATGTCGAACAGGACAATGCTGTCACGGTGTTGTTTCCCAATAAGTTCACGCGCAATAATTTGTTGAACGGAAAGAAGGTGTTGATCTTTCCAGACGACGAACTTCGGCAAATGGGAGTTCGCCTCCGGGTCGTCCCTCCTGCAGGTGCCACGAAAGCTCTCGAAAAAATCAAATTGATTGCCACGAAAAAGAACCTCGATCTCCCGCAAGGCAGGTTCGATGATGCGAGCTTTCAAACATATCAGGGACGCGACACTGGTTTGGTCACTGATCTTATGAAGGAACTCACCAAGTTGCAGGACTCGGAATGGGCAGAAATGACAGTGTCGTATGAGGTTCTCAACAAATAGCGGGCTGAGGAGATCGCCTCATGATGCCGGGTAAGCGCTCAATTTCGCTTTTGGTGGTTCTCTCGGCCGTCATGGGCGGAGCGATGAGCTGTAAACCGGCGCTGGGGCCAAGCACCTTCGTCAACGATTCGCTGAAGGGACAGCAATTAGCCCAAACCAAGCATCGACTGTTGAAACAGGGCGCGGTGGGGAACAGCACCGGTTTTACTGTTCTCTGGCTTCCTATGAGCAGGCCCACCGAAAGCGAGGCACGGCGAGACATGGTGAACCGCCTTAATCAGGAAGGAATTAATTTGAAAGGGTTAGCCATCAGTTATGCCAATGCGACGAAGGAGCGAGGCGGGTTCAGCTTGCTCGGTGTTATCGCGACACCGAGGATCACCCTCACGGCCGACATCATCGAGGTCCTCGAAGAACCGCCTATCACGGGACGGCCAACGGAACCACTGGTTCCCGCCGATGTGGACGATGTGCCGCAGGTGGCGAGTCCCCCACACAGAAACCGCTATGCCGTGGTGATAGGAATCGAGCAGTACCGGAAGGATTTACCGCGTGTGAATTTTGCTTCCCATGATGCCAAGGTCGTGAAAGAGTATCTGACGAAGCGATTACGGTTTCCCGAAGAGAACGTCGTCTCTTTGGTGAACGAGCATGCCGCAAAAAGCGACATGGAGAAGTATCTCGAATATTGGCTTCCCGAGCATGTGGACCACGACAGTACGGTCTTGATCTATTACTCCGGGCACGGAGCGTCGAACTTCAAGACTCATGAGGGATACCTTCTTCCGTTTGACGGCGATCCCACGTATCTGGATGGCACAGGCTATTCACTGAAACGCCTCTACGAGACGTTAGAGAAGTCATCGGCGAGGGAAGTCGTGGTCATGCTGGATTCCTGTTTTTCGGGAACGGGAGGCCGGTCGGTCATGAGCAAAGGCCTTCGGCCTGTGGTCGTCTCTCTGGAAAACCCGGTTTTGGCCGGCGGAAAGACAGTGGTATTAACCGCGAGTTCGGGGGTTCAAGCCTCAAGTACATATCATTCGAAAAGCCATGGGCTACTGACATATTTTTTGCTCAAGGGGCTTCAGGGCAGCGCCGATCAAAACAACGATGGAACAATTGATTTGACAGAAGTCTACACCTACGTGAAGCCGCATGTTGAGACCGTTGCACGGCAGGAATTCAACAACGAGCAGACACCCCAATTGCTCGGCAGTGCGGCCATGCTCGATAGGCCGATTGCGCTCATTGGATCGCGGCCATGAGCACCATCTTCGCTTTCCTCCGATCGAACAACCCATCACCGGGCTCGGCGGAGGCTGAAAACTCAGCGAAGTCACAGCCATTGCACCGCTTGCTTGAGGCGGCTATTTTTTTTCTGAGACAGCTAGGGATATTTCCAGTATACTCCGCCTAGGTACTGCCTACTAATTCATAGGCATAAGTGGTAGCGGCAACTCATTTGCGAAGGAGGGAATCTTATGATGAAGCGAGTGCTCGTCATCTCGGTCGTGGCGCTATTTGGGTTCCAGGCAGGTCTCGCCCTTGCGGCGTCCACCGGCAATCCAGACACAGGCCCAGGCTGCGGCCTCGGGAAGCTGGCATGGCAAAACTATCCCCATCAAAAGACCATCGGGGTGCAGGTGATGGAAGCGACGACCAACGGCACGTTCGGCAGCGGGACCTTCGGCATCAGCAGCGGAACTTCCGGCTGTACCAACGACGGGCAAGTCTGGGCGTCAGAGAAAGCCAATGTCTTTGCCGCCATCAACTTTGACAATCTCGCGCAGGATATGGCTCAAGGCCACGGCGAACACCTCGCCTCTCTCGCAACGCTGATGGGCATTCCGGCCGACCAGCAACCGACGTTCTTCGCGATGACGCAGGAACGGTACGCGTATTTCGTGAAGGCCGGTGAATCGTCGCCTGGCGCGATGATCAAAGCGTTGAATGATGCGGTTTCGATACATCCGACGCTGGCAAAAGTGTCGTTGAAGAAGTAAGTTTTGTCCTGTGGGGTTCCGGTCTGATAGGCTGGAGCCCCACATGTATCTCCGCGTCGTTCTCGCCTGTTGTTTCGCTGCTCTCATCCACCTCAGTACCGTCGCCTCCCAGGTGCTTGCATCAGCCGACGACGCCTACCTGAAGGAACTCGTTGAGCGAGCCCAGGTCGCACGGCTTGCTGAACAACGTGAATGGCATGTGCTCCTGCATTACCAGCCCAATTTACTCCGCAGCGGCGTGACCAGCATGCAGGATGACCCGGGATTTTTTATGGCTCCCAACGGCAAGACGGACCCTCAGGCGGAACTCGCCGCGACGCTTGCTGGGTTTTTCTCCGACGAATTGGTGGGCCGTTCGAAGCAACCGGCGCAGTGCGCCTTTGTGGCCCGCTACCATTGGCTCAAGGAACGCCTGCACTTCGACGAACGCCGACTGCCGCCTCAGCCATGCGAACGCTTCACCCGTTGGTTCAACGAATTCAACGCGCAATCGATCAGTGTGATTTTCCCCACCGGATTCATGAACAATCCTGCGTCCATGTTCGGGCATACCTTTTTGCGCATTGATGGGAAGGGCCAGACCCCGCAGACGCGCATTCTGGATTACACGATCAACTATGCGGCAGAGGTGCCGCCGAACGCCGGACCCGAGTATGCGATCAAGGGAATCTTCGGCGGCTACCGGGGGCACTTCTCGACCATTCCTTACTATCTCAAGGTCCAGGAGTATCGCGATATCGAAAACAGGGACATTTGGGAATACCGGCTCGATTTAACTGAAGAACAGGTCCGGCGTCTTCTAATGCATACGTGGGAAATGGGAAATGCCTATTTCGATTATTTCTTTTTCGATGAGAATTGCTCGTTTCACATTCTCGGGCTTGTCGAAGCCGCGGAGCCGTCCATCCATTTGCTCGACCGCTTCCCTATTGCTGCGATCCCCGTCGATACGGTGAGACTTTTGGCTGAGTCCGGATTGGTCGCGGACGTGGTCGCACGGCCCTCCAGGAGCACTCTGGTCCGGCGCAAGCGGGAAGCCATGAATGCTGAGGAACGCCGATGGTTGAACCGGCTCGTGGCCGAGCCGGACGCGCTCAAGTCGGAGGATTTCGGCACGTTGACACCCGAGCGCCAAGCGTTTGTGTTGGAGACCGCGTCCGATTATTTGTTGATGCGCGGCAGCGGAAGTGCCGACGAGGGCGCTCCGTTTCGGGAAAGGAACAAATCCATCCTGGCCGCCCGTAGCCGCTTGAAGGTGCTTCCGACGAACGTGCCCATCGACCCTTACGTCAAACGCCCTGACCTCGGCCATGGAACGAGCCGCGTCGGCGTCGGCGCCGGCTGGCGAAACAACCGGGCCTTCGAAGAAATCAACGTGCGGGCGGCCTACCACGACTTGCTCGACCCGGAGTATGGGTATACGCCGGACGCACAGATCGAGCTGATGTCTCTTGCCGTTCGGCATTACCATAACGAGTCGCAGGCGCGCGTCGAGCGGTTTATCCCTTTGGACATGATTTCTCTTGCGCCGATGGATTCGCTCTTTCAGGCTCCCTCCTGGAAGCTAGGCCTTGGCATGAACACGATTCATTTTGGGGGCTGCCAGCTCTGTACCAACGGCTACTTCAATGGCGGCCTCGGCGGAGCGGTCGAATCGCACGTGCTCGGGCGGCAGGTGTGGTATGCCATGGGAGAAGTCGAGGCCGATGCCAGCCAGGCCTATGAGGGCAGCTATCGGGCCGGCGGAGGAGGCACGGTCGGTCTTCTGGCCGATATCACCGATCGCTGGAAGCTGTTCGCGAGCGGGACATACCTGAAGTTTGGGTTAGGCGATAAATCCGAAGACATCCGATGGTTCATCGGGCAACGGTACACAATCACGACCAATCTCGCCTTCCGCGTGGAGTATAACCACCGGATCCATGACAACGATGTTTTGGGCACGCTCCAGATGTATTTCTAGAAACGCAGAGAAGGCTGAATTCGGCCCTCTTGCCCACGCAAGAGACTCCTGCTACAAGTGTGGGCCGGGCTGTCCCAAAGGCCATGAACCAAGACGCTAATCATCGCGGCGAGTGTCAATCGAGTCAGGTGCCTCAGGTATCGATCGCTCCGCACCCCCCGCTCCGTCGCTACTATCAGGAAATCGATGCGCGACAGGGTTTTCTGAACGACCTGTTCAATCGGACCGCCTATCAGTATCGCAACATCGACAAAGCGACGGGATTCGGTTATGGAATCTGGTATCGGCGCAAGGCGCTGCTGGAGGCCGGGCTCAAGAGTGGCATGCATGTGCTGGATGTGGCCTGCGGGCCGGCGTTGGTGGCCCAATGCGCCCGTGATATCGTCGGTCCTTCCGGTTTGGTGATCGGGCTGGATCCGAGCATCGGCATGTTGCGAGAGGCGCGAAAGGGTCCCTGCGAAAAACTGGTGCGGGGGTTGGGGGAACGGCTGCCCTTCGCCGATGCGAGCTTCGATTTCGTCAGCATGGGTTATGCCCTGCGCCACGTCTCCGATCTCACGACGGCCTTTGCGGAATATGGGCGAGTCCTGAAACCGGGAGGGATCGTCCTCTTGCTGGATATTTGCCGTCCACGGTCGGTGTTCTTGTTATCGCTCTCTCGCTTTTACATCAAGACGGTGTTGGGTCTTACCTTTGCCGCTTCGACAGGGAATCGGGATATGAAGACCCTTATGGAATATTGGTGGGACACGACTGAATCTTGCGTCCCGCCGGGAATGATACTGGGCGCATTGAACGAAGCGGGGTTTTCCGACTGCTCCTCGCATGAACTCTTTTACGGGCTTCTGCGGGAATACCGTGCGGTCAAGCCCCGTGGCACTGAACGAAAGAGTGTGAGGTGAAACAGTATCGAGTCTTCAGTGCGCGTGTTTCGTGGCCGTCGGCCCGGCCTGCGATTTGCGCTTTGGGGTGGTTATGAAAACAATTGATCTCGAGCAAGAAGTGGCAAAACTGATCGTCCAGACCCTCAAGTTGAAGGTCGAGCCTTCCACCATTCAGCCCGAGGCCGCCCTGTTCGGCGATGGGCTTGGCCTGGATTCCATCGATGCCCTTGAACTTTCGTTGGCCATCTCTCAAACCTTCGGCTATCAGCTCAAGTCGAGCGATCCAGAGATCAAGGCTATCTTTTCTTCCTTGCGGGCGCTGACCAGGGCCATCGAGAAGAACCGCACCAAGTGACTTATCTGGTGCCATGTTAGATGCCCCGCTGATTGGCCTCTATCGTCCAGAGGACGTGATCGCCTGGGACACCGATGGCCCTCGAACGGCGAACGAATTTCTCTGCCACGTTGCCCACGCTGCGGACTCGCTTCCTGATCATCCTGCCGTCCTAAATTTGTTGTCGAGCCGTTACGAGTTTCTCGTCGGATTTGCCGCAGCGATGGTGCGTCGGCAGGTGACCCTTCTGCCGCAAAGCCGGGCACCCCAGACCCTGCGGCGCATTGCCGCTGAACACGAAGAGTGCTACGTCCTGACGGACGGGGGCGACTCGGTCGAAGGTCTAGCATGTCTCACCCTTCCTCCCAGGCCCAATCGCCGTGGCCAATCGTTTCGAGCGCCGCAAATTCCGCTTGATCAGCGGGTCGCCGTAGCATTTACCTCCGGCAGTACCGGTCAGCCAATGCCAAACCGGAAAACCTGGGGGGCGCTGGTCTCCGTGGCTCGGAACACCGGGTCACGTTTCAAACTCGATGCCGGGCGCTGTCACGCCGTCATTGCGACCGTTCCGCATCAGCACATGTTCGGCCTCGAAGCGTCAGTCATGCTTCCAATCCAACATGGGCTGGCCATGCATTCGGGACGACCCCTGTTTCCTGAGGATGTGCGCACGACGCTTGAGGAGGTGAAGGGACGATCAGTCATGGTGACCACGCCCTTGCATCTGCGTGCCTGCGTCGTAGCGGGAGTGAAACTGCCGGCCATCGAGATGATTCTTTCGGCGACATCGCCGTTGACTCGAGAGCTGGCCAGGCAAGCCGAGAAGCGGTTTCAGGCATCGGTGTACGAGATTTTCGGCTTTGCCGAGGCCGGGAGTGTGGCCTCGCGACGGACCGTTGAAACTGATGACTGGCAACCATTGGACGGGGTGGAATTGGTACGGGACAATTTGCATTGGGCCGTGCGAGCGGAGTACCTGCCCCGTCCTGTTCACTTTCCCGATCGGATCTCGATCAGCGACCATGGGACATTTCAGGTGCTGGGGCGGGCTGAAGATCAGGTGAATATCGCCGGTCATCGTGTTTCTATTGGCGAACTCAACCAGAAATTGATCGAGCTCGAGGGCGTCCAGGACGGTGTGTTTTTTCTTCCGGACGCCGAGGAGGGACCGGTCACGAGACTCGCGGCGTTTGTCGTGGCGCCTGGAAAAACCGAGCAAGACATCCAACAGGCGCTGCGAGCGCGCATTGATCCGGTGTTTTTGCCGCGGCCGCTGATGTTCGTGCCGCGCTTGCCTCGGAACGAAACGGGCAAGTTGCCGCGCGAAGCGCTGCGCGATCTTGCCGAGCAGTGCATGAGAAAAGGCTCTTCGGATGACGTATGAACGGACTGTGGTCATCAGCAAGGACCATCCGGCATTGCCGGGCCACTTCCCAGGCCGTCCCATCGTGCCCGGCGTTGTCGTCTTAGACGAGGTGATTGACACACTGACAGAAGCATACGGACACGGATCGGTCGTCGTCGGATTACCCGCAGTAAAGCTGTCTTCTCCATTGCGGCCGGAAGAACCGCTGACGATCGCGGTCGAACAAGAGGATGCGGAGACCATCGCCTTTACGTGTCGTGCAGGGCATCGACTCGTCGCTTCCGGCTCGATTCGCGTCACTCTTCCTCATCGCAGATGAGCCAGCCACCAATGACCCTCGCGTGGCAAAGTCACAAGGAACGTGGCAACCGGCGGATGATCCGGCTCATGGCCTGGTTGGCTGAATCGTGTGGTAGGCGGCTCGCACGGGCGCTGCTCTATCCCATCTGCCTGTATTATGTTGGGCGTTCCGGGACGGTGAATGAAACGTTACGCGAGTACTATGTGCGCGTCCGTGGCGGCTTGCCCGATTGGCGTCAGATTTTCCATCATTATTATTGGTTTGCCTCAACCATTCTCGACCGTGTCTACTTTCTCCGGCGTAAATTTGATCAGTTTGACATCAAAGTCCAGGGGATCGACACATTGGACCGCGCCTTGGCCCGTGGGCGCGGATGCCTGCTGCTGGGGTCCCACCTTGGCAGTTTTGAGGTCGTACGGGCCGTCGGCCTGTCCCGGGGACAAATTGAAGTCAAAGTCTTAATGGACGAACGAAACGCACCGTTGATCCGCGGCCTCATCCACGAACTGAATCCGGCGGTTGCGAGAACCGTGATTCAGGTCGGTGGCATCGACACGATGCTACAGGTGCAGGAGTGTCTCAACCGCGGCGGTGTCGTGGGCATCATGGGTGACCGCTTGATGACCAGGGATCGGTACGTGCAGTGCGAGTTTCTTGGAGCACCGGCGGCCTTCCCGACCGGTTTTATGAGGCTGGCCCATGTGACCGGCGCTCCAGTCGTGGCCTTTTTTGGCATCTATCGAGGCGGCAATCGGTACGACGTGCAGCTTGAGTGGCTCGGCGAATCCGTCGGACGGTCGCACGACGCACAGGACGATGGCGTGCACGAATGGATACAACGGTATGCCGACCGGCTCGCACACCATAGCCGAGAAGCACCAGACAATTGGTTCAACTTTTATGACTTCTGGCAATCGCCTCGCTAGCATGACGGCAGCCGCTGGACTTTTCTTCGCTGCCATGGCGCTCGCGTCGGCGGCAGCGTGGACAGTGGAGACGCTGGTGGAGTTGATCAAGGAACAACGCGAAGCGAGCGTCGCGTTTGAAGAATCCACGTACTCTTCGCTCTTGACCGAACCGGTGAAGGCCCGTGGCTTCCTGAGTTTCGTTCCTCCGGAGCGACTGGAAAAGGTGATCACCGCCCCCTCCCAGGAACGGTATATTGTCGACGGAGATCGCGTCACCTTCGAGAGCGAACGCAAGGGAGTGAACCGCACCGTCTCACTGGAAGACTATCCAGCGCTTCGCAGTTTCGTGGAGGCGTTTCGGTCGAGTCTGACGGGTGATATCGTGCAGTTGCGCAAAACCTACGAGGTGACCATGGAGGGGAGTCGCGCGAAATGGACTCTGCTCCTGCGACCGCGAGAGGTCTCCGGAAAGTCCGTCGTGGACTACATTCTCTTGACGGGTTCAGGAGGCCGGATCGCGACGATTGCGATCCGTTCGCCCGATGGAGATCGATCCGTGATGACGCTTTTGCCGGGACCTCCTCGATGAGTCGCAAGCACGCGATCGCGCTGCTATGGGTGTTGTTGATGGCCGGAGGAATGTGGCTTTCGGCGACTCACGTGGCCATTCATAGCGAATTGGCAGATCTGTTGCCGGAAGGGACGACCGCCACCCAACGGCTCCTGCTGAACCAAGCGCGGAGTGGTCTGGCCGGCCGGCTCTTGTTACTGGGCCTGGAAGGCGGAGATGTTGATGCGCTGGCGGAGGCCAGCCGGGAATTGAGCGAGCGGCTTCGAGCGAGCGGGCGCTTTACGCTGGTCGAAAACGGCGCGCAGGATATCAGGCAGCAACGTCTTGGCATTGTATTTGAGTCGCGATATCTGCTGAGTCCGATGGTCGGTCCCGACGCGTTCTCGCGCGAGTCGCTCCGACGGGCGTTGGAGAATCGGCTTGACGATCTACGTTCCCCTTTGGCGCCGCTGGTCAAGACGACGATTCCCGAGGATCCCACCGGAGAATTCTTTGCCGTCGTCTCGACCTGGTCCGGAGCGGACAGGCCCCAGACGTACCGCGGCGTGTGGTTCTCGAAGGATCGTTCCAAGGCGCTGATGTTAATCGAAACAAAGGCCGCAGGGTTTGATGCCGATGCGCAGGCGGCCATCCAACAGGACGTCCGCGATATATTTGCTTCGCTCCGCGGTCGACCGGCGCAGCTGCATCTCTTGATGACCGGTGCAGGAGTCTTTGCCGTGGAGGCCAAGCAGACCATTGAGCGAGAAGCCTGGCGGCTCTCCACAGCCGCCGCCGCGCTGGTCCTGCTTTTTCTCTACGTCAGTTACCGGTCGATCACGCTGGTGTTGCTCAGTTTGATTCCGCTGACCGCCGGTGTGATGGCCGGCATGCTTGCCGTGCAGGGATGGTTCGGCTTCATTCATGGCATCACGCTTGGCTTCGGAATCACGCTACTGGGCGTCGTCGACGATTATCCCATCCACCTGTTCAGCCATTTGAGTTCCCGCGGCTCAGCGGCGGCCGTGGTCCAAGAGATCTGGCCGACGATGCGGATCGGCGTGCTCACGACGGCCATCGGATTTGCCGCCTTGCTGTTTGCGGGATTTCCTGCCCTCACGCAATTGGGTCTTTTTGCCGTCACGGGTATCTTGACGGCGGCGGCGGTGACGCGATGGGTTCTGCCCAACTTCGTTCCGGGCTGGTTCCTGCCCCGAGCCATTACACCGGCACTACCCGCAAAGTTTGAGCGGCTCGGGCGGATGAAACCGCTGATGCCGGTCGCGATCCTCCTTGCCTGTGCGACGCTATTTTGGTCTCATACGCCTCTCTGGGAGACGGAACTATCGAGTATCAGCCCGGTGTCGGAAGCCAAGAAGCAGCTCGATGGACAGATCAGAGAGGAATTGGGAGCGCCCGATGTCCGTGATCTTCTCGTGATTGAGGGACAAACCGATGAAAATGTGCTCCAATATGGCGAGGCCGCACAGGTCAAGTTGCAGACGTTGCGCGCGAACGGAGCCATTGGCGGCTATGATCTGGTCTCCAATTACCTTCCAAGTCGTCGAACGCAGCAGGATCGGCAATCCCATCTTCCTGAGCCATCTGTGCTGAGGCGCAACCTTGATCAGGCCCTGAAGGGCCTCCCGTTCGCGCCGGATTTGTTTGCGCCCTTCGTGGCCGCCGTCGAGTCGGCCCGCACCAAGCGCCCGCTTGAGAGAAAGGCAATGCAAGACACCGCCCTGGGGACGAGGATAGCCTCATTGATGTTCGAGCACGGAGGAGGCTGGACGGCCATCGTGCCACTGCGGAGAGTCGCCGATCGGAAGCAGTTGGCTCAAATCGTCGCCGACTGGAACATGCCAGCCGTTAGGTATGTCGACCTCAAAACGGAGTCGAACCGGCTGATGAGCGCCTATCGAGACCGGACGTTTCTCATCGTCGTGTGCGGCCTCCTTGTCATCAGCGTGGTCCTCGCTGTCGGCATAAAATCTCTGACCGAGCTAGGGCCAATCTTGTTTCCGATCATGAGCGCGTTGGCCGTCGTCGCCGCCGTGCTGAACCTCTCAGGCGAATCACTTTCACTGTTTCATATTGCGACCTTTTTGCTCGTCATCGGGCTGGGACTCGACTACACGTTATTCTTTAACCGGCCCGAAGGCAGCGAAGAGGGGCGATCGAGAACACTGTATGGTTTGCTGGTTTGCAGCACCACGACCATGCTGGTATTCGGCGTGCTGGCCGGCTCGAGTATTCCGGTCCTGCACGCGATCGGCATGACGGCGGCCGTCGGGTCATTCTGCTGTCTGCTGTTTGCGGGCATCATGGCAAGGAAGGAGTTGTATGCGTCCGCGTGAGGGGCCGATGACGCCGCTGACACTGTCGGCCTATACGCTGGTCACGGCGAATGGACGGGGTGTCGGTTCGGTGTCTCAAGCACTCCGTGAGCGGCGTTCAGGTTTACGAGTCTGCGACTTCGAAGATGCGCTGCTCAAAACCTATATCGGACGTGTCGAAGGGCTCGAAGACTTTTCGCTCGAAAACGGATTGGAGCGATTCGATTGCCGCAATAATCGGCTGGCCTGGCTCGGGCTGCAACAGGATGGATTCATGGTTGCGGTCGCCGAGGCCAAACAACGCTATGGGGCCGATCGCATTGCCGTCGTCATGGGCACCAGCACTTCGGGTATCCTGGACACGGAACATGCCTATGCCAACCGTGATCCTCGAACCGGCATGCTTCCCGCCTGGTACACCTCACGGTATCGCTATACCCACAATATGTTTTCGCTGGGACACTTCGTGCGCGCATGTTTGGGGTTGCGCGGGCTGGCGTTGGTCATTTCCACGGCCTGCTCCTCAAGCGCGAAAGTGTTTGCCACCGCCGCGCGTTATCTTCGAGCGGGACTGTGCGATGCCGCGATCGTGGGCGGAGTTGACAGTCTTTGCCTGACGACCCTGTATGGGTTCTCCGCTCTGCAGTTGTTGTCAGCGCATCCCTGTCGCCCGTGCGACGAAGACCGTGATGGACTGTCCTTGGGTGAAGCTGCGGGCTATGCGTTGTTGGAATCCAGTGAGAAGATCGGCAAGAAGGGCGCCGTCGCGCTGCTGGGTTATGGTGAGAGCACGGACGGCTTTCATATGTCGCATCCTCATCCCGAAGGCGCGGGGGCGATTCGGGCAATTCGCCAGTCGTTGGAGCGAGCAGGACTGCAACCATCCGACATCGACTACATCAACCTGCACGGGACCGCGACCAGGGCCAACGATGCCGTGGAAGACAAGGCGGTGTTCGGCATCTTCGGCGGATCGACCATGAGCAGCTCGACCAAAGGGTGGACAGGGCATACGTTGGGAGCCGCTGGGATCACGGAAGCCTTGATCGTTGCCATATGTCTCAAGCAAGGATTTGTTCCCGGCACGCTCAATTGCGAGCGTGTCGATCCATCACTCGGGAGCCATATACTGCGGGAGAATGTGGACAGCCCCGTCCGGCGCGTGCTGAGCAATATTTTCGGGTTTGGCGGCAATAATTGCAGTCTTGTTCTCGGAGTCTTGTGATGAGGGTCGGTATTCTCGGCGTTGGTCTACTCAGCGCCGGCCTTGAAACCTGGTCAATCGGAAGGCAGGTGCTGACGAGACGACTTCCCTTCGCACCTACGTCGCTGCCGGAGCCTGAAGCAGACGTCCTGCCTCCGAATGAGCGGCGGCGCAGCAGCCTGTGTGTCCGCTGGGCGGTTCAAGTCGCTCAAGAAGCGATCGTGCAGTCGGCATTGGATCGGCGCGACGTCGCGACGGTCTTCGCTTCGTCGGGCGGCGAGATGGGCGTCCTTGACGCGCTCTGCCGTAGCCTGGCAACCACTGAACGGACCATATCCCCCACGTTGTTTCATCAATCTGTGCACAATACGGCGGCCGGATACTGGGGCATTGCAACGACCTGTCAGCAGTCATCGACGGCCCTCTCTTGCTACGACGACTCCTGTGCGGTGGGACTTCTGGAAGCGGTGGCGCATGCCACGCTCGAAGGATGTCCAGTCTTGTTCGTCGCCTACGATATGCCCGCGCCGGAGCCGCTGAACGGAGCCAGGCCGATCGCATCGGCATTCGCGGCTGCGCTGGTGATTACGCCCTCGGTCGAACCGCTTCTTCCCACGTTGACCCTGCGTCTGTTCTCCTCTCAAGGGCGGCATGCGACCGCCATGCCTGATCAGGAGCTCGAACGACTTCGGCTCGACAATCCCGCGGCCCGGATCCTGCCGCTGTTGCGTGCGCTCGCGCTGAGGGGGCACGATACGATCAATATGAACGTGCTGGACGACCAACTGCTGGCCGTGGAAGTCGATTCGTGAGGCAGGTCAGGAAGGGAGAAATCACGCAATTGCTTCCGCATGGTGGCTCCATGTGTTTGCTTGATGAGGTGGACGTCTGGGACGAAACGACCATTCGCTGCCGAGCAGCGACGCATAGGGATCACGAACACCCCTTGCGCTTTCGCGGCCGGCTCACGGTGTCGGCGGGGCTCGAGTATGCCGCGCAGGCGATGGGCGCTCACATCGCTCTTGTGTCTCGCCGTCATCGGACCGAAGCATCGATCGGCTATGTGGGAAGCGTGCGAGACGTGGTGTTCTCAGTCAGCCGCCTTGACGACTTGCCAGGCGATCTGACTATTGAGGCGAGCCGCATGATAGAGGGCGCTGAGAGTTACATGTATCGCTTCACCATCAGCCATGGTGGTTCCACGCTCATCGAGGGCCGCGCGGCGATTTTCATCCAATCGACGATGCGATGAAGAAGCGCGCACTCGTGACAGGGGGCAGCGGGGCCATCGGCGCCGCAATCTGCCAACGGTTGGCCGCCGATGGGTATGCCGTCATCGTGCACGCCCATCGGCATCCCGAAGCCGCGGAACACCTGGCGAAGAAAATTGCAGTCAACAACGGAGCTGCCATGGTGACGACGTTTGACATCACTGATGGCGCTGCCACCGCGCAAGCACTTGAGTCGCTGCTCGCACAGGGTCCCATTCAAATTCTCGTCAATAATTCGGGGATCCACGCGGACGCGCCGATGGCCGGGATGACTGAAGCACAGTGGAGGGACGTCATCGAGGTGTCGTTGAACGGATTTTTTCGCGTGACACAGCCATTGCTGCTCCCGATGATCGGGACCAGGTGGGGAAGAATTATTTCAATTTCCTCAGTGGCCGCCGCCATCGGGAATCGAGGGCAAACGAATTATGCTGCCGCCAAAGCCGGACTGCATGGAGCCAGCAGATCGCTCGCGATCGAACTGGCATCAAGAGGCATTACAGTCAACGTCGTTGCGCCCGGGATGATCGAATCGCCCGCCACGAGACAGGCCTTCACTCGCGAGCAGGTTGAATCGATGGTGCCGATGAAGCGAGTTGGCACTCCCGAGGAGGTGGCATCCCTCGTGGCCTTTTTGGCCTCCGAGCAAGCGGGCTATATCACGGGACAAGTGATCGGCATCAATGGAGGCCTCGCGTAGCCACGATGTGATCGGCGCGGGACACGCCGTTCATCGGAGTCGCTCTCGCAGGTTCACCGCCAGGCATACTCGCTGTGCGTGTGAATACACGTCCGGAGCATGATAGTGATCACTGATCCGCGGTCATATGAAGGTGACGTCCCATCGGCGTATTGGGTCGTCATTCCCGCTTACAACGAAGCGGCGACCGTCCGTGATGTAGTCGCGCGCACTCGGCGACACTGCCACAACGTGATCGTCGTGGATGATGGTTCGAGCGATGACACGTCCGCTGTGCTTACGGGCTTGGACGTCACGGTTCTTCGCAACGAAGAGAATCTCGGGAAGGCCGGCAGCTTATGGCGCGGGTTTCAACATGCCATGGCGCGAGGTGGGGTGGGAGTCGTCACCCTCGACGCCGATGGACAACACGCGCCGGAAGAAATCCCGCTACTTGTTGCGGCATCGTTCGCTAATCGAGACGCGCTTGTCATCGGTGCTCGCAGGAAGGATCAGCGAAAACATTCGTTCTGGCGATATGCCGCCAACCGGATTGCTGATTTCTGGATCGGCTGGGCGGCTGGCCGCTCGATCGAGGATACCCAATCAGGCTTCCGACTGTACCCGCTGTCTTTCCTGCGGCATCTTCATGTCCCTCACGGAAAGTCGAGGAGCTTTGTCTTCGAAAGCGAAGCGCTGATAGAAGCGGGTCGGACTGGCATCAGGATCTCGACGGTTGGCGTCGGAGCGGCTGCACGCGGAGGACCGAGTCCCAGTCATTTCAGGCCGGTCTTGGATATCGCAAAGATCACGGTGATGGTTGCAGGCAAGCTGTTCATGAAGGGCTTATACCCTTCAGGTCTCTTCAGAATGCTTTATGAGGGCGTAAGCGGTGGCCGATCAGAAGGAAACATCGTCGGCGCAAAGCGCCCAGGTCCGCGGCAATCAACTAGAGAACGTTGGTGACGAAAGGAAAAAACGCTACTCCTGCCGTTTTCGGCGGCAGGAGTAGATGGCGACGACACTTACATTCCCGCTGCGGTCAGTCGTGAACGAATGGCTCCGTCCAGCCGTTGAATCCAGCCTGAATAATTTTCGTGGATCGTCTGCTTTTCGGCGTTGTATTTGAGGTTGTTGCTGTCCTTATACAAAATGCTGTACTGCTTGGTGGTATAGGGAATCGACACGACAGCTTGATGACTTCTGACGTTCAGCGTCCCAATGATCTCACCCGGTTTTGCCACTTGCATTTGCCATCCGAGCCCGACACCCGCTGCAATGATTCCTTTCTGAACATCTTCCAAGCTTGGCTCTTTGCCGGTTGCAGTTTGAATCGGCGCGTCTTTGACCTGGTAGATTTGACCGCCGCCGCGGCAGCCGATGACGGCGACGAGCACGAGACACGAAATCGCAATCGTTGACCACACGCTTCTCATCTGAAGCCTCCTCTCAAAAAGGGATGGATGCGCTAAAAGCCTCCTGCTCTTAGTACGACTGGCTGTCTCAAGTCAAGCTGCGGGACAATCGCGTGCGTCATATATGCCGGTACAAAGTCCCTGCAAAAAAGGTAGTCGAGCAGCTCCTCAACGAGAGACAAGTTCTCGGGGCGCATCCCCCATTGATTCCACTTGGACATCGTCCGTGGGAATTGTTGCTCCTTGGCATGAACGAACTCGGATGGATGGCAATAGAACACCAAATGTCTCGACTCCCGCCCGATCCAGCCGATCATCTTGCCGAGGGCTGACAATCCCATCACCCTCAACGTCGCCATGTTGACGGGAAAGAGGTACGCCGACGGCGGGATTTCCGTGATCGTGCTGGCGCCGGACGTGCTCAAGTTCAGCTCGGAGGGCCGGTAGGGCTCCGACGGAGCCCAAAAATATTTGAGGTAGTGAACGCGGCCGAAGCCAAAATCAAAACGTCTCGAGGGCACCGAAGAATCATAGAGGTAGCCTTCTTCTTCCAGCACGCGCAGCGTCGTTTCACCGATCCAGAGATTCGGCGCTCGAAAGATTACCGGGCGAATCCCGGCAGCCTGTTGTACGGCTTCAGTGGCACGGCGAATCCACTGGCGCTGTTGTTCGGCCGCGGCTGTGCGAAAATCCTCGTCGTGCTCCAAGCCTCCGTGCGCCCAGCCGTGCGTTCCAAGCTGGTGTCCTCGCCTATGACATTCACGCACGAGATCCGGATAGGCTTCCGCGAAGCGGCCGGCAAAGAAAACCGTCGCCTTCACACGGTGCCGGTCGCAGCATGTCAATAACGCCTCAAGACCCCTTTCCGACCCCGGCACCCAATCACAGTCGATGGTGAAGTAGAGCTGTTTCGGGGAGCAGGATCCGCGGCCTTTCCGCTCATGAGCGCTGTTATCCGTTCCGGCCCATTGGTTCTGATGCATCAATACTCTCTTCCTTCTCGCGATTGACAGAGATGTACGCCGGCTGCCGTAGACGGCCGTGGCGGCGATCATTCCGTCGTGATGAGTCCTTCGATCTCCACCAGGAGTTCTTTCCGGCACAGCTCACCCTGCAAGTACAGGAGCCGGCTCGAACGCACCAGGGGGGAATCTTGAAGAGTCCGGCGCACGGCGTTCAGGTGTTCAGGATTCCTGACATAGATTTTGAAGAGCGATTGGGGTCGGGTCTCGTCCTCGAAACAATCGGCATGATCGATGAGCGTGTACAAGTTGGTGAGAGTTTCTCGCGCCTGGCTCTCCGGTACGCCTCGATGTTGGCTTTCATGGCCCACCACGCTGGCGGTTCCGGCAATGAAGAACTGAGTAGCCGCCTCCGATCGGCAGAGGGTGGCGCGGGCGAACGATGGACTACGCGGACCATAATTATTCGGATACTTGTACGCATCCACTTGACGCGGATTACCGATGTGCGCCACAGGATGAACGCCGGCAAGGAAGTAAATCTGCAGAGGCCCGTTTCGTGTGCCTACCGCGGTACCGGCTGGCAACGAACTCGGGAAATCCGAGAGCGTTTCTGCTAACGCTTGATGACGGCCGACGCAGAACCGCCGATAGCGTTCAAGTCCATGCTGCTCCTCGTTAATGCGAGGGAAGTAATTCCATATTCTCCAGAGACAGGGGAAGCCCAATTCGCGAACGTGACGGAGCATGTCACGGTAGGCTATTTCGGTCGTGTGATCCAACAGCGACTCCGGTCCCTCGTCCATGGAGATCGAACCCAACAACACATCGCCGCTTACTGCGGCAGCAAAGGTTCCGGCCCGATACCTGCGCACGGGTTGGACCGTGCTCCACACTTCGCATTGCAGTGGGATCTCCATTTGCGGGAGGTCGAGATGAATGACGGGGCAGGGAAGCGGGATTGGGAATGGGGATCCGAATGAGATGACCGCGAGCGGGTACGTTCGCGACGTGGCTAGCCACCGCGGCAGATCGGTTGGCTCCACATAGGCCAACTTGACGTGCGCCGCCGGGTCCATGACCCGTTGAGCGGCATTGGAAGACGGAGAGGGTTGGCGTTCTCGTATGCCCATGCGTCGGTAATGAACTTGATGCCTACGCCGATTTGACCGCGTAGTCGGTCACTTCGGTCACGATGGCGCGGGTTCCTCGTTTACGCCGACGGGCGACGGCCCAGTTTTCCTTCCAATTCAATACGAAAACGGCATAGTAGACAACTTTAAAGAGAAAAAGCGGTAAACGTGCTTTGGATTGCATGAATACATCGCCCGCAAGGAGCGAAAGTACGGCGCGCTCCATCTTGTGCGGTCGATTCGTGGAAACAAACAGGGATTCAAAAGCCGGCTGATTAAATCGATGGATGAACCATGAGAACGTGTCAATACCTCGGCGCACGGTGCGCTCGAATTCCTTCAATCGCATCGGATAGTCCGAAGCCCCGCGCAGAAATGCGTCAACGACGCCCGCTCCGAGCGTGCCGCTGTTTAGTGCGAGATGGACGCCGCTGGAAAACACCGGGTCGATAAAGGCAAAGGCATCACCGATCACCAGATAGCCTTCTCCGGACATCGATGCCCGTCGATACGAGAAATTGGCCGCCGCATACGCCGGCGTCAACGGCCGCGCGTGCTCCATTCGTTTGGCGATGGGAGGGGATTGGCGCAGCGTGTCCAGGAGAAATTGGTCGAGAGACGTGCGTCGCGACTTGAGGTAATCGGGATGGCAGACGATGCCGACGCTCATCGTTCCATCCTTGAACGGAATCAGCCAGCACCACCCGTCGTTCAGCCAGCCGGCGGTAATATTGCCCTCATCCAATCCGGTCAGCCTCGTGACGCCGCTGAAATGACCGAAGACCGCCGCACTCCCGTGTTTCTTGCTCCGATGCTTTCCGCCCAATTGACCGGACAAGAACGTGTCGCGGCCGCTGGCATCGACCACAAACCGGGTTTCCCAGATTCGGGTCCGCCCCTCTCGATCCTCCGTATGGACCAACGACGTCTGTCCCGGACAGAAGTCAACACGATGCGCCTTCACACCCTCATGCCAGTGCGCCCCTTTGGCCATGGCATTGTTGGCCAGAATGGCATCGAACTCCGATCGCTTGACTTCGAACGCGTAGGGCTGGGATTCATCGAATGCTTGCGCAAAATAAAACATCTGCGTTCGGCCATACCGGTGTGAGACCATTTGTGCGCCGTACTTGATGATGCCGATCTTCTCAACCTCCGGTAACACACCGAGTCGTTTGAGCATCGGGACGGATTGAGGCAGCAACGATTCGCCGATGTGAAAACGCGGATGCGAATCTTTCTCGAGGACACACACATTCCATCCTCGCTCGGCGAGCAACGCAGAGATGGTCGAGCCTGCAGGGCCGCCGCCGACAACGAGGACATCGCAGGCGAGAGAAGGTGCCTCGCGTGAGGAGGTTATCGGAATCAGAGGCTCCATGGAGTTAAATCGAAGCGGAGTATACCCAAGATATCGAGGAGTTGCTAGGCGAGGTCAGAAGAATTTCTTTCCAAGACAGCTCTTTCGTTGCCCTTCCTCGGTGTCTATGCTAGGCTCCTGCCGCTGGCTGGCGTCCCACCTCTCACGCCGGTCGTCACTGCAGCATCTTTCACAACACGACAACGACCGGAGTACCGAAACAGCAAGCAACGCGGTGAAGTCGCGCGGCTTCGCCAGCATACATCTCATGGACCACGCGATACGCCGCTGGACGGCGGTGTCAGGCCTGCTGATTGGAATTTTCGCGTCCGGGACGAGCGTCGCGGCCGGCCAAGAGCCTGCGCCTCCGCCGTTTGGCCGCGACGACAAAGTGGATCTGCTGCTTAGCGGGCATGTCATCGGCGTGATTCCGCAGGATAAAGGACTATCCGTCGGCGGCAGCACCATCCCCACTATCGATGTACGGGGAACCATCGGGGCGGGGATGAAATTCGATGTCTATCCCTGGTTCACCAAGAAGCTGTTGGGCGCTGAAATCGAAACGTTCGGTCTTGGAGGCAGCGTTCGAACTCCGCGAACAACATCGGGGGTGGGAACGACGCAGGGCCAAGCGAATCTGATCGCGATCAGTACCATGTATAACCTCATGCTTCGATATCCGGGCGAGCGCATTCAGCCATACATCGGCGTGGGAGCCGGGTCGTCGACCGGAATCCTTTATAACGTCAACATTCAAAGCGGAAATTCCAGCCTCTCAGGCAATTCCGGTGACTGGACTTTCGCCTATCAGTTCCTCGGGGGACTCCGCGTCTTTCTTACAACACAATTCTTTCTCTTCAGCGAGTATAAGTATTATGTAGCCAAATATAGTTGGGACAGTGACGGGACTGGAAACACCAAGCTCAAGCTCGACTTCCAGACACACTTAGTCTCGGGCGGGATTGGCTGGGCGTTCTGATCCACTCCAAGGTAAACCTGGCGGCGTTTATCGTCGCACTTCCGGATGCTTCGCAAACCCGATTGACCACGATGTTGTCCAAGAACATCCTCGACCAATTCTTCGTCTTTCATCCGGAGCGTTGGCACGACAAGGATTGGCGGACGGCGAGCGGGCTTCCGCTCGAAGATGTCTGGTTTCAGGCGGCTGACGGAACAAAGCTATTCGGCTGGTACGTCGAAGCGCAAGCCGACGGTCCCGTCATCCTTTGGTGTCATGGCAACGCAGGGAACATTGCTCACCGGCTCGATAATCTCCGTTTGCTGTTGCGCCGGAACTTATCCGTCTTTCTCTTTGATTACCGCGGCTACGGGAGAAGCCAACATCTGCGGCCCCACGAGGAAGGCCTGTATTTGGATGCCATGGGCGCTCATGACTATCTCACGCGTGTTAGGATGATCCGACCGGACCGTCTCGTGATTTTCGGCCGGTCCCTCGGCGCGGCGGTCGCGGCTGACCTCGCCGTGCACAAGCCGGCCGCAGGGATGATTCTCGAATCGGCGTTCCCTTCGATCGAAGCGGTCGCCAGGTTTTACTACGGCGGCCTCCCGGTTCATTGGCTTCTGGGCGCCGAATTTCGGTTGATCGATCGGGTCCCGGCGCTTTCGCTGCCGAAGCTCATCATCCATGGAGATCTGGATCACATCATTCCGCTCGAACTGGGCCGGCAGGTGTTTGAGGCGGCCAAGCCGCCCAAAGCCTTTCATCTCATCATGGGCGCACATCACAACAATACCTATCAAGTCGGCGGAGCGGCCTATTTTCAACTCCTCGCCGACTTTGTGGAGGGAGCCATCCGCCCGTAGAACCAAAAAATAATTTGGCGGGTGGAGCGAGTTTTGATACAGTGCGCGGCGATGTTCTCACCCTTGATTCCCACGACAGGTTTAACCCAGTAAGCATGTTCCCTATCGGAATCCTTCTTGCGCTGCCTCTTCTCATGCTGTCAGCTGGGTGCGCCGCCACGTCGCCCATGGGCGAGGGCAACACCGCGAACCCGACGAACGATCATGCCCTCGCGCCGTCCGTGCGTTTGGCCGCGGTCGGAGACGCGCCGATTGTCGATCTTCCGACGGGGCAAACAAAACCGCCCACGGGCGACTACACCGAAGAACTGTTCGATCCCTTTGCCAAAGCTGAGGAAGGCGGGGAGGAATACGACCCCTGGGAACCGTTCAACACATTCGTGTTCGAGTTCAACCGCAAGGTGGACAGATATGCCCTGAAACCCGTCGCCCAGGGCTACGATTTCATCATTCCTGACTTCGTGCAAGTCGGGATCAGCAACATGTTCTACAATCTGCGGTTTCCCCAGCGGTTTCTGAACAACGTCTTCCAAGGGAAGGTCAAGGGCGCCGGCATCGAGGTCGGACGCTTTCTGCTCAACACCACCGTCGGCTACGCCGGATTTCTCGATCTGGCCAAAGAGATCGATCTGGTCACACCCGACGAGGATTTCGGACAGACGTTGGGATTCTACGGCGTGAAGCCGGGCCCGTACCTGGTGCTGCCGTTTCTCCAACCGTTCACCGTTCGTGATGCCGCCGGCTATGTCACGGATATTTTTCTCAATCCGATCAACTGGCTGGTGGCCCCCATAATTACCGTCAATAACGTTCCCTCGCTTATCGCTCACAAAAATACTTGGACCATCACGTTTGTCCAGTTCGGGACTCGCGTCGGCGAGATCGTAAACGAACGGTCCCGCAATCTCGAAAAGTTTCAGGGAGTGGAGGAGGCGACGCTCGATCTCTATACGGCAGTCCGAAACGCCTATCTGCAGTCGAGGACGAGAGCGATTCGAGAGTAGGCGTTCATGCCTGCGATCCTGGGATCACGCCTAATTCTCGTCCTACTTTGGCAAAGGCCGCGACCGCCCGTTCGAGCTCCTCTCGGGTATGGGCCGCCGACATCTGCACCCGGATTCTCGCCTGCCCCTGAGGAACCACGGGATAACTGAATCCCACCACGTAGATTCCCTCGTGAAGCAACCGGTCGGCCATCGATGCAGCCAATGACGCGTCGCCGAGCATGACCGGAATGATGGGATGCTCGCCCTCGACCAACCGGAAGCCGAGTCGGGCGAGTTGTGCGCGGAAGAAGGCGGCGTTCTCGCGCAGCCGGCTGCGCAAGTCCTCGCCCTCTTCAACGAGCCTGAGCGCCTGCAAGGCGCCGGCCGCAACGGCCGGAGGCAGCGCGTTCGAGAACAAATACGGCCGCGAGCGCTGTCGAAGCAGGTCTACGATGTTGGCACGTCCCGTCGTGAACCCGCCGGTCGCGCCCCCAAGCGTCTTGCCCAACGTGCTCGTGACGATATCGATCCGATCGGCGACGCCGAAATGGTCGGGGGTGCCTCGACCATTTTCGCCGAGGACGCCGGTGGCATGGCTGTCGTCCACCATGACGGCCGCTTCGTATCGTGCGGCAAGCTCGACGATCCGGTCAAGCTTCGCCAAATCACCGTCCATTGAAAAGACGCCGTCCGTGGCGATCAAGCGCAGGCGGCTGCTCCGCGCTTCGTTCAGCTTCGCTTCCAACTCCTTCATGTCCGAATGCGCGAACCGAAACCGTTTGGCTTTGCAAAGCCGAATGCCGTCGATCACGCTGGCATGGTTGAGCGCATCGCTGATGACGGCATCGCGCTCGTCGAGCAGCACTTCGAAGAGCCCGCCGTTGGCGTCGAAGCAGGACCCGTAGAGGATGGTGTCTTCCATGCGGAGAAAGGCGCTGATGGCATGCTCGAGCCTCTTATGCATCTCCTGGGTCCCGCAAATGAAGCGCACGGAGGCCATGCCATAGCCGTGGCTTCTCAGTCCGGCGCCGGCCGCCTCGACGATGCGCGGATCATTGGCCAAGCCCAGGTAGTTGTTTGCGCAGAGATTCAGGACGCGGCCCTCGGCGACCGTGATTTCAGCCTGCTGAGGGCCCAGAAGGCGCCGCTCGGATTTGTACAGACCTTTGGCGCGAATGTCGGCCAACTGCTGACCGGCAATGTCGTTCAGACGCGCATCAGCCATAGGTCGTCCAGGTGATGGCCGACGCAAGGTGCGTAGTCAGTCGCGTCATGGGAACAACACCACTTTGCCGCACTGGCCGGACTTCATGAGGTCGAACCCTTTCGCGAAGTCGCTCATGGGAAAGGTATGCGTGACGATCGGCTTGATGTTGAGGCCCCCTTTGAAAAGACCGGCGAGCCTGTACCACGTGCTGAACAAGCGACGGCCGGTGATGCCGTGCACCCGGATGCCTTTGAAAATGATGTCGTTAGCGAGATCGCAGGTCATGGGCCCTGTCGGGATGCCGAAAAGCGTGATCCGCCCGCCGTTTTTGACCGCGCTGAAGGCCAGATGCAGGGCAGACGGATCTCCGGACATCTCTAGCGAGGCATCGACGCCTTCCCCGGCGGTGATCTCCTGGATTGCAGCAGCCAACGAGCTCGGCGACTCCGCCTTCGCGTTCAACAGATGGTCGGCGCCGATTTGTTTGGCCAGGCTCAAACGGTATTCGCTGACATCGGAAGCGATGATCATGGCCGCGCCCGACGTCCGGGCCACGGCGGCCGCGAAGAGCCCGGTCGGGCCGCATCCCGTGATCAATACCGTATGGCCGGTGAGGTCATCGACTAATGCCGCATCGACGGCGTTGCCGAGCGGCTCTTGAAGCGATGCATATTCGGGAGGGATCGCACGGGAAGTTTTCCAAAGAACATTTTCAGGTAAGACAACATATTCTGCGAACGACCCGTCGCGATCTACTCCGAGAATCCGGTAATTCCGGCAGACATGGGCTTGGCCTGTGCGGCATTGAAAGCACACCCCACAAGTAAGATGGGATTCTGCGGCGACGTAATCACCGGCCTTGACGAGTTTGACGGACGATCCCACGTCAACGACTTCACCACACATTTCGTGGCCGATGATCAAAGGAGGATGAATGCGGCTGTGGGCCCACGGATCCCAATTGTAGATATGGGCATCCGTGCCGCACAACGAAGTGGCCTTGACCCGGATGACGGCATCCCGCGGCCCGGGCGTCGGATCCGGACACGTCGCTGCCGTCAATCCCGGTTGAGCTGCCGTCTTGATCAGCGCGCGCATGGCTCCATTCTATCCCAGTCATCGCCGCTTGCCTAACGCTCAGGAAAATACGGGTTGCGCAACCGTCGGAGGCCTAGGTAGGATGCCGTTCATGCTCGCGCGGCTATGTCGAACGTTGACCGGTGTTGCGGTCCTCACGAGCTTTATGTTGGCGACGATAATTCCGCCGCCGGTTTCCGCGTCTACCTCCTCCTCTCCGCCCACCCGATGGGCCCGTTTTGAACTCCATCAACAGGATTCCGACGGCGATCTCCAGACCGGGAAGTCGCTGACCCTGCTCATCACGCTGGGCGGCGTGCCGCCGGGAAACGTTCCCATCGTCGCCCTTTGCGAGTCGATTCTTTTCGAGCCGCAGATCATTACTCTGGAGCCGGAGGGCGAGACCTCGATCATGAAGGCGGAAGTCACCCTCGATCCGATGCCCACAAGTCGGACCTCCGTTCATCAAAAGGCCGCTCGCATACAGATCACGTTCGCCAGATCGCGTCCCGAAAAGCTCGAGCGCTTCATGAAACGCATTGTCTACGTGACCTTGGAGCGCCAGGAGGCGGTCAGCGATACGAGCGAACCCCCGGCGGTCAAGCCTGAGGAGCCATCCGTGAGCGAGCTCATCGTCGACGAGCCGCAGCCCACCGGCGCGCCGATGACCGCCGCCGCCCTGGTCGAAGAGGATTTGATGCCGCTCGCTGATCCGGCGAAGGGCAAGGCCTATTGGCAGCAGGTCAGCCTGCTCGTCAGCCGGAGTTGGGCACGGCAAGTGCGCGGCGTCCGTCGGGGACCGAGCAGCGAGACCGTTCGCGTGCGCTTTAAGCTGTATCCCAGCGGCCGGGCGCAGTTGATTGAAATCGAAAAGGGGTCGGGCGTCCGTGAGATCGATGAGGCGGGTATCTATGCCGTGGTCAATGCGCAGCCGTTTCCAGAGATGCCCTCAGACGTCGGAGACGAACCTATCGATGTCCACGTTCGGATGCGGACCGGAGCGCGCACGAACGCGCGCGACGTGCAGTCTGTCGGCAACATCTCGAACGGCAAGAGCGAAGGGTCCTCGACGCCGAAAAAGTAACCTGGGAGAGCGACTGACGCATGGTCAAGATACAGGCGGTTGGCATCGGCCTGGCAACCGCGGCGCTTCTCAATGCCTGGCCGGTCGCGGCGCAGGCGGAGGTCGCCCGGTGGAACGTCGACCCCGACCATTCCACCATCGAGTTTCGCGTCAGCCACATGGTCGTCTCGAAAACGACCGGACGCTTTGCCGACTACCAAGGCTTTATCGACATGGACCCCGACGCCGGAACCGTAAAAGCGATCGAGGCCACGATCAAGACGGCATCCGTCAGCACCAACCATGAAAAGCGCGACGCGCACCTTCGGAACGCCGACTTCTTCGACGTCGAAAAGCATCCGACGATGACCTACCGGCTGAAGCACTACAAGAAAACGCCGGAAGGGTATGAAGCGGTGGGAGAGTTGATGTTGCGCGGGGTGACCAAGGATATCACGCTCAAAGGGAACTTCAACGGGGTGGCCAAGGATCCGTGGGGGAATCTCCGAGCTGGATTCAATGCCGAGGGTCAACTAAACCGGAAAGACTTCGGCATGGTCTGGAGCAAGACGCTCGACGGCGGGGGACTCGTGGTCGGCGACGAAGTCCTGATCAAGCTCGATATCGAATGCATCAAGGCGAAGCCCTGAGCCCTGGGGCAAAGCTCCGAGCCTAGGATGGATGCCCGGCGGCCGATGTACATCATGACAACGGACCGATCGATCCCCTGCAGGGCGCAGTCCTCACCATGAGGGCAATGGTTCTCGGACACACGGGAGATCTCGCCGCGAATCCGCTCCGGCTCCACGACGTTCCGGTGCCTGAGCCAGGACCGGGAGAGGTGCTGGTCGAGGTCAGCGTCTGCGCGATCTGCAGGACCGATTTGCATGTCATCGAAGGCGAACTTGATCGTCCCAAGCTGCCGTTGATTCCCGGACATCAGGCCATCGGCATGATCCGGCAGGTGGGATCCGGCGTGACCACCCGGCGTCCCGGGGAACGGGTCGGCATCGCCTGGCTGCAAGGCACGTGTGGCCGCTGTCAGTATTGCCGGAGCGGCCGTGAGAATTTGTGCCTGGCGGCGCGCTTTACCGGCTATCAGGTGGATGGCGGCTATGCCGAATACGCCGTGGCGCCCGCGCCGTTCGCCTATCCGATACCGTCCACGTTTTCCGATCAAGAAGCCGCGCCGCTTCTCTGTGCCGGCATCATCGGCTATCGGGCCTTGCGGCTGAGCCGGGTGCAGTCCGGTCAGCGGCTTGGTCTTTACGGGTTCGGTGCCTCCGCTCACATTGCGATTCAGATTGCCCGTCACTGGGGTTGCGAAGTCTACGTGTGCTCTCTGAAAGCGGAGCATCGGACCCTCGCTTGGGAGATGGGAGCCGCCTGGGTCGGCGAGGCATCACAAGCACCTCCGGTTCCCCTGCATGCCGCGATCATTTTTGCACCGGCTGGAGAACTGGTGATCCCCGCCTTGCGCGCTCTCGATCGGGGAGGCACGCTGGCACTGGCCGGCATTCATATGAGTCTCATTCCGCCAATCGATTATGATCGTGATCTGTTCGGGGAACGCACGATCTCGAGCGTCACGGCGAACACGCGCCAGGACGGCGTTGATCTGTTGAGGGAAGCGGCCGCGATTCCCATCAAGCCTCGCACGCAATGCTACCCGTTGATCGAAGCGAATCACGCGTTGCAGCGTTTGAAAGCGGGCGCCATTAACGGGGCCGGCGTGTTGGCCGTTCGCTAGAAAGACGAGATGACCAGCGCGGGCGGTGCGGCGGAGCTATGTTAGGATGGGGCGATGCGCCGCCTGTTGATGCTTCTCTGCTTCATCGTGACCGGGTTAGTCATGGGGGATATCGCCGTTGGGCTCGAATTTACCGCGGACCAAATTACGAAAATCGATGGCCGCACTCACAAGGCGGTCATTTACTACCGCGATCAGATGTGGCGGATCGAGCACCATTCCCTCGGGCCGGTGAATGTGACGATCGTGCGTAAAGACAAGCAGGTGGTCTGGCTGCTTCTCTCCCGTATGAAGCATTTCAAAACCCTGCCGTATGAGGCGGAGCAGGATCTCCGGGTGACGCCGCAGTTGGAGGGTGAAATCTCGCGAACCGCAATCGGGACGGAAGTACGTGAAGGGCATCCCACGATTTTGTACGAGGTGACGACGAAGCAGGGCGAGCGGGTGGAGGAGTATTACCAGTGGGTGGCGACCGATCTCCACTTTCCCATGAAGCTCGCAAGGAGGGACGGCAGCTGGATCGTCGAGTATCAACATGTGAAAATGCGGCCCGTGTCTGATTATCTTTTTAACCTGCCGGTCAACTTTCAGCCGCTGGAGGACTTCGACAAGGATCCGAGCACGCAGCCGAAAGCACCATGAGCAACAACAGGGAGGTGAGTGTGCGAAGGCCGAGCATTACTGCGGTGATCATCGTGGTTGGCGCAATTAGCATCGGTGTGTCGGCATTGGCGTTGGACGTCGCCGACGTCACGAGGGAATGGACGCCGGAGGGAAAAAAAATTGCGGCTGAACGGGCGAAACTGCCGGCGCATGATGAAATGGTGACGATCCCGGCAGGAACGTTTCTCATGGGTAGCGACAAGAAGACCGACCGGAACGCCTACCCGGCGGAATTCCCGCAGCGGAAGGTGTACCTCGATGCGTATGAGATCGATAAATTCGAAGTCACAACCGTGCAGTATCTGCGGTTTGTCCTGGCGACCAACCGCAATCCCTTGATCGACTGGCAGTACGACGGCGGAAATTTTCAGGAGACGATGGCCAGCCATCCGGTCATGCACGTGTCCTGGTTCGACGCCGAGGCCTATTGCAAATGGGCTGGCAAGCGTTTGCCGACATCGGCGGAATGGGAAAAGGCCGCTCGTGGCGAAGATGGCAGGATTTACCCCTGGGGCAATGAGCCGGCCGGACTGAGCCGAGCCAATTTCGGCCGCACGGGACTGTCAGGACCGGTTCGGGACCGGCCGGAGCGCTTGTTGTTATATCCGCCCATCATTTCCGTCGATAAATACGAGAATGCCGTCAGCCCGTACGGCCTCTATCAGATGGCAGGCAATGTGGCCGAATGGACCGCGGACTGGTATGACCCGAACTACTACAAAAAGGCGCCTGACCGAAACCCCAAGGGACCTGACAAGGGCACGCAGCGGGCTTTCCGCGGGGGCGGCTGGATCGACAGCACACCGTCGGTGCGTCCCGCGCAGCGAAACGGCACCGATCCATACACCAAGATGAACTGGCTTGGCTTCCGCTGTGCCCGGGATGCGAGTGAACAGGGGGATCCTACCTCGACACCTGCGCAAACCAGCCTGCACTGAGTCGGAGTGCGCAATCAGAAGGCCGACGGCTGATCGGACTTCGCCCGCCGAAGGGCATGGACCTGCTCGCTGAGTTCTTTCACGAGAATGCCCATTTTGGGATGAGAAGGCTCGAAATCGACGGGGAGGTCGTGGTGTTTGAGGCCTTCGCTCGCGGTAGGGCCGATGGAGCCGACAACCAGCTTCTTGCATGCTTCGCGGAACGCTTGCGTGAGTCCGTGTCGTTCTGTGAGCTGCATGACGTGATCGATCTGCGCGGCGTTCGTAATGAGCATCACGTCATAGACGCCGTTCGCGACTTGCCCGATGGCCGCCTCGAGCGGACCGGTGTCTTCCGGTAACGCCCAACGATACACCGGTACGGAAAAGACCTCGGCGCCGCGCTTCTGCAAATCCTCGATCATTTCGGGCTTGGTGACTCCGTATTCCTGAACGGCGATCTTCAACCCTTGGACGGGGCGGTAATAATCCAAGGTGGCGATCACGTCATGCCAGGTGTTGGGCTCGGGTACCGTAATGTTCGCCTCCACGCCCATGGCCTTGAGGACGGCCAACGGCTTCGGTCCGCGGGTAACGATGATCGTCTTTTTCAGCGCTTCGATGATTTCAGCCAATGGATACCGGGTTTGCAGCACCTCAAAGAGCGCTTTCGCCCCTACGCCCGTCATCAGAATCAGAATGTCGACTTGATGGAGAATGAGTTTGACTCCGAAACGAAACACTGCGCCATTGTCTTGCAATGGGATTGGAATTTCCCTGAGGGCGGGCACGACCACGGGCTCTCCGCCATGCCGCTGGATTAATCGCGCCATCTCAGTTGCCATCCGGCTTTCAAACGACACCACATGTAAGCCGTGAAAGTCGGTCGGCAGCGGCGGCGTGTCGGCCTTCGTGTTCGGAGCGGATTGGGCCTCGGCGGCAGACGCGGGCGTTTCCGGTTCGCCGCAAATCGAGAGCAGCGCCACGATATCGGACGCCTCGTCGAGCAGGGCTTGAATCGGCTGATCCTGGTCGGTCCCGGCTGCCGCAAGCAACTCGAGCCAGAAGACGCAGTCGTCTGCGTCGCCTGAGGCCAGGTTCCGATTCCTGTGGAAATCGTCTTCCGACCAGGCTCGTGCGAGCGCGCGGCAGTTGGCTGCCAGCGTCGTTGCGGCTTTGACGAGGGGCGTTTGAATGGCAAGCGTTTCAGGTGTCTTCGGAAGAGGGCCGCAGAGCTTGAGGATGCCGATTGCGAACTGTTTAGTTTTGGTACGGAGCTGATCTGTCTGGTCCGATCCGGTCATGACACGGTTCTACCATGACGACGGCGCAGAGTCTCAGTGCAAACGACTATTTCGCATCGCGGGCGCAACGGAATCCGGTCGACTCGTTCCTGATCGACGGGTCGCTGTCGACGCGCGTAAAGATGCGTACGGTCGGAGTTTCATTCTGCCATCCTGACCCGCGCAGAACGCGTTTGATGCCGGTCTCGGGGCCCTTCGGGTTTTTCTTCGGGCTCTTCTCGTAGTAGTGGGGGTCATACCAGTCGTTGACCCATTCCCAGACGTTGCCCGCCATGTCATACACGCCGTAAGGACTCTTGCCGGCTTCGTAGCTGCCGACCGGCATCAGGGTCTTTTCACCGACCCACTGTTGGTTGTAATTCAGATGTTTCGCCGTGGGCTCGACGTTGCCCCAGGGGAAGCGCCAATCGTGGTTGCCTTTGGCGGCCTTTTCCCATTCGGCTTCGGTGGGCAGTCGTTTGCCAGCCCAAGCGCAATAGGCGTCCGCGTCGGACCAATCGACATTGACGACCGGACGATCGACCAGAGATTCGGGAACCCGATCCCCCTGCCAAAGGTTCCTGGTTGGATTCTTCGGATTCTGGGGAATGCGATGGCCGGTTGCCTTGACGAACTCCAGATAACGGCCGTTCGTGACCTCGTAGAGGTCGATCGCATAGGCATCGAGATACACTTCATGGCGCGGATACTCGTCGCGTCCTCCGTCTCGATCACCCGGCGGGACACCCATAGGAAAGAGACCCGCCGGGACGACGACCATCGGGGCAGAATCCGTTTCCGCCGAGGTCGGCTCTGCGCCGACGACAGTGCCGGGGCCAAAAAGGACCGAGACAATGATCACGAACTGAAAAACGAAAGACATGAAGGACTCCTTTTCCAGGCGAAGCATCGTAACATAAGGGAAACGAGGTCGCACTGGCCGATAGGCGTGAAATTCAATTTGACGGCGCTCGGGAGCCCACCTAGTATACGGTAACAGGTCGTTGCTATCGCGTGAGAGAGTGGAATGCCATGGGTCCAGCCGTGCATCGGGGTCTGCGCCATGTTGCCTTACGTGTGACCAATCTGCTCCGGTCACGCGCCTTTTATGAACAACTATTAGGCATGAAAGTCGTGTGGGAGCCGGACGCGGACAATCTCTATCTCAGCTCCGGAACCGACAACCTGGCGCTCCATCAGATCGCGCCGGGTGAGCTTGCGGCCTATCAACCCTTGAAGGCCCAATTACTCGATCATATCGGCGTCATCCTGGAAGATGCCGGTGCGGTCGACCGCATGTACAAGGTGATCGAGGCCACGATCGCGTCGTTGGGCGGCGCGATTGCCAAGGCGCCCAAGCAGCACCGGGACGGCAGCTATTCGTTTTATTTCTCCGATCCGGACGGCAACGTGATCCAAGCCCTGTATGAACCGACGATCAGTCGACGTGTCTGACGTCAGATAAATCGGCCATGAACATCTGGAACGCCTTGCCGCGCGATCATCTGCTGAGCCTCGTGCCATGGTGCTGGGTGCAACTGGAAAGCGCGGAGCCGCCCGGCCCTTTTCCGTTCGTCGGCGGCCTGGCTCCTGAGGTCGTCGCCGCGCTTCAGGAGGCTCATCAGCTTTTGGCGAGTTCGATCGACACCGCGATCAGCGACGTGTTTGCGAAGCGGGCTCCACTCGACGACCCGGACCGGTCAAGACGGCTCGAAGATGCCTACGCCGAAGCCGTCAACGCCCGTCCTTATCTGAGCCGGCACATCGCGTGCGGCCGCAAGGCGGACGGCAGCTTTCGATGGGAATTGCCCTTCGAGCCGGCCAAATCGTCGACGGTGACGAACGGTGGCTTGCGCATCTTCCACTCGGTCAAGCGGCAGGCCATCCCGATTGGGTTCGAGCAGCGAACACTCGGACCGGTCGTGGGAAAAGTGATCGGGCTGCTGGACGGCAGCCACCGGGCGGAAGAAGTCAAGACGGTCGTCATGTCCGCACCGCGGGAGGCTCAGACGGTGATTTTCCGTCTCATAGAGGCGCTGCATCAGTACGAATGCCTCCGCACCTCACCCGAGAATCCGATCCGGGAGCGCTGGTTCAACGTGGTGCAGGACCGCGAGACGGTGCATCTTGGGCATGCGGCGCTGCTCTACAGACAACAGAATGAGGTCTTCCTCTTCGATCCCTGGTTGTTGCCCTGGTTTGCCGAATCGTCGGTGCCGTCGCTGTGGCCCTCTCTCCTGCCCAAGCCGGCGGCGATTTTCCTCACGCATGACCATGACGACCACGTTGATCCGCGCACCTTGCTCCATTTCCCTAAAGAGACTCCCGTCATCGTGCCGAGCCGTCGAAACAAGACGCATTTCTTCTACGACTATCCGGCGCTATTGCGGGAATTGGGTTTCGGCCGTGTCCTCGAATTGGCGCACGGAGAGGCCTGGTCCTTTGAAGGCGGTGCCGTCGTCTCCGTGCCGTTTTACGGCGAAGATCCCTGCGATCTCCGCATGCCCAGGAACTGTTATCTGATCAGTGACCGCGGCCAGAACGTCCTCATCCATGCAGACAGCGGCCCGACGAACGAGGGACGGTCCGCCTTGAAGGACGACATCATCCGGCGGCTGGTCGACAAGTATGGACCCATCAGCCTTCTCTTCGCGTCGCAGCAGCAATTGCTGGAAATCCGCAGCCATGCGGCGCATGCCCCCTTGTCCCATCCGGGGAAGTGGCTGGACGTGGGAGAGAACGGGTATTTGACCAACGGCTATCTAGCCGAGCTCTCTGCGACCGCCCGTGCGAAACTGTTCGTTTCCTATGCGACCGGCGGAGCGGATTGGTATCCGGATCATCTCTCGTTCATGTTCAGCAGGCGCAATCCTGCGAGAACGGCATTGTTGACCGCCCATTGGGAACCGCCCGAGGTCCTCAAACATATGCTCGAGCCGCACGGCTGTGGCTATCATTATGGGCGAGCCCTCGACGTGTTTACGGACCGAGGGCAGGGCGACATTGCAGTCCGGTCGATGGAGGAGGCGCTGTCGCCGTTGAGTCTTTACCGCGCCGCATACGGGGAGCCGCCGTTCATGAAAGCGACTGCAAAAGGATGAGGCCAGACATGTTCTTTGAGGTACGGCCATGACCGCTGGAAACGCTCTCACGCTCGTCACCGGCGCGGCCGGATTCATTGGCTTTCATGTCGCCCGCCGTCTCATCGATCGAGGCGACGAGGTGATCGGCCTCGACAATGTGAACGACTACTACGATGTCCGTCTCAAGGAGGCGCGGCTCGCCCTGCTGACGCCGTTGAACGGCTTTCAGTTTGTGAAGCTGGATTTGGCGAACCGTCAGGGGATGAAGGAGTTGTTTCTTGAGTACCCGATCCGCCGCGTCGTGCATCTGGCCGCCCAGGCCGGCGTTCGGTATTCACTCGTGAATCCGCATGCCTATACGGACAGCAATATTGAAGGGTTCTTGAACATCCTGGAAGGCTGTCGGCGGGTGAAAGCGGAACATTTGGTGTACGCCTCTTCCAGTTCCGTGTACGGCGGCAATACGCACATGCCGTTTTCCGTTCATGACAATGTCGATCATCCTGTGTCCTTGTACGCGGCTAGCAAAAAGGCGAACGAGTTGATGGCCCATTGCTATGCGCATTTGTACCGCCTGCCTTGCACCGGGTTGCGCTTCTTCACGGTGTACGGACCGTGGGGACGGCCGGACATGGCGCTGTTTCTGTTTACCAAGGCCATCCTCGAAGGCAAACCCATCGAAGTGTTCAACCACGGGAAGATGCGACGCGATTTCACCTATGTCGACGACATTGTTGAAGGCGTGATTCGAACGCTCGACCACACGGCCCAGCCGGATGCAGCATGGTCAGGCGACAAGCCGGATCCCGGCACGAGCTCGGCGCCGGCCAGGATTTACAACATCGGCAATCACCAGCCGGTCGAATTACTGCATTTTATCGAGGTGCTCGAGCGGACGCTGGGCAAGAAGGCGGACATGACGCTCATGCCGCTCCAGCCCGGCGACGTGCCCGCCACCTATGCCGATATTGAAGACTTGGAACGCGATGTCGGCTTCAAGCCGGCGACGCCAATCGAGGTGGGTATTCCGCGATTCGTCGAATGGTATCGGAGCTTCTATAAGGTGTAAGGCGGGGCGCCGAGCCCTGCCGGCTCGGCGCCCACGTGCTGGGATTATTGGCAGCCGACCGGAACGAACCCCGTTCCAAAGATCCTAGATAATGTTTGGTACCGGGCGTTGTCATAGAATGAAAAGCTTGGTGCCCTCTGGTTCCGCCAAGTGAGGTCGCCGCCGTACGAAGGGTCCGTCCCAAAGAAAAACCCGCCGCGGGTTTTTTGAACCAGATTGATCCATTCGCCATAGAGCGAGCACACTTCTTGTTGTGGAGGTCCGCCGCTCCAGGCGATGCTTGAGTGCCATTGCTGAGCCCAGTCTGGAACGGCCTGCATGGCTGTCGAATAACGCTCACCGGGGTATGGGTTTTCAGCGGGGGACGCAGCATATGGAGATCGATACGTCGGCATATGCTCGAGTGACGGCACGACCGAGAGTTCCTTCAAGACCATCAACTTGCATCCCGCCCGTTCTTTATTCGTGTAGATTGACGATCCGTCCGCCTGAGGGCATTCCCACATGCGTGCCGGATCGAATCTCACGGCTTCGTCGGCTGATGCCGGGGTGCCAGTCATGATCACGGCGGCCGCTGCAACGCAGGTTAAAACGGTAAATGGCCGCATACAAAACCTCCCGTGCAATGTGCGTTTAATTGTTGTTGTGTCATTGTCAATTCGGCTTGGCTGCATCATGCCAATGCTGACAAGCTATGCCAGCGCCCAAGAATCCGTCTATGCATCTTTGGAGGGGGACTGCCGAAGGGAAGCAAACGGCGTAAAGGCGCAGTTACAGCCGCTCGGAGAGGCGCTCGATTGCCGTTTCCGGGGTCACGTCGTCCAAGCCTTGGACGACGGAATCCGCTTCGCATAATTTATCAACGGGATAGGTGGTGGCCAGCGCTAATACGCGCATGCCGGCCGCCTTGGCCGAGCGGATTCCCGCCAGGGAATCTTCGAGGACCAGGCATTCGGCCGGCGCAATCATGTCAGTTGCTGCCCGAAGGCGATTGAGCCGGTCGCATGTCATGAGATAGATCGCAGGGTCCGGTTTTCCGATGGGGCAGTCTTCGGCCGAGACGATGGCTTGGAAATCGAATTCGATGGCCGTCCCTGCCAGCGCCTGTTCGATCTGTGTCTTGCGGCCGCCGGACGCGATCGCAAGTGGAAAGCGCGCGCGTGCAGCTTTGACGAAATTCACGACGCCGGGAAACAGCGGCGGCTTGCGGCGCGCCGTGTGGGCCTGAAAGAGCTCCGCTTTGCGCTCACCGATTCGAGAGAGTTCCGCCTCATTGCACCAGCCATCACGGCGCTCGAAAAGCATCCTGGCGCAGGTGCGCTCATCCATGCCGAGGTAGACGCCGTAGTAGTCTTCCTTGCTCAGCGTGAGCCCGGACTCTGCGAGCGCTTGCTGAAAGCAGAGGACGTGTGGCGTCTCGTCGTCGGCAATGACGCCGTTGAAATCGAATACCATGGCGCGAATCACGGGATCACTCACGGAGCCACTGTATCTAACCTGCGCCAAGGCCACAACTTGCGTTCAGGGCAACAAGCGCGGACCCTTGTCCGTTTTCCCGCTCTGGAGTATTCTCCGCCGGACCCGCCGTTTCATCGGGTGCTTGGGCTCACGGTCAAATGTGTCCGCTTTGGCAGTCAATGAGTGCCCGCTATGACTGATTACGGCGTCCTCAGCAACCTGCTCGTCATTTTCTCCGTCTCCATTGCCGTCGTCTTCCTCTTTCATCAGTTCAGGCTTCCGTCGATCGCTGGGTTTTTGGTGGCCGGCGCCTTGATCGGGCCGCACGGGCTCAATCTGATCGGCGACATCGGCACGGTGCAAGTGCTCGCTGAGATCGGCGTCGTGCTCCTGCTGTTCACCATCGGCATCGAGTTTTCGCTGGTGCAGCTGGCGTCACTGCGTCGTCTGCTGTTCATGGCCGGACCGATTCAAGTCGGCAGCGTGTTGGTCGTCGCGTATGTCGGCGCAATCGGAATGGGATTGCGCTGGCAGGAAGGCATCTTCTGGGGATTCCTGCTCTCACTCAGCAGCACCGCGATCGTCCTGAAGGCGTTGGCCAACAGAGGAGACAGTGATTCCATTCACGGGCGGACGATCATCGGCATTCTGATCTTTCAGGATCTTGCGGTGGTGCCGATGATGCTGCTGACGCCGATCCTCGCCAGCCAAGTCGAGGGATCTGGCATCTCCGTTCTGTCGACCTTGGCGAAGTCCATGCTCGTCGTCGGATTGATCATCGCCGCGGCGTGGTATGCGGTTCCCAAGCTGCTCGAACATATCGTGAGAAGCCGCAGCCGCGAACTGTTTTTGTTGACCATCATCGTCCTCTGTTTGGGCATCGCCTGGCTCACTTCATTGGGAGGGCTCTCGCTCGCCCTGGGCGCATTTATTGCGGGACTCGTCATCTCCGAATCGGAGTACAGTCATCAGGCCATGGCCGATGTGCTGCCGTTTCGCGACAGTTTCAACAGCCTGTTTTTTGTCTCGATCGGAATTTTGATGGACTGGCGGGTCCTGGTCGACCATACAGTGCTCGTGCTTGGTCTGCTGATCGCCATTCTTCTCGTCAAATTCCTCACGGGCGGCGCGGCGTCGCTCGCCATGGACATTCCGCCGCGCTCCGCCTTCATGGTCGGCGTGGCACTGGCACAAGTGGGAGAGTTCAGCTTCCTGCTGGCTCAGCAGGGCCAGGAGAGCGGGTTATTGCGCGGGGATCCCTATCAAGTATTCCTGGCCGTTTCGGTGCTCTCGATGATCGTGACGCCGTTTTTGATGCAGTGGTCGCCCGTGATGGCTCGTCGGGTGGAAGCCGTGCAGCGGCTTCGGCATTGGCTGCCTACGAGGACCGAGGCGCACGTGCTTCGCACCGAAGGCAAACAGATTCGGCTCAAAGACCATGTCATTATCGTGGGCTATGGATTGAACGGTCGAAACCTGGCCCGCGTGCTCAGTGAAACCGAGATCCCGCATCTCGCACTAGATCTCGACGGCGATACGGTCCGGCGAGAATCGCGCCACGGCGTCCCGATTTACTACGGCGACGCAACCAATCCGAACGTCTTGCGACATGTGAAGATCGAGGAGGCCAAGGTCCTCGTCGTAGCCATTTCCGATCCGTTCATTACGAGGCGGACGGTTCAAGTCGCAAAACTCTTGAACCCGAAGGTCCGTATCGTGGTGAGGACCCGATACCTGCGAGAATTGGAAGAGCTGCACGACATCGGCGCCGACGACGTCGTGCCGGAGGAGTTCGAGACGTCGATCGAGATTTTTGCATTGGTCCTGCGGACCTACAATCTCCCCCAAGATTTCATCACGATGAAGGCCGAGCAGGTGCGGCGCGAAGGGTATGCGTTGCTGCGGCGGAGTGAATTGCCGGAGCTGGCTCACCATCTTCGTGGCGGCACGTTAACCGATGCCGAGGTAGAAACCTGCCGCATCGATGAGGACTCACCCGCCGTCGGAAAAACATTCGCCGATCTCGCTATTCGCCCGCGGACCGGGGCTTCGGTGATCGCATGGACGCGCGATGGGATGACCGAGTCCAATCCGGCTCTGAAAACGAAACTTAAAGGAGGGGACATCGTCGTGCTCCTGGGATCCCGGCTCCAGATCCGCCGGGCCATAAGCCTGCTCTTGGCAGGCGACTGACACGGCACTGCGAGCTCGTCGGGCTCGTATTGACAGGCAAAAGAAGCGGAGACTATAGTCAAAAATCAGCCGAAATAGCGGCACTTAGCTCGTGAACCGGTTAACGCGAGAGGCGCCAATGACGACCACACAAATGGATCCGGCGGTTGCTCTCGCCGATCTTCACGCCACGAAACCCGACAGGGTGACCATCGTGCTGCTAAGCGGAGATCTCGATCGGGCGATGGCGGCCTTCATTATCGCCACCGGCGCTGCGGCAATGGGCATGAAGGTGACGATGTTTTTCACGTTCTGGGGTTTGAACACGATCCGCCGGAAAGGTGCCTCGAATCACGCGAAAGACTGGCTTCGCCGGATGTTCGGGGTGTTGAACAAGGGGGGAGCGGAGCGCTTACCGCTGTCCCGTTTCCATTTCGGCGGTCTTGGAACCAGAATGATGCAGAAGGTCATGCGGCAAAACAAAATGCCCGGTGTTCCCGAGCTGATGGAAACGGCCATGGAGCTCGGCGTCCGCTTCATCGCCTGCACGACGACGATGGGTCTCATGGGCATCACAAAAGACACATTGATCGACGGCATCGATCAATTTGCCGGCGTGACGACCTATCTCGCCGAAGCCAAGCAAGGCAGCGTCAACCTCTTCATTTAGCAGGCGAGGCATTGCATTGACCATGCAGGCAGACGTGAAGCTGGATACACTCGGATACTTCTGTCCGATGCCAATCATCATGACGAGCAAAAAAATCAAGGAACTGACGCCGGGCCAAATCTTGGAAGTGGTTTCCGACGACGAGGGCATCAAGAAAGACATGCCTGCCTGGTGTGAGACGACCGGGCATCATTTGATGGGAATGGAAGAGGAGCAGGCGACGTCGGGGCTGATCTACAAGGCGTTCGTCAAGAAAGCCAAGTAACACGCGCAGTGCTTGAGGGCGTCTGTGAAGGCAAGCCGGAGGTCATGGAATGCACCTCCGGCTTTTTTATTGCGGAGAGACCTGACTTGCATGGACCGCATCGTTGAATGTGTCCCGAATTTCAGCGAGGGCCGTGATCCCGCCACCATTCAGGCTTTGATCGATGCGGTCGTGTCCGTGCCGGGCGTGCGTCTTCTGCACCACACGTCTGATTACGATCATCACCGTTCCGTGATGACGGTGGTCGGCGATCCAGAGGACGTGATTGAGGCGATGTTCCGCGCGATCCGTGTCGCCACCGACCTCATCGACTTGCGCAAGCATGAAGGCGTCCACCCACGGGTCGGGGCTACCGACGTCGTGCCGTTCGTCCCGATCAGAGGGGTCTCGATGCATGATTGCGTCCACGCGGCCAGACGTCTCGGCCAACGGATCGGCACGGAGCTGGAGATACCGGTCTTTTTGTATGAACGAGCGGCGTCACACAGCGATCACGCTCCCCTGGAATCGGTTCGCCGAGGAGGATTAAACGGCCTGTCCTTTCGTATGGCCTCCGATCCCGATTGGACGCCCGATTTCGGTCCGAACCGGCTGCACAAGACCGCGGGCGCCATTATCATTGGCGCACGGCCAGCGTTGATTGCATTCAACGTCAATCTCGCGTCGACCGATCTGGCGCTGGCTCAGTCCATCGCGAGGACGATTCGGCAATCAAATGGCGGATTGCGTCACGTCAAAGCGATCGGCGTCGAGTTGCCCAGCCGCCGACTCGTGCAGGTGGCGATGAATCTGACCGATTATGAGACGACGCCGGTCCATGCCGCGTTCAAGACTGTCGAGGCGGAGGCGGCCCGGCAAGGCGTTCCCGTTGCCGGGACGGAAATCATCGGACTCGTGCCGGCGGCCGCGATTGCCGAGGCGGCGAGGCATGCTCTTACGCTCGATCGCTTCGATCCCGCCCAGATTCTTGAGGTGCGAATGGAGGCCGCGCTGCGGCGAGGAACTCAGCCTGAACACCGCGGCAGCTCAGCCAAACCGCTTTTGACCGCGTCGGTCACAGAATTGTTTGAAGCGGTGGCGGCGCCGACTCCTGCGCCGGCGGGGGCTGCTGTTGCCGGTCTCACCGGAGGTCTGGCTGCGGCGCTCGGCGTCATGGCTGCCAGGCTCAGCCGACAGCCAGCCATCGAGCATCGTCTGCACGAAATTGCCTTGCAATTGAGCCACCTGGTCGTTGCCGATGGCCAGGCGTACACCAACTTTCTCACAGCCACAAGGCTCCCGCACGCAGAGTCAGGTCGGCCTGTGGCGGTGTCATCTGCGCTGCATGTCGCCACCGAAATTCCACTGGAAATGACGGAGCGATCGGTCGAAGCGGCGAGGTTGTTAGCGGCGTCTGTCCACACGGTCAAACCGCGATTGCAATCAGATCTGCATGTCGGGCTAGTTCTCGCGGTCGCGGCAGCGGAAGCCGCCCTCCATACGACGCGAGAAAATCTTAATGTCCAGGTAAATCATGGACTTAGAGATTCGCTGCTCGAGAGAGTGCATGACGCTTCGCAGAATGTTGAGGAACTCAGAGCCCTATGCTACACTCCGCCCCCTGGTCAATTGCGAAAACATTCCTTGCAGGCGCCGCCTGGGAAAGTGCAGACGAGAGACGAATGGAAATCAAAGTCTTCAACAACAATGTCGAGAAAGCGCTCAAAGTCGCGAAGAAAAAGCTAGCCGGAGAGGGGCTTTTCCGAGAATTGAAGCGGCGTCGATACTACGAGAAGCCCAGCGTCAGAAAAAAGGCGAAACAGCGGGAAGCGCAGCGTCGCCGTCAAAAGTGGTTGTCGAAGCGCCGCCCGGAATAACACTTCCTTCATCCCCATTCCCTTCCTCCATCGTTACCTTTCCCGGTTCGCCCCCCCATGCATGAGGATCAGATCCATGCGGCGATCAAGATCCTCCGACGGGAGGTCCGCCAATGGCAGGAACCGGTCGTCGGAGTGGTCGCCCGGGAATCGGCTCGAGATCCGTTCCGCATTCTGATTTCTTGTCTGCTCAGCCTTCGCACTAAGGACAAGACCACGAGTGAAGCCAGCGCGCGCTTGTTTGCCCTGGCGCATACACCGTCAGACCTGCTTGGTCTTCCTCGACGCCGGGTTGAACGGGCGATTTACCCGGTCGGGTTCTACCGCACAAAAGCCAAAGCGATCCATGCGATCTGCCGCCGCCTGCTCGACGCATACGGCGGTACTGTTCCTCAGAGCATTGACGAGTTGATCACGCTGCCTGGCGTCGGCCGTAAAACCGCGAATCTGGTGGTGACCGTCGGGTATCGGAAACCGGGAATCTGCGTGGACATTCACGTCCATCGCATCAGTAACCGTTGGGGCTATGTGAAGACCACGAAGCCGGAAGACACTGAAGCCGCCCTGCGCAACAAGCTTCCAAAGCGGTATTGGATCACGTTTAACGATTTACTCGTCCCGTATGGACAGAATGTTTGCCAACCGGTCTCTCCCTTCTGCAGCCGCTGCAAACTCATTGACATGTGCGACAGGATCGGAGTCGTCCGCTCTCGCTGAGAACTACACTGCGGGGGCGGTCAAATGAAGAGGGTCGTTTCCGCGTCCGCGGTCAGGGAGAGAATAGCTGGGAGGCCCAGAACTTCATCGACGCGTGTTGAGACCGCCTCGCCGTCGACGTCCATATATTCGAGTCCGGCGCTGCAGGCGACGAGGCGGAGCCTGCCGACTGCCTTGGCTTCCGCGAGCATTTCCGAAATCTTCGGCACTTTTTTCTCTTTCAACAGGCGGGCGACGTTCTTGCCGGACCCGGCGTATTCCGGTGGAAAGTCAATGTCGTCGATTTTTCCATCTGCCAGCTTCTTGATCGTCCAAAAGAGCAGCACGACGATCACGTCTTTCCCCATTGCCGCTGCCGTCAGGCCCAGAGTAGCCACCTGGTGAAGTTTGTCGTACGTCGCGTTGTGGGCGAAGAGGACGAACTTTGGCTGCGGCGGGCTCATAGCTATTGCTTCGGGACGCGTGTCTTTACGCTGTTGATGTAATCGTTGATCGCCGCATCAACTTCACCCGGAGCCAACGGTCGATCGTGCGTTTCGCTTTCATCGAGGACGTATTGATCGCGGTCTTTTTCTTGCCGGACGATCACGGTATTTTCCGGCGTGACCTCGACGAGCATGAACCACTCGCGCGCGCCTTGCGTCATCACGACCTCCTTGCCCAAGCCCTTCTTGCTGACGGCGATCTGCAGCTCGTCGGCCGCGAGGGCGGGTACGGATACAACCGTCAGTGATGACGTAAGGACCATCCATAGGCATATGTGCAGCAGACATGAAAGCATAGCGGGATTATAGCCGTCGCCAATACCGCAGTAAACCACGCCGCACGGCGCCTTGCGTTGTCTTGAGCGACCATATCGTGCGTGTTAGGATTCCCTCCCCATGGACGCTTTGCTTTCGACGGTTCAGGAGTTTATTTCGACCGACACGCTGATTTGGCTGACGGCGATGTCTTTCGTCTTTTTTATCGGCACGCTGATCGCGATTCCTTTCATTCTTGTCCGGTTGCCGGCGGATTATTTCGACGTCCGGGTGCCTCGCCCCTGGATGCAGGATCATCATCCGGTGCTCCGTGTGGTCGGCCACATTCTGAAGAACGTCGTGGGGGCAGTGTTCCTCTTTGCCGGGTTCCTTATGCTGTTTCTCCCGGGTCAGGGCGTGCTAACCATGCTGATCGGCATTTCCATGCTGGACTTCCCCGGAAAGCGGAAAATCGAAGCGAAGTTGATCGGCCAGCCGACGATCCTGGGCGTGATCAACACCATGCGGAGAAAGTACGCAAAGCCGCCGCTCGTACTTGCCCCCGAACATAGGCAGGAGCCGGGCCTCAGGACCGAATCCTAACTCTTTCGCCAAAATCCTCAATGCTGTCAGAAGCGAGCCCCTCCAGCCGGCCCACCTTGTACCTCATCGACGGAAGCGCGTACGTCTACCGGGCGTTCTTTGCGTTGCCGGCGCTGAATAATTCCAAGGGGCTGCAGACAAATGCCGTCTACGGATTCACCACGACGTTGACGAAAATCATCCGGGAGCACCGGCCGCATGGTCTTGCGGTCGTCTTCGACGAGCCGGGGCCGACGCTGCGACATGAAACGTATGAGGCTTACAAGGCGCAGCGATCGCCCATGCCCGATGGAATGAGCGCTCAAATCCCGTACATTCACCGGGTCGTCGAAGCGTTGAACATTCCCGTCGTGAGGGCGGCAGGCTACGAAGCCGACGACTTGATCGGAACCTTGGCCGTCCAGGCCGAACAGGCCGGCTATGATGTCGTCATTGTCACGGGTGACAAGGACATGTTCCAGCTTCTCACCCCCCACGTTCGCATCTACGACCCCGTGAAGAGCAAATGGATCGGCGAGGTGGAATGCCGCGAGCGCTTCGGCGTCGAACCGGCGCGTGTCGTGGAAGTCATGGGCTTGATGGGAGACAGCATCGACAACATTCCCGGGGTCAAGGGCATCGGCGAAAAAACGGCCACGAAGCTCATCGCGCAGTTCGGCAGCATCGAGGAACTTTTACGCAGGATTGAAGAAGTGACGCCGGCGCGGATCAAAACTCTTCTGATGGAACAGGCCGAGAACGCCCGTCTCAGCCGGTCCCTCGCCACGATTGAGACGCGCAGTCCTGTGGTGTTTCATCCCGAGCACTATGAGCTCACGCCGGCCAACGATGAACGCCTCGCCGATCTGCTGCGCGAGCTGGAATTCACGACGCTCCTTAAGAACCTCCAGGCTTCCGCCAAGCCGCTTGATGTCGCACGGCCAGAGACCACCGTCGTGATCGAAGATGAGGCTTCCGCACAGCGCTTCGTCAGCGCCTTGCCTGAAAGCGCCCCGCTCGGCATCCAATGTGTGCTGGCCGGGGGCTCCGGGGTGCAGGCCCAGCTGCTCGGCTTCGCCCTTTCCGCCGGCGGACAGACGGCGTTCGTACCCTGTGACCTTCGCACCGTCATGCCTTCGATCGCGTCGCTGATGGGCGACGCTGATCGGCCCAAGGTCATCCACGACCTGAAATCCACGCTGCTGGCGTTTCATCAGGCCGGGATCACTGTGCATGGTCCCTGCACGGATACGATGATCGCCGACTATCTGCTGAATCCCAATCGCCGGGACCATCAGCTCGAAACGATCGCCGTGGAGGTCCTGGGCACGCGCCTCCAGCTGGGACAGACGAAGTCGCCGCAATCGCTGTTCGAGGTCGATACCGGCTCACGCGGGGACGCAGCAGAAGCCGCGGCCGCACTAGCCGGCCTCGGTCCGGCGATGCATGCACGGCTGTCCGAGCAAGGCAGTCTCCGGCTGTTCACGGACGTGGAAATGCCGCTTGTGCCGATCTTGGCCGACATCGAGCAAAACGGCTTTCTCCTCGACGTCGACAGGTTGCACGAGCTGGGAAAAGAACTCGAACGTGAAATGGACCGCACGATGGAAACGATCGCGGGGATAGCCGGAGGCGAATTCAACATCAACTCGCCGAAGCAGCTCGCGGCAGTGCTGTTCGAAAAACTCGGTCTCAAACCGGTGCGCAAGACGAAAACAGGCTATTCGACGGACGAGGACACGCTGACGCAGCTGGCGACGCAGCACGAACTCCCCACCCACATTCTGAATTGCCGCAGCATCAGCAAGCTGAAATCGACGTATGTCGATGCCCTGCCGTTGTTGATCAATCCACGGACGAATCGTTTACATACCTCGTTGAATCAGACCGTGGCGGCCACGGGGCGGCTCTCCTCGACGGACCCGAATTTGCAGAATATTCCGGTCAAGGGGGATTATGGATTGCGCATTCGCGAGGCGTTTGTCGCCCCGCCCGGTCACGACCTACTGTGCGCCGACTATAGCCAGATCGAGCCGCGCATCCTGGCGCATTTGTCACAAGACCCTCGGCTGCTCTCGATCTTCGCCAACAGCGAGGACATTCACATGGCAACGGCCATGGAAATCTTCAATCTCCCGGCCGCTCACATCACGAAGGACATGCGTCGCGCCGCCAAAACGGTCGTCTTCGGGATCGTGTATGGGATCAGTCCCTTCGGTCTCTCTCAGAATATCGGCGTGCCACAGGCCGAAGCGAAGAAATACATTGAGACCTTCTTTGAACGGTTCCCGGCCGTGCGGGCGCTCATGGACCGCAACATTGCGGAGGGACGCGCCAAAGGATACACGACGACGATCCTCGGGCGACGCCGCCCCATTCCGGAATTGCAAAGCGGGGATCAGGTTCAGCGCAGTTTCGGGGAACGTATGGCGGTCAACAGTCCGATTCAGGGCTCAGCGGCGGATCTCATCAAAGTGGCCATGATCCGCGTTCATCGGAGACTGCGCCAGGAACTGCCTCATGTGAGGATGATCCTTCAAGTACACGACGAATTGATCTTCGAGGTGCCGTCGGCCGAGTTAGAAGACGCCAAACGGCTCGTCGCGGCCGAAATGGAAGGCGTAGGGAAGGAGTTGGGATTGTCCGTGCCGCTCAAGGTCGAGACGGGCGTCGGGAAGAATTGGCGGGCGGCGCGGCCATGACCATGAGGAACGGGAGTCGGTGGGCGCCCTCTCCGGGACAACCGCGAAGGGCGATGTCAAACGGGAGGTGGCCGATGGATCAGGGACGCGCGATGATGACGGCTCTAGTGACGAGCATGGTGGTATCGACGGGAATCTTGTTCGCCGTCAATCCCATGGCGCTCAAGGCGCAGGAAGTCAAGCGGTTCGAGTACCGGATCGTCGAAGTACTGCCAGACACAACGAACATGCAAACCAAACTCAACGAGTTTGGGATGAACGGCTGGGAGCTGGTGTCCGTCTCGATGGGCAATATGACGGAGCCGCGATTGATTTTCAAAAGATAGCCGCTTAGGGTGGCAAGAGGTGAGGGAGCATGAAGGACAACGGTCAACCTGCCGCGGAAGACGCGTCGGCTCCGATCGGCCAAGGCCGAGTCACGAGACGCGGGTTTTTGGCCACGACGTTGGCAACCGGCTTCGCTTTGGCGGTGCGTCCGACGTGGGCAGGCACCATCATCACTGATTCAACAGGGCTGGTGGCAGGTGAAATTACGATCGCGACCAAGGACGGTGAAATTCCCGCGTATCGGGCCATGCCGTCCGAAGGCGGAGCTTTCCCGGCGGTCCTGGTCATTCAGGAAATCTACGGCGTCCACGAGCATATCAAGGATATCTGCCGTCGATTCGCAAAATTGGGCTATCTCGCGGTGGCTCCGGAGCTGTACGCACGGCAGGGCGATGTCTCAATTTTGAGCGAGATTGAAGCAATCCGCAAGATCGTTGCCAAAGTGCCTGATGCGCAGGTGATCGCGGACCTCGATGCGGCTGCGGAGTGGATAAAGGTGTCGGGCAAGGGACAGAGCGGGCGGCTCGGGATTACCGGGTTCTGCTGGGGCGGTCGGATCGTCTGGCTGTATGCCGCCCACAATCCTGAGCTGAAGGCCGGAGTCGCCTGGTATGGACGGCTTGTCGGAAAGGCGAACGACCTGCAGCCTCTGCATCCCTTGGACGTCGCAGGTCGTTTGAAAGCACCCGTACTCGGCCTTTACGGCGGAAGCGATCAAGGCATCCCCCTTGAAACGATCGATCAAATGAAGGCCGCTCTCAAGACTGCCGGCAGTCCTTCCACAATTGTCGTGTACCCCGAGACTCCGCATGCATTCTTCGCGGACTATCGGCCGAGCTATCGCCAAGTGGCCGCCGAGGACGGGTGGAGCCGGCTGCTGGCTTGGTTCAAGCAGCACGGCGTGTCCTGAGTCAGCCGCAACGCGTCATCCAATCAGGCTGTTGAAGTTCTCGCTCAAACCCTCGACGTACCACCCCCTGTACGCCTCGGGTTCTCGCTCACTGCCGCCTTGCTCAGCGACCTTTTGAACAGCCTGACGCGAATTACGGTGTTCGTGGCCCGGCGTTCAAACCTGTGCCGCTCGTCGGGATCACCCTTCAGCGTGTCCTTTTCATCTTCGGCATGACGCGGGTTTAGGGCTGGCACTCCTCTTGCGGGGATCGGCCGAGTTTTCGTCTTGATCAGACGCTTGCGTCCATCCAGCCGAGAAAGGGATGCCATGATGATTCACACGCTCGAGCTCGATAAGCAGACGGTTTCCTTCGTGCGCCAACTCGAGGAGCAAAGGCGAATTGAAAAAAACCTGATGGTGGAGCGCGTGCGGGGAGCCAAGGAAGGGCTCGAATCCGTCTTTCACGACATTCGGGAGCGCGTGGAGGCCTTGGAACGCATGACCAGCTCGGTCAGCACGAGTTACATCGCGCCGATCGGATGGAGCCAGTTGGTCTTTAGCGGGAGCGACGGGTCTCCGCAGTCGGAAATGTTCGGCGATCGTGAGGATGTGCTGTGCAAACATGACCGGATTCGCTATCTCGACGCGGCCACGTATCTGCGCCTCAGCGCGAATCCTCATTATGTGGAGCGCATACTTCCCAACAAGTCGGCGCATGCCAGGGCGGCGGCGAATCCGTCGACATGGGACAACCTGGGATATGTCCATGTCGGCTATTCGACGGCGCTCGTAATTCCCGCGTCGCTGGAGACGACGATCGTCTCGGTCCTCTCCCGGGTCAACACGTTGTTCAATTGGGTCGAAGTCAATGCCGTGGGCGACGACTGGCATGCTCATGTGGCGACGACCGCACGCCTCTGGGTGGCTTACGACGGAGAGTTTCGTCAGACGCCGCCAGCGCAGTTTGTCAATCTTCTTGCGACGCCGAAGGAGGTGAAGACCCATCAAAACATGGAATCCCTGGCGCCGAGCGCGGCCCTCGCCATGCAGCTCGAAGTATCGGCCGGCAGCGGAACGACGCTCACGATTTATGAGTCGATCGAATTGGTGGCGACGACGCCAAACGGCCATGCCTACATCGATGGAGTCTTTGCCTGGGAACCGGTCGCCGTGCAGATTCGGGAGGGCTAACGCCGCAGGCCCGAAGCGAGACTAGGTAGCATAAAAGGTTCCGACGATCTGGGCCGTATTGAACTGCAGCGAGTGTTTTCTCGTGTAGGCCGCATGCCCATAGTAGTGGTCGCGCGGGTTCGTTGAGCCGGTGGAATCTTTATAATCGACGAGCAGGCACCGACCCTCACTTGGAAATCGGACCGCTCGTCTCGCGCATTCCAGCCAGCGCTCGAAGCCGTCGTACGGCTCGAGGATTTCCCAGAGCGCCTTGTTCGCCGCCTTCGCCGCGTCCGATCGAGGGACGGCGTCGCTGCCGGCGACAGCCAGTTGCTGCACGTAGTCCCCTCCCCAGGCGATCGGCATTTCCATCGTGATCTGCGGCAACTCCATTTTCGCGAGCCACGTTTTGTTGTCGGTTCGAAGATTACGGTGGTTCACCACGTGCAGCAGCTTGGCAATGCCGGACGGGTCCCAGCCGTAGCGCACGGGGTGACCGAATGTGACGATGTCCAAGGCGATGCCGTTCAATGGGTTGGTCGTGGCAAGCGCCTGTTCCAGCCGCTTGACGGCGTGAGCGAGGTCGGTTTGGCCGGTCTCATCGGCATAGGATGTCAGAACCGCGAAGAGCTTGACCTTGCCTGTCACGGGGGTAGGACACATGAGGTTTGACGTCAGCGCCAGTACCAGCCCGGCCTGTCCATGCGCTTCGACCAGGATACGGTCACCTGCGATGAGACGCTGCGCCTCGCAGTGCGCCCTGAGATCGTTCAACAACCGCACGGCGGTAATCGCACGTCCAAGGTGATGGTGTTCGGACGACCACAAGGTTCGCAGGCATGCGATCGGCTTCGTCAGGGATTGATTCAACGCCCGTTGCACGAGAGCCACCGAAGATTGCGTGAAGTTTCCGGCGTCACCCACCTGTTCATCGAGCAATTGTGTGGTGGCTTCGTCGTTGTTTAAAGGAGGTTTGAGCCCGCCTGGTAAAGGTGGAATGCCGTTGTCTCCTTGACGCATCGCCGCTAACAACGCATCGAGACCGGAGACGCCGCGGGAGTACCCCCGCTTGAGTCCGCCCGCCTCGTCCAATCGCTCAACGCCGAACAGGTCGGTGCCCTGGATGGCGCCGTGCATGAATAGGATCGTCCGAACGCCCGCCTGGGACATGGCTCGGCCGTGGTTGGCCATCGCTTCGGCCCACTCGGGCGACTCCGGCGGCACGGCCGGAGCTACTTCGGTCATTGCCAGCCGCTCGCCGGGATGTTTTCGGGACAGCTCGTCGTGCTGAAAATTGTTCTCGACCGGCATGGCACAAGGTCTTAACCGATCTTGAGGGCTCTCTGCAACGGACGGACTTAACGCGTGACTGGCGCCAATGGGGCAGGGTCGCTTGACGGTGTGGAATTCTGTAGCTTGCTCCTCGGCATCACGGCCGTGGCGGTGCAGATGTTCTTCTCCTGGTCAATCTGCCGGTCGATGATCATCACCCCCTGCAGGTATTCCTGAACGATCTCTTCGCGTGTGACTTCGATGTCTTGATCCGCGTCTTTGCCGGCACGCTCGCGGATGCGGTCAACCATGTGTTCTTTGACGAGAATGCGGATCTGTTTGGCGAGATCGGTCCGTGCAGACAATTCGGACACCCGCTGGCAGACGATGGCGCCCTTCGTCATATCGCCTTGCCCGAGGCCGATCACATACTGATCCGGAGGATACCCAGCATGAGTCTGGCCGTTGACCGCGGCGCCGGAATTCGGGGGTGTCCGCCCCGGATGATCATTATTCCGTTGAGTTAGTTGGTTGAACGACTGGTCGGCATGATTTCGGACGGCGTCCGTATCGGCAGCCAAGGCGGCCGCAGGCCCCCACAGCAGAAGGGAGCCAATGACACAGGCCAAGATCGTCTGAGGCAATCGTCGATGCAACTTATCGTCCTCTCCCTCCCCCGTGACCACCGCCTCCACGTCCCCCATAGCCCCCGTGTGTCCCACCGTAATGTCCTCCCAATCCACGAGGCGGGTGGTGATACGCGCCTCGCGGAGCCAGCATCGACGGGAGATGCTGCTGCATGGTCGGCGGGAGATGGCGCGCGGCCGACGGCGCGCGAGGCGGCGTGAAAGTATTAGGCGGCAGAAGAAACTGCTGAAGGGACCGCGGCGAGTTTGAAGCCGGGCCAGGCACGTGCTGTCCGACGGCAGGTATGCGGGAGGGTGCCGACTGGGCGAGGGCGGCAACGGCGCCCAATGGCTGATTGCCGAGACGAACGGGCGCAGTCGTGGTCATGTGTGAAATATCATTGAGCGTCAGACGCGCCGGCCTGTCCCCGGGCGGTCGGAGGACCGGTTGCGTGAGCGGGGGAAGCACGTGAGGGTGCATGGCCGGCGGCTTCATGACGATGACTTGTTGGGCGACGTCCAGATGGGGATTTGCCGGATACAGACTTTGAGCCGCGTTCAGCAGTCCCAGCGGAGGCAATCCGCCCCAGGACGCGGGGTACCCATACGGGCCTGCGATCACCCAGTCGGTCCAAGCTTGGGAAACCATGGCGTTCGATTGAACGCGATCCAGGATGTTTTGGCGTTGTAGGTCGGCTTGTTGCGCCTGCTCGGCCGTGGATGCCGTCGCCAATAATTGATTCACCGTGTCGAGTTCCTGATGCAGCCCATCGATTTCTCCTCTCAATGCGGCCAACTGTTGTCTGGCGCTTTCGTTTTCGCGAAGGGCAAGGATCGCTTGCGCAACCTCCTCAGTGTCAATTTGCGACGTGAGATGAACGGTGACGACCACGGTGTCGCCCTCTAGACGCATCGTGGTTTGTTGATCGAGCACGTACACCAGTCCAGCAGTGTACGCTCGGATTTCGTCTTTCGTGATGTCGGTCCCGTCGGCGATCGTCACGCTTTCGAGATAGGTTGCCACTTGCTCGAGGGCATTGCGCTTGGCGGCTTCTGTCGCCAGACGCATCGCGTCTAGTCGAGTATCGCGGTCGCCCATCGGGTATTCACCCTGCGACGAAACCACGCGCAATTCCGCAAAGGCTGCACCCGCAAGACTCCACAGCATGACAAAGGAGAGAGAGAACGAAAGCGAGGAACGCACTCGGCCGGTGGTCGGCGGCCTCGATACCTCAGGTGATCCGCAAGGCCGGTCGGGCATGATCGTCATCCTTCACGGAGACTTACGCATTCCCAGATCCCTGGCGAAAGCTGATCATAGGCCGAGCGTCAGCATAGCACCCCGGAAATGCTTTTCGCCAGCGCCTTTCGAGCGGTTCCGTGCGGCTTGCCTTGTAGAAAATTCACATGCTAATGTAACCATTCCCTTTTTAAGTTCATCTGGAGAAGCAGTCAATGAGAGCACCATTGAGAGCGCCATGTCTACGAACCTCTGCCCTTGCGACCGGCCTATTTCTCGCGATCGCGGTCAGTGCATCGGCGACCATGCGTCCTACGGCGATGGACAACAGAAGCCCGGCAAGCCCGCCGACGGAACACGTCATTCTCTTTGTGCTCGAAGGGTTCAGCCAAGACTCATTGAAAGGCGCCGCCATGCCGACGTTGACCAAACTCATCAAGGAAGGCGCCGTGACGTGGTCGGCCACCGGAGTCAAACCCCCGCTTCGATTGCCGACAATGGCATCGATCATTACCGGCATGCCGGTTGAAAAACACGGGATCAACTGGAACAGTTTTGAGTTCAGCCGCGGCTATCCGCGGGCGCCCAGCGTCTTTGACTATCTGGATTTGAGCGGTGGGAGGGACAGCGCAATTTTTTTCATGGATGAGTCACTCTATCAGCTGGCGAGACCTGAACCGTACACGGATTACCAAATGTGCGGGCCGTTGAAGCCCGAATGCAGCCCGGACCGGATCGTGTCGTACATTCAACAGTATTTCAAGAAGGCGACGAGCGGACATGGCTACGGCCATGCGATTCTCGCGTTGCCGCATTTTCTCGTCGTGCACCTTCCCGAGGCGGGCCGAGTGGGGGTGGCGAAGGGATGGGGATCCAAGGACTATCGAGAGGCGTTGCGGACGGTAGATAAAGCGATTACTTCCGTATTGGACATTTACAAGAATCAGGACCTGATGAAGCGGACGACTGTATTCATAACGTCGTTGAGTGCGGAGGGCGTCGACGCGGGGCAGCAACAGGCGACGAATGCTGCGCCTGTCGTTCCGTGGATCGCGTCGGGCGTCGGGATTAAGCCGGGCCACGCGATTCATCAATCGGTCTCAATCATCGATACCGGTGCGACCGTCTTGCGGACCTTAGGATTGCAGACGCACACGGAGTGGGAAAGCCGGCCGGTGGAAGAGATCTTCCAACATGCCTTCGTCGCGGCGGCGCCGAACTCGAATGTTCCCTGAAAGATGATGAGCCAAACACGAGACCTGCCTCGAGCGTCACGATGGGTCATAGCGGGGTTGGCCGTTATGGCGGGCCTCGCGACCGCGCTCTCCGCGGGTGAGGCCGCACCGCCGCCGAGCTACACAAAGGAACACGCCATTCTGATCGACCCGACCGTTCTCGACCCTCCGTCGTGGTGGTATGTACCCGGGGTGACTCCTTCGATCTACAATTCGGATCCAGAATCGCTGGATGCGTTCAAGACGACCGACAAGCGGACGCTGGCCTTGAAGCCAGGCAAGTATAAATTCATCAGTTTTACGTTTGATTTCCCGTTCTCCGTCAATCTCGACGGCAAGCTGGAGTTTGCTCCTTCGCTCGATCAATGTGTGGAGGGACGGGGGACGCAAACGTTGATCGTACGGTGTAAACGGACGTATCCATACGGCGGGCAGCCGGACTATACCTATCAATAGCGAGGATATCGACGATGACGCAGGCTTTAGAGGATTTACTGGAAGCGCTCGAGGACGTCGATGACGCCACGAGGGAAGAAGCGGCCAAAGCCCTCGCGGCGGTCGCAGATCCCCGGAGTCTGGACGCACTGATCAGCGCCTGTGGCGACGAATACTGGTCTGTGCGCGCCTATGCGGGATCCGCCTTGGCCAAGATCGGCGGCGACCGCGCGGCCGAGGCTCTTGTGGGCCTCTTCAATGATCCGATCATGGAAGTGCGCAATCAGGCCGTCGAAGCCGCTGCGAGTTTCGGCACCTCTATCCTGGACCGAATGATCGGGGCACTGAAAGACGAGCGGTGGCGCGTACGGGAACACGCCGCCAAAACCTGCGGTGACATTAGAGACCGCAAGGCAGTCGACGCATTGATCCTCGCATGTCGGGATCGGGACGGAGCGGTAAAAAGCGCGGCAGCGGAAGCGCTCGGCAAGATCGGTGATCCGAAGGCGGTGCCAGTGATGATCAAGCTGTTCCGCGATACGTCAAAGATCGTGCGTGAGACCGCCGGTACGGCGCTCGTGTACATCGGCGAAGCCTCCGTCGACCCCTTGATTGAATGTTTCAAGGACAAGGATTTCGTCGTCCGCTGCCATGCGGCGCGGGCGCTCGGCGGGATGACGACGGACTATCAGATCGGCCGCACATGGGTACGCGATGCGAAAGTGGTCGATGCACTCATTGCCGCGCTGAAAGATCCCGACCGTGCGGTTCGGGAAGACGCGACGATCGCACTAGGCATGATCGGCGATCCACGGGCCATCGATGCGTTGATCGAAGCGATGAAGGATGGAGCCGTGAAGCGTCATGCCATCGCATCGCTGGGGATGATCGGCGATCCACGGGCATTGGGACCCGTCCTCAACGCGCTCAAGGGCAAAGGCATCCGGCAGGAAGGCACTCCCACGCCCGGCTGCATCGTGAGCGAGGACGCGTTCATCAAGGAAGCGGCGGCGACGGCGTTGGGTCAGTTTCGGGATCCGCGGGTTATCCCCGACCTCATCATGCTCCTCAAAGACGGGGTGTTGCGCGAGAAGGCGAGCGCAGCGCTCGCGGCGATCGGAGACACGGCGATCGAACCGCTCATCGCCTTTCTCTACGATCCCAAGGCATCGGAGGTGTCCGCGGAGGGCGAACGCGTGCTCAGCTATGCGTCGGTTCGTCTGAGCGCGAAGGACGCGCTCAGACAACTCGTGTTGGAGACACTCGAAAAATTGGGATGGACCTTGCCTCAGGACGACCTGGCGGTGGATTCCAGCTCCGTCGACAACGCACGCGTCGACAAGCCTCTGGGCGAAGCCGGACGGTTCGGCCCATCCGGCGATCTCGCGAAATAGCGTTATTTGCGCACGGCGATTCCGTGCGTATCTGCGGTCTCTTTCCCGTCCTTCATGTTCGTGATCGACGCCTGTCCCTTGTAGTGTCCGATCTTGCCTCCTGCATCGACGTGGATGACGCCGACGCCCGGGACCGTACCCTTGGCGTTGTTGACGCCTTTATCATTGCCGGTTAACGGCGCCGCTCCCCGCAAACCGACGAAGACGTACTGTCCGTCCGGCGCGACGTCCATGAGATCCGGTGCCGGATCATTGTTCTGCTCCGTCACGAGGTCGACGGCGCCCACGCTCAGATTGCTCAACGTGTCGATGATCTCGATGTTGTTTCCGGCGCGATCCACGCTCCAGAGATATCGTCCGACCGCCCCCATCCCGTGGGAATCAGCGAACCGGCTGTCACGTTGCGACAACAACTTGGCCGAGACCGACTTCGGCAGGTTGCTGAGATCGAGCGCGTAGATGTCGTACGACAAGGGCGCAATCGGCCACCCACCTCCGGAATTGATGTACATAGTGCCGCCGGCCTCGACACCTCCGCATCCGGCAGGGTGGATTTGATTATTGTCGAGCGTCGCGACGACTTTCATCGGCGTGGCGGTCACATCCGCCACGAGGAGTCCTCCGCCACGAACGGTGATTAGCCCATACGTGCTCGTGGATTCCGTAATCGGACAAATGGGGGCGGTGTCGGGGCGTTCGCCGTTTTCCATTGCACCAAGGTTCAGCACGTCCTTTTCCGGGTCGAAGCTAAATTTATGTCCGCCGTAATCTGTCCAGATCCGAATCAGTTTCTTTTCGGCGGTATTGGCCGCGAGGGCCATTTTTTCGTTCGGGGCGGGCCAAGCCGCGTGCACGTTCTTACCCATGAGGAGACAGGCGTCGGCTTTTTTGGTCGAGGCATCGAGGAACAGGACATGACCGCTGAGGAACGAAATCAGCGCATGATCCTGCTTCGCATTGAAAAACAGCATGTGCGGCCGACGAACCGGTTTCTTCGTCGCCTCCTCGCAAAACTTGCCGAGGTCTCCTGCAAAATCGATCGACTGGGCCGGTTTTGCCGATGACGGACTGGCGGCGAGTTGAGCGCCGTCATAAATGTGGAGGTACCCGCCGCTTTCTTTTCCGGTATCGGATTGATCGGTCAGCCAGACTTCGTAGGCGTTGCTCAGGCGGCTGTTGGCTGCGAGCAAGAGAATGCAGATTACGACAACTTTTTTTAACCACCGTACGTTCATGTCTGGGGATTTCATGGCGACCTCCTCCTAACGGACCGGGCGACACAGCAGGGGGAGAGCATCCTAGCCACCGGGCGCAGTCGAGTCAATCACGGAAGTCGCAAGAAACGGACTGCCTGGGAATGTCAACGATGACGCCCACGGACGGTCGTTCCGTTGACCCTGCGAAAATGCCTGTGTTACGCTCACCAATTCCGAGGAAGTGTTCCCATGGCGGATTCGGTCGCCGAGCAAATCGCTGCGCTCAAAGATGAGGATTGGGCTATCCGTGAGGAGGCGGCGACGGCGCTTGGCAGGTTCGGGGACGCTCGGGCTGTGGGACCATTGGTCTGTCTCTTGCGCGATGCGGATCGGGCGGTCCGGCAAGCGGCGATCGAGGCGCTTACGGCAATCGGCGATGCTTCGGTTCCTGTCCTTGGCCTGTGTCTTTCGGATCCTCAGTCCAGCGTCCAGGAAGCAGCGTCTTCGGTCCTGTCGTTGATCGCCGACGAGCGGGTCCTCGATCCGTTGATCGCGGCGGTGAAGAATACGAACTGGATCGTCCGCATGCATGCGGCGAAGGCGCTCGGGCGAATCAAAGACGTGCACGCCATCGAACCATTGATTCCGCTGCTGCAAGACAAGGTCAAAGCCGTACGGGAAGAAACCGCCACGGCGCTTGCGGACATCGGCGACGCCGCGCTGCCTTCATTGTTAGAGGCGTTGAAGCATCCTGAATGGCTGGTCCGGCTTCATGCGGTGGAAGCGCTTGGGAAAAGCCGCTCGGCGGAGGCTGTGGAACCGCTCTTGTGGGCGCTCTTTAACGACCATGATCAGGCGGTTCGGGAAGATGTCGTTCGCGCCCTCGGCCAACTCGGCGACGGCCGGGCGCTGGAGTTCCTCGTGACGGCCATGAAAGAACCCGGTTTACGGACGCTTGCCGTTGAGGCGTTGGGCAAGATCGGCGATCGGCGCGCGGTGCCGGTGTTCATCGCAATCCTGGAGGGCACTGATCGTCCACTGCGTTCACAGACCGTGGCCGGGTGCGGCGACAGCTGGGACGAAGAAATGAACACGAGAGGCGCGGCGGTACGCGCCTTGGCGCATCTCGCCGACGATACCGCCATTCCTTCTCTCCTCAAGGCGCTGGAACCGACGGTGACCCGTGCCGATGCCGCCAATGCGCTCGTGCAATACGGAAACAAGGTCATCGCCCCGTTATTGACGATTATGACGAAGACGTCCGACGAAAATTTGCGCTTCCATGTGAAGGATGCGCTCGCCAGGGTCGGCTGGCGGGCCGGACGAGTGTAAGCCTTCGACGAGACGGGCATATGCCGAAAGAAAGTATCGAGACGCTTGTCGGTGAACTGGTTCACGAAGAGGACTGGCGACGCATGCGCGCGACGGCGGCCTGTTTGGCCGGAGGGCCGAGGGCCGTGCAGGTGCTCGTGGAGGTACTCGTCTCCGGGGGGCAGGAATTAAAATGCGAAGCCGCCGCCATGTTGGCGCGCATCAAGGACCCTCAGGCAGGAGTGGCGCTGGTCGGATTACTCCAGGATGAAGAGGAAGCAGTCCGAAAAGCTGGAGCAGCCGCCTTGGAACAGATGGCCGGAGTCCTCAATGTCGATACGGCCTCGGCGCTCGTGAATTTGCTGACGCGCACCCAACAATCGCACAGCCGCGAGTTGGTCACGCACTTAATCGGGGTCACACCGACCGCCGTTGCTCCGCTTTGTCAGATGATGAAACACCCGGACCCGGAAGCGCAGGTGGCCGCGGCCACGATGCTGGATCACCTGCTGGATCCCCGATCGGTGGACGCCTTTATCGACGCCATGGCGCAGCCTGCGGTTCGGGAGATCGCCGCCGGCACGCTGAAGAAGCTGGGTGCGATTCGCGAGCGCATCGACGACTCATTCAACGAGTTGCGCGACGTGGAGGGCGCCAGTGAACGGGAAGAGGCTCGAATGGCCACCGTGATCGCTCTGCTCAGGATCGGCCGTCCCAGCGTCGAGATTTTGATCGAGTATCTTGAGGATGACGATTGGCTTGTCCGTGAAGCGGCAGCCGATCTGCTAGGAAAAATCGGAGATGTGCGGGCCGTCGAACCGCTCATGAAGCGGTTGGCCTCGGATCAGGACACGGGCGTGAAAGAACTCGCGATCAAGGCCCTCGGCCTGATCGGCGACGCCCGTCCCACACAGCTGTACCTCGAGGCCATTCCCATCCGCCCACTGCGTGTGTACGCAATGGAAGCGTTGGCCAAGATCAAGGACGTTGAAGTCCTGCGTCCGCACAAGGAACTGTTTGATCGGCTACGAACGGATCGCGATGGTCTGGTGGCTTACAACGCGGGATTGATCGCGGACAAGCTCGAGGCCATGGACAGCGTTCATGCGATGAGCCAGGAAGGACATGGCGATGAGTGACGAGGGACAGTCGGAACGGATTGGGCAGCTCATCGGCGCGCTGCGCGACGACAACGAAGCGTTGCGTGATCATGCGATTGCCAGCCTCAGCCAATTGGGCGAGGAAGCCATTGAGCCTCTGATCGGATTAATGGCCGATGAAGACGTGCTGATCCGTGAAGCCGCGACGATCGCCGTCATCCGCATGGGGCCGTCGGTCGTGGACCGTCTGATCGAGGCAATGGAGGATGACGAATGGGCGATTCGGGAACAAGCCGCCTCAGGTCTCGGTAAACTCAAAGATCCCCGCGGAGTGGGTGCGCTGGTAAGCGCCCTCAAAGACAAGGACGGAGCCGTGCGCACGGCGGCGGTCTGGGCGCTCGAACGCATCGGCGATCCCCGCGCCGTTCCCGGGTTGGTCGAGGCATTGACGGACGGGACGGTGCGTGAAGATGTCGCTCGGGTGCTCAAAAAAATCGGCGATGCCAGGGCAGTCGATGCGTTAATCGAGGGGTTGCTGGGGAATAATTGGATGGTGCGCCGGCATGCGGCCGAAGCGTTGGGGAAAATCGGCGATGCCCGGGGCATTGAACCATTGATCGAATCTCTGAGGGACGAAGACTGGCTGGTTCGACGCAATGCGGCCGAGAGCTTGGCGCGACTCGGCGCAAAGCAGGCGATTGATCCTCTGCTGCCCTTGTTGGAAGATGAAAACACGATGGTGCAGGAAACGGTGGAAGGCGTGCTCGCGAGTTTGGGCTGGAAGCAAGCGGGACAGTAACAACATTCGTTAAGGTAAAGGATAGATCACTATGGCTGACGAAGCACCGGTGAAATTGATTCAAATCGGACCCAAAGGCGGGGCGAAGAAAGACGGCTTCAACCTCGTCACAGAACGAGTGGTCGCGGTCAACCCCGAAGCGAAACAAGTCGAAGTCGAACTCCTGGCCTACGATGGAAAAACCGTCGTGCTCGACGTGGACGACGCGGCGCTCGAGGAGTTGAAGCAGCTCAAACCGGGCGACGGAGCGACCATCCGTGTACTGGAGGAAGGCGGCAAGCGTATCGCGAAGAGCTTCAGAATTCGCGCTAAAGATCCCGATGCCGCCAAGGCGGATGCGATGCTTCTGGATCTCAAGGACAGCCATTGGCTGAATCGGAAATATGCGGCGGAAGTGCTTGGAGAACTCCGCGAGCCGAGGGCAGTGCGTCCGCTGGTCGATGCGCTCGCCGACGAAGTCGGCGACGTCAGGCAACGTGCATACGATTCGTTGATCAAGATCGGGGGTGCGGCCGTTCCCACACTGGTGCCACTGCTCATCTCCGAAGAGGACGACCTCAGGCAGTCGGCGACGGAAATCATCAGAAAGATCGGGAAGCCGGCCGTTGAGCCGTTGGCCACTGCGCTTGCCGAGGCGGATGACCGATTGAAATCGCGCGTCCTCAAAGTGCTGGATCGGATGGGATACAAGCCGAAAGTGAAGGAGTCGGCGAAGGAGGAAGCGCCTCGGCTCACTCAATCGCCAGGCTGATCCGGTTCTTTTGACGGACGTCCAACCGAGACATGGCGAAATCCAAAGGACGACACCCGGCTCGATTCATACACGTTGCGCAGGTCGAGGAGGACCGGCCTCCGCATCAACGACTTGAGTTTGGAAAAATCCAGATTTCTAAATTCGTTCCACTCCGTCATCAAAACCAATGCATCCGCCTCCCGTGCCGTTTCGTAGGCATTGGCGCAGGGCGCGAGTCGGGGTAAGAGCCTCGTCGCTTCCTCGAGCGCCGCTGGGTCATAGGCCCGAACCGCTGCACCTTGCTCCATCAACGCTTGAGCGATGGCCAGCGCCGGCGCTTCGCGCAGGTCGTTCGTGTTGGGTTTAAAGGACAGACCGAGAAGGCCAACCGTCATACCCTGCAATCTACCGAGCGCGTCCTTGATTTTGACCACCATACGGTCGCGCTGCTGAGCGTTCACGGCAGCGGCGGCGCCGGCGATTTGCATCGGGTAGCCTGCACGCTCGCCCATTTGCACGAGCGCCGTAAGGTCTTTGGGAAAGCAGGAACCCCCGAATCCCGGCCCCGCGTGCAGAAATTTAGATCCGATCCGCTGATCGAGGCCCATGCCTTTTGCCACCATCTGAACGTCCGCTCCCACCCGTTCACAGAGCCCGGCAATTTCATTGATAAAGGAAATTTTTGTCGCAAGAAAGGCGTTCGACGCGTACTTGATCATTTCCGCTGTCGCAACGTCCGTGACGACAAAGGGTGTTTCGATCAAGTACAGCGGCCGATAAAGATCTTTCATGACCCCAATGGCGCGCTCGCTGTCGGAGCCGATCACGACCCGGTTGGGCCGCATGAAATCTTCAATGGCGGAGCCTTCGCGCAAAAACTCCGGATTCGACAACACATCGAATGCAATCTTCTTGCTCTGATGGGCGGCGATGACCTTTTGGAGCAGCGCTCCGGTGCCCACGGGAACGGTGGATTTCGTGACGATGACCTTGTAAGAAGCCATTTTTCCCGCAATCCCTCGACCGACTTCTTCGACGAACGAGAGATCTGCCGAGCCGTCATGGCGCGGAGGGGTCCCGACGGCGATGAAAATCACTTCTCCATGATCCACAGCCCTGGTGAGCTCTGCCGTGAAGCTTAGCCGCCCATGTGCGATTCCCTTGGCCACCAGTTCTGTAATTCCCGGCTCGTAAAAGGGGACATCGCCCTTCTCCAAACGGGCGATTCGCTTTTCATCGTTGTCCATGCAGACAACGTTGACGCCGAATTCGGCGAAGCACGCGCCGGTGACCAGTCCCACGTAACCCGTTCCGATGACACTAATCTGCATGAATCAGACCTCCTGAAATTGACTTATCGCAGTATACCCGCGACCTGAGGCGCGGGCAATGAGGACCGTGGAAGGATCACTCGCGGTTCGTCGCGTTGACAGGTCCGCAATCCCGCGGGTACTATGAGCGCCCTTCTGAGCGTCTACTTCGTCCATGGTGACAGTCGTTCTTGCTGCATGACGCCTCCCTTGTCGATGCATCATCCTCCGTGGTTCTTGTTTCTGACCGCCTTCATCACTGGCGCCGTCGTGATGGCGCTGGAGATTCTGGGGAGCCGACTGTTGGCTCCCGTGTTCGGCAATTCCTTGTTTGTCTGGGGGGCGCTCATTGGAGTGATCTTGGCGGCGATGAGCAGCGGCTATGCGTTCGGCGGTTGGATCTCCGATCGCCGTCCCGGCGGACAGGTGCTGGCTGGCTTGTTGCTCGGATCCGGCGCCTGGACGTTTCTCATCGCGTGGATCGGGCAGGCGGTGCTGTTCAAGGTTGCCGGCGCCGTTGAAGATCCGCGATGGGGCCCTTGCCTCGCGGCGGCTATTTTGCTGGCACCACCTGCGTTTGGGCTGAGCGGCGTTCTCCCCGCGATGTTGCGGCTGGCCGTGTCGGACTTGCAGTACCTTGGCCGGCATACCGGCCGGATGATTGCACTGTCAACCGTCGGCAGCCTCGCCGGCACGTGGGGAACGGCATTTTTCGTTCTCTCATGGATCGGGAGTCACGCAATGGTCGCATGGCTCGGCGCCGTCCAGGCGGCGTTGGGATTGTGGTGGCTGCTCAAAGGCACGGGTGCCAAACCGTTGACCCTGGTGGCGTGCGCACTCTTGATCGGCGCCGTCGGGACGGGGGCTTGGTTTCCGATACAGATGCTGAAGCCTCCCGTGTACCAAGAAGACAGTCCATATCAACAGGTCAGAATTCGTGACGACGATCTCTTCCGCTATCTTGTGTTGGATCGCACTTTTCACGCCGTCATGTGGAAAGCGGAGCCGGATACGCTCTTTCTTCCCTACAGCCAGCTTATGGTGTCCTCTCTCGCGCTCGTCTCGAACCCGGAGCGCGCGTTGATTCTTGGCCACGGCGGCGGATCGTTTGCCAAGTGGCTCTCGCGTTATTGGCCAGGACTCGAACTGGACGTCGTCGAATTTGACCCCGTCGTCGTCAGAATGGCTGAAGAATATTTTTCCTATCACGCGCCTCCGCAGCACCACGTGTATGTTCGTGATGCGAGAGCCTTCTTGAACCATACAGAAGCGACGTACGATCTCATATGGGTAGACGCCTTTGCGCGACACCTCGTGCCTTTTCACCTGACGACTGAAGAATTTTTTTCCGAATTGCGGAGGCATCTCAGGCCGGATGGGGTTCTTGTCGTCAACCTGGCCTCGTCGGGTACCGGCGGTGACCTCCTCCGGGCACAGGCCGTGGTCGAGACCATGAAACGATCGTTTCCGGCGATCGAGACGTATGCAGTCAAGGGGCCATGGGCCTCCAGTTCAAAAGCGGAAAATTTGCTTTTCTTCGCCGGTAAGCCGATCGAACAGCACGGCACGTTGGATTTTGCAGGCAAGATCACAGCCTTGGTCGAACAGCAGCGCCTGCCGTCGGAAGCCATCGCTCTCCTCGCGACGCGTCGAACCGAATCCTGGCCGCAAGGAGCCGTGTTGACTGACGACTATGCGCCATACGATCTCCTCATGGGCGATGAAACGAGAGAAGAAGGTCGGCGGACGATGAAATAGCAAGCTGTTGAAAATATGACATCTTCCCTGTTGATAGTAGTGGCTCAGACGGTCGACCGTATCGCGAATGACCAATCTTGCTTCCTTTTTCACCGCTGTGCTATAAGGTGGCCTCCCAACGAATCATGGATACAAGCGCGTTCTACGCGGATCGGATTAGCGGTTCTCGGAAGGGTCAAGGCTACCTGATCGTGGCGGTAGTTATTTACCAACCTAATCACATCTCATCTTCTTCTTAAGGAGGTAGGTCATGGGCAAGACGATGTTAGGGGTCTTCTTCGGCCTCATGATGATAGTGGCAGGCGCGTCCGCAGCGCTGGCTCACCAAGCCGGCGGAGTTGAAGTCGGTGACTTGGAGACCGGATCGGTGGTCGGTCAGTCGTTCAAAGAATTGGACGTGGATATCGAACTCTATGCCATCGAGATTGGTGCTTTGAAGGCCTGGTATCCTCCGACGAGCGTGATTGACTTCAAAGTCCGGCCGGGACGTCCAGTGTTGATCAAGGTTACGAACAACAGTTCTGCCGAGCATGGGTTCCTTTTGACCGATACCACAACGCAGGCTGCGCCCACGGCTGTGAATGCAAAATTAGTCCTCAAGCCGGGAGAGACAAAATATATCGGTATTCCTACCAGCGACCTGTTCTATGCCACGATGGGAAACACCCTTGGCTATCGCTGTCACCTCCATCCGGCTCACGTCGGTGGCAAACTCGTCATGCTCAAGTAGTGTAAGCGGAAAAGAAACGGAAGGATCTTGCAGCGCCCCTGTCGCCTGAAGCGGCGGGGGCGCTGTCGTTTTTCTAGGCTTCTTCTGTGCGACAGTCGGCAGCGGGTTCGAGCGGAACGTTTTGACTGGCTTTGAGTTCGCCCGCCACGATCAACAACAGAAAGCGGCTCAGCGTGGGTTCCATATCACGTCGTTCCGTGACGACCGTCTCGAGGTCGACGATCATTTCATCCCCATCCCACTGAGTTTCGTTGATGACCCAATAGTGGCTGGCGGCGTCAGGGAATTGTCGTACGACGAATTTCTCGACGATAGTTCCGATGTCGCCAGTGCTTGCCAGAATCGGCGACGTGAATGTCCCCGCCCAGACGAGGACTCCGAATAGAATCCATCGGTAGCGCATCGCAACACCTCGCAGGTGAGAGGGAAGAGCGGCCCCCTGTAGATTAGTCCGGGATGGGAGCCGAGTGGTTGCAGGACCTATTGGCTCATTCTACTGCGTCACTGGTGAGAAAGCTACCAAAGGATGAATGCACGGCTACAGAAACACAGGAACCCTGCTTCTGAAGTGGAAGCAGGGTTCCTGATGCTCAGCCGCGACGGTCAAGCCCTCAGTTGCGAACACCGCTCCATACTTTGGCGGCATCGATGGCTTTGTCAGGGTTCAGTGTGCGTGCCTTTTCGAGCAGGACGTCCGTCGTCTCGGGATAGGCCGGGTCTGAAATGCAGCAGTTGTCCACGGGACATACAGCGGCGCATTGTGGTTCGTCAAAGTGGCCGACGCATTCAGTACAACGGTCATGGGTAATAACATAAATATTATCGCCCACTCCCTGACCGTCGCCGACATGGTTGCCCTTCGTTTCCGCATCGCTGCGAGTTTCAAAAATCGCCTCGTTCGGACATTCGGGCAAGCAGGCCCCACAGGAGATACATTCGTCGGTAATCAGCAGTGCCATGACCCTTGCCTCCTTCTCACTACGAGAGCTACCAAACTGGGTTGACAAGATTGCGGCGCCACGACATAGTGCGCTGGCGCAATAAGGCGTCATTCTAGTCTGCTGCTCTTTTCCAAGTCAACAGAACGGCGTCCGATAAGAAGGCCTAGACTCCTTGATATCATGGGGCTTTGGGCCCAGATCGCCTCTGACTGAGTGCGGTATTACGATGGCCGTCCAAGCCAGTTCAGCTGACAAAAAAAAGCGGCTCATCATGATGGCCTTACTGGCCATCTTGTTGATGAGTGTCTCCATGTTCCTCGTGCCTCGCGAGGAGGACAAGGCAATCATTATCCGCTTTCCGGACGGTACGGAAATCGAGGCTGAAGTCGCCGATACGCCAGAAAAGCTGCTTTTCGGCATGGCGTTCCACGACGCGTTGCCGCCGAATGGGGGAATGATTTATATCTTTGAGTCGACGGGTCCTCATCGTGTGACGACGAAACAGTACCGGTTTTCCATTGACATGATCTGGGTGGATGAAAGCCGCCACATCGTTGCCATCGCCGAAAACGTTCCTCCTTGTAGACTGGATACCTGTCCGTGGCATGGGTCGGAGTCTGCATCGGTTCGGTATTTGATCGAAACGGCCGCCGGTTTCGCGAAGCAGACAGGTATAGCGGTGGGTGCCGAACTTAAATACACGCTACGAATGTAGCCGCGAAATCGCTCACGAGGGTAGACGTGGCCATTGAAGGGTATCAGGCTGTTGCAAAAATCGATGAAGTTCCTCCGGGACAGTCGAAGGTCGTGACGATGAATAATCGTACGATCGCGCTCTTTAACGTGGAAGGAAGGATCTACGCCATTCATAATCTCTGCCCTCACGAGGGAGGGCCCTTAAATGAGGGCCGCGTCAAAGGCTTCGTCGTGTCCTGCCCATGGCATGATCTGGCGTTCGATATCCGGAACGGTCAGGGTACTGATGGCGGGGGATACTGTGTGGGGAGCTACGATGTTCGTGTGGACGGGACCGACATCTATGTCGGTCCCCGTCGCAAAGGTTAATGCGAACATGGCCGACGTGAGAGACGAACTCCGCGGCCAGGATAAGACCATAAAAGTGGCGCTCGACCAACCGATCGAGATTCATCTTTGGGAAGACAGAACGAGAGGGGAGCTGTGGATCCCGAGTTTTGATTCGGCAGGGTTGGCCTTGCTCGGCGACGACTATTTGCGCGTGGCCGGGAATAATGCCGTCGACAACGGACAACGGACATTTGAGTTCAAAGCGATCAAGCCGGGTGTTTTTGAAATCGTGTTTGAGAAGCGCATGGGCTGGAAATTTACCGCCGAAGATCGGCGGGTGTTTCATATCACCGTCTCGTCCGAGAAGGGTGCCTGATCATGCCCGAGACCGCGTTTGTCAGCGGACGATTTCTGCCCCTGGCCGATGCGAAGGTGCCGATCGAGGATCGCGGCTTTCAATTCGGTGACGGCGTCTATGAAGTCATCCGCACGTATGGAGGCCGTCCCTTCAAGTTGGAGGCACACTTCGCCCGTTTAAATCGCAGCGCGAAAGCCCTCGATCTCCGGCAGCCGTACTCACTCGAACAATGGGACGGATATATCAGTGAAGGACTTCGCCTGGCCGGCTTCCGGGAATCCAAAATCTATCTGCAGATTACCCGCGGGGTCGCTCCTCGCGACCACGCATTTCCGCCGGATTTGCAGCCGACCGTCGTGATGACGATCCGTGAACTGCATGCCCTGCCGACCGCCGTACAGGCGGCCGGTGTCGATGCGATGACCGTTCAAGACCTTCGATGGGGGCGTTGCGACATTAAGAGTCTCAATTTGTTGCCGAACGTCCTCGCCCGCCAACAAGCCAAACAGGCCGGAGTGTTTGAAGCCATTCTAGTCAAAAACGGTGAGGTGACCGAGGGATCGGTCAGTAATGTGATGGTCGTCGAGGGCAGGACACTGATCACGGCGCCCGAAGGTCCTCTCATTCTCTCGGGTGTCACGCGTGAGGTCGTCCTTGCGCTAGCGAGGCGGGAAGGATTGGGTCTCAAAGAATGCTGTCCTTCGCGCGAACAACTGTATGCGGCGACGGAGGTCTTTTTGACCGGGACAACGGTTGAGCTGCTGTCTGTCGTTCGGATCGACGGTAAAGTCATCGGCACCGGTCAGCCGGGTCCGGTGACCCGTAGCCTCGCGAAGCGATTTGCCGAGCAGACCGCATAGTCGGCCTCTTGCTTTGACTCCGTTGCCATGCTAAGGTGCCACCTCCGGAAAGTGGGCTCAGGCCCACTTTTTTGTTTGAGTTCGAGTAAACAGCCACAGAAACGGGGCTAGGGGTGTTAGTGAAGGAGTCCCGATCGGTCGTCGACCGCATCAGTGAGGCAGTCTCCCCCATCTTATGGACGTTGGGCCTGGAATTGGCGGATGTCGTCTGCGTGGGGCAAGGCTCTCGTTCTGTGGTGCGAGTTTTCATTGATAAACCAGAAGGCGTCACGCTGGACGATTGTGAGCGCGCACATAAGGCGCTTGGTCCTGCGCTGGATGTCGCTGATCCCTTTCCTCATGCCTATACGCTCGAAGTTTCCTCGCCCGGTCTCGATCGGCCCTTTAAACGGATTCAGGATTATCGCCGGGCAATCGGAAAGCGAGTGACGTTGAAGCTCAAGGAGCCACTTGTCGGGCAATGGCGCCTGGTGGGAACATTGACGGACGTGACGGACGATTCCGTGACCTTAAATGTGAATGAACCTCCGCCTCCGAAGAGCGTGACGCTCGAACAGCGGAAGATCAGCGAGGCAAAGCGAGTCGTGACCTGGTGACCATCGGAGGCACGGGAGTGGAGGCCCAATCATGAATCGAGAACTAATCTCCGTCATTGACGAAATCGGCCGTCAAAAAGGCATCGACAAGACCAAGGTCATCGGCGCAATCGAAGCGGCCTTGCAAACCGCCGCTAAAAAGCGGTTCGGCCAGGCTGAGAATATTCAGGTCGAGATCGATTCAAAGACGGGGGAAATTTCCGTCGTCTCCAAGAAAATCATCGTCGAGTCAGTGAGCAACCCGAAAGCCGAAATATCCTTGAAGGAAGCGCGAGCCTACGACAGCGAGGCGGAAATCGGCGATGAAATCGGGTCGCTCATTGAAATGGACGAACTGGGTCGCATTGCCGCGCAAACTGCCAAGCAGGTCATTTTTCAAAAGGTTCGGGAAGCGGAATGGGAGGCTGTCCAGAAGGAGTATTCAACGAGGCAAGGTGATCTGGTCAATGGGATCATCCTGGGCATGGAACGCCGTAACTATCTTGTAGATCTTGGCAAGACCGAAGCGGTTCTTCCCATCCAGGAACAGATTCCGCGCGAAACATACCGCCGCGGCGACCGCGTCAAAGCGATGTTGCTGGAAGTACGGCGCACGCCGAAGGACGTGCAGGTCATTCTCACCCGCAGCCATCCCCAATTCGTCTCAAAATTATTCGAATTGGAAGTGCCTGAGGTCATGGAGAAGATCGTGGAAATCAAGGCCGTGGTCCGTGAGCCGGGCGATAGGACGAAGATCGCCGTGACCTCGCGAGAGAAGGCCGTTGATCCGGTAGGTGCGTGCGTGGGCATCAAGGGCTCTCGCGTGCAGGCCGTCGTTCGCGAACTTCGCGGAGAGAAAATCGACATTATTACGTGGACCTCTGATCCCCGGGTTTTCATCGCGGAAGCCTTGAATCCGGCGACGATTGAAAAGGTGGGCGTGGACGAAGAAAAGAAATCGGCTCTCGTCGTCGTGGCGGATTCCCAGCTGTCCCTAGCCATCGGCAAAAACGGGCAAAACGTCAGGCTGGCCGCCAGATTGACCGGCTGGAAAATCGACATCATCAGCGCCACCGAGTACGAAAAAGAAAAGGCGGAACGGGACAAGGAAATCAAGGCCGCGCTCGCCGAAGAAGCCGAAGCACAGCGGCAACAGGAAGAAGCGCGACAACAGGAAAAGGCTCAGCAAGAGGCGGAAGGATAACCATTCACTGTATGCGTGTCTATGAACTCGCCAAACAGCTTGGGATGGAGAACCGGGATTTAATACCGGAGCTCAAGCGACTGGGAATCGCGGTCGCCTCTCACAGTAGTGCGCTCGAAGCGGACGCCGTGCAAAAAGCCCTCGAAAAACTGGGGCCCAAGCAGAAAACGTCGGTCAAGAGCACCTCGGAGGCAGCCCGCCTCAAGGAGCTCGAGGGAGGCGGACATCTCTCCGGCGGCGCCAAAGGCGCCGGTCTGCATGCGGCCACCGAGGAGGCGAAACCCGACAAACGGCGAATCCTCATTAAGCGAAAACGCGTCGACGGGCCCACCTCAGAAGAGCCCGCGCCGTTGGGGCATGAACCGCTGATTGCCCATTCGACGGAGGCCGCTCCCGCGGCTGCGTCATCGCACTCCCATCCGTCCTTGGAAGCTCCCGTCGTGCACCACGAACCGCACGCTCCCAGCCCTCCGGCCGTTGCCATTGAGTCGCCGGCAGCGGCGAAACCCACCGTAGCGCCGAGCCCGGAAGCGCTGTCGGGCAAGAAAAAGGCGCTTGAAGAACTCCAAAGCGAAGGATTGAAGGACAAGCTGAAGAAAGTCCGCAAGCCCGGACGGCCTCGTGAAGAAGATGAAGTGCGGGTACGGGAAGATGCTGCGAGATGGCAGGATCTTCGGGCGATTCCGGTGCAGCGACGTGATGACCGCAGCAAGCATGTCCACCACAGCACGCCGGCGGAAATCACGAAGCCGAGAAAGAAGAGTGTGAAACTCACACCCGGGATGACTGTCAAAGAGTTTGCCGAGCTGATCGGTCAGCGGCCTGCCGACGTGGTGCGGAAGCTTATGGACATGGGCCAGATGCTGACGTTCAACCAACCGATGCACGTGGAGGCGGCTTCAATGATCGCGGAGGAAGCCGGCGTCAAGGTCGAGATTTCCCTCGAGAGGGCAGGCGAAGACTTGCTCGAAGACATCACCCAGGCACAAGGCGAAGCCCGTCCGGAACCCCGGCCACCCGTCGTGACCATCATGGGTCATGTGGATCACGGCAAAACGTCCTTGTTGGACGCGATTCGTGAAACGAAAGTGGCGGAAGGCGAGGCAGGAGGCATCACGCAGCATATTGGCGCCTACACGGTGAGCGTCCACGGCAAGCAAGTGACGTTTCTCGACACGCCTGGTCATGAGGCATTCACGGCCATGCGGGCGCGCGGCGCGAAGGTCACTGACATCGTCATCCTCGTGGTGGCGGCGGATGACGGGGTCATGCCCCAGACGGTCGAAGCCATCCATCACGCCAAGGCGGCGGGCGTCCCGCTGATCGTTGCGATGAACAAGATCGATAAGCCGAGCGCCAACCCTGATCGCGTGCGCAATGCGCTCTCAGAGCATGGCTTGATCTCGGAGGCATGGGGCGGAGATACGATCATGGTCGAAGTGTCGGCCAAGCAAAAGACCGGGCTTGATCATCTCCTCGAGATGATTTTGCTCCAGGCCGAAGTTCTCGAACTAAAGGCTGACCCCCACCAGCTCGCTCGGGGCGCGGTGGTCGAGGCCAAGCTGGAACGAGGCCGCGGCCCCGTCGCTACCGTTCTGGTGCAGAGCGGCACCCTGCATGTCGGCGACGTTTTCGTCGTCGGGTCGTTCAGCGGCAAGGTGCGCGCCTTAATCAATCACACGGGCGCCAAGGTCCAGCAGGCCGGACCCTCCGTTCCCGTTGAAGTGATTGGATTGCCCGGCGTGCCATCGGCCGGCGACGTCTTTCAAGCCGTAAAGGATGAGCGCATTGCCCGCGAGATTGCCGAAGACCGGGCGCGAAAGCAGCGTGCGACCGAATTAGCCGGCGCCGGCAAGGTCTCGCTCGACGATTTGTTTGCCAAGATACAGGAAGGGTCGGTCAAGGAACTGGCCCTGGTCATTAAAGCCGATGTTCAGGGCTCGTCCGAGGCGCTCGCTGCGGCCGTAGAAAAACTTCCGACCGAGGTGGTGAAGCTTCGGGTCATTCATAATGGTGTCGGTGGTATTACTGAGTCAGATGTGCTCCTGGCGGCGGCCTCCAACGCCATCATCATTGGCTTCAATATCAGGCCCGAACCGAAGGCCTCAGACCTTGCGGAGAAGGAACGCGTCGACGTTCGGCTCTACACGATCATTTATGACGCGTTGAACGACATCAAAGCCGCCATGGAGGGTTTGCTAGAACCCACGCTGAAAGAGCGGGTGCTGGGTCGCGCCGAAGTGCGCCAGGTCTTCACCGTCTCCAAGGCGGGCACAATTGCCGGCTCCTACGTGATCGATGGTACTATTACGCGCGCGAGCGCCGGTGCGCGGGTGATCCGCGACAATGTGGTGGTCTATCAGGGGAAATTAGGGTCGCTTCGCCGCTTCAAAGATGACGTTCGGGAGGTGCAGCAGGGCTACGAATGCGGCATCGGGGTGGAGAACTTCAGTGATATCAAAAGCGGCGATGTCATCGAGGTCTATGCCATCGACAAGATTGCGGCGAAACTGTGAGCAAGGTGGAGCATGGCCTTGCGCCGACAGTCGACGGAGATGAGCCGGTCGCATCGTGAGTGTCATTGTCGGACTCTGCACGATTGAACTCTTCATCGCCGACAGTCATTCGTTGAAAGACAAGCGGCAGGTCGTGGCGAGTTTGAAAGACCGGCTGCGACAAAAGTTCAATCTGTCCGTCGCCGAGGTCGAGGCGCAGGATCTATGGCAGAAGGCGGTGCTGGCCGTGGCCTGTGTGGCTAATGAGGGCCGACACGTGAACCAAGTATTGGATCAAGCGCTCAATCTCGTGCGAAGTCATCCGGTGGTCGAGATCGTTCAGTCTCGGATCGAGTTGTTGTGATGCGCCTGGGCGGGTGGTCATCGGAGATGGACGGCCGTCAAGGAGCTGGACGATGGCAAAAACGGGATACAGTCGGGCCGAGCGCGTTGCTGATCAGATCCGCATGGAGGTCGCCGATATCCTCATGCGGAAACTGCGGGACCCGCGTGTGCGGTCTGTAACCGTGACCGACGTCGAACTGACCAGCGATCTGCGTATCGCCCGGGTGTTCGTCACCGCCTTGGGCAGTGAAGCCGAAACACGAGACGTGTTTGCAGGACTCAGCAAGGCAAGCGGCTTCGTCCGGAGCGAACTCGGGCGCCGCTTGACATTGCGGTATCTGCCGGAAGTAGTGTTCGTCAAGGACGTCAGCGGGCCGCGGGGAGATCGCATTTTACAGTTGTTGGACGAAATTCATGACAAGACGGACGACAGCTCCAAGGAATCGTCGGAGGCATAGGGGTTGTGACTTCATGAGCGCCGCAGTACCGAGATGCGAAGTGATCGACGGCGTCCTCGCTGTGAATAAGGAAGCCGGATGGACGTCCCATGACATCGTGGCGAAAGTCCGGCAGTTCCTTGGCGGGGCCAAAGTGGGTCATGCCGGAACATTGGATCCGGCGGCGACCGGTGTTCTCCCTCTGCTCATTGGGAAGGGAACTCGTATCGCGGAGTATCTTGTCGAATGGGATAAAGAGTACGTGGCGCAGCTCCGCCTCGGCCAGACCACCGATACGCTCGATGCCACTGGCACCATTCTCGTGACGCAGCCGACGGATCAGCTGATGCCCGATCAAATCCGGGAAGCCGTGGGACGGTTCAAAGGAGAGATTCAACAGATACCGCCGATGTATTCGGCGGTAAAAATCGGCGGTGTCCCCTTGTACCGCTCGGCTCGGGCAGGAAAAACGATTGCCCGAGAGGCCCGGACCGTCGTGATCCATGAGCTGGACGTGCTGGAAATCGCCGGTGATGATCTAACGCTGCGCGTGGTGTGTTCCAAGGGCACGTACATTCGGACGCTCGCCGCGGACATCGGACATGTCTTGGGTGTAGGCGGCCATCTGCGGGCCTTGAAAAGGACGCGGGTGGGTCCATTGACGCTTGATCGCGCCTTGACCATCGATGAGATGATCGATCATCACAAAAGCGTGCACGGCGTGTCGAGCGATATATGGACGCTCGACGCGGTTCTGCAAAATCTGCCGGCTGTTGTGATTGACAGCCGTGCAGTGGACGGCGTCTGCCATGGGGCGCCCGTGTCATGGTCGAACGTCGTGTCGACGACGAATGGTCGAGGACAGCATGCCACGCGCCAGCCGTTGCGCATCCATGATGCCAGCGGCCGCTTATTGGCCGTGGGGCGGCTGTCAGACGGATCTGCCGACCGCATTGCAATCGAGAAGGTGTTCGTGACGGACCCTGTGTAGACAAGAGAAAGGAAGGGGGCAACTCAGATGGCCTTGTTGAAAGATGCGAAAGCGGAATTGATCAAGCGGTATCGGCAGCATGACACTGACTCGGGGTCGCCCGAAGTGCAGATTGCCGTGTTGACAAACCGCATTAGTTATTTGACGGAGCATTTTAAGCTCCACAAGAAGGATCACCACTCCCGCCGGGGATTGCTGCAGCTCGTCGGCCGTCGGCGGAGGCTGTTGGACTATCTTCGTGACATAGATGACGCGAGATATCGCGCGGTCATCGAGCGATTAGGTATTCGAAAGTAATCTAACGACCCTGCTGTCGGTATGTCGATGGCAGGCAACCGTCACACAGGTGAACACTGAGATGCGCTCTTCAGTCGTTGCAAGTGCGCCGAGTGACCGGAGCGTATCTCTGTGGGCATCTGTGGGGCACGAACAGAGGAGACCATAGATGGCACACATCGTTGAACTTGACGTCGCCGGCCGGACACTTCGGCTGGAGACGGGCCGAGTTGCCAAACAGGCGGACGGCTCGGTTTGGGCGTCGTACGGGGATACCGTCGTTCTCGCCACGGCGGTGGCGTCGCAAAACGCCAAACCGGGCGTGGACTTTCTTCCGCTGACCGTCGACTATCAGGAAAAGGCCTATGCTGCCGGCAAAATCCCCGGAGGCTATTTCAAGCGGGAAGGGCGTCCTTCGGAAAAGGAAGTGCTGACGAGCCGCTTGATCGACCGGCCGCTACGTCCCTTGTTTCCAGAGGGGTACTACTTCGAGACGCAGGTCATTGCTTCAGTGCTGTCCTCCGATCGGACGGGCTCGTCGGACGTGATCGGCATCACTGCGGCATCGGCCGCTCTCGCCGTTTCAAACATTCCGTTTCTCGGTCCCATTGCGGGCGTCAAGATTGGCCGAGTCAATGGTCAATTCGTCGTGAATCCGGATCTCGAGAGCCTCAAGAGCAGCGAACTAGATCTCGTAGTCGCTGGAACCGCGGATGCGGTCATGATGGTCGAAGCCGGGGCGAATGAACTGCCCGAGGCGACGATGCTGGAAGCGATTGAGTTGGCTCACCGCGAAATTAAAAAGATCGTGTCCAAGATCAATGAATTGCGGGTGCTGTCGGGAAACAAAGCAAAACGCGTGGTCACGACGGAGGATATCCCCGCTGACTTAGCGACGCAGGTCAAAGCCCATGTGGCGCAAGGCATTAGAGACGCGATTATGATACCGAACAAAACCGCGCGTCAGGAGCGGCTTGATTTGCTCCTCAAGGAATCGATTGAAAAACTGAATCAGTCGCCATCAGGTGCCGATCGAGAGCGCCAAATTAAGATCGTCTTTCACGGTCTTGAGTACACCGAAGTCCGCAACATGATCCTCGAAAAGGGGTCGCGTGCCGATGGGCGGGGACCCGCCGATATCCGCCCGATCACCTCTGAGGTCGGCGTTCTGCCGCGGACGCACGGGTCGGCCTTGTTTACGCGGGGCGAAACGCAGAGTTTGGCGGTGGTAACCCTAGGTACGACTGATGATGAGCAACGAATCGACGCCCTGGAGGGTGAGTACACGCGCACGTTCATGCTCCATTATAACTTTCCGCCTTTCAGCGTAGGCGAAGCACGACCGCTTCGCTCGCCGGGCCGACGGGAAGTCGGCCACGGTGCGTTGGCCGAGCGCGCATTGAAGCCGGTCATTCCAACCAAGGACCAGTTTCCCTATACCCTGCGCATCGTCTCGGACATTCTTGAATCCAATGGCTCGTCGTCAATGGCGACGGTGTGCGGAGGCACATTGGCTATGATGGATGCCGGCGTGCCGATCAAAGAGCCCGTGGCGGGAATCGCTATGGGACTGATTAAGGAACAAGATCGCGTGATGATCCTCTCAGATATCCTGGGCCTCGAAGACCATCTCGGCGACATGGATTTCAAGGTGTGCGGGACAAAGCGCGGCGTGACGGCTCTGCAGATGGACATCAAAATCGGCGGCATCACGCCCGCGCTCATGCATCAGGCGCTGGAGCAGGCGAAAGCGGGCCGATTGCACATTCTTGGCTGCATGCAGAAAGCTTTGGAAGCGCCCAGGGCGAATATGTCGGCATTCGCACCGCGCATCTACACCATGAAGGTCAAGCAGGACAAGATACGTGAGGTCATCGGCCCAGGCGGGAAAACCATCCGCGGCATTCAGCAGGATTGCGGCGTCAAGATCAACATCGAGGACACCGGCGTCGTGACCATCGCGTCAGTGGACAGTGCCTCTCTCGAGAAGGCAAAGGAGATGGTGAATCGAATTGTAGAAGAGGTGGAGGTCGGCAAGACCTATCTTGGGACGGTGCGCAAGATCATGGACTTCGGCGCATTCGTCGAGGTCCTGCCTGGAACCGACGGCCTCGTCCACATTTCCCAGTTGGCGCATCACCGCGTTAAATCCGTTTCCGATGAAGTCTCTGAGGGCGATCAGATTCTCGTGAAGGTCCTGGAAGTTGACCGACAAGGGAAGATACGTCTGAGCCGGAAAGAAACGATGCCGGCGCCCACCGGCGCAGGCAGCAAAGACCAGACATCCGGGTAACCTCTTGTACCGCAAGCTCGCGCTCGACAATGGAATGCGTGTGGTGACCGAGCGCATTCCGACGCTCAAATCGGTCACCGTCGGCATCTGGGTCAATGCCGGATCGCGCGACGAGCAACCTGCACAGGCCGGCTACTCCCATTTCATCGAGCACATGTTCTTTAAGGGGACACGGTCGCGGTCCGCGACCCAGATTTCTCGTGAAATCGATGGCCTCGGCGGCGAGATGAACGCCTTTACCACCCGCGAAACGACCACCTTTTACGTCAAGGTCCTCGATCAGCAACTCAAACAGGCGCTCGAATTACTGGCCGATCTCTTCCATCATTCTCGTTTTGATTCCAAGGAAGTCGAAAAAGAAAAGCAGGTCGTCCTCGAAGAAATCCGGATGGTGCAGGATGACCCGGAGGACCTCGTTCAAGAATTACACACCGGACAAGTGTTGGGCCGCCATCCGCTCGGCCGGTCGATCTTAGGCCGCGAAGAGACGATCCAACGCCTGAAACGACCGGACCTGTTGGGGTATATCGACGAACACTACGATCCCAGTGAGATCGTGATCGCGATCGCCGGCAATTTCGAGCAGGCCTCCATGGAGCGCCTGGTGCGCCGTTTCTTTGGGGAAAAGCCGCCGTTGAAAGGTCTTTCACGACCGGACCGTCGGCCTCCGGCAGTTCACGGAGGCGTCCTCCTCAAGCGGAAACCCCTAGAACAAGTGCATCTTTGCCTCGGTTTAAAAGGTGTCGCCGCCGGCCATCGCGACCGCTATGCCGCCTACGCCTTGAATAGCGTGCTCGGTGGAAGCATGAGCTCGCGATTGTTTCAGGAAATACGCGAGAAACGCGGGCTGGCGTACTCGATCTATTCGTTCCTCTCGGGCTACTCGGATATCGGCACGATTACGGTGTACGCGGCGACGAGACCGAAGGAGGTCGAGCGCGTCGTTGATCTCGTATGCAGAGAAATCAGACGCATCAGCAAGCACGGTATTGAACGCAAAGAACTCGACCGAGCCAAAAACCAGATGAAGGGAAGTCTCATGCTCAGCCTGGAAAGCTCGCACAGCCGGATGAGTAAGCTCGCGAAGGACGAACTCATCTACGGTACTCGCACCTCCCTCGAAGAAATGTTGAGGCACATCGATGGCGTAACGGTTGATCGGGTGTCACAAGTGGGCCGTGAATTGTTCGAAATGAACCATCTCGCGATTACCGGATTGGGTCCGCTACCGCCGCGCGCCCTCCACGCATACAGATGAGAACTTTCTAATAGATTGTTAAGAATCCTGTTCTCGCCGCCGTTTTATGTAAAGAGCTGAATTAGCGCAAGTCATTGTATATGCAAGAGAAATTAGAATTTTTTCTATGATATCCACAGGGCAAACATTTCCTTGACTCGCTTTTGCATTTTTCAGTACCATGGCCCCGTTTTTACTTGAAGACTCTTTCACCGGCGAATGCGGCGCGAGCGCCACAGAACTAAGGAGGTGACAACAGTCCGCTCTCCTGACGCCGACTCGTCTCTATTTATCGTACTAAATGTGATCGTTTATCAGTTATGCGCTGTTCATTTTTTATGAAGGAGGGACTTGGTATGAAAAGGGTCGTACTTCTAGCCGCAGTTGCAGTGTGTTCTGTGCTCGGCTTGCTGACGGCTGACTTTGTCGCCGCCGCGGATGCGCCTGGTCCATCAGGGCCCGCTGATCAGATTGTTGGGGGAAAGCCGCTCAAGAGTGACGCGACCAAGACTCTTAAGGGTCGTGTGTGGTCACAATGGGCCGACAATCCGGACAACGAGCTCCTCTTCGGAATCCAATATTGGAACACCGGTGAACCGGCCTCCGGAAACCCCGTGGGTCGTTCCTCCACAGATCTTGATGTGAAGCCGCCCGATCCACTGTTTGTCTGCTGTGCCTGGGGCTTCACCGGCGGCACAGAACGAAACAATCCCTACGCCGGTTGGTACCACGCTGCGACGACGGTTCGTCTTGCGGTCAAGGACAAGGCGTTGATGGACCAGATCATCAAGGCTTCCCAAGAATTGGTGGCGATGGAAGTGAGCCTTGATGGCCGGACGATCACCGGATTCAAGCTCCTGAAGGGTGACTAATTCTTTGACGAGATTTCATATTTTCATACTGTGAAGGAGGATGCGATTATGAAGTTTCATATGAAAGGCTGGGCCGTTGCGGCAGCCGTTGCGCTGGTGGTTTCGATTGCCTCCACCGCCATGGCGATCGAATCGTTTCAGGAACGTTTCGAATGGGGCGACATGAGCAAGCCAACCACCCTCCAGGGTCGCGTGATCGTCCTTGATCCGTATGATGAAGCGGTGTGGATCAATGTTGCCGTCTTTGGTGGCAACGCGGAAAGCGGTCTCTTCTGGCAGAAAATCCATCCGGGTAAGAATCTGAAGTTCTACGCGGACAAGGGCGCCTGGGAAGAGTTGAAGAAAATGGGCCGAGTTCATGCCGGACCCGCTGCGGCGAAGGAAGTGCCTCCTGGCAGCACCACCGATTTGATCGAGTTCACGGTGGTCGAGACCGAACAGAACCACCGCGTGATTCAGTCCGTAAAGAAGCTTCCTGAAACGGCCGGCGCTCCTGGCAAGACGATGAGCATTTCTGCGCTCCGTCTGAAGGAATGTGTCGGAAAGAATGAAATGGAAGCGGGTTGCTATGCGGCCAAGCAGCAATTGAACACTTCCCCGAAAACGCCGGATGGCGCGCAGATGCCGATGCAGTACGATGTCCTAACCCCGGACAAGAAGCCGCTCGGCGGCTTGATCCCGTGGACGGCCAAGTACAATCTGGGCAAGTAAGTCTAGTTTATTTGCACGGTTGATGAACGGCGGTAGCTCGTACGAGCTACCGCCGTTTTCTTTGTGTGGAGACTCTTCGAAAAAAGCCGCCGTTTCATCTGCCCACCCAAGCGCGCCCAGTTGAGTGGGCGCCTCAAGTTCACCCATTTATCCAAGCGCGACAATTGATACTGGCTGCCGTCGGTTGCGCGGCTATCCGTTTGCGCGAATGCGTTCCTTCTGCAACATCGCGTAGTTGGAAGGTCGTGGTCACGTTGGTGCTTGACGCGTACGTTGTTCACTGCGGCTTGGCCTGAGGAGCCGGGGGAAAATATGCTGATTCAACAGCCGTGTGGGTCTATCTCAGTGTGAGTCGGCGGCGCGCTTCTGAAGGTCCGCAAGGCGATTCAGTGCATCAAGCGGAGTCATAGAAAAGAGGTCGATTTGCCGGACCTCATCGATCAGCGGATGCGGACGCGGAAGCGCCGAAGGCGAAGCATGGTCCTGCGGTTTGACTTCGGCATTGGACTGCTCCAACTGGGCTAATACTTCCTGTGCGCGATTGACCACAACCGTGGGGAGGCCCGCGAGCTTCGCCACATGAATTCCGTAGCTGCGGTCGGCGCCGCCGGGTACGATCTTTCTGAGAAAGACGACGTCGCCATCTCGTTCCTGAACCGCCACGCGGTAATTGCGGATGCCCGGACGCAGCGTCTCCAATTGGGTCATCTCATGATAGTGCGTCGCAAACAGCGTTCGGGCGCCGAGCCGGCGTTCGTCATGTATGTATTCGGCGATCGCCCACGCAATGCTCAATCCGTCGTACGTGCTGGTCCCCCGGCCGATTTCGTCGAGCAGAATCAGACTGCGCTTGCTCGCGCAGTGTAAGATCTGAGCGCTCTCCGTCATTTCGACCATGAATGTGCTCAGCCCGGCAGCCAAGTTGTCTGAGGCTCCGACACGCGTAAAGATCCGATCCACCAGCCCAATCTGCGCGGCACTGGCGGGAACGTAGCTGCCGATTTGTGCCAACAGCACAATGAGCCCGACCTGGCGCAAATAGGTGCTCTTGCCGGCCATGTTCGGACCGGTCAGGACGATCAAGCGGTTGGCGTCATCGTCGAGCAACGTATCGTTTGGAACGAACATGAGGTCGGAGTTGAGTTGCTCGACGACTGGATGACGACCCCCCACGATCCGAAGGAGGCCGGAGTCGTCGATGCTGGGCCGAACGTAACGATTGAGCGCAGCCGTCTCCGCCAATCCCGCTATGGTATCGATCAGCGCGATGGACTCAGCCATCGCTTGGAGCCGCGGCCCTTCGCTTGCCAATCTCATTCGCAATTCGCCAAATATTTCACCCTCCAACGCTAGCAGTCTGGATTCGGCGCCGAGGACTCGCTCCTCCAGTTGCTTTAGTTCTTCCGTCATGAAGCGTTCAGCGTTGACGAGTGTCTGCTTCCTGACGAAATCGGCAGGCACCTTGGACAGATTCGATTTCGTCACTTCGATGTAATAACCGAAGACCTGGTTGTAACGGATTTTCAGGGATTCGATCCCGGTACGGTCCCGCTCCCTCGACTCTAACGCCGCAATCCAGTCCTTCCCTTCCGCCCGAGCCTTGCGGAGTTCGTCCACCCGCGCGTCATAGCCTGTTCGGATGACATTGCCATCGCGCACCGCTAACGGGGCCTCGGGATTGATGGCCGTTTCGATCAAGTCATAGAGATCGCGACAGTCGTCCCAACGGTCGCGCTGGTCGCTCAATACCGTTGAATGGCATGGGGCAAGCTGTTCGCGCAACTCCGGAAGCGCGCACAAGGACTCTTTCAAGGCCAGCAACTCGCGTGGTCCTGCAAGGGCGAGCGTCAACCGGGTCGTCAACCGGGCAATGTCCTGCACTCGGCGCAATGCTGTTCGGACGGCGACGCGTTGAGTCATGCGCTCTTTGAACTCGGCGACTGCGTCCTGTCGCGCCTGCAGCGGAGCGACGTGGATCAACGGCCTCAGAAGCCAGTCACGGAGGAGCCGGCCTCCCATCGCGGTACTCGTTCGATCGATCACGGAGAGCAGAGTTGTCCGCCGGCCGCCACAACTTTCCTCTGAGAAGCTGAGCGGACGCACCAACTCGAGGTTTCTCATGGTGACGCTGTCCAGATGCATGGCTTCGTTGGTCCGGCGGCGATAGAGGCGGCGAACATGGACGGGCGTCGCCGCCGGCTGGGTCTCACGAAAATACCGCCACACCGCTCCGGCAGCTCCCAGGGCTGCTTTCGCATCATGGCAGCCGAAACCTTCCAAGGAATGAACGCCGAAGTGCGCCGTCAAGAGCGTCAAGGCCTGCTGGCGGTCGAACCACTCCGTCCCCCGTTCGCAGATCCTGACGCCTTGAAGCTGAGAGCGCAGCCCATCCGCCGCGCGGTCGGTGTTCGCGTGGAGTAATTCCCTGGGCTGCAGGCGCGTCAACTCGTCGAGGAGTCGCTGGTCCGACCCATCGTCTTCCATGACCCAAAATTCTCCGGTCGTGACGTCAAGGGCGGCCAATCCCCAGCAAGGCTTCGACCCGCGGCGTTCATCTCTGCAGACGGCGGCAAGGAAACTGGATTCGGCGGGATCAAGAAACTCCGTATCGACGAGCGTCCCCGGCGTGTAGAGGCGGACCACCTCTCGGCGGACAAGGCCTTTGGCTGTTTTCGGATCTTCCACCTGTTCGCATAAGGCGACCGTGCGTCCAGCGTTAAGTAATTTGGCAATGTAACCCTGCGCCGCATGGTAAGGAACGCCGCACAGCGGCACGGGATCGGTGCTGGACTTGTCGCGCGAAGTCAGCGCAATCGAAAGCAGCTTTGAGGCGGCTTCGGCATCCTCATAGAACATTTCATAGAAATCGCCGACGCGGAAAAACAAAATCGCGTCGGGATAGCCGCGCTTGATCTCGCGGTATTGCCGCATCAACGGCGTCTCGTCATGGTCATTCATCGGCAGATTCTCGCAGTGGATCGCCTGGAACCGGCGGCGCGGGCCGGCCCGTGAGTTTCTCAACTGAATGCCGGAGTCGCTCCAAATCCACTTCGGCTTCCTGTAACGCTTTGGTTTTTCGACGCAGTTCGATGCGGCCCTTGACCCATGGCGGGAAGAGAAGAATCACAGAGACCAAGAGCCCGATCGCGAAGCCGGCCAAGATCGGCTTGTAGATCGGTGTTGAGGCCTCGAACAATCCGAAAAAATAGCGGAGCGTGACTTCCTGCTCCTGATTTTGAAGAAAAAAGGCCAGCGACAAGAGCAGGAGCGTGCCGACGAGAATGACACGAATCATGAGGATGCTTTTCCCTTCAGGGTTCGCCACCGGCGCCGGTTTGAGCGCTGGTTTTTCCTCACAAGCAATGCACAATGATGCTTGATACGAGCCAGCAATGCGGCAGACAGCGGTCCCGTCGCCCTGAATCGGATACTTCTACTCTGAACGGTGCGGTGACGCAACTCCATTTCGAGGCGGTCGTCGGGCAAGATATGTGGTGCCTTATCGGCCCACTCGACTGCGACGACCGTCGCTCCCGACAGATAGTCATTGAGGCCGATCAATTGCACCTCTTGTTCAGAATTTAATCGGTACAGATCGAAATGAGCTAATGGCAAACGGCCCTGATATTCATGCACCAGCACAAAGGTTGGGCTGCTGACTGTCGTGCTCGGCGCGCCGAGACCGGCGGCGATTCCACGGACGAGCGCCGTCTTCCCTGCTCCGAATGCCCCCGACAAGGCCAAAGATTCACCTCCGATCAGCACTGAACCAATGGCCCGGCCCAGCCGGTCCGTGTCCAGCGGAGAGGAGAGTACCCGGCGCCAATGTGTGCTTCTCGGCCGTACAGCGCGCTGCGAAGTGACGTCCGTTCGCTGCTTAGCCGTTGACCGCTTGGAGCGCATACGGGATCTGTTCGATGAGGTCGCTGGCGATCATGCCGGCCGGTCCGAGACGTCGGGCGGCGAGGTCACCCGCCGCACCATGTAAATATGTGCCGGCGCAGGCCGCTTCCCAAGGAGGCACACCCTGCGCGAGGAGGCCGACGAGCATGCCGGTCAGGACGTCGCCCGTTCCGGCCGTCGCCATGCCCGGGTTTCCTGTCGGACAGATCATGGTCAGCCCATCGGGCCTCGCGATGACCGTCCTGGCGCCTTTGAGCACCAGAAACACCCCTCGTTCCCTGGCAAAACGTTGGGCCGTTCCTATACGGTCCGCATTAACGCTTTGGGACGTCGCGTCCACTTCCAAACGGGCCATTTCGCCGGGGTGAGGCGTGAGGATAGGAGGGATTTTGCACTGCGTCAGCACAGCGGCGCGGCTGGCCAACGCATTGAGCGCATCGGCATCGACTACGCAAGGACGATCGAGATGTTTCATCAGAGCCTGGACTAACTCGACGGTCTCAGGATGGGTAGAAAGTCCCGGCCCGATAGCGAGGGCGGTTCGTGCTTCGATGAAGGCGAGGATGCGGTCGAGTCCGGCGCGGCCGAGCGTGCGGGCCTTGGTTTCGGGAAGCGGCAGTGTCATGGCCTCCAGCAATTTCGCTTCAAGCACGTCGTTCACGCTGGCTGGGACGCCCACAGTCACCAAGCCTGCGCCGGTCCGAAGCGCCGCTTTGGCGGCCAGGGCAGCGGCTCCAGTCTTGCCCACCGAGCCAGCGAGAATGCCCGCATGTCCATAGGTGCCTTTGTGGGAGGAGGCGGCTCGACGGGGCAGCGCCGCCTTCACCGCCGGCTCGGTGATCAAAAAAATCCGGCTGTCGATGTCGTTGACGTATGCGGCCGGAATGCCGATGTCGATGACATGAACGGCACCGGCGTGGTCTATGCCTGCACCGAGATACAGACCGAGTTTTGGCAATCCAAACGTCACCGTTGCGGTGGCCCTGACGGCATGGCCGAGCACCGCACCGTCGTCCGCGTGAATCCCAGAAGGCATATCGACGGCGACAATGGGTCTGTCCGCCTCGTTCATCACTCGGATGGCCTGCGCGTACGTTCCGGTGACCTCGCTCGAAAGCCCGGTGCCCAAGAGCGCGTCAATAATCACGTCGCTCCCGGTCAACAGCGCCGCGGCCTGGTCGGGCGATCTGAACGGCTTCGTCGCCCCGGTTCCTGCGGTACGAAGCCAGCGGCGATGCATGGCCGCAGCGTCACGGCTCAATGCTGAAGCGGGGGCGACCAACAGCACAGTCACGAGCGCCCGGTGCTGACGCAACAACCGGGCGACCACCAACCCGTCGCCGCCGTTGTTCCCCTTGCCGCAGAGGATCGTAATGCGCTTGCCGGTGAGTGGCCCAAACCGGCTTTGGATGAAATCCGCCGCTCCTGATCCCGCACGCTCCATCAGCGTCAGGCTCGGAACCCGGCGTTCGGTGATCGTGCGGCGGTCCAGCGTCTGCATCTGCGTTGCGGTCACGATTTTCATAACGGGCGATGTACCGAAGGGCAGGATTCAGTTCAGCAGTGCCTTCATCTCGCGGACGGCCTGATCGAGACCGACGAGCACGGCGCGCGCGATGATGCTATGACCGATATTGTACTCGACGATCTCAGGGATATGAGTCAAGCGCTTGACGTTTTGATAATTCAAACCATGGCCGGCGTTAACGCCCATGCCCAGCTTGTAGGCGAGTTTGGCCGCCTGGCTCAGGGCCTCGAATTCAGCATCCGCTTCTTTCGAGCGCTTGGCATTGGCATATCGGCCTGTATGGAGCTCTATAAAGTCCGCCGAAACCTTGTGTGCTGTCCGAATGTGGCTGAGGTCCGGGTCGATGAATAGACTCACGGGGATGCCGCCATCGTGGAGAAGCGCTATGACCTGCTGCAGGCGGTCTTTGTGAGCGGGCACGTCAAGCCCGCCTTCCGTCGTCAATTCCTGACGCTTTTCCGGAACCAGGGTGACCAAATCCGGCTTGACGGTCAGGGCAATCTTCGCCATCGCTTCGTCCGCTGCCATTTCGAGATCGAGTTTCGTTCGGATCATTTCCCGAAGCAGCCGAAGATCGCGGTCTTGAATGTGGCGACGGTCTTCGCGTAGGTGCACGACAATGCCGTCAGCCCCGGCCAACTCTACGAGGACCGCCGCCGCAAGTGGGTCGGGGTCGGCCCCTGCGCGCGCCTGGCGGAGGGTGGCGACGTGATCGACATTGACACCGAGTCGGGCCACAGCGAACCTCCGGTTGGTTCAAGCGCGAGTGAAAATGAGAGCAAGCGTAGTCAGGTGCGGACGCCGCTGTTGTAACAGAAAGCGATTCAGAGGGGCAAGGCTGGGACGCATGGCATCCAGCAAGGACATGGCGCAGCATTCTCTCCGGTCTCGGATGCAGAACCCCACAGAATCACGAGATAATTTGACTATGCCGCACGGCCGCAATTAGAATAGGGCCTCCATCTCACAGGACAGCTGGCTTCGTGCTCCCGGCTTGAGAGTTCAACGGCAGACGCCATGGGATTGTCAGACAATTTTTATCGGCTCAAGCGGCTGCCTCCCTATGTTTTCGCCCAGGTCCAAAGTCTCAAACTGGACGCTCGCCACAGGGGAGAGGACATCATCGACTTTGGGATGGGCAATCCTGACCAGCCGACGCCCAGCCACATCGTCGACAAGATGATCGAAGCCGCGAGGAAAGGAAAAAATCATCGGTATTCGGCCTCGCGCGGCATTACGAAACTGCGCCACGCGATCGCGGCCTGGTACCAGCGCAATTACGACGTGGCTCTCGACCCAGAAACCGAAGCCATCGTCACGATCGGCTCCAAGGAAGGTCTTGCGCATCTGTCATTGGCCACGATCGGCCCCGGCGATGTGGTGCTGACCCCGACGCCGACCTATCCGATCCACATGTACAGCTTTATCATTGCGGGCGGTGAGGTCCGCGGTATCGAGCTGCGGCAGGACAGCGATTTCTTCGACGATCTCCAATGTGTGTATAGACAGACATTGCCGAGGCCTAAGATCCTGGTCATAAATTTCCCACACAATCCGACCACCGCCATTGTCGACCTCGAGTTTTTCAAGAAGATCGTGGCGTTTGCGAAGGAACACCAGGTCATGGTAATCCACGACCTCGCCTATGCCGACCTGGTCTTCGACGGCTATCGGGCGCCGAGTTTTCTGCAAGTGCCGGGCGCGAAGGAGGTCGGTGTCGAGTTTTACACCCTTTCCAAAGCCTACAATATGCCTGGATGGCGGGTTGGTTTCTGCGTCGGCAACCGGGAAGTTGTGGGCGCGCTCGCCAAGATCAAGAGCTATCTCGATTACGGGATTTTCCAGCCCTTGCAAATCGCCAGCGTGATTGCCCTCAATGGTCCGCAAGACTGCGTGAAGGAAACGGTCCAGCGGTACCAAAAACGACGCGATGTGCTGGTCGGTGGGTTAAACCGCATCGGCTGGAACGTCAACAAGCCGCTGGCGACGATGTTCGTCTGGGCGAGAATTCCCTTGCCGTATCGGCACATGGGTTCGCTGGAGTTTTCCAAGCTGCTGCTGCGGGAAGCCAAGGTCGCCGTGTCACCAGGCATCGGCTTCGGCGAAGGCGGTGATGAATACGTGCGCTTCGCGCTCGTCGAAAATGAGCATCGGACCCGCCAGGCCGTTCGCGGAATCAGGAAGGCCTTGAAGCTCGACGGGGGAGAAGAATGATTTCGCGGATCGGCGTCGGCATCGTGGGGTTCGGCACAGTGGGCACGGGCGTGGTGAAAATCTTGCTCGAAAATGGCGGACTGATCCGACGCCGCGTCGGAGTGCCCATCGAACTCATCCGGGTGGCGGATGTCGATGTCACGCGAGATCGCGGCATCAGCCTGGCTCCTGGCGTCCTGGTCAATGACGCAAAACAGGTGTTGTCGGATCCTGCCGTCGACATTGTCGTCGAACTTGTCGGCGGCTATGACTTTGCCAAACGTCTGATCCTGGACGCCATTGCCGGCGGGAAAGCCGTGGTCACGGCAAACAAGGCCTTGCTCGCACTCCATGGCGAGGAAATTTTTGCCGCGGCATCGCGCAAGGGTATCGATGTCGGGTTCGAGGCAAGCGTAGGGGGCGGCATCCCCGTCATTCATGCTTTGAAAGAAGGGTTGGCCGCGAATGCCATTCAATCGATCTATGGCATCATTAACGGCACTTCTAACTACATTCTGTCGAGGATGACCAATGAGAACAAAGGTTTCGCCGACACGTTGGTCGAGGCGCAACAGGCCGGATATGCGGAGGCCGATCCGACCTTCGACGTCGCCGGAACGGACAGCGCACATAAATTGGCCATTTTGGTGAACTTGGGATTCGGCACGCCGGTCAATTTCAAAGATCTCTACACGGAAGGGATTACCCATATCACCGAGCATGACATCGCCTACGCAAAGGAGTTCGGGTACACCATTAAGCTCTTGGGCATCGCCAAGCTCGTTGAGAACGATGTGGAAGCGCGTGTGCATCCGACGATGTTGAGCGCGGATTCCCCGCTCGCCAAGATCGAGGGCGTTTACAACGCGATTCAGCTGATTGGCGACGCGGTCGGGGATGTGGTGTTGAGCGGACGGGGTGCGGGCGATCTGGCGGCCGGCAGTGCCGTCGTCAGCGACATCATCGCCGGCGCCCGCAATCTGCTCAAGGGCGGCGCCGGACGGGTGCCTCCTGCGTCCTTCCAGCCACAGGAACGGCGTCCGCTTCGCATGCGGCCGATGGAAGAAATTCGCTCTCTGTACTATTTGCGGTTCATGGTGATCGACCGGCCGGGTGTCTTGGCGCAGATCGCCGGAGAGCTGGGCCGGTGCGGCATCAGCATTTCTTCCATGCTTCAAAAAGGGCGGCGTGAAGGACAGACTGTCCCCATCGTGATCAAAACCCATACCGCCAGAGAGCGCGACGTTCAAACGGCTCTCAGCCAAATCAACCGCATGTCATTCATGTCCGAGCCGACCACCTTGATCCGGATCGAGGGCAGGGACGAGTAAGGTCATGAGCTGGCGCGGCGTCATCGAAGAGTATCGAAAATTCCTCCCCGTCAGCGAGCGTACGCCGGTGATCACACTTGGAGAAGGCAACACCCCGCTCATCCGTGCAAGCCGTCTCGCCAAGAAAATCGCGCCCGGCATCGACCTGTATTTGAAATTTGAAGGCGCCAATCCGACCGGGTCGTTCAAGGATCGTGGGATGACGATGGCCATGTCGAAGGCCGTGGAGAACGGCGCCAGGGCGGTCATGTGCGCTTCGACGGGCAATACCTCTGCGTCGGCGGCCGCTTACGGCGCCCGGGCCGGACTGCCAGTCTATGTATTGATTCCCGCCGGCAAAATTGCGATGGGGAAGCTCTCACAGGCGATGATGCACCAGGCGACCGTCATTCAAATCGACGGCAACTTCGATCAAGCGCTCTCAATCGTCAAGACCCTGTCGGCGGCCCATCATATCGAGCTCGTCAATTCGTTGAATCCCTTTCGTATCGAAGGGCAGAAAACTGCCGCCATGGAGGTCTGCGATCAATTGGCTGAAGCGCCGGCAGTACACGTGCTGCCCGTGGGCAACGCCGGCAACATCACGGCCTATTGGAAAGGGTACAAGGAATATCGTGCAGCCAATCAAACGACCCGGCTCCCCCGCATGATAGGGTTTCAAGCCGCGGGCGCCGCGCCTATCGTTCTTGGCCGCGTCGTTGAGAACCCGCAAACCGTTGCGACCGCCATCCGCATCGGGAACCCCGCCAGCTGGCAGGCGGCGGTGGACGCCATGAAAGAATCCTCAGGTGCCATTGACTCTGTGACCGATGAGGAGATTCTGCAAGCCTATGTGGCGGTGGCCGGCACGGAAGGCGTCTTTTGCGAGCCGGCATCTGCGGCTTCGGTGGCCGGGGTCATGAAACTCAGCCGGCAAGGCGCATTGCGGAAGGGTGAGACGGTGGTTTGTACGCTGACCGGCCACGGGTTGAAGGATGCGGATACGGCGATCGGCGTCTCAGTCAAACCGACAACGGTCAAAGCAACGACGGAGGACGTGGCTCGTCTGCTGAACGTGTAAGGAAGATGCGAGTGTGTCGTCAATGAAATATGTGATTCTGCACGCCGAGGGAATGTCGGATCACCCCCGTCACGAACTTGCCGGCAAGACTCCCCTCCAAGCCGCCTGCACTCCGCACCTTGATCGATTAGCCGGACAAAGCGAATTGGGGCTGCTCACCGTCAGCCTCGACAACGGCCGCCACGGGAGCGGTTTGACCGGGACCTCCATTCTCGGTTACGAACCGAAGAAATACTATCAGGGGCCTGGTCCGCTGGAAGCGGCCAGTTTGGGTGTGACCGTCGGTGAACACGACGTCGTCTACCGCTGTACGATGGTGACCTTGAAGCCCGAAGGGGCGGCCGTTGTCAAAGGAGGAGTATCCGACGTCAAGAAGCTGGGTGCGCATGTCTTGATGGATGATGCCACCGCCGGCCTGATTACCAGTGAGGAGGCGCGCGAACTCATCGACGCCGTCAATGAGGAACTCGGCTCGGAGGTGATTCAGTTCTTTCCCGGCACGGGGCATCGGCATCTGATGGTATGGGTGAACGGAAAGCCTCGCGCCGTCTGCACGGATCCGCAATCTCTCGTCGGCCGTTCGATCGCCGATTCACTGCCGGCAGGCGACGGCGCCGACGTGTTGCGCAAACTGATGGATGCGTCGCTGATGATCCTCCGTGACCATCCGGTGAATGAAGACCGGCGACAGGCCGGTCATAAGCCGGCCAATTGCTTATGGTTGTGGGGAGAGGGGCGCGCCATCGCGAGACCGAGTCTGACGGAACGGTTTGGAGTCGCCGGCGTAGTGGTTTCGTCGGGCGATGTTCACCGCGGGCTCGGCCTCGTGTCCGGTCTCGAGGCGGTTGATCCGTTCCGATTCACCGATCTGCGCACGCATGCGAAAGTGGCGCTCGAGGAATTGCAAAAAAAAGACTTCGCTTATGTGCACGTCGAGCTGCCCGATGAGGTCGTCTATGACCCCGACGTCAAGGCCAAGGTGCGCGCGATCGAGGCCGTAGACGCAGAATTCATGGGTCCCTTCCTCGACGGCATCGAGGCGTTGGGCCCCTACCGCTTGGTGACAATCAGCGATCCCGGCAGTGTCCATCAGAGCAACATGGCTCAAGCGCACTGGCCCTATGCCTACAAAGACAGCGGGTCAAAACCCGCTGCGGGCCCCGCCCGAAGATTTACCGAATCCGATGCCAAAGCTGTCGCCGCCGCGCCGCGCGACGCCACAAAGTTCGTCGTTCGGCTCTTCGCCAAAGGGTCGTGATCCGTGGCGCTCATCGTCCAAAAATATGGAGGCACGTCGGTCGGCTCCATTGAGCGGATTCACCGCGTCGCGGACCGCGTGCAGCAAGCCGTGAAAGACGGTCATCGGGTGGTGGTCGTGCTATCGGCGATGAGCGGCGAGACGGATCGATTACTGAAGCTCGCTCACGAAGTGGCCGCGCTGCCGGATGAGCGGGAGTTGGACATGCTGCTCTCGACCGGCGAACGGGTGACGATTGCCTTGCTTGCCATGGAATTGCGCGGACGGGGCGTGGATGCGCGCTCGTTCACCGGACGTCAAGTCGGCATTATGACGGACAGCGCCCACACCAGGGCACGAATCACACGGGTCGCGGCGGAACGACTGCGCGAAGCGCTGGATCGAGGCGTCGTGCCGGTCGTCGCCGGCTTTCAAGGTATCAACGAACATTCCGACGTCACCACGTTGGGACGCGGGGGATCCGATTTGACGGCGGTGGCGCTGGCCGGCGCCTTGAAAGCCGATCGATGCGTGATCTTTACGGACGTGGACGGAGTCTACACGACTGATCCCAATATTGTGCCGTCCGCGAGACGGATCGATAAAATCGCATACGAAGAAATGCTTGAGATGGCGAGCCTCGGCGCTAAGGTGCTGCAAAGCCGGTCGGTCGAGTTCGCCGCCAAATACAATGTGCCTCTCGAGGTCAACTCCAGTTTCAAGGAAGGGAAGGGAACGCTTGTGAAACGGGAAGATACAGACATGGAAGCGGCCGCCGTCTCCGGCATTACCGGAGATCGTAATCAGGCGAAAATCACGCTCGTCGGCGTGCCCGATAAACCGGGAATCGCGGCGCGTCTTCTCGGTCCTGTCGCGAAGGCGAACATTCTCGTAGACATGATTATTCAAAACGTCAGCCATGAATCGCTGACCGACTTTTCATTTACCATTCCGCGCGTCGACGTCAAAAAAGCCATGCCGATCATTCAGGAGACCGCAAAGGACATTGGTGCCAAGTCGGTGTCCCTGACCGAAGCTATTTCGAAGGTATCGCTTGTTGGGGTCGGCATGCGCTCCCATTCCGGTGTCGCAGCCAAGATGTTCGACGTGTTGTCCCACGAAGGCGTCAATATCATGATGATCAGCACCTCCGAGATTAAAATCTCCTGCGTCATCGACGAAAAATACATGGAATTGGCCATGCGCGCCCTCCATGCGGCGTTCGGATTGGATCAGGTGCCCGCCGTCAAATGACGCCCCGACGGATTTGACCCTCGACAGCCTCGGGCTCCTCCTGTTACCCTCACGGCCATGGCCAAAGCGCACTCACGTACACCTCGCAAATCGCCGGCCAAAGCGGCCTCCGCCGGCTCCTCGCCGGCCTCCACCGACCTGGAGATTTACGACACGACCCTGCGCGATGGCGCGCAAGCTGAAGACGTCAGTTTTTCAGCCGATGATAAAGTGATGGTGGCCCAGCGGTTGGACGACCTGGGCGTCCAATACATCGAAGGCGGCTGGCCCGGCGCGAATCCACGGGACATCGAGTTCTTTCGCATGATCAAGGAAACGCCCTTGAAGCAGGCGACCGTCGTCGCGTTCGGTTCCACGAGAAAAGCGAGCAATCCCGTTCAAAAGGACTCAAACATTCAGGCGCTGCTTGACGCGGAGACCAAGGTCATCACGCTGTTCGGCAAGAGCTGGTCCTTGCATGTCACCGATGCGCTGGGCATCGCCCTAAACACCAATCTGGAATTGATAGGCGACTCGATTGCCTATCTCAAATCGAAGCACCGCCGGGTCTTTTACGATGCCGAGCACTTTTTCGACGGCTACAAGACGAATGCCGAGTATGCGCTGGAAACCGTCAGGCGCGCCGTCGCTGCCGGTGCGGAACGCGTCATCTTGTGCGATACGAACGGCGGCACGATGCCCTGGGAAATCCGGAAGATCTGCGAGGCGGTCCAGCAGGAGTGCCGGGTACCTCTCGGCATTCATGCGCACAATGATTGTGAGATGGCGGTCGCAAATTCGTTGGTGGCAATCGAGATGGGGGTCGTGCAAGTTCAGGGTACCATCAACGGAATCGGTGAACGCTGCGGCAATGCCAATTTATGTTCCATCATTCCGAATCTGCAACTTAAGATGAAACGCCCAGCCTTGGGCGAACGGCTCAACCACTTGAAGGAAGTGTCCGGTTTCGTCACGGAAATCGCCAACTTAATGCCGAACAAGCACCAGCCCTACGTCGGCGATTCGGCCTTTGCCCACAAGGGAGGCGTGCACATACATGCCGTCCTGAAGAATCCGGCCACGTATGAGCACGTCGTGCCCTCACTCGTCGGCAACCGGCAACGGATGCTCGTGTCTGACCATGCCGGCCGGAGCGGATTACTGGAAAAAGTCGAAGCCTATGGGATCAAGCTGGACAAGAACCATTCCAAGGTCCAGGAATTGATGGCCACGCTCAAGGAACGGGAGAACGAAGGCTATCAATTTGAAGGGGCTGAAGGGTCTTTCGAGCTCCTGATGCGGAAGGCAATGGGCACCCATCGACCATCGTTTCAGTTATTGGGGTTCAGGGTAATTGTTGAGAAAAAACAAGACGATGGCCGTTCCTGCTCTGAGGCCACGGTCATGGTCAAAGTCCGGGAGGCCGTCGAACAGGCCGCTGCAACGGGGCCCGGCCCTGTCAGTGCGCTTGACCATGCACTACGTAAGGCCTTGGAAAAATTTTATCCCCAGCTGAGAGAAGTCAAGTTGCTCGATTATAAAGTCCGGGTCCTTTCGGCAAATCGGGGAACCGAATCCAAGGTCCGCGTCTTGATCGAATCCGGTGATCATAAGGATAAATGGGGCACGGTTGGGGTCTCCGAAAACATCATGGAAGCGAGCTGGCAAGCGTTGGCGGACAGCATCGAGTACAAACTTTTGGCCTCCGAGCGGTAGCCCTACTTTTCTCTTCCCAACAATTGTCCTTGACAGCCTCTCTAACCTCACGTAACTTATGGTAAAAGTGTCTCCCGGAGAGACGGGCGCTTCGACGGGATCGCGTGGTTGGCGCAAGGGGGGAGAGCATGAGAAAGGCTGACATCGCAAATGAAATTTACAAACAGGTAGGCATTTCAAAAAACGAAGCAGCCGATATCGTCGAGCTCGTGCTGAACATGCTCAAAGACGTCTTAAAAAAAGGGGATTCCGTCAAGATCGCTGGTTTCGGCAATTTTGTCGTCAGAAGCAAGGGCGCCAGGAAAGGCCGGAATCCGCGAACCGGCGAAGAAATCGGCATCACGCCTCGCCGCGTCGTGACCTTCCGTCCGAGTCAAGTGTTCAAGAAATACGTCAACTCGTAATACGTACACACCCGGAACAACTCCCGCCGCGAGGACCGGACCATGGGGAATGAGCCCCGGCTCGGCAGCAAAGTTTTTTACAAAATAGGGGAAGTCAGTCAGGTGACGAAGCTGCCTGCCTACGTCCTTCGATTTTGGGAATCGCAATTCCCCTTTCTGAAACCCAAAAAAAGCCGCGGCAATCAACGGCTGTACGTTCGCAAAGATGTCGAGACGGTGTTGGAAATCAAACGCATGTTGTACGAGGAGGGGTACACGCTCGAAGGTGTAAAGCGTTATTGGACCCGCCGGGGACGCCTCACGGGACAGCGGATCAAGCCGAAGGAACTGGCGCAAAAATTGCGCGGCAATTTACAAGCCATTTTGAAAATTCTCGAGTCGCATTCGTGACGATACCAGCCGTCGAACGGTTGCAATCAAGCACGCTGCGAGGCGACAATGGGCGTCGCAGCACAGGACTATAAGACACGTCGGGGCGTGGCGCAGCCCGGTAGCGTACTCGCTTGGGGTGCGAGTGGTCGGCCGTTCAAATCGGCTCGCCCCGACCAATATTCAACCGTGCCACGCGTGTGATGAGCTGCCTGTGAGCAGCTTTTTTTATGTCTGACTCACGGCCTCACATACTAATTACCAATGACGACGGCATTCATTCCGCGGGCTTGACCGCTCTTGCCAAGGCCTTGACTCGAGTCGGAGAGGTCTGGGTCGTGGCACCCGATCGCGAACGGACGGCAGTCGCCCATGCGGTCACCCTGCACAAGCCCTTGAGAATTCATGAAGTCGGGAAACGCGTCTATGCCGTCAACGGGACACCTGTGGACTGCGTGAATCTCGCCCTCTTGAACATCCTGCCAAGCCGGCCGCGTCTTCTGGTGTCAGGCATTAATAAAGGCGTCAACCTCGGCGATGATGTTTTGTACTCGGGTACCGTGTCGGCGGCCGTCGAAGGAACGATTCTCGGAGTTCCTTCGATGGCGGTGTCCCAGGAGGGCCAGGGCCGGGAGGAGTTTCAATTCGCGACGGGAGCGCATTATGCCGTCCGCGTCGCGAGGCAGATCTTGCGGTACGGCCTTCCAGAAGAGACGCTCGTCAATGTGAACGTGCCAAACCGCTCCTTGGATACCGTGACGGGCGTGCGGATCACTTGCTTGAGCCGGCGACGGTTTGACAATCCGATTATCGAGAAGGTCGATCCCCACGGCAGGAGCTATTTTTGGATCGCCGGCACACGCGTGTCGTGGAGCAGGAATAAGGACTCAGACCATGAGGCCCTCGCGGAGGGGGCCGTCTCACTCACACCCCTACACCTTGATAACACGCACTACGAAGTGCTCGATCAACTGCGGACTTGGGAGTCGGCCATCCGCGGTCAGCGCCGTGCGCGTAAGGCACGGAAGGCCCGGCGGTAAGAGATGGGCAGTCTGATCGAAGCGGTCATCACGCTCCTCAGCCGATTCGTCATCAACACAATTTCCACGCTCGGGTATGGCGGAATCCTCGTGACCATGGCCATTGAGAGCGCATGCATTCCCCTGCCGAGCGAGATCATCATGCCGTTTTCGGGCTACCTCGTCACGACCGGGAAATTCTCGATGCTTGGCGTGACGCTTGCGGGCGCCGTCGGCAACGTCCTGGGATCGATTGCCGCCTATTACGCCGGCGTCTGGGGCGGGCGCCCGTTCGTCGAACGCTATGGACCGTACGTGCTGTTGTCGCGCCGTGATCTCGATACCGCGGACCGATGGTTCGCGAAATATGGGGAGGCCGCGGTGTTTTTTAGCCGCCTGTTGCCGGTAGTTCGGACATTCATTTCGCTTCCGGCCGGGATTGCGCGAATGAACTTTCCCCGCTTCGTTCTCTTTACGTTCATCGGCGCGCTTCCATGGTGCTACGCGCTGGCCTACGTCGGTGTGGCGATGGGCGAACGGTGGGAACAGTTGCGGCAGTATTTCCATCAGTTCGATATCGTCATCGGACTGGTTCTAGCGGTGGCCGCCGGATACTTTCTCTGGTCGCATTGGCCGAAACGAGCTGCGAGTCCAGGCTCCTAACGTTGCCATGCTGACGCTCTTCAATACGCTGACAGGGAAACTGGAACCGTTCACGCCGATCGACGCAAACCGCGTACGCATGTACGTGTGCGGTGTGACGGTCTATGACTACTGTCACATCGGACATGCCAGGAGCGCGCTGGTCTTCGATATGCTTCGCCGGTATCTGCAGTACAGCGGGTACGAAGTGCTGTTCGTCAAGAATTTTACCGACGTGGACGACAAAATCATCAAGCGCGCAAACGAACAACATGTCTCTTGCGAGGTGATTACGAGCCGATACATCGACGCGTACTATGAAGATATGGGCAAGCTCGGCATCCAGGCTGCCTCCATCGAGCCAAAAGCCACTGGCCATATTTCGGAAATCATTGCCCTCACCGACGCGCTGATCAAGAAGGGCCTGGCGTACGCTATTGACGGCGATGTGTACTTCGAGGTGGACAAGTATCAGGACTACGGGCGCCTCTCGAAGCGTAAGTTGGAAGATCTGCAGGCGGGCGCGCGCGTCGAGGTCGACGAGCGGAAACGTCATCCCATGGATTTTGCCTTATGGAAGCGGAGCAAACCCAACGAGCCCTCGTGGCCCAGTCCGTGGGGGTCTGGGCGCCCAGGGTGGCACATAGAATGCTCCGCGATGTCGATCAAGTATCTGGGAGAGACATTCGACATTCATGGCGGCGGCATGGACCTGATTTTCCCGCATCACGAGAACGAAATCGCTCAATCGTGTGGCGCAAGCGGAAAGGAATTCGCCCGTTACTGGATTCACAACGGGTTCGTGCAGATCAACCAGGAGAAGATGTCGAAGTCGCTGGGGAATTTTTTTACGATTCGCGAGATTTTTGAGAAGTCGAAATGGTCTGAACAAGTGACCGGCGAAGTCCTCAGATATTTTCTGATTTCGACGCACTACCACGGGCCATTGGACTTTTCCGATCAGGCGTTGCAAGAGGCAAGGCAGGCGTTGGAGGGATTCTATGGATTGTTTAATAGGCTGCGCGAGAACGAACAAAATAGTACTGCGGATCAAGATCTCTCAGCCGCTCTGGTACACGCCGAAGAAGCATTCAAAAAGGCCATGGACAATGATTTGAACACGCCGATGGCCGTCGCCGAGCTGCAGAAGTTGCGTAATGAAATCAATAAACTGATTGATCGCGGGCTTTCTACAGAGGCAAGACAACGCGCTCTTCGGCAGTTTCGTAGGCTCGGTGACGTTCTACGATTGTTTCAACTGGAAAAATGGGATTACGGAATACTGCCCGCGACAGGACAGCTCGTGCTTACGGGTCAGGAAATCGAGGCGAGACTTTCTGAGCGCATTGAGGCCAGAAAACGGAAGGATTTCGCGAAAGCCGATGAAATCCGAAAATCACTCGCGGCACAGGGTATCATCATCGAGGACAAACCCGACGGGACCAGCCGCTGGAAACGATAACAGGCCGGAGGTGCTGTACGGTCTGCATGCGGTTCGAGAAGCGTTGCGCGCCGGCGGCAGGCCGCTCCAACGTCTCCTCGTGCAGCGGACCGACCGCCAGTTTGCCGACCTTGTTCAACAGGCCAAAGCCCAACAGATCCCTGTCCATATCGAGCCGCCTCGAGCCTTCGACCGCCTAGTTCCGGGCGGCAATCACCAGGGGGTCATTGCCTTTGTCTCGGCCAAGGCTTACAGCACGACCCAAGACATCCTTGATCTGGCGCGGCAAAGGGGCGAGCCGCCGTTTCTCGTCATTCTCGATGGAGTGGAGGATCCCCACAACCTCGGTGCGATCATCCGGACCGCTGAAGCGGCGGGTGTGCACGGCGTTTTCGTTCCGGAGCGACGGGCGGCCGGATTGACGTCGGTCGTCGCCAAGACTTCGGCAGGCGCGCTCGAACACATCTTGGTGGCGCGCGTCGTCAACCTCTCACGGCTGATCGAGGAATTGAAAGAGGCCGGCCTCTGGATTTATGGCGTCGAGCCTTCCGCGGCTCAGGAAGTCAGCGCCATCGAGATGACAGGGCCGATTGCATTTGTGTTTGGCGGAGAAGGCGGAGGCATTCGGCGAGGGGTCGCCCAGGAGTGTGACAACCTGATCCGGATCCCAATGAAGGGAAAGGTCGAATCGTTGAATGTCTCGGCTGCCGTCGCGGTGACGCTCTTCGAAGGCCTCCGGCAGCGAGGACAGCACAAGCGAGCGCCTTAGCGCAGCCGGATCATGTTTCCCTGAATCGCCGTCTTGAGCAGTTGAGCCGTATTCGAGACGCGCATCTTCTTCATCATGTTGGCCCGATGCGCTTCGACGGTTTTGACGCTGATTTTCAGGCGCTGGCCGATTTCCTTGTTTTTAAACCCGGACCAAATCAGCTCAAGGATTTCCTGTTCACGGCTGGTCAGTGATTCCGGTCGTTTTTTGCGCGGCGGCGGGGCGAGATCCGCCAATGAACTCCGGGATCTCACTCGTCCGGTTCGTGCCATGTTTGTGGTTCTCCTTTGATCGGGGATCGATTAGGCTATACTGCATCCAAGGGCCGCCCTCGGGAGAACTTCGCGGAGCCTTGGAAAATTATAGAAACTCCTCTAAGTCATGTAAACCAATGCGAAATGGCCCTAGTGCAACTACCTATATAGTTTTTGCCCCTAAGCATTCGTTTGTCGCATGAATAACGGACAACGCGATGATTGACAGCTCCTGGTATGCCCTTGTCGCGGTCTTCGGGGCCACGATCGGTAGTTTCTTAAATGTCTGCATTTACCGGCTGCCAAGACATGAATCGATCGTCTGGCCAGGATCGCATTGCCCTTCCTGCGGAGGTTCAATCGCCTGGTACGACAACGTGCCCGTACTAAGCTATCTCTGGCTCGGTGGGCGTTGCCGGACATGCCGGGCCCCGATTACGATGCGATACCCGCTCATTGAAGCGGCCAATGGGGCCGGCTATGTCGCCATTCTCTGGGTCTTCGGCGCGAGCTGGACGACCATCCTATACTGTATCCTGTTTTCGGCGTTGCTTGTGGTGACCGGAACCGATCTAACCCACAAAATCATTCCGAACGTCGTCACCGTTCCCGGTATCGTGCTAGGACTCGTCGGCGCGGCCACCGTGCTGCCGGTCGGGCCTGTCAACGCCTTGCTTGGCATGGTGGTTGGAGGAGGAATTTTATGGGCCTTGGCTTGGGCCAGTCCGTACCTGTTTGGCAAGGAAGGTATGGGCGGAGGGGATATCAAATTGCTCGCGATGATTGGCGCCTTTCTCGGTTGGAAACCGGCCCTGCTGACGATCATGATCGGCTCGCTGAGCGGATCGGTCATCGGCATTAGCTTGATTGCCTTTGGAGTGATGAAACGAGAAGACTATATTCCGTTTGGTCCCTACCTGGTGTTCGGGGCACTCGTCTCCCTGTTTTTCGGCGAACCATTGCTGAACTGGTACCAGCGTTTGTTGAGCCCATCCTTCTAGCGCATCACGCACGATCGTCATCTCTTCCCGGGCTGTATCCCGTTGACTGCTCCCCGTATCTGAATGAGCTCATCCTGGCAACGGGCGCCCCTCACGAACGAAAGCGCATTCGCTGAAATCATTCAGAAAAAGTCGTGGACTCGCCCCAATCATTACCCTCGAGGCGGTCGGCACAGGTTTTGGAAGCGCCGAACGGCATGGATCTCATCGATCGTCACTCAACGACGGCGGGAAAGACGCTTTCCGAAATCGTCACCGTATCGGCGATTCTGGGCATCCTCGCAGCAATGGCGGCGCCCTCTTATCAAGGTTTGCATATGCGCCTACAGGGCAAGACTGCCGTCGCCGAAGTCGGGTCCACACTCAGGATGGCGAGACAGCTTGCAATGGCGAGGCGTGAACGTCTGCTGGTCCGGTTCGATACTTCGGCGAAAACCATTACGCTTTCCCAGGCCGATGCCGGCGGTGTCTTGGACGTCTATCACTATGCGGATAAGGGCATTGTGATCGACGAACCCACCGCAGGTTCCGACCTGTTCTTCCATGCGAGCGGACGCTCGGCGAGCGCCACGACCATCCAGATTTACGATCGCGGGCATCGCCGCATGATCATCACAGTGAGCCTCACTGGACGAGTGGTGATCTCGTGATGTCGCTTCCTTTCTTCTCACCCGCCCACCCTGCGCACGCGGGGACGTGCGCTAACCCAGTCACACCCGCCCACCTTGGCGATCATCTGTTACCCGACGCAGGCCACCGGACGCGCCGTTTTGATGGTGACCGAGGCGCAACGTTTTCCGAGGTCCTGGTGGCCGCGGCGTTGACGTCGATCGGAGTCGTGGGAGTCATGGGAGCCTTCGATGCTGCCGACAAGATCGTGATGGCAGATGACCTCGCCACCCGCGCCTTGGCCTTGGCCGAATCGAGGCTCGAGGTAAAGCGCGCCGTCCCGTGGGCGCAGTTGCTCTTTGACGACCTCGATCACGATGGTGTCCTGGAGACGAGCATGCATGACGACGGCAGCGAAGGCGATCGCATCGCGGGGGACGGCATTTATTCGGCGCTCCAGGAGCAGGAAGGCGTGACAATTCTGTGGACCGTTGCTGCGCATTCTCCGGGGCCTCTCGACACCGCAGGCGCGGTCGTGATCGAAGCGCGCGGAATGTACGCCGCAGCGGGAAGGCTGCGTGAGGTACGCCTTGCCACGCTCCGTGCCAATTCTTCACTGACGGGGCGGCAGTAAACCGGAGGTTCTACGTGGTATGGACAGGCATGAATACGTTTCGCCTGCGCACCTCCTTCGGCTTCACTTTTGTCGAAGTGATGACGGCTATGGCCGCGGGACTCATTGTCTTAAGCGCCGCTCTGCAATCTGTGGTCTTTTTCCAGCGGCAATTCCTCCTGCGGCACGAACGGATCATTCAAACTCAAGATGTCCGGCTGGGGCTTGAGCTGTTTCAGCAGGAGCTGCGTTTGGCGGTCTCTGAGTCGCTGTCCGTCGTCCAACCGGACAGCATTGAATTTCAGGCAAATGTCAGCGGCCTGATGACGAATGTGACGGCGCCTGTGGCTCCCGGTCAGACCGCCTTCACGGTCGAGGATGGACGCGGATGGCCGGAGGGCAAGCTTGTGCGCATGTGCTGGAACGATCAGTGCGAGCAGGCGACGTTAGCGCGCGCCGGTCAACGCAATGTGCTGACGATCGTTGAGCCGGCATCACGGCCGATTCCATCCGGTGCTTCGACCACGGTCATGAACCACGTCCGCTATTACGTCCGTCCGGACGAGGGCGGTAGGCTCCGATGGTTGCGTCAAATCGATGGGGGAGCCAGCGTCATCGCAGCAGATATCGCCAGCTTCAGCTTGCGCTATCGGGACGCAGGGGGGCGTCCCGTCGTGGCGCCGGAATCGGTGCGTCGCATCGTGGTTGAGATTGCGCTTCCCGGCCGGGCGGCTAAGGAAACGAGGGAGATCGGCTTACGGAGCTGACGTGGGAAGGAAGTCGTAATCATGCCTCGAGGAGGAAACCTCTCTGAGGACGGTCATGTGTTGCTGGCGGCGCTCATGGTGATCATTATGCTTCTGCTCATGAGCATGGCGCTCTTGCACCTCGCGGGGCAGGAGGCGCCGAGTATCTCGGCAATCGCCGAGCAAACACAGGCTCAGCACTTGGCCGAGGGCGCCTGCGATCTGCTTGTCGCGTGGTTTCATGAACCGTCCTCTGCGCCGACCCCTCTCGCTCTGTTGCTGACCAAGCGGCAGGAGACAGAGGCGGGCCCCTCTTTTTTCGACGCAGCAGGGCGTTCTCAGTTCTCAGGCACCTCCGACCGGCCGGACATCCTGCTTGACGCGACAAACGACAGCGATGCGCAGCTGTTGAACGGATCCGGAACCGGCTTCACCGGAGCATTGTCAGAACTCGGGCGGCTCGAGCGGCTGAAGATGTATGCGCCCTTACAGCCAGGACTGCTCGGTACGGTTGAAGTCACCGCTTCAACGCAAGGAAGAAGATCTTTGGCGAGCACCATCCGGCTCCAGCTTGGGGCGGTAAATCTTCCCGCCATCCGGGCGGCAGTTGAAACCGGGCAGGGACTCGGAACGCCGAAGCCCGGCGGCGCGTCCGCCATCCTGACACATTGGGGCGACCTTCGTGTCATGGGCGACCTGGTGATCAATCGCGTCAATGATCTCGTCGCCAAGCGTGGCAGCGCTTCGGTGACGGGTCAATCATACGAGGCGGTCAATGCCCTGGAGGACCGATGGGTGGACTACTGGATCGGAGGGGACGTGTCGCTGCTTGCTCCTTCCGGCGCAGACAGCACGGGCTTCCCGACAAACGTCTATGCCCATCAACAGCCAACGCCGGGCGTCCGGCTTGATCGCTGGGACTACGAGGTCCTAAAGAAGACGGCCCAGCGGCATGGTACCTACTACCGTCTGGATCGAGAAGGGCGTCTCCACGCATTAGGAGCGGTGGAATCCGATGCCGGACGTCTGCCCGCCGAAGTATTGGCCTCATCGGCGGTGGGCCAATCCCATGGCTTGGTGTTCATCGATACGTTGGATGGAGGAGTTCCGAGTGCTGACAACCTCGGAACGTTGTCGCTCGAGACCGAGTATGTCGAAGCAGTATTGGTCGTCCAAGGGCACGTCGTGCTCAAGCCGAGCGCAGTCGGGCGCTCTGTCAGTGTGTTGAGTCCACCGCCGGAAGGGACGAGTGCCCTCGGCAGCCGGATTCCAGCGACCTTGTCTGGCATTCATTTCAATGGTCTCCTCTACGCGGCCGGTACCGTCACAGTCGAGCGCGAGAGCCGAATGTATGGCGCCATCGTCGCGGGCGGGACCATCGCCACAGGCCCGGTGCTCGAAATCTGGTACAACGCGGATTTTGGACGGGGTTTGTTTCGCGGCCTTCCCGTCGTCTATCGGGCACCATCGACATGGCAGGTCAAGTATTGATGTCGAACGGCCGATGGACGGAGTCCATGTCTCCGCCGACGAAATGAATGGCGCCGGTTCGGCCGAGCCGGCGGTCCAAAGGCGGGGCGCAGCTGCCAAACTCGCCCGGCCGTCCATCGAACAGAACGTCCTGGACCTCCTCGTTTGCCGGGGGATTCTCGGTCAAGCGGATCTCGACCGCGCCGTGGAAGAGGCGAGGGGAGGAACGACCGATATCGAGGCCTTGCTGCTGGACCGGTATCACGTGCCCAAATCCGTCTTGGGCGAATTTCTCAGTGAGTACTATCAATGCCCGTACCTTCCCTTCGACGAGCGGACGGTCATTGATGCCGGCCTCGTCCGAACGCTTAGTCACGACTATCTGAAAAAGAACCTGTGGCTGCCGATCGCCCGCCGTGGACAGCTCGTCGACGTGCTGACGCATGATCCACATAATCTCGAGCGTGGCTGGGACGTGAGGCGAACCTTCCCCGGAATGACGATCCGCTTTTCGGTCGGCCTCCGACGCGATCTCGAGCAGTTTCTGGGCACCCTGGCAGCGCAGGAAGGAGGCGCAGCGATCGGAACGCTGCTCACCGAGTTGCGAGATGACGCGCCTCCCGATCCGGTGCCCGAGACCGCCGCCGATCCCATTGACGAAAACGATTCGCTGATCGTGCGCCTGACAAATCATTTGATCACCGAGGCCGATCGTCTGGGGGCCTCGGATCTCCATGTGGAGCCTTGCATCGGCAAAAAAGAGATGAACATACGATTCCGCGTCGACGGCACCTGCTTCACCTTCACGAAGGTTCCCGCCGCCTACCGGCGGGGCCTCGTGTCGCGCATCAAAATCATGGCCAACCTCGACATCGCTGAACGGCGCAAGCCGCAGGATGGAAAGATCCGGTTCAAGCTCGGAAACCAACGCACCATCGAGCTGCGCGTGGCGACCCTTCCGACGGCCGGCGGCAATGAAGATGCCGTGCTGCGGCTGTTGACCGCGAAGGACCCGATGCCGCTGGAAGCCATGGAATTCATGCCGCACACCTTGCAGGCGATCAAGACCTTGGCTGAAAGACCCCATGGCATTTTTCTCTGCGTCGGGCCGACCGGATCGGGAAAAACCACACTGCTCCACGCGATCCTCAAGCACATCAATACGGAGGAGCGAAAGATATGGACAGCAGAAGACCCGATTGAAATTACCCAAGAAGGACTGCGCCAACTCCAAATTCATCAAAAAATCGGATTAGATTTTGCGACCGCCATGCGGGCATTTTTGCGAGCCGATCCGGATGTCATCATGATCGGCGAGATGCGGGACAAGGAAACCGCAGATATTGCCATTGAGGCCTCCTTAACGGGTCATCTCGTCTTCAGCACCCTTCACACGAACAGCGCCGTCGAAACTGTTGTCCGGCTCCTCGACTTAGGCTGCGATCCGTTCAATTTCGCCGACGCGATGCTCGGAGTGCTGGCCACGAGACTGTGCAAGCGGATCTGTGCGGAGTGCAAAGACACCTACCGACCCTCGCGCGAAGAGTACGACGAAATGGTCGAAAGCGCTGGTGGCGTGCCTGGAACATCAGTCATGCCGGAATACGACGCGCTTCACCTGTTTCACGGACGTGGCTGTGATCAGTGCCATCGCTCCGGCTTTAAGGGCCGCGTCCCCATCCACGAATTGTTGGTGGGAACGGAGGAGATCAAGCACCTCATCCAATCCAGGGCCAGAACCGCCGACATGCTCGCCGCCGCATTTCGCGACGGCATGCAAACTCTGCTACGCGATGGCATCCGGAAGGCCGTTGAAGGGTTGACGACGTATCGACAAGTGCGGGCTGTGGCGGCCAAGTAACCACGATCGCGATGATACAAACGGTCGCAGAAGCCATCATGCGTCAGGCAATTTTTGCTCTTCACTGACAAATAATATGTACGCGTGAGAACGTCGAATTTGTGGTGCTCTTCCAGGCGGTTGAATTTCCTGATCTTTCCTCTTGGCATGCCCCGTGCGAGATAGGCAAACGCAGTGGCCTTTGTGTGAATCGACCTGTGAGACAGGTCTGTCACAATCAGGCACAAGGAGGAACATATGTGTAGACGAACGCTCGCAGCGGCAAGCGCTCTTCTCTCCATTCCACTGATCTTTTCAGGAATGGTGATGGCGCAACAGCAAGTGGTGTGTAACCCTGTCTGTGCCCCAACGCACAGCAACTCCCCTGGAAATGCCACCAGCGATAGCCATCGGGGCCAAGGCCTCAGGAATGCGAACGAGCACGCCGGCGACCACGGCTTTCAGGGACGCGATAATGCGAGAGTGAAGCAGGATTTGCACAAACCGGGCGGATCCGGAGTGCCCGATCCAACCCCGGTGCCTCCGCCTCCGGTCACGGATCCACCGCCTGTCCCTCCGCCTTCGGGCTCTGGCTGTACAGGGACACTTTGCTAGCGACAGATGGTGTCGCAACGAAGGCGGTCAGTTTTCTGGCCGCCTTTTGTTGTGCTCCTCGCTGTCTGCTCTCACAGCTCTAGCAGTACCTCTCTCGCGATTACCGCTTCGACGATATGATCGACACTTCTCGGTGATCGAGGACAAAAATTGTCGTCTCTTTTGAATAAAGCGAAGAGAGGAAGCATCAAAAGGCATGCAGATTCAATTGCTTAGCAAAGCCGAGGGAAGAATGGGATCGGCACGTCCCTTGCTCCGATTGGGTTTGCGCTTTTCCGTCCAGTTGAGGGACGCATTCGGCGAGTGGGCATCATGAAACGATTCGGCTTCGAACAAAACGGTTTCACGTTGATCGAGTTGATGATTGCCGTTGGCATCATCGCAATTGCCGCTGCCATCGCAACGCCCGGTTACTTGCGGTGGCTGTCGAAATCCCAGTTGCGGCAGGCGGCAACGGAGATCGCCACGCAGATGACCCTGGCCAGAATGTCAGGAATGAACCAGAACAGATCAGTGGATGTGACCGTACAGAACACAGGAGGGCAGATTCACATTTCTGCCGTCACGTCGTCGGGATCGACGCCGGGAACACTGGTGATTAAGGACAAGGCGTTTACCTCCGGAGTCCTCTCTGTCCTCGTCAGTCCGGTCACAGTCAGTTTTTCATCATTGGGGCTCCGGACGAGCGGAGGGACCGGCCTACAGACGATCGGGGTGTGCGACAGATACAAGCGTCAGTATGCAGTCACGATTATTCCATCCGGCAAAGTGAATTGGTCTGAAAACGCCACCTCTTGCCCATGACCTCATCAAGGAGGGACAGGATGCCGCGGCAGCGTTGTTCTCAGTGTCAAGGAGAAGAAGGATTTTCCTTGCTTGAGGGCATGTTGGCTGCGGTGATTTTAGGGACTGGCCTGCTTGCCATGTCCGGCATGCAGACCATTGCGCTGGTGAAAAACGTCGATGCGAGCGAATTGACACGAGTCACATCGGTGGCATCCGACATGATGGAACGTGTGTATTTCAACCGGCGGAATGCGGTGAGTTACAACGGGATTGATACACAGAATTCGACCACCTGCAACAACATCAATGCCGCCCAAGCGCAGGCCAAGGGAGATTGTCTTATCTGGCAAGGTCTCCTCACGAACACTCAGCTTCAAAATGTGCGCGGCCAGGTCATCGTAGATCTCAACCCGATCGCACCGACGGTCCTCGGGCAGAGAACTGTCCAAGTTACGATCACCTGGTTGGGCTCCATGAAGAGTGGTTCCACAGTGAAACGGGCACGATCTATCACTCTCAATCGAGTGGTCGCACCAGAATGACACAAGCACACGACAGATCACTGCCGCGTAGCCCTCTCGCGCCTGACTTGACCGGGCAAGCGGGGGTCACCCTTATTGAACTCATGTTCGGGCTCCTGATCGGAGTCGTTGTGGTCGGGGCGGCGTTTTCGATTCTCACAATGACCAGCAAGGGATTACGGGCCAACGAACAAATCGTCGACACACAGCAGAACGTTCGGCTCGCGATGGAATTGCTTGCCAGAGATTTGAAAATGGCCGGCTTTGGAAATCCCGGCGTCGCGGTAGGAAATTGCACGAGTTCGATCGTCCCTTCCGATAACACCAATACGGGAACTGATAGCGGGGCAGACTCCGTGCAAGTGCTGGTACCAACGACCAGAACGACTGGGGCGAATAGATGGACCTTGAGCGCTCCGACGACGTCGGGTGGCATTACCTCTATTACGCTTCAGCCTGGAGCCGTCACCGACATGGTGAATTCTGGTCTGGCCCAAAATTCCTATATTTCAATAGGAGGGGCCACCACTGTTCAGGTCACGGCGCAGCCTGATCAGACCAATAGCAAGCTGACTGTCTCGATCCCTCCTCCTCTCTGGTTTCAACAGGAAGACCAGGTGTACCTGCTGCAATGCATTCGATACCGAATCGTGCCTTTTCCGGACGCGACCGGCCTCTGCGGTGACCCGTCACTGCAGGGAGCCGGCTCTCCCTGTTTGACGAGAGGTGTGGCCGGCGTCACCACCGGTCCGAATGCTGAAGCGCCTATTGCAGAAGGGATCGAGGACCTTCAACTCTCCTATGCCTGCGATGGTTGTACAGCGTTCAACAGCGGAATCCCCGACCACATCATCGATGATGTGAATACGCCGGCAGGTTTTGGCCAAGAGGATTTTCTCAGCAATGTGCCATGGACGACGGCACCGCTCACACCGGACAAGATCAAATTGATTCAGATCGCCCTGGTGGCCAGACAGTCGAAAAATGATCAAGGATTTGGAGAGAAGAGCCAAGCCCTCATCGGTTCAGCCGCGATGGCAGTCGGACCGGCTCCCAGTGACCATACACTTCCGGCCGATCCCAATCATCGGCGCCGAGTCCTGGTCAAGACAGTGGAGACCCGCAATGTCGGCTTATAGCGGAACGAGGAGCGAGGGGAATCCACGCGATGGCATGTTCGCCCTAGTGGAGACCGAGCAGGGCATGGCCATGTTGACGGTCGTCATGGTGATGTTGATGTTGACCGTCCTGGGCATTGCCGCGATTACCGTGAGCGGTTTCGAGAACAATATGGCGGGATTGCAACGAACGATGGAAGCGTCAGCAAACGCCGCTGAATCGTGTCTCGGAACGGGGGCCAACGTCATCTTGCAAACGCTGCTCCCGGAAAACGGCGCGCAAATCCCAACCAGTGGAACAAATAACCTCGTAGAGCCGGCCGGACCTGTGGTCAGCACGAACAATAACCCGACGCTTTTGGGCAACGAAATCATGGGAAATCCCGAAAATAATATTGATGTGGCGAAGGGGATCGGGCCGACCGGGCTCGCCGCAAGGCCCAATCTCCACATGAGCGTCGGCGCCTATGACGTCGTCGGCGATATTGACCGGCTGTACGTCAAGCTGCGAGCCGGTTCAGGACAACAGCAATTCGCTGCCTATGATGGGACCGGGGTCGGCGCAGGCTCCAGCGGTTCCGACGTCTATTACCGTGTCACGTGCATCGCGACGAATACAGCGACCGGCACAGAGAGCCGCATCTCGGCGCTTTACGCCTGCGCGCTGACCGGCGACGGCTGTCAAAAGCAGCCATAAGAACATGTCGAGGGTTCACGGATGATTTTGGCACGCTCGCAATTTCACTCCCACGATCGCTCGCGGAGCCGCGTCGGTCGTGCGTACCATCGGGAGGGCAACATGAAACACCAACCCATTGGAGCAGCCGTGACGCGTATGCTGAGCACGGCATTGCTGTGTGCGTGTGTCGGCTTCGGACATCCCTTGACAGTATCCGCGCAGGTGATGAGTGACTACACGAATTATCCCATCTTTCTGAACCAGAACGTGCCGCCGAACGTGTTGTTCCTCGTCGACACGGGAAACTACACCCTCGAAGCGGCCTATGCCGGATCGAATCATTGGTATCCTCTCTCCTGGAAACCCGGCACGGCGACGGTCGATTCCGGCAACAATCCCTACTATGCCGCCAACGTCACGATCGATAGTGCCACTGCCTCCGGCGGCCAAGCCGATAATACGGACCTCCGTGCGATCGATTTGAACGGCAACGTGCTGACGAGCGCGAATGAAACCGCTCCGGCCGATACGTTCAACTCTGCTTACGCCTACTACGGCGCGTTCGATCCGTACCGCTGCTACACGTATGGCAGCAATAGCTTCAATTACGGATCAGTCAAAGCGGCGGTCGCCGACAGCTGTGCGAGCACCATGTGGGACGGCAATTTCCTCAATTGGCTGAGTATGCGGAAACAGGAAGTCATCTACCAGGTGCTGGTCGGCGGACGGCCGCTGCCCGCGCAGGCCAATGCGGACGGGTCAGCAAACTCATTGGGCGGGATCGGCACGACGGGTGAAAACGGGTCCACCAGTTCGTGCAGCAAGTCAGGGAGCAATTGGAATCCCTGCTGGCGCTATGTGAAGTTTGTCCTCAATACCGCGCTGTCCGGCCGTGTGCCGACTGCGTTGCCGTCGCCCACGGTCAATAAGAATGGCGGCGGCACCATCACGACGGGGCGGTTCTTCGGAAGTGGAGAAGGCTCGATCTTCGTGAACGATGATGCAACGGCGTCGCCCTTCGATACGGCGAGCGGAAACAAGTACAACATTAAAGTCGATTTGACGACGGAGCCCAATGTCCCTTCAGGGATCGGCGTGAACGGCACCTGTCCTGACACGACCCTTTCGACGTTTGCTGGGCATTTGGTGTGTTACCAACGCGATCGGTCGTTAGGTCTCTTTCAGACCATGCGCACGGACAACATGCACGTCGCCGTCATGTTCGTGAACGCCTCAACTGGAAATGGTGGCAGTCTCCAATTCGGCTTCGACCAGAATTTTAACTCGTCGACCGTGACGAATATCCGGAATAACCAAACGCAGGCCTACGCGCCGTTAGCTGAGTCATTGTACGAAGCCTTGTGTCTCTATCACAAATCGGACGGCCCCTGTTACGACAATGGCAATAGCGCCACGTGGGGAACTGGATACAACAATACCATCAACGCGACAGGCGATCCCTTTTACTATGTCTCGTATGGCCAGCAGGTCGCATGCTGTAAAAATTATGTCTTGATGATCAGCCCCGGCATTGCGACCAACGACGGGACGAACCCGACGCTGGTCACACCGTTCCCGACGGCTTCGACGATGAATCCCTCATGGGCAAACAACGTTGGGGTCAGGGCCTCTGATTCGTCGGGCGATGCGGCGTCGGCGCTGGCCGGCGATCGGCTTGACGATGTGGCCTTGTATGGGCGGACCCACGACCTTCGAGTTCAATCCAATATGTCCGGAACCCAATATGTCACGTTTTATTCGGTCAATGCGATGGGCCGCAAGGCCGGCGCAACGTTGTTGGCATCCGCGGCAAAATATGGCGGTTTCAAGGACAATAATGGTGATGGCACCTCTAATTTCACTCCGACGAGTGGACAGACCTGCACCTATCCATCGAACTCGAATCTCAACCCTGGAACAGCCGGTCCCTTCTATAGCTATTCGGAATGGGATGCGGTTGACGCGAACGGGAATCCGAATCCGGATTGCGTGCCCGATACCTTCTTCGATGCGAATGACGGCTACAGCCTCAGAGATCAGATTCTTGCGGCGATCAACGACATTCTGAAGAACTCCGCCTCAGGGACGTCGATTTCGGTGTTGGCGTCTTCGTCAAACGGAGACGGATCGATCTACCAAGCCTATTTTTATCCTGAGATCCCGAAGACCCCTGGGAGCACCAGTGTGATCTCGTGGACCGGCTACTTCCAGGGGCTCTTCATCGATACCTACGGGAATCTCCGTGAGGACCACGGGGCATCAGGTGGAGGCCCGGACGGGCACCTCGTCTACACGGACGACAACATTGTTGCGACCGAGGTCAGCACATCGGGCGATGTCATCATCAGGCGCTATGTCGACGCGGATGGTGATGGCAAGGCCGATGACCCGGGATATTATGCGACTCCACGAACCGGGGGGACGACCGCAACCTTGCGGGAGATGCAAGGCATGTGGGAGGCGGGGAGCAAACTGGCTGCGCGCAATCTGACGCTGAATCCGAGAAACATCTTTACCTGGGTCGATTTGAATGACGACGGCGTCGTGACCTCGAACGAGCAAATCGCGTTCAGCACGGCGAATGCGGCGACGCTGCAGAAATATCTGCGCGCTCCCGATACGACGACGGCGTCGAATATCATTAGTTTTCTCCAGGGTAATTCGGTCAGCGGCATGCGGGATCGGGACCTTATGGTCAATGGAACAATGGTGACCTGGCGATTGGGAGACATTGTCAATTCGAGCCCGACGATCGTCGGGGCGCCAAAGGAACGGTTCGATATTCTGTATGGTGACGACGGGTATCGTCATTTTCTTCAGCGATGGGCCAATCGTCGCCAGACCGCCTATGTGGGGGCCAACGACGGCATGTTGCATGCGTTCAATGTCGGCTACTATCACCGCGGGAGCGATACCAGTGCCTGCCCAAATTGCCATGGCTGGTATACGACGGCGGCAAACGATAACAGTAGCGGCCCCGCCCTGGGGGAGGAATTGTGGGGCTTTGTGCCTCATTATCTGCTGCCGCAGCTGATCTGGTATACGCAGTCGAACTATACCCACATCTCCTATGTGGATTTGAAACCAAAAGTCACCGACGTCAAGATTTTTACGGCGGAAGCGGCGTGCAACAGCGGCTCATCGACTCCGACACCGACGGCGACCGGCTGCATCCACCCGGACGGGTGGGGCACGATTCTCATTATGGGCCTGCGGTTCGGAGGAAGTTGCGGGGCGTGTACAACGGCATCGGGCACGAGCAATGGAGGCCCGACGCTGTCCGTCACGGCGGACTTCGGGAGTGGAACCGCCACAACGCGCAAGTTCTATAGCGGCTACGTCGTGCTCGATATCACGGATCCGACAGCGACGCCCACAGTGCTCATGGCCTTCTCCAACGTAGATTTGGGATTGACCACGAGTTATCCGACGGTCATTCGGACGAGTCCGAAAACCGACGGAAGCGGGAATCCTGTGTTAAAGAACGACCATACCTATGCTCGCTGGATGATGTTGCTTGGTTCAGGCGTCCATGGCTACGATGGCAGGGCCGCCAGCTATGCATCCATCTTCGGGGTTGTCCTGGTGCCCCAGGGAAGCACTCCAGGCTACGCTCAATTCAAAATGTACGATAAAACAAGCAGCCCGCTGACGCAGAGGGACTCCTTCATGAGCGATTTGATCACGTTTGATCGTGATCTCGATTTCCGTTCGGATGCGGTCTACGTTGGACGTGCCATCAGCGGCGGTACGTCCAATGGTCCAGCCTCAGGTCCCTTAACGGGCGGGACAGGGCTGGGATATTGGACGGGCAAGATGTATCGATTCACCATGGGGACCTGTACGGGCAGTGCCCTATGTTCGGTGAGTCTCTGGGGCGTGCTTGACACTGGCTACCGGCTTCCGACGGAGATGGTCACAGCGGTTCCGATCGGCGGCACGGCGGTATCGTTGGGACCGGTCACGGCCAGTTCCACAGTCACCCTAGATAATTCCGGAAACACGTGGGTCTTTTTCGGCACCGGGCGCTTTATGAGTGCCGCCGACAAGACGGATCACAATGCGCAGTATCTGGTCGGCGTTAAGGACTCTGTCATGACGGGATGCGTGCAGTCGGCCGTAACCAGTTGTCACAATGAAAATCTTCTCGATGTGACGAATGCGACGATCTGCGTTTCCTGTACATCAGGCGCCCAGGTGCAAAATGTCGGGAGCGTGACGACGTTCTCAGGTCTGCAAGATAAAATTCAAGGCACGACCACCACCACGGCGATGGACGGATGGGTTGTCCAACTCGCGACGAACTCCGGTTCGACGCTTCTGGGAGCCGAACGAAGCATCGTGAACCCGACGCTGATCGGCGGCGCGGTCTTTTTCCCGACGTTTACGCCGAGCAACGATGTGTGCGTGGCGACGGGGACGAGTCAGATCTATGGGCTCTATTATCTGACGGGAACCGGGTACACCGATCCGATATTCGGCGTCAATGCCAGCGGGCAGGCGGTGAGGTTTGTCGACGGTGGTCAAGGCGTGGCCTCGTCCGTGGCCATGCAGATCGGTTCAGAACCCACCGGGATGGCGGGTTACTTCCAGTCCAGCAATTCCGCCATCAATAAAATATCCCCGAAGCCGCCGCAGCTGCTCTGGAGTCAATTCATGGCTTGGATCAATCAGCGGGTATAATCGTATGACGTCGTGCGCTGGAGACTGCGAGAGGGTACAAGACAGACCGTCTTGTGCCCTCCCGCTCGCCGGTGCCTGTTGCGGACTCCTGCTCGTTCTCGCATCGTTTTCCGCCTGCTCATCCGGTGAAGGTGCAAGCAGCGATCGTCTGAAGTCCAATCACCCTCCTGTCGTCCATTCAGTTGCCGTGCGGCCTGCGCCGCTCGTTCTTACCGATCCGCTGACGGTGGTGATCGATGCGCAGGATTCCGATCTCAATACGATCACATTTCGCTATCGCTGGTCGGTGAACGGCAAGGTCATCGTCGGACAAACACAGGACTCGTTTCCACCTGAGTTGCTAAGGCGAGGAGATCAGGTCGTCGTGGAAGTCACACCGTTCGATGGAGTGACCGAAGGCCCTCCGTTTCGCTCAGGTCCAGCGTCCGTTGCGAACACTCCACCGATCATCTCGAACGTCGATGTTGAATTCGATCATCAAGCACAAGGGCGGCGCGTGATGGCCAACGTCGATGTGGTCGATCGGGATCAGGATTCGGTTTCCCTCAAGTATCGATGGCGGAAGAATGAGACGGTCTTGAAGGAAGGTGAGGACAATACGCTCGACACCGCCGGCTTGACGGCTGCCGACACCATGCAGGTTGACGTGACGGCCTCGGACGGTAACCCGGATGGCAGCAGCACTGTCAGCCAGCATTTTGCCTTGTCCAATTCCGCACCGACGATACTTTCGTCCCCTTCGCGGTCGGCAACGGGCGGAGCATACGACTATCAGGTCAAGGCGAGCGATCCCGACGGCGATCCGATTACCTATAAGTTGGAAGAAAGCCCGCCAGGCATGTCTATCGGAGAACAGACCGGTCAGATCCGCTGGAACGCGCCGCCGGATGCGCACGGCACCTATCGCATCAAGGTGGTCGCACAAGACGATCGGGGCGGTTTTGCCGCGCAGGAGTTTGAGTTGTCCATCGCGGCGCCTGCCAAGGCCTCGTAGGTCGAAAGACGACCGGCGGCTCGGTCAGAGGTTGATCTTGTCCCATCCCCCTTGCTTTGCTAGAATCATCTTGACTAGATGGAGGGACGGGCTTCGGCCCCCGTGCGTAAGCTCAAGCTCCGCGAAGGCACGAACACCGCTGTTTTATTCGGCCACCACGACCGGCACCTCAAGCTGATCGAAGAAGACCTTGGCGTGCGCCTCTCGGCGCGCGGCGAAGAACTCACCCTCGACGGACATCCCGACGCCACACGGTACGCCGAGCGCGTACTCACCGAGCTTGCCGGACTCGCCAACGACGGCATGCTGATCCAGCCCGACGACGTGACCCATGCGTTGACCGCCTTGCGGCAAAGTCCCGAGACGCCGCTCAAGGAACTGTTGTCGAACGCGACGACGATCGTGACGAAGAAGCGGTTCGTCGCGCCCAAGACGCCCACACAAAAAACCTACATTGAAGCCATCGAAACTCACGACATTGTGATCGGCATCGGTCCGGCCGGCACCGGCAAGACGTACCTGGCGATGGCAATGGCGGTGAGCGCGTTGATGAAACGCGAAGTCAGCCGCATTATTCTGGCTAGGCCTGCGGTCGAAGCCGGAGAAAAATTGGGTTTTCTCCCAGGCGATATGATCGCGAAGGTCAACCCATACCTCCGTCCCCTGTATGATGCGTTGTTCGACATGATGGACATGGAGCGTGCGACCCGTGCGATTGAACGGGGCGACATTGAAATCGCGCCGCTCGCGTTCATGCGCGGGCGGACGCTGAACGATTCCTTCGTGATTCTTGACGAGGCGCAGAATGCGACCGCAGAACAAATGAAGATGTTCCTCACGCGCCTCGGTTTTAATTCGAAAGCCGTGGTCACCGGCGACATCACCCAGGTTGATCTGCCCCCGGACCGCGTGTCAGGGTTGATCGAAGTGCGTGATATTCTTCGCGATGTGGAAGGCATTCGTTTCGTGTATTTCGACGAGCGCGACGTCGTCCGTCATAAACTGGTTCAGGACATCATCAAGGCGTATGACCAGCATGAGAACGCCGCTGAACCTCGTCCGCAGGCCGCACAGGCCGGGCGCCGGGCGTCCCCAACTTCCCACCGTCCATCCTCGTCCTTGCCCAGCCAGGCGAAAGGCTCCTGGGGCCAGCCGCATTAATGCCCGTTTTCGTTCAGGTGAATGTCCGCTCCGCCGTTTTGGATCGAAGGCGGCTGCGTGGATTGGCGGAAGCCGTCCTGAAATTTCTTGGGGACCCCTCCGCGGATCTGAGCGTCTCGTTCTTGGGGGATCGGCGGATGCGGCGGCTCAATCACCGGTTTCGGCACAAGGACCGCAGTACCGACGTCCTCGCCTTCGCCTTTCGCGAGGGGCGGGCGCCTCATGGTTTCAATTGTCGCGCCGCCCATCTGGGTGACGTGGTGATCGCGCTGCCGACCGCTGAACGCCAAGCCAAGGCAGCGAGTCGCCCATTGGAAGAAGAAATTGTGACCTTATTGATTCATGGAGTGCTGCATCTCTGTGGCTACGATCACGAACGCGGGCGGGCCGAAGCCCTGCGGATGGAGAGGAAGGAGCGGCAGATTCGTCGGCGCCTCGGCCGGATACCGCCGTTCGTGCGTCCCGTTCGGAAAGCGCCACGGCAAGGCAGCACAGGAGGCTGACCCGTGGGCTGGATGCAGCGACTCAGCGAAGGACTCAATAAGACGCGGTCCGCCATGCGCGGTTCCTTGGATCGGTTGCTGGGACGGGCAGTGGATCCCGCCGTGATCGATGAGTTTGAAGCCGCGCTGATTTCAGCGGATCTCGGAGTGCCGGTCGCAGAACGGGTGATCAGTCAGCTCAAGGAGAGCTTAAAAGGCACCGATGCCTCACAAATCGCTCATGTGCAGAACACGTTGCGGCAGACCCTTCTCCAGGTTCTCGATCCGGCGTCCGGTCCGACGTTTGAAGCCCTGATCGCCCAAGGGCCGAGACCCTTCGTGATTCTCGTCGTCGGTGTGAACGGGGTGGGAAAAACGACGAGCATGGCGAAGCTGGCGCAACGTCTCGTGCAAGCCAAGAAAGTCCCGCTGTTGGTCGCGGCGGATACGTTTCGTGCCGCCGCCATCGATCAACTGCAAGTCTGGGCGGACCGTATCGGCGTCGAACTGGTCAGGCATCGTCACGGCGCCGATCCTGCCGCAGTCGCCTTCGACGGCATCGCGGCCGCGAAGGCCAGGCAAGCCGACGTCGTCCTGATCGATACCGCTGGGCGTCTGCATACCAAGTCGAACCTCATGGAGGAGCTTCGGAAAGTGACTCGCGTGATCGGGCAGGCCTTGCCTGGCGCGCCTCATGAGGTGCTGCTCGTTTTGGAGGCGACAGTCGGACAAAACGCCTTGGCGCAGGCGCGGCAGTTCCGCGAGATGGTCGGCGTGACCGGGCTCGCCCTCACAAAATTGGACGGGACGGCGAAAGGCGGCATTGTCGTTGCGATCGCCGACCAATTGAAATTACCCGTGCGATTGATCGGAGTGGGGGAAGGCGTCGAGGACCTTCAGGACTTCCAGCCGCGCGCCTTCGTTGATGCCCTCTTGGGCCTGCCCGCGGAATAGCCTGTTCGCGTGTTCTGCCCTTTTGCTTCTCACCGTCCGGTTCTCATGTTAGGGTCGCTTTTGGGCTGGGCACGTTCTGACATGCACCGTTTCAACGGCCGACCATGGTGAAGATTCTCGTCATCGACGACGACCGCATGAATTGCGACCTGCTTCAGGCCGTCTTGACTCGCCACGGGTACGATGTGCATTCAGCGACGAGCGGCTTGAATGGGCTGAATCTGTTTCGACAGCACAATCCCCGCGTGACGATCCTCGATCTTCGAATGCCGGAGATGGATGGCTTGACGGTGCTGAAGGAAATCCGCGCCATCGATCCGCATGCGCCGGTCATCATCCTCGGGGGAGGGGCCACAGAGCTGCAGGAAAACCAAGCCCGCACGCTCCGAGTGACCGACTTCGTGCGCAAGGGATTATCGCTCGACGTGCTCGTCGAAGGGGTCAATCGCGTCGTCCAGCAGCCGGGTCGGAAGCAGGAACGAGCGGCCATCGCGGCCGGATCGGCCGCGGACACCGGAGAAACGGTCCTCATCCTGGATGACGACCAGCTGGTCCGGGACCTGTTGGTGCAGTTCCTGCGCCTCCGAGGCTATCATGCCATCGGCGTGAAGGACGGCGTTCAGGCGTTATCCATGGTCGACCAGGCTCCTCCCGATCTCATCCTCCTCGACCTCATGCTGCCGGGGATGAACGGCGTCGAGGTGCTTCGCCGGCTGCGGGCCAAACATTTTACGGGGGCCGTGATTATTCTGACCGGCAGTTACGACGAAGAGATGCTTCAAGACGCCTGGTCCCTTCGCCCGCAAGAAGTCATCAGCAAGCCCATCGATCTCGAGAAATTATTGGGCATCATCCAGCTTGTGCTGGTCTGTCGCGAGTGTTAAAACCCCT